>DASUQC010000001.1:0-112405 GCA_036280745.1 Solirubrobacterales bacterium
ATCCCCGGCGGACACTCCAATCCGTCCGCCGGGGATGCCCCTTACCCGCGGCCCGCCAACCGCTGCCGCGCCTCGCGCGGGTCCGGGATCGGCACCGCGGACAGCAGCTTCTTCGTGTACTCGTCGCGAGGCCGCTCGCAGACCTGGTCGGCGTCGCCCTGCTCGACGATCTTGCCGTCGTGCATGACCGCGATCCGGTCGGAGATGTGGCGGACGACGCCGATGTCGTGGGCGATGAAGAGGTAGGCGAGCCCGAGCTCGTCCTGGAGGTCATCTAGCAGGTTGACGATCTGCGCCTGGATCGAGACGTCGAGCGCCGAGACCGGCTCGTCGGCGACGATCAGCTTCGGCTTCAGCGCGATCGCCCGCGCGATCCCGATCCGCTGCCGCTGGCCGCCGGAGAACTCGTGCGGGAAGCGTTCGTAGTGCTCGGGAGAGAGGCCGACCCGGTCGAGCAGCCCTTCCACCTGCCGCCTCAGCTCGGCACCGGAGGCGATCCCGTTCAGCTTCAGCGGGCTGCCGACGATCTGCCCGACTCGCTTGCGCGGGTTCAGCGAGGCGTGCGGGTCCTGGAAGATCATCTGCATCTCCGGCCGCAGCGGCCGCAGCTCCCGCTGGCGCAGGCCGACCAGCTCGCGTCCCCCGAACCGGACCGAGCCCGAGGTCGGCTCGATCAGCTGCAGGATCGTCCGGCCCAGGGTCGACTTGCCTGATCCCGACTCGCCGACCAGGCCCAGGGTCTCGCCGGCGGCGACGTCGAGGTCGACGCCGTCGACAGCCCGCACCCGGTCGACCTCACGGCTGAACAGCACTCCCGACTTGATCGGGAAGTGCTTGACCAGGTCACGGACCTCGAGCAGCCGCTCCCCCGTCGCCGTCATTTCGACCCCCCTCGCAGCGGGCTGGTGCTCTGCAGCTCGCGCTTGCGCTCGGGCTCGAGCCAGCAGCGGTCGAGGTGCGCCGGGGCGTCGGGCAGACGCGCCTCGAGGGCCGGGACCTCGGCGCAGCGGTCGAAGGCGTGCGGGCAGCGGGGCCGGAAGTGGCAGCCGTGGGGCGGCGAGATCAGCGAGGGCGGCATCCCCGGGATCTGCGGCAGGCGCTTTGGGCGCGGGCGGTCGATCCGGGTCAGCGAGCCGAGCAGGCCCCAGGTGTAGGGGTGCTGGGGGTCGTAGAAGATCTCCTCGGCGGTCCCGTACTCGACGATCCGCCCCGCGTACATCACCGCGACGCGATCGGCGATTTCGGCGACCACGCCGATGTCGTGGGTGATCAGGAGGACAGCGAGGTCGCGGCTGCGGTTCAGCTCCCGCAGCAGCTCGATGATCTGGGCCTGGATCGTCACGTCGAGCGCGGTCGTCGGCTCGTCGGCGATCAGCAGCGCCGGGTCGAGCGAGAGCGCCATCGCGATCATCACCCGCTGCCGCATCCCCCCCGAGAACTCGTGCGGGTAGGAGTCGGCGCGCCCGGCGGCGTCGGGGATGCCGACCGCGTCGAGCAGCGAGATCGCCCGCTCCCGCGCCTCCTCCTTGCCGACGTCCCGGTGAGCCTGGATCTGCTCGACGATCTGGTCGGCCACCCGGTAGACGGGGTCGAGGGAGCTGAGCGGGTCCTGGAAGACCATCGCCATCCGGTTGCCGCGCAGGCGCCGCAGCTCCTCGTCGCCGGCGGCGATCAGCTCCGTGCCCTCGAACGTGGCGGTGCCGGAGATCGTCGCGTTGGGCCCGCGGGTCAGCCCCATCAGGGTCGCGGCGGTCACCGACTTGCCGCTGCCCGACTCGCCGACCACCGCCAGGACTTCGCCGGCCCGCAGCTCGAAGCTGACCCCGTCGGCGGCCTGCACCGACCCCTCTTCGGTGGTGAAGGAGACCGCGAGGTCGCGGACGTCGAGCAGCGGCGCGGGGGCGCTCATCGCGACCCCTCGTCTTCGAGCCGGATCCGCGGGTCGAGCGCCGCGTAGGCGAGGTCGACCACGGTGTTGAAGATGACGATGAAGAAGGCGCCGAACATGGTCACGGCCATGATCGGCGGCAGGTCGAGCTGGTCGATGCTTTCCGCCGCGTACTGACCGACGCCGTCGAGGTCGAAGACCGTCTCGGTGAGGATCGCGGCGCCGCCGATCACGGCGCCGAAGTCGAGCCCCCAGAGGGTGATGATCGGGATCAGCGAGTTGCGCAGCACGTGCTTGAGCAGCACCCGCCGCTCGGAGAGCCCCTTGGCGCGGGCGGTGCGGACGTAGTCCTCACCCATCGTTTCCAGCACGTCGGCACGCAGCACCCGCGAGTAGAAGCCGATGAAGAGGACCGAGAGCGCCGTCCAGGGCATCACCAGGTGCCAGAACCAGTCGAGCGGGTCTTCGGTCAGCGGGACGTAGCCGCCGTTGGGGAAGAGCCCGAGCTTGTAGCCGAGGTAGTAGTTCATCAGCGCCCCGAGCCAGAAGACCGGCATCGAGATCCCGATCAGGGCCAGCACGTTGAGGAAGCGGTCGGAGAGGCGCCCCGCGCGCAGGGCGCTGTAGAGGCCGAGGGCGATCGCGAACGCCATCCAGATGAGCGCGGCGCCGACCGCCAGTGAGAGCGTCCGCGGCAGCCCGTTCCAGATCTGTTCGTTGACGTTCTGCTGGTTGCTGTAGGAGATCGTTTCGCCGGTGAAGAGCTTCTTCATCATCGTCGCGTACTGGACGTAGAGCGGTTCGTCGAAGCCCCACTCCTCGCGGATCGCTTCCACCTGGGTCTCGGTCGGGATCTTGCCCGCCATCCGCACCGCCGGGTCCCCGTTCGGGATCACGTTGAAGACGAGGAAGACGATCACCGAGACGGCGAACAGGACCAGCAGCATCGAGAGCAGCCGGCGGACGATGAAGCGAGACATGCTCGATCCCATCAGTGCTCGATCCTCACCTTCGCCCGCGGGTCGAGCGCGTCGCGGACGCCCTCGCCGAAGACGTTGAGCGAGAGCACCGCGAGGACCAGCATCGCCCCCGGCACGATCGTCAGGTGGGGGGCGGTGACGATCCGGTCGACGCCTTCGGAGATCATCGTCCCCCAGGAGGCGTTGGGGGGCTGGACGCCGGCGCCGAGGAAGGAGAGCGAGGCCTCGAGCAGGATCGCGTTGGCGACGAGCAGGGGCAGGAAGACGACCAGGGTCGAGCCGACGTTGGGCAGGATCTCGGAGAAGACGATCCGCAGCGAGCCCATCCCCTGCGCGCGCGCCGCCTCGACGAATTCGCGCTCGCGCAGCGCCAGCGCCTGGCCGCGCACGGGCCGGGCCAGGTAGGGGATGTAGATCACCGCGATGATCAGGGTCGGGATCGCGAGCGAGTCGCCCGCGATCGTGATCGGGCCGATCGACAACCCGCCGAGGGCGAGCGCGGTGCCGAGGGCGACGCCGAGCAGGACGACGGGGAAGGCCCAGATCACGTCCATGGCCCAGCGCAGCACGCTGTCGGTGCGCCCGCGGTAGTAGCCGGCGAGGAGCCCGAGGACGAGCCCGATCACGATCGTCCCGAGCGCGCCGGCGATCCCGATCACCAGCGAGTTGCGGCCGCCGTAGAGCAGCCGCACCATGATGTCGCGCCCGTTGCTGTCGGCGCCGAGGAAGAACTCCCCGCCCCAGGTCGGCCCGATCGGTTTGCCGCGCAGGTCGACGACGTCGGTCTTCTCGCCGTCGATCACGACCTGGTCGGAGAGGTGGTTCTCCTCCGGCGTCGTGTGCGCCACGTGGTCGGCCCAGAGCGGCGCCGCCAGGCAGGCGGCGACCACCAGCACGAAGACGGCGCCGGCGACGATCGCGATCTTGTCGCGGCGCAGGCGGCGCAGCGTCAGCCGCCATGGCCCGAGCCCCGGCCGCTCGGCCGGGTCGTGGCTCAGCTCCTCGGGGGCGTCGAGCGAGAACTCGGTCCCGGACGCTCCTGCCTCTTCCCCGTGTGAAGGCACCACGGGTGATTATCCGCTCCCGCCCCCCGGCAAACCGGGGGGCGGGGCGGGACGGCCGAAAATCAGCGAGCCCGGGGGGCTATTCGTCCTTCAGGCACCACTGCGAGTAGTCGTTGTAGATGATCGGGTTGATCGGCGTGCAGTCCTCGAAGTTCATCCGCTCCGACATGAAGGTGCTCAGCTTGCGGTAGCCGTAGGGGACGAGGTAGGCCTTGCCGACCAGGTACTCGTTGAGCGCTTCCCAGCGATCGGTGACCTGGGTGAGGTCCGGCTCTTCGCCCAGCGCTTTCAGTTCTTTGTTGATTTTCGGGTCGTCGACGTTGCTCATGTTCTGGTTGTTGGTCGGCTGGATCGACTCCCCGTCGACGAGGAAGAAGAAGTTCGCCGGGTGCGGGAAGTCTCCGAACCAGTTGAGGAAGCCGGTCTGGGCTTCGGTGTCCTCGTTGCCGATCGTCTGGAAGTAGACGCTGCCGTCGAGGATTTTCGGCGTCGCGTCGAGGCCCATCTGGTTCAGCTGGTCGGCGTAGGCCTGGGTGACTTTGGCGGTCGGGTCGATGTCGTCGCCCCAGACCGTCACCTCGGCCCCCTCGGCGCCCGCTTCTTTGATCAGCTGTTTCGCCTTCTCCAGGTCGGGCGGCTGGCTCGGGTCGCCCCACGGGCAGCCCTCGCCGTCGAGCTCTTCGCTGTAGCCGGGCATCTCCGGCGGGAGGAACGAGCAGCCGGTTTCCAGCGTGCCGCCGAAGAGGCGGGCGAGCGCCGGTTTGTCGACGCCGAAGTTGACCGCTTCGCGGACCTTCGGGTCGTCGAACGGCGGGATCCTCGTGTTGAGGAAGAAGTAGTAGGTCGAGAGGGTGGTGAACTCCTTGTAGCGCTGCTCCTCGCTGCCTTCCGGGCCGAACCGTTCGAGGATCTCCGAGATGAAGTCGGGCGCGACCGGTTCCTGCATGAAGTCGAGTTTGTTGTCGATCACGTCCTGCGTCTGTTTGGGGACGCTTTTGACGATCTCGGTCTTGACTTCGTCGAGGATCGCCTCGGAGACGCCGGGGACCGTGTCCGCGGTGAATTTCGGGTTCCGCGCGAGCACGAATTCCTGGTTCGGCACCGATTTCGTGAACATGTAGGGACCGACGCCCGGGGGCGGGTCTTTGCTCATGTTCTCGAAGGGCGTGTCGCCGGGGACGAGGCCGGCGAAGTTCATCGACAGCGCAAAGCTGAAGGCGGCTTCCGGCTCGACCAGCTTGATCGTGATCTCGCCGGTTTTGTCGTCGGCTTCGATGCCGGAGATGTCGGCGTCGGCATTGCCGTCGGCGAGGTATTTGTCGGCTCCCTCGATCACCTCGTAATAGGGGGCGCCGGGAGACTCCATGTTCAGCACGCGCTTGATCGTGTGCTCGAAGTCGCTTGCTTTGACCGGCGTGCCGTCGGAGTATTCGAGTCCGTCGCGCAGGGTGAGCGTGTAGGTCTTGCCGTCGGCGCTGACCTCGGGCAGGTCCTCGGCGAGGCCCGGCATCTGTTCGGAGCCGGCTTTGCCGTCCTCGCGCTTGTAAGTGACCAGCGGGGTGTAGACGGTCCACATCGGTTCCCAGCCGTGGATCGTGTAGGAGAGGGCGGGATCGAGGAAGTCAGGCTGCGAGGCCTGGGCGATCGTCACCGATGAGTCCTCGCCGGAGCTGCCACCGGCGGAGTCTGAAGAGTCGTCGCTCCCGCAGGCAACCAATCCAGTACTTAGGACCGCTGCAAATCCGAGAACCGCTGCAAATCCACGCAATCTGCTCAAGGCAATACCTCCGAGTCGGACTGGACAGGCCTGCTCCCTGGAATCAACTCCAGCACAACGTCATTATCGGCGTCAAGCGGATATGAACCAGACGTTGCAACGCGTTCAGGCCATTTGGAGCCAAGAATCGGCGCCACCACGACGACGATTCCGAGCACCCCCAGGCCTGCGACCAGGAAGGCGGTACGGGGGCTGAGGACCGCGGCCACGACCCCGCCGAGCACGAAGCCCAGGCCCGGCATCGCGGCCCCGATCGACTCGAGCACGCTCATCACCCGGGCCTGCATCCCGGGCGCGGTCATCTCCTGCACGGCGCTGATCGTCGAGACCCACTGCACCCCGTTGCCGGTGCCGCCGAGCACGGAGGCCGCGCAGGCCGCCGCCAGCGTCGGCGCGGCGGCCATGCCGAGGTACCCGGCGCCGACCGCGATCGTGCTGAAGAAGAGCAGCAGCGCCAGCGAGGCCCGGCGCACGGCGGCGAAGACGAGGCTGCCGAGGACCATCCCGACTCCCCAGCTGGCCAGCATCAGCCCGTAGCCGGAGTCGCCGGCGCCGAGGGTCTCCTTCGCGTAGACGACCTCGACCGGGATCACCGCGGCGAAGAAGACGAAGGCGGCGCCCTGCGCGAGCAGCAGCCGGCGCAGGACGACCTTCTCGCGGATGTAGGCGACGCCGGCGCGGACGCGGTCGCGCATGCGGCCCGCTTCGGGCTCCGCCTGCGGCATCGGCCCCGCGGTCAGCAGGATCCAGGCGATCACGTAGAAGGAGACGGCGTCCAGCAGGAGCGCCGTCTGCACGCCGAAGCCGGCGACGATCAGGCCGGCGAGCCCGGGCCCGAGTGCGGCGCCGCCGGTGAAGGCGACGTTGAGCAGGGCGTTGCCGGCGCGCAGCTCGCCCGCCGGCTCCAGCTCCGCGGCGACCACCGCCCGGGTCAGCGCCCGGCCGGCGAGGGCGAGGGCGCCGTCGAGCGTCGCGACCGCGATCACCGCCGGCAGGGAGAAGTTGTCCGTCCCGGCCAGCAGGGCGAGGGTCCCGAAGGCCGCCGCCTCGCCGCAGTAGATCAGGGGCAGCGCGTAGCGCGGCGGCGGGCGCTCGGCCCGCGTGACCAGGATCGGGGCCAGCAGGGCGGGCAGGAAACGCGTCCCGAGGAAGAGCGCCGCGGTCGCGAGGGCGCTGTCGGTGCGCTCGAAGACCAGCACCGAGAGGGCCACGATCCCCATCCAGTCGCCCAGCTCGTTGACCGTGTAGGTCGCCGCCAGCCGCCTGAAAAGGGGCCGTCGGAGGGGGTCGATCAGGCGTCGCCTACGCATTAGTTAGATGGGCGTACTACTGCATTTATGCACAAGATTTCCTGCAGATGCACAAGTTTCCGCCAAGCTGTGCTACAAAGTTGACAGGCAATTTGGAACTTTCAGGATGCAGCGCACAATGTTGCGGGCTTCAACGACTAAGGAAGGGGCACGAGACATGGGTTACCGTCACTAGATCTTCTTAATCGCGAGCAGGTGGCTGCTCGCACCAGTCTTCAAGACAGGATGAGCCCCCTGGGCTCTCCTGTCTTTTTTCGTGGGCGAAACCTATGCCCCTCCGTCGCCGGGCTCAACCGCTTTGCACAAGACTGGTCATATGGCCAAGGCCGTTTGAACGGGCACGGCTTTGCGGTAGCGTCGATTGCCGCAAGTAGCGCAAGTAGCGAGGGCGAAGCACCGGCAAAAGGGAACGACCGTTAACCGCGGAATCTCCCTAGCCAGGGACGCGGCCTCGGCCACCCAGTCGAACCATGAGCGACAACCGCCCCACCAAGGTAGCCATCGGCGCGCAGATCGCCGGTCTGGCGCTGGTCGCCGGCATCGCCGTCTGGCGCGCGCCGGAAGCCGACTGGGACATGGCGTTGTTCGCGATCCTGCTCGGCTTCTCGGTCTTCAGCGACTTGACCGCGATCAGCACCACCTCGAAGGTGAAGATCTCCGGCAGCTTCCTCGCCCTCGTCCTCGCGATGGTCTTCCTCGGCGGTACTCCCGCGGCGGTGATCGGCGTGATGACGATCCTCGCCGGTTGGCTGCGCTGGCGCGACGAGTGGCACTACCTGCTCAACAACCTGCTCACCTACGCGACCTTCCCGCTCGCCACCGGGATCGCCTTCCACACTGCCGTCACCCGCGGCATCTCCGATTCCGAGCCGGCCTTCTACGGGCTGATCTTCGCCGTCTTCCTGCTGGCGCTCGCGATCAACTTCACGATGATCGCCTCCTACTCGTGCTACCTGGACCGCAGCTCCTTCTTCCTCAAGGTCCGCACGGCGCTGATCCCGCTGCTGCCGTCCGAGCTCGCGGCGGCGCTGATGGCCTGCGGCATCGCCTACCTCTACGTGAGCGTCGGCCTCGCCGGAGTCGCGCTATTCGGCGTCGTCCTCGTCACCTTCCAGTACCTGCTCGGCGCCCTCCTCGTCTCCCAGCAGCGGGCCGAGGAGCTGGAGCTGCGCAGCAAGCAGCTGGCGAGCTTCCAGGTCGGGATGTTGAGCGCGATGCTGCGCACGCTCGACCTGCGAGACCAGATGACCGCCCGCCACTCGGCCGCGGTGGCCCGCTACTCGCGGGCGATCGCCCAGAAGGCGGGCTTCTCGCGCCGCGAGGAGGAGCTGGTCCACATCGCCGCCCTGCTGCACGACATCGGCAAGTTCATCCTCCCCGACCGCATCCTCAAGGCCAACGTGCCGCTCACCGACGAGGACTGGATGCTGATCCGGCGCCACCCGCAGCAGGGCGCCCGCGTCGTCTCCTCGCTTGACGGCTACGGCCCGGTCGCCGAGATCATCCTCGCTCACCACGAGCGGATCGACGGCAAAGGCTATCCGCGCGGTCTCGCCGGGGACGACATCCCGGAGCTGGCCCGGATCATCTCGGTCGCCGACACCTACGACGTGATGACCGCTCGCGACTCCTACCGCACCCCGATGTCGAGCCAGGACGCGATCCTCGAGCTGCGCCGGGTCGCCGGCAAGCAGCTCGACGGCCGCTTCGTCGAGATCTTCATCGAGCTGCTCGAAGGCAAGGACGTCTCCTTCGCGCACGGCGAGGCGGCGGACTTCGAGAAGGAGCTGGCGCTCGAGGCGCGGATCGCCGAGACCGCCAGCCCCGAGGGCGAAAGCCGCTTCCAGGTCGCTGGCGTCAGCGCTTAGGCGCCCGGTATACGGTGAGGCCGTGCGTGCTGTCACGTTTGTAGCTCCAGGGGAAGTTCGGATCGAGGAGAAGGCGGATCCGGAGGTTCGCGCTGGGGACGATGCTGTTGTTCGGGTCGAGGCGAGTGGGATCTGTGGGTCGGACCTGCACATCTACCACGGGCGGGTCCCGGTCGAGCCCGGGTTCACGATCGGGCATGAGTTCGTCGGCACCGTGCTCGCGGCGGGCGACGATGTCGAGCGGGTCGCGATCGGCGACCGCGTGCTCGGCACCTTCCACACCGCCTGCGCGACCTGCTCCTCCTGCCTGCGCGGCGACTACCACCGCTGCCGCAACGGGCAGACCTTCGGCCACGGCGCCCACCTCGGCGACCTGCAGGGGGCGCAGGCCGAGCAGCTGCTGGTGCCGCGGGCGAACCTGACCCTGCGACGGGTGCCGGAGGGGATGTCGGACGACGTCGCCCTCTTCGCCGGCGACGTGATGGGGACCGGCTACCACGCCGTCACCCACGCCGGGATGCGCTCGGGGGACACGGTCGCGGTGCTGGGGCTGGGCCCGGTCGGCCTCTGCGCCGTGCAGGCGGCGCTGGCCGGTGGCGCGGTCGAGGTCTTCGCCGTCGACACGGTGTCGGACCGGCTCGAGATGGCCGCCTCGTTCGGGGCGACCCCGCTGCACCTCGAAGAGGCGGAGCCGAAGAAGGCGGTGCGGGCCGCGACCGCAGGGCTCGGCGTCGACGTCGCCGTCGACGCGGTCGGCGACCCGGGGCCGCTGGCGCTGGCGATCAGCCTCGCCCGCGACGCCGGCACGGTCTCGGGGATCGGCGCCTACGCCGGCAAGGGCGAGGTGCCGCTCGGGCTGGCCTGGCTGAAGGGGCTCGATCTGCGCCTCGGCCTCGCCAACGTGATCGCCCACGTCGACCGGGTGCTGGCCCTGATCGAGGCCGGCAGGCTCGATCCCTCGCCGCTGGTCACCCACCACATGCCGCTGGACCAGGCCCCCGAGGCCTACGAGATCTACGACCGCCGCGAGGCGCTGAAGATCGTCCTCACTCCGTAGGTAAGGTAGGGCGGTGCGCGGGGGGCGCATCGCAATCGCGGTGGTGGCTGTCGCGCTGCTGGGCCTGGTCGATGCCGGCGGCGCGCTCGCTTGCTCCTGCCTGCGCTCGACCCCGGCCGAATCGCTGGCTCGCTCCGACGCGGCGATCGTCGGCCGCCTGCTCGCGGTCGAGCCGCGGGGGGCCGGACAGGCCGTCTACCGCTACCGGGTCCTGCGGGTCTTCCGCGGTGCGAGGCAGATCGAGCGGGGCTCCAGCCTTGCGGTCCACGGCAACCGCGGCGGCGCGGCTTGTGGGCTGCCGGAGCGCACCGGCGCCCGCCTCGGCCTCTTCCTCGAGCGTGCGCGGGGCCGCTGGAGCGGCAGTCTCTGCGGCACCGTCTCCCCGCGGCGGCTGCGGGAAGCAGCGCAGGGTACCCGCGCTGCGGCAAGCGCGGACCCTGACTGTGCTGGTTGACTAGAACAGTCGATCGAGGTACTGTGCTGTTTGATGGCACAGCATGGCGTCGCCGCGCCCGTCGAGCCCAACCCCTTCGCGATCGATCCCAGCGACGAGGTCCCGGTCGGGCTGCAGTTGCAGTGGCGCCTGCGGGCGCTGATCGCCACCGGTCAGCTGGCCAGCGGCGAGCGCCTGCCCAGCTTCCGCCGCCTCGCCGGGTGGGCGGGCGTCAACCTCAACACCGTGCGTGCGGTCTACGAGGGCCTGGAGGCTGACGGCCTCGTGGTCAGTCGCCAGGGACAGGGGACCTTCGTCGCCGACGGCGTCGAGCCGGCGCCCGAGCTGGAGGAGATCGCCGCCGACGCGCTGCGCCGCGCCAGCGAGGCGGGCCTCGGCCCCCGTGACCTGGCGATCGTGGCGATGGCCTGCGCCGGCATTTCCGGAGATGTTGGGGGGGAGGTCGCGGCGCGGCCGCCCGGCCTCCCCGATCCGGACACCGAGAGCGAGGCGATCGAGGTGCGGCAGGAGCTGCGGCGGCAGATCGCCCGGCTGGAGGGGGAGCTGGCGACCTACACGCGCCACCTGCGGGCGGAGCTGCCGACGGCGCCGCGCCGCGCCGTCGCGCATGTGGCTGGGGTGCAGGAGCTCGAGCAGACCCGCGACACGCTGATCGCCCAGCTCTCCGAGGCGCAGCGGGAGGCGGAGGAGCGGGTGCGGGAGGAGGTGCGGGCCCGCGGCAACGGCCCGCTCGGCAGGGCGATGGGCTGGTGGCGGGCGCGGGCGTAAGACAGAGGCTCGGCGCCGTCGGCGACCTCTTCACCGAGGTGGGGAACATGACGATCCTCACCCTGAGGACGATCGTCTCCGCGGTCCGGCCGCCCTATCCCTACGGCGACGAGCTGGTCTGGCAGTTCCTCTTCGTGCTGAAGCTGTCGTGGTTCCCGTTGCTGGTCTCGACCTTCGCGCTCAACCTCGGCGCGCCGGGCCTGCAGGCAGCGGGGGTGCTCTCGCTGTTCGGCGCGCTCGACCGGCTGGGCGGGTTCTTCGTGCTGACCGCGGTGCGCTGGATCGGGCCGCTGGTCACGGCCGTGGTCGTCGCCGGCGTCGCCGGCACCGCGATCACCGCCGACCTCGGAGCGCGGAAGATCCGCGAGGAGCTCGACGCGCTGCAGGTGCTCGGGGTGGACCCGGTCAAGAACCTGGTGGTGCCGCGCTTCCTGGCGCTTGTCGTCGTCACCGGCCTGCTCGACATCTTCGCGATCCTCTTCGGGCTCTCCGCCGGGATCGCCGCCGAGCTCCTCTACAACCAGTCGCTCGGCGGCTTCTTCGCCACGCTCTTCACCAACGCCACGACCCTCGACGTGCTCTCCTCGGTGCTGATGTGCACCGCCTTCGGGGCGATCATCGCCGTCGTCTGCTCTTACAAGGGGATGTCGGCGTCGGGCGGCGCCGCCGGGGTGGGGAGGGCGGTCAACCAGGCCGTCGTGATCACGCTCGTCGCCGTCTTCTTCTTCCAGTTCGTGGTGACTTCGATCATCTTCGCGACCAACCCCGAGCTGCAGGCGATCCGGTGATCGGCTGGCTCGACGTCCCGCGCGGGTGGCTCGACTCCTTCGGGGAGATCGCCCGCTTCGGCTCCCGCGTCGCCGGCCTCGTGCTCACCGGTCGCGTCTTCCGCTTCTTCGGCGAGGGGCTGCGCCAGGCGGGGATCCTGATCTTCGGCTCCGCCGTGATCATCTGGGCCTTCGTCTTCATCCTCGGCCTCCAGTGCGGGATCCAGGGCGCCTACTTCAACCGCTCGATCGGCGCCCCCTCACTGGCCGGCCTCTTCTCGGCCTACTGCGACCTGCGCGAGGGCGTGCCCTACGCCTTCGGCTACATCCTCGCCGCCAAGGTCGGGACCGGGATCGTCGCCGAGCTGGGGGCGATGCGGATCTCCGACGAGATCGACGCGCTGGAGGTGATGGGGATCCAGCCGGTCACCTTCCTCGCCGCGACGCGGCTGCTCGGCGCCTGGATCGCGATCCCCTTCCTTTACCTGGTCGCGATCGGCGTCGCCTACTTCGCCAGCTACTTCGCGGTGATCCAGCAGGTCGGCGACGTCTCCTCCGGCGGCTACTTATTGATCTTCTGGATGTACCAGAACCCCTTGGACCTCTTATTCAGCCTCACCAAGGGGATGGTGATGTCGACCGTGATCGTGCTGGTCGGCTGCTATTACGGGTACACGGCGTCGGGCGGGCCGGTCGGGGTCGGCACCGCGACCGCGCAGTCGATGGTGGTCAACATCATCCTCGTCCACATCATCGGCATGCTCGGCACCTTCGTCTTCTGGGGCGCCAACCCGAGGGCGCCGATCGGGGGCTGAGTGGGGATCCGGGTGCCCGTTCAGGTGCTCTGGAGAAGGATGGCGAGGACGATGCCCATGAGGCTGACGATGATGCCGGCGCCGGCTTTGTTCAGCAGGGCCTGAATCTCAGCGAACCCCGCTCGCATCTCCCGTCGCAGCTCGAGGATCTCGTTTTCGACGCGGTCAAACCGGCGGTCGACCTGTTCGAAGCGCCGATCCACCTCTTCGAAGCGCTGATCGATCGCGTCGAACCGCCGGTCGATCGCGTCGAAGCGCTCCTCCAGCCGCTCGTCGGTCCAAGCCATGCGTTGCATGCTGACAGCCTAGGGAAATAGATGCAACCTGTTGTCTGCACAAAGCAAATTCTTTGCAACTTCTACGAGCGACCCGCGGCGGCCGCGGCGGCGTTCCCGGCCTGGCGCCGGTGGCGGCGGTACATCTCCTCGACCCAGGCGAAGCCGGGGCGATCGCGGAGGCCGTCGCGGAAGCGCTCGAAGGCCGGGGGCACCGGTGCGTCGGCCCGCAGCGGCCCGCCCTCCGGGCCGACCACCGGGTAGAAAAGCGAGGCCGCGGTGAGGTCGGCGACGCCGAAGCTCTCGCCGACCAGGTAGTCGCCCTCGCTCGCGGCCAGCTCCGCGTCGAGGCGGTCCATCGCGGCGACGATCTTCTCGCGGGCGGTCTGGGCGGCGGCCTTGTCCCTGACCCCGAAGCGCAGGCTGGTGTAGGTGCGCGCGTAGAGCCCGAGCAGCGGCTTCGCCTTCGCCAGCGGCGCCGGGACGGTCTCGGCGGCGACCTCGGCGAAGATCGCCGGCTCCTTGGCGAGCTCGTGGAAGGGCAGCAGGCGCGCGTACGGCCCCAGCTCCTCGTCGAAGAACTCCTCCAGCTCGAGCGCGCGGCGGCGCTGCTCGGGGTCGGCGGGGTAGAGCGGCGGGTCGGGGAAGCGCTGCTCGAGCGCGGCGATGACAGCGGTCGAGTCGCCGATCGTGCGGCCGTCCATCTGCAGGATCGGGAAGGTGTTTTCCCTGCCGCGGGTGAGCGCCAGGGCGACGACCATGTGGGACCCGGGCAGCGGCGAGCGGCGCCGGTGCTTGACGCCCTTGTGGGCGAGTGCCCAGCGGACCTTCTCGCTGTAGTGCGAGACGGGGAGCTGCCAGAGAGTCGGTTCGGTCGGTGCCATTGCGCGTCCTCGGTGCGCCTGGCAGCATAAGGGCGATGGCGCTGCTGAGCGATTCAGAGGTCGAGTCCCGGCTCGCCGACCTCCCCGGCTGGGAGCGTCGCGGCGACGCGATCGTCAAGCAGTTCGAGCGCGGCGACTTCGTCGGCTCGGTGAAGTTCGTCAACAGCCTGGTCGAGCCGGCGGAGGAGATGAACCACCACCCCGACCTGGAGGTCTCCTGGTCGAAGGTGACGGTGAGCCTCTCCACCCACTCCGAGGGCGGGCTGACCGCGAACGACTTCGAGCTGGCGGCGACGATCGAGGCGCTGGCCTGAGCGCGGCGACCACGTTGGGATGCTCGCGTGCAGGGGAGCCGGGGCGCGACTGGCGCCCCGGCTCCTTTCAGGGTCGCCCACTGGAGCGAACCCTCCTCGTTGTGCCGTCAGATTGAGTATGTGTTCGCGTTCGGCGACTCGATGACTCCGGAGCCGCTGAATTGCACCGTTTCTTTGTCGACCGCGCCACTGTTTGTCGTGAGGTCGGCTTCCAGGGTGCCACTGAAGGTTCCACTTGAAACTGTGTTCGGTTGGTTGGGGGTGATCGTGGCAGTGGTCCCTGTGAGGACAATCCGTTTGATGGGGCAGAAGCCGCCTGTCGCGTCGCCTGCGATTTCGGTCGTTGTGACGGTTACCGTCGTCGCTGAGGCTGTGTGACCGACCCAGTTGGGTGCTTGCGGCGTCACGTTGTGCATTTGGCAGAAAGCCAGGCCGCCGAGGCCTTTGCAGTTGGCTGTATCGCTGGTCGGGTGAGGCGCGAAGGTTTCGATGATGCCTGTTGTTTGCCCGGTAAAGTTTTTAATGCGGGCTGTGACTTGGCATTCGATTCCACCGAGCCCACCTTGAAACCTTGCGTTCCCTGTTATCCCGATTTGGACGTCGGTTACGACCGGCGTGTTGTGGTGCTTCCAACTAGCGGAGGCCGAGGTCGGTAGCGCGAACGCCGCCACGACACCAGCAGCCATCGCAAGCACAGTGATTCGCTTGATCATTTCTTTCCCTTTCTGAGTGTTCCCACGAGACCCCTACGGGATTTCGAAGGGAGATTGGGATGGAGGCCGGGGTGCATTACCCCCTGCCAGCCTCCAACCCTTGGTCTCGACAGAATCGCCACCCACTCGAGATAAGTCAAGATAAACTGTTTACTTACAGTCCAGTTTCCTAAAGCTCTCCCAAACCAAACTGTTTATTACTGCAAATCACTGGATGTCCAAATCACGCGCCCGCAGAACTGCACCCGGACCGAAACGGTGCTCTGGCCATATGGAGCGCAGAGGAGGGTTTAGGCGAAGGCCGCGACGAGGCCGCGCCCGCAGTTCAGGCCGGTGTCCTTTCCGGGGTTGTAGCAACCCACTGAGGCGCCGATCAGGTGCGATGAGGCGAGCAGAGGGTCGAGCACTTCCTTCGCCTCGCCCCAGCCAAGGCCCCCTGGCATCAGGTAGTCGGTGGCTGGGAAGACCCGCTCGTCGAGCACGTCGACGTCGAAGTGGAGCCAGAAGGGAGCGCCGACCAGGTTCGGCAGATCCCTCCCCACCACATTGAAACTTCGTGCTCGCAGCTCCGCGGCGGGGAACAGCAGGGGAGGTGGGTCGAGCGTCTCGGGCTGGCGCATCCCGTACCCGACCGACTCCGCCTGGTCGCGGAAGCCGACCAGCGCCGTGCGCGCTGGTACGACCGAGGCGCCGCCCGCCACCTCCACCCAGCCCGCGGGACCAAGGCCGAGCGCGACCGAGACCGGCATGTCGGCCGCCTCGCCGGTCGCGGAGGTCTCGCCGTCGTAGAGGTCGGCGTGGCCGTCGAAGTGCACCAGGCCGATCGTGCCGAGGGCGTCGCGCGCTCCGGCCAGCGCCCCGGGGAGGGCCGCGCAGCAGCCGCCGGCGAGAAAGGGCCGGGCGCCGTCTCCGAGCAGCTCGGCGACGGCGCCGCGAATCGTTGCCGTGGCGCTGAGGACGTCGGGGCCGGCGAGGACCCCGGTGGCGGGGTCGCGCTCCTCGCCGCGGATCCGGACTTCGAGATCGCCGCCATCCGCGCCGCCGAGTGCTGCTGGAAGGCCGAGCTCGCGCAGGACGGCGGGGCTTCGCTCACAGCCGCCGTCGCGGCGGTTGACCGAGTCGATCGGGACGCCGATGTAGGCGAGCGGCTCCACGTATCCGACATTAACCCCACTCCGGTGGTGTCAAACTCGGCTGCGATGGCGAAGCGCAGGAAGCAACGGCGGCCGCGGGAGAAGGCGCCGACCGTCGACTACACCGACGCCGAGGGCAACACGCTGACGCTGCGGCAGCAGCTCAGCGCCGGCACGATCGCCAAGATCGGCGAGCCGCCGGCGAGCGACGCGGCGACGGCCGAGGACGCCTGGCGCCGGCGCTCCGAGGTGCTGTTCGAGCGGCTCGCCGTGCGCTGGGAGATCGCCGGGTTGCCGCTCGACGATCAGAAGATGCTGCTCGGCCGCTACCGGATGGCCGATGCCGAGACCCAGCGCTGGGTGCGGCAGGCGATCGCCGACCATCTCGAGCGGCACATCCCCGAGCTGGCCGGCTGAAGATGGCCGAGGAGCTGCGGATCGACGAGCGCCTCTCGATCCCGCTGGCGGAGATCGAGCTGCGCACCAGCCGCTCCTCCGGGCCGGGCGGGCAGCACGCCAACGTCACCGCCTCCAGGGTCGAAGCTGTCTTCCACGTCGAGCGCTCGGCGGCGCTCGACGAGGCGACTCGCGAGCGCCTGCTGTCCCGCGCCGGCTCCATCATCACCGCCGTCGCCCAGGACGCCCGCGGCCAGGCGCGCAACCGCGAACTGGCGCTGCGACGTCTCGCGGAGAAGATCGCCGCGGCGCTGAGGGTTCCGCGCCGCCGCCGTCCCACCCGGCCGACCCGGGCCTCGCGGACGCGGCGCCTGGAACAGAAGCGCCGCATGGGCGAACGCAAGCGGGGTAGGAGAAGGCCGAGCGGGGGAGAGGAATAGGACCGGCAAGCGACGAAAGGACTCGATGATGCTCGCGGACTCCAAGGCATTCAACGGCTTCGCGGTCGACGACCTCGACGCGGCGAAGCGCTTCTACGGCGAGACCCTGGGACTGAACATCGAGGTGATGGACGAGGAGCACGGCCTCCTCACCCTCCACCTGGCCGGCGGCCGCGACACCCTCGCCTACCTCAGCCCCGGCATGACCCCGCCCAGCTACACGATCCTCAACTTCCCGGTCGACGACATCGACCAGGCCGTGGACGAGCTGGCCGCCCGCGGCATCGCCTGCGAGCAGTACGACAACCCCGACCTGCCCCAGGACGACAAAGGCGTGATGCGCGAGGGCGGCCCGCTGATCGCCTGGTTCAAGGACCCGGCCGGGAACACGCTGTCGGTGCTGCAGGAACGGTAAGGCGTGAGCAGAAATCGAGGCGGCGGTTGCCGCCTCGATGTCCACCAGAGCGTTGACTTCTAGCACCCACCTACACGCTCGTACCTGTTGAAGCGTCCAGGGTCCGGGCGTTCTCCCCCCGGGCTCATGCAGGCCTTCCAATTTATGGAGCCGCCTTCGGCCCAGCCGATTCGCACGGAAGTGCTGCCACACCGGTTTTTGGCGGAGTAGTGTTCCGGGATGAAAACCGGGAACCCGATGAGGCTGGGGCAGGATAGGTACGACTGGCTGCCCGTGTAGAAGGATCCGGTCCAGGCACAGAGTTCGCCGCTACTGCATGCCTGAGCTGCTGACACTCGCAGGCCCAGCATCAAGACCACACTTGCTGCGGCCACCAGCACCATGGCTAGAAACCGCGGGCGGTTCGACGTAAGAGACCGACTCGCGTTTGGCATCTCTTCCTCCTCACGTTCTGACATTGGAGCCATCCGACGCGACTGCACGGCAGATGACGAGACAGAACCAAGTTATCCAAATAAAACTAAACATTCAGGTTTATTTGTCTATAGAGCGTCGACGCGAGTGCAACGGCGCTGAGGGGATCGGGATGGGCACGGCTGGTTTCGAACCAGCGACCTCTCGCGTGTGAAGCGAGCGCTCTCCCACTGAGCTACGCGCCCGGGTCGGGCCATCTTACGCGGATCGATCGTCCGCTCGGGCGGTCGAACAGTGGTCCACAAAATTTGGTATTGGGGTTGAGAATTTTAAGTATGGGTTCCTATGGATCGAGAACTCAACCGGCCCTTGGGCCTGGACGGAGGGAATGCCGTGGATCGATCCATCGGAACTCATATTGCGCGCGGGGCCGCGGTGGCCGGGATCGCCGCGGCGATGCTCCTCCTGGTCGTGGGGCAGGCACGGGCCGTCGTCTATCCCGCCGGCGGCAGCGGCTTCGACGGCGGGCCGCAGGGCTGGGAAGTCACCGCGGCCTCCTGCAACGCCGGACCCCTCTGCACGGCCTCGGGCGGTTACGACGGCGGCAACGGCAACCCGCCGGGCTCGCTGGCCGCCGACACGACCGTCGCGTTCAACCTGCTGACCGTGTTCAAATCGAACGTGACGCTGCAGTCGCCGGACTTCACGGTCGAGGGCGGCCGGCTGGGCACGCTGCACCTCGAGCGCCAGTTCGCTCCCGGCAGCCTCGTCGACCTCGCTGCCGAGACCTCCTACGAGGTGACCCTGATCGACCGCACCGCTCGGCGCCGATCGCGACCGCTGGAGGAGACGGTCTCCAGCGCCTCCGGCTTCGTCGGTAAGGACGCGGCGGTCACGCTCATCCCCGGCCACACCTACGCGCTCTCGATCGCGGTCGAAACGAGCTCGTCGGTGGTCGGATCCGGCCTGCTCGGCGGCACCACCAGCACCCGTTTCGACAATGTTGAGCTCGCGGTTCCAGGAGATGGGGGCGGAGGTCAAGGTGGCGGCAAAGGCAACGGCGCCTCTGCCGGCGGCGGCCTTACCGACCGGCAGTTGCTCTCGACGATCCAGGGCAGCCTCGTCGCACCCGTGACTCTCAAGGGCAAGCGCCTCTTCGTCAAGGCCCGCTGCCCGGCCTCGATCGGCCGCTCCTGCCGCGTCACTCTCCAGGGCCTGCTGAAGAAGGGCAGGGCGGCGACGACCCGGCGCACGGTCAAGGTCGCCAAGGGCAAGAGCAAGAAGATCGTCCTCAAGGTGAAGCCGAAGGCGAAAGGGAAGGTCGCTCCACGCAAGCGCCTCCTCTTCAAGCAGACGGTCAAGGCCGGCCCGGCCAAAGCGACCGCCTACAAGCGCCTGAAGCTGATTCACCGCTGACCCGCCACCCCCGGGCGGAGCGACGGGCCCCTCCCCTTGCCGGGGAGGGGCCCTCGCCGCTAGACCACGGCGGGGGCCCGCTCCGCGTTCTCGGCCTCCGACCGCCGCCGCAGCGCCAGGCCGACGAAGGGGAAGACCAGGGTCGAGAGCATCGCGGCGCCGACCAGGCCGGCGGCGGTCGAGGTCCGCATGTGGCCGCTTTCGGTGGCGATCGTCGTGATCGCGACGACCAGCGGCAGCTCGGTCGCCGAGTAGAAGGCGAGGGCGGCGCGGTCGCGGGTGGCGAGCACGCCGCGGTAGAGCAGCATCGCCGGCGCCCCGCGGACGACCAGGAAGAGGCCGAAGAAGAGGAAGAGCTTGGCGATCGCTTCGGCCGAGCCGAGCGCGGCGAGGTCGAACTCGATCCCACTGGTGACGAAGAAGAAGGGGACGAAGAAGCCGAACCCGACCGCGGTCAGCTTCGACTCGAAGACCTGCAGCTCCTGGCCCTTCAGCGCCAGCCGGGTGATCATCCCGGCAACGAAGCCGCCGAGCAGGATGTCGAGGCCGAGGCTTCCGGCGAGCAGGACGAGGCCGAAGACGAGGACGACGGTGACCCGCACCGCCAGCTGGCTGCTCGCCTCGAAGGTCCGCTCCAGCGCTGGCCAGCCGCGCCAGGCGTAGCGCACCGAGCCGACTGCGAGGACGAGCGCCAGGGCGACGAAGGCGAGCAGGATCACCGCCTCGTGCAGCGGGTTGGTGGTCGAGAGGACGAGGGTGATGAGGAGGATCGGCCCGAACTCGCCCACCGCTCCCGCCGCCAGCAGGAAGGTGCCGAAGCGGGTCTTCAGCTCGCCGCTGTCGCGCAGGATCGGGATCAGCGTCCCGATCGCCGTCGTCGCCAGGGCCGAGCCGGTGTAGAGGTAGGAGAGCACGATGCCGGCCGCAGCGAGGGCGCCGCCGATCCCGTAGGCGAGGGCGACCGAGAGCACCCAGCCGAGCGCGCCGAGCTTCAGCGGCGCTCCTTTGATTCGGTCGAAGTCGATCTCGTAGCCGGCGAAGAAGAAGAGCATCCCCAGCCCGAGGTCGGAGAAGAAGTCGATGAATTCGTCGGTGTGGGCGAGGTCGAGGAGTTCCGGCCCGATCACGATCCCGAGCATCAGCTCGAGCACGACGACCGGCGGCGCGAACCGCTTCGGCACCGCCGCGACGGTGACCGCGGCGACCGCGGAGATCATCACGATCGCGAAGAAGGAGTCGGTGTCGATCTCGAACAAGGCGGGGTGATCCTACGGCCGCCCGCTAGGATCAGGCGTGGACCGTGCTAGGCGGGGAATCAGCGGTGCCCTGTAACCCGCAATCCGCTCTAGCGGGGCCGACTACCGTTCCGAGGGGCTGGCCGTCGGGGTCAGTGCGTCGCGGCGGCGTTGACGGCCGGGTCCTGCGCGACGTGGGCACGCGAATCAGGTCAGGTCCGGAAGGAAGCAGCCTTAAGCGGATGCCGCGGGTGCCGCAGGTGAGCCCGGCAGGAGCCAAAAACGACGGACACGCCCGGTGACCTCGCTTCGAAGGCGGGTGCACGGTCCATTTCGTCGCTCAGGTCGTCGTTTATCGGCTATATGCCGAGAAAGGACGACCTGAGAGCCGTGGAGCAAGGCCAGGCGTCCGCTGTGCGCTCGGCTCAGTCGATCAGGCGCTTCGACATGCGGCTGATCGCGACCCGCCACATCGCCACGGCGAAGGCGACGAGGCCGGCGAAGCGCAGCAGGTCGACCGCTTCGTAGCCGAAGGCGCCGCCGCGGACCAGTTCGACCAGCTGGTGCAGCGGGTTGAGCTGGGCGACGACCTGGACGCCCTCGGGCAGGCCGTCGATCGGGAAGAAGGTGCCGGCGATCAGGAACAGGGGCGTGACGAAGAGGGCGGTGACGTAGTTGAACTGGTCGATCTTGGCGACGGTCGCCGCCATCGCGACGCCGAAGCCGGCGAAGCCGAGCGCGGTGACGAACCCGAAGATCGGGACGAGCAGCATCCCCCAGGTCGGGTCGAGGCCGAAGAAGAAGGTGACGATCAGCGGGAAGCAGCCGTAGAAGCCGGAACGCAGGCCGATCCACAGCATCTCCGCCGTGACCAGCTCTTCGACGTCGACCGGCGCCGCCAGGATCGCTTCGTAGGTGTTCTGGAAGCGGTGCTTGACGAAGGTGCCGAACATCGACGGCAGGGCGCTGGAGAAGATCACCGCCGTCGCCACCATCCCGGTGCCGACGAACTGGATGTAGGAGACGCCGTCGACTTCGTCGACCAGGGTGGCGCCGAGCCCGAGCCCGAAGGCGAGCAGGTAGACCACGGGTTCGAGCACGCTGGAGAAGGTCGTGCCCTTCCAGTAGGTGCGGAAGTTGGCGACCTCGCGGCTCATCACGCCGGTGATCGCCGCCGGTTCGAGCCGCCTCACTCCGCCTCCTCCCCGGTGAGCAGGACGAAGACGTCCTCCAGCGTGGCGGCGCGGATCACCGCTTCCTCGGGTACGTGCCCGTCCTCGGCCGCCTCGGAGCCGACGATCGCGATCGCCGGCCCGGCCGGGCGCACCCGCAGGCCGACCGCCTCGGCCTCCGCCCGCAGCTCGGCGAGCCGGGCCGGCGGCGCGTAGATCTCGGCCGTCTCGCGGCCGGCGTGCTCGACGATCAGCTCCGACGGCCGGCCGCGGGCGATGATCTTGCCGTGCGTCATCACCGCGACCTCGTCGGCGAGGCGCTCCGCCTCCTCGATGTAGTGGGTCGACATCAGGATCGTCGTCCCGCGCGCTTTCAGCTCGCCGATCAGCGTCCACAGCTCGGTGCGGATCTGCGGGTCGAGCCCGACCGTCGGCTCGTCGAGCAGGACCAGCCGCGGCTCGTGGACGAGCCCGCGGGCGAGCAGGAGCCGGCGGCGCATCCCGCCGGAGAGCTCGTCGACGGCGTCGCGCCGGCGGTCGCGCAGCCGCGCCAGGTCGAGGCAGCGGTCGACCGCGGCGGCGACGTCCCTGACCCGGTACAGACGCGCGTAGACGGCGAGGTTGTCCTCGACCGTGACGTCGACGTCGAGGTTGTCGAGCTGGGGGACGACGCCCATCTTCGCCCGCGCCTCCTTCGATTCGCCGGGCAGCTCGTGGTCGAGGACGCGCAGCTCGCCGGCGTCGGCCAGCGCCTGGCCGGTCAGCAGCCGCATCGTCGTCGACTTGCCGGCCCCGTTGGGGCCGAGCAGGCCGAGGCAGATGCCTTCCGGCACCTCGAGGTCGAGCCCGTCGACCGCGGTGATCGGGCCGAAGCGCTTGACCACGCCACTGAGTTCGATCGCGGCCACGCCCCGATCTTGCCAAGCGCGGCCGGCGGCCGCCGAGCGGTCCGCGAGACTGGCGCGATGCTGGACGAGCGCTGGATCAGGTCGCTGCACGTGGAGACCCTGCGCGAGGAGGAACTGCACGCCGAGCAGGCGCCCCACGTCCTCTTCCAGGCCTCGACGATCGGCGCCCTGCTCGAAGGGGCCTACGACGGCGACCTCAGCTTCGCCGAGTTGGCCGAGCACGGCGACCTCGGGCTGGGGACGCTGAACGGGCTCGACGGCGAGATGGTCGCCCTCGAGGGCGAGTTCTTCAGGGCCGACGTCGAGGGGCGGATCGAGTCGGTGGCGCCGGACGCGAGGACGCCGTTCGCGGTCGTGACCCGGTTCGAGCCGACCGTCGAGGCGGAGATCGAGGGCGTGCTCGACCACGATGAGCTACTGGCCCGACTCGACGCGTTGGTCCCGGCCGGCGCCTCCTCCTGCGCGATCCGCCTCGATGGCCGCTTCGAGCTGGTCCGCGCCCGCTCGGTCCCGCGCCAGGACCCGCCCTACCGGCCGCTGACCGAGGTCGTCGCCGAGCAGCACGTGTTCGAGCTGCGCGACGTCGAGGGGACGATGGTCGGCTTCCGCTTCCCGGCCTACGTCGAGGGGATCGAGGTCAGCGGGTACCACCTGCACTTCCTCGACGAGGCCCGGGAGCGGGGCGGCCACGTGCTCGGCTCGCGCTCGCACGGCCTGCGCGCCCGCCTCGACCCCTCCGACGACCTCCACGTAGAGCTGCCGCCGGGCGTCGAGCTCGGCGACCCTGACCTGGCCGCAGCCACGCACGAGGCGATCGTCCGTGCCGAGGGCGGGTAGAGCAACCGCACGATTCAAGTGGGAGGCCTGGGCGGTCGAAGGGGGTTGGGATGCGTCTCGTCCACGCTTCTTACAAGCGCGAACTGCTGACGGCTCTCGTGGTCGCGGCCTTCGGCCTCGCGGTCTCGTTAATCGCCGCCGTCGGTGCCGACGCACGGCCGGCGCAGCAGACCGCGGTCGTCCCCAACGGGACCTATGGCGCGGCGAAACTCGCTCGCGGCGAATACGTCGTCTTCGAAGTCCGCAACCGCCGCGTCCGCAACCTCGAGTTCCAGATCCAGATCACCTGCGAAACCTCGGACATGCCGGGCATCACCGAACAGCGCTTCTTCACCTCGGGGCGCTCATGGGAGAACACCCCGATCTCTTCCCGGGGCATAGTCAGGATGAACTGGCACGAGCGCGGCAACGGCCGCCTCGGCTACCTCAATGCCGAACTCAAATTCGGAGTCCGCGACGTCGCCAACTTCTCAGTGATCGTCCCCGAGGACCCGAGCGTCCAGCCTGGCGAAGGGGCCGAGAGCTGCGACGGCGTCGGCTCGCTGCGCTTCCACCGCGGCTTCGAGCTGCCGCCGATTCCGGCTCCCTGAGCCCCGCCTAACCGCAATTGCGGCAGAGCTCAGGCGGGCTCGGCGAGCCGCTCCGCGAGCCAGAGGTCGCACATCCAGTCGGACTGCTCGCCGCCCTTGCGGCTGACGACGATCCCCTCCGGCCCTCCCTCGACCTTCACCTTTTTCCACCGGGTCGAGTTGGGGACGCCTTTCAGCGCCGCGACGATCTCCGCGGGTGCGCCCTCAGCGGGACGGACGCGCCCGTCGCGGGACTTCGCCTCGAACTGCGGAGCGGCGCCCCGCACGGTGACCTCGCTGGTGCTGCTCACCTCGCCGCTGCCGAGCCGGACCGAGACCCGCCGTCCGTGGCGCTCACCGCTGAGCACGAGGGCGCCGTGGACCTTCGGTCCCACGCGCGGCGTCACCGGGTCGCGCGTCTCGATCCTGACCTCGGGTCGCTCGCTCACCTCGAGCCCCAGCGGCGCCATCGCCAGCCCGACCTTCTCGTAGCCGCTGTCGACCTCTCCGCCCGGCGCGAGGGCGCGGACGCTGCCGTAGAGGGCCGCGATCACGATCAGCGGCCCGCCGATCAGCAGCGGCACGAAGCTTTCGAGGATGTAGATCGGCGGCACGGTGAGGAAGATCAGCAGCGTCACGATCATCCCCAGCCGCAGGCTGCGGCGGCCGGCGTCCCACATCTGGCTGCGCGCCCGGATCGCCTCGGGGCCGATCGGCTGTACCGCCAGCGCCGCCCAGAGGGCGGGCTCCTCCATCGTCGTCGGGTTGTCGATCCCCCGCCCGCCTTCGGCGACCGCCCGTTCGGTCCCGCGGGCGCTGCCGCCGGCGACGCGCTCCATGTCAGAGCGCTGCAGGGCGAAGAGGACCGCGCAGAAGAGGGCGAGGACGCCGAAGATCAGCGCGTAGGTGAGTTTCGGGTTGCTCTGGCCTTCGCCGGTGGTGAGGGCGATGACGAGGACGATCGCGGCGACGCCGATCACCCCGAACAGCCCGAAGAGGCTGGAGCGCCGGAAGCCGCCGCTGAACATCGCGCCAGCCTAGCCGCAGCGGCGGTAGACGACCCAGGACTCGTTGGCGGCGACGCGCTCGAACCCGGGCGGGACGGGGAAGGAGGGGTCGGTCGGGTCTCGCGGGTCGAGGATGAAGTTGTGGATCACGAACTCGCTCGCCGGGGCGACGAAGTAGCCGCGCGCCGGGACCGGTTCCTCGCTGGCGCTGACGATCTGCGTCGGCCGCACGTCGAGGCCGAAGGCGAGGCGGGGGACGGCGCGGTGGTTGGGGACGGCGATCTTGCCGCAGAGCGGCTCGAAGGCGCCGGCGTCGACGAGGTCGGTGAGGTCGCCCTCGATCCGGGCCTGGTTGCTGAGGTCGGTGTCGACGCGGGAGTCGAGGTCCCACTGGTTCGGCGCCCAGGCCACGAACATCAGCGCGACGAGGCCGGCGAAGACCTGCCAGCGGCGGCGCCACGGATCGTCGGCGGCGAGGAAGCGCCAGCCGAGCAGCCCGAGCGCGGCGAAGATCGCCAGCACCGCGGCGGCGAGCATCGTGTAGCGGGGGAGGATCGCGAGCCCGCCGCAGGCGAGGACCGCGAAGGCGAGCAGGGCGAGCGCGGCGGCGGCGACGCCGAGGGCCGAGCGACGGCGCAGGAAGGCGAGCCCGAGCGCGACCCCGCCCGCGGCGCCGACCATCCCCGGCCACTGCAGGACCTCGCCGAGCCGGCGCGGCCCGTAGAGGACGAGGTCGACCGGGCCGGTCTGCCGCTCCAGCGTCTCGACCGTCTCTTTGGTCCCGAACCAGGAGTAGAGCGGGTCGCCTGCCGTGATCCAGTCGAAGAGAGCCCAGAGCACTGGGCCCGCCGCCGCGAGGACCGCCAGCCAGACGAGCTCCCGCGTCGAGCGCTCCCGACGCCACCGCAGGGGTCGGACGTCGAGCGCCAGCCACAGCCAGTACACGCCGGCGAAGAGCCAGGCCTCGGGGCGGAGCAGGCCGGCGAGGGCGAGCAGGGCCAGGACCGGCCAGCCCGCGCGCGGGCGCTTGGCCTCGACCAGCAGCGCCGCCAGGCAGAGTGCGATGTAGGGGAGATCGATGTAGGCGCGCAGGCCGTTGGAGAGAAAGGGGGCGCGGGTGAGCACGATCGCCGCGGCGACGCCGCCGACCCAGCGGTCGAACCAGATCGCCCCGAGCCGGTAGACGAAGAACCCGATCAGCCCCAGCGATGCGTAGGCGATCATCATCGTCACCGTGATCGCGCCGTCGCCTAGCGGGGTCGTGACGAGCCCGATCAGCTCGGTCAGCGGGTGCGGCGTCGGCGGCAGCGCGGAGCCGACGTCGGGGCTCATCCCATGCGCCAGTTCGCGTCCCCAGACGAGGGCGTAGATCGTGTCGTAGTTGGGGAAGCCGACCGGGAACAGCGCCAGCAGCACCGCGCTCACGCCGGCGACCCAGGCGGCCGGCACGAGCCAGCTGGAGACCCTCGGTGGCACGGGGGCAAGCTATCGGGACCGCCGGTGGGCCGTGGATACACTGGCCCTCAGACCCGATGACCGAGTCGACCTCCCTCTACCGCCGCCACCGCCCGGGCTCCTTCGACGAGGTCGTGGGCCAGCAGCACGTGGTCCGCACCCTGCGCAACGCGGTCGAGCAGGGCAAGGTCCACCACGCCTACCTCTTCGTCGGCTCACGCGGGACCGGCAAGACCTCGATGGCGAAGATCCTCGCCCGTTCGCTGAACTGCGAGCGCGGCGGCCCGACCGTGACCCCGTGCGGGGAATGCGAGTCCTGCGTGACGATCGCCGCCGGCACCTCGGTCGACGTGATCGAGATGGACGCCGCCTCCAACCGCTCGGTCGACGACGTTCGCGACCTGCGCGAGCGGGTCGCCTACGCGCCCACCGGCGGCCGCTGGAAGGTCTACATCCTCGACGAGGCGCACATGCTGACCAAGGAGGCCTGGAACGCCTTCCTGAAGACGCTCGAGGAGCCGCCGCCGAACACCGTCTTCGTGCTCGCCACGACCGAGTCGCACAAGGTGATGGCGACGATCGCCGACCGCTGCCAGCGCTTCGACTTCCAGCGGCCCTCGCTGGAGCAGATCTCCGAGGTGCTGAACCGGGTCGCCGGCAAGGAGGGGATCGAAGTCGAGGACGGCGCCGTCGCGATGATCGCCCGCTCGGCCTCCGGCAGCTTCCGCGACGCGCTCGGCACCCTCGACCAGCTGGTCGCCTTCGGGGGCAGCGAAGTGGGTCTCGACGCGGTCCTGGAGATGCTCGGCGCCGCCGACGCGGAGCTGCTGTTCGAGGCGGTCGACGCGGTGATCGCCGAGGACCCGAAGGGGACGCTGCTGGCGGTCGAGAAGATGGCCCGCTCCGGCCGCGACCCCTCCCAGTTCGCCCGTGACCTGCTCGCCCACCTGCGCCACCTCCTGGTCACGCAGACGACCGGCGAAGTGCCGACTTCCTTCGTCGTCACCGCGACCGACTCGGGCCGGATCGAAGCGCAGGCGAGCTCGATCGGCGCGGCGACGCTGGTGCGGACGATCGACGAGCTGGCGAACGCGCTAAGCGCTGTGCGCGAGGGGGACGACGCGCGGATGGCGGTGGAGATCGCGCTGCTCAAAGCGGCGCGGCCGGACCTCGATCCGTCGACGGAGGGGCTGTTGCGGCGGATCGAGCGGCTCGAGGGGCAACGGGCTGGGGGCGCTGCGCCGGCAGGCCCCGTCGCCGCACCCGCGGCAGACGCCGCTCCGGTTGACGACCCTCCTGCGGCCGAAGAGGAAGAGGCTGAGCCTCCGCCGCCGGAGCCGGAGGTTGTGAAAGAGGAGGGGCCGGCCGCCGCGGCGGCCGAGCTCGACCTGGATGAGCTGAGGCGGGTCTGGCCTGCTGTGCTGCAGAAGCTGGCGGAGACGGCGCCGGCTCTGGCCGCGACCTTCGAGGGGGCGCGTCCCGTCGCTTTCGATGCGGACGGGCTGCAGGTCGGTTTCCCCGCCGACAAGACCTTCAACAAACGCAAGGCGGAGGGGGCGGAGCGGCGTGAGGCGGTCGCGGGGGCCTTCGAGACGATCGTCGGTCGCTCGATCCGCCCCACCTACGTTCTCCTGGAGACCGAGGGCGAGGCCCCCGAGGCGCCCGCCGCGAAGGGCGACGACGGGATCGACGAGGATGCTGTGCTGGAGAAGCTGAAAAGCGAGTTCGATGCGGAGGAGGTCGGCTAGGTGGCACGAGGAGGCGGTCCGGGGGGCTTCGACGTCAACGCCCTGATGAAACAGGCGCAGCAGATGCAGGAGCAGATGCTGCAGGCGCAGGAGCAGCTCAAGGACGAAACGGTCGAGGCCAGCGCCGGCGGCGGCATGGTCAAGGTGAAGATGGGCGGCGACCTGACGCTGCGCGAGATCACGATCGACCCCGAGGCGATCGACCCCGAGGAGGCCGAGATGCTGGCCGAGATGGTCCAGGCGGCGGTCAACGAGGGCCTGCGCGCCGCCCAGGAGCTGGCCGGTTCCAAAATGGGCGGGATCACCGGGGGCCTCGGCGGCGGTCCCGGCGGAATCCCAGGCCTGGGCGGTTGAGCGAGGGACCGGCACCGCTCGCGCGCCTCGTCGCCGAGCTCTCGCGCCTGCCGGGGATCGGGCAGCGGACCGCGCAGCGCCTCGCCTTCCACCTGCTGCGGGCGCCCGACGAAGAGGCGTTCGCGCTCGGCGACGCGATCCGCGAAGTGAAGGAGAAGGTCGGCCTCTGCGAGGAGTGCTTCAACCTGGCGGAGGGCCCGCTCTGCCGGATCTGCGCCGACCAGAACCGCGACCGGGCGACGATCTGCGTCGTCGAGGAGCCGGCCGACGTGATCCCGATCGAGCGCACCCATGAATACCGCGGCCTCTACCACGTGCTCGGCGGGGCGCTCTCGCCGATCGACGGGGTCGACGCCGAAGACCTGAAGATCGCCGAGCTGCTGCGCCGGGTCGAGCGCGGCGGGACGAGCGAGGTCGTCTTGGCGACCAACCCGACGACGACCGGCGAGGCGACCGCGCTGCACATCGCCGAAGCGCTGCGCGGCAAGGTGACGGTGACCCGCCTGGCCAGCGGGCTGCCGGTCGGGGCCGATCTCGAGCACGCCGACGAGGTGACGCTCGGCAAGGCACTCGCCGGGCGCCGCAGCCTCGACTGATCGACGCATCCGACTTTGACCCACCCTGGGTGTGGTCAAAGTCGGATGCGCTGGAGTTACCGCAAATTGGATATCCGTCCTGGACGACCGTCAAGCCGCAAAGAGCGGGTTTTGGCGGTGGCTACGTCCGCGGCTTTCGCCAAGGTCGGAACGTGGCGGGCCATGCACCCACAGACGGCGGAACCGGGCTGGGCTCGCCGGCGGGCCGGATCGCGCGCGAGGTCTCGGCCCTGCAGGCGTCGCTGCTGGCGAAGCTGCGCCAAGAGCTCCAGCCCGAAAGGTCGGAGGAGTTCGCGCTAACGGCCGAGCGCCTTGCTGCCGATTTTGGTTCGGTGACCGCCACCGCCGTCGACGCGGCATACCAGCAGGGGGAACTCGCGAGCCTCTACCAGCCCGGCCACATGCGCCGGCGGCTCGAGCAGCTGATCGAGACCCACCGCCGCTACGGGCACCCCTTCGCGGTCGCGGTCTTCGACGCCTCCGGGCCGGACACCCGCAACGGAGACGGCGCCGGCGCCGAGACGGTGCTGGCGATCGTCGGCGCGGCGCTGCGCGACAGCATCCGCATCGTCGACGAAGCCTTCCACCTCGAGGAGGACGCGATCTGCGTGCTCGCCCCGAACCTGCGCACCGTCGAAGCGGTGCAGATGGCCGAGCGGCTGCTCGGGCAGCTGGAGGACCTGGAGCGGGCGGGGGGACTGCGGATCGAGGTCGCGGCCGGCGTCGCCGCCTGCCCCGAGCACGGGGCCGACATCGAGCAGCTGCTGCACAAGGCCGACGCGGCGATGTGGCGGGCGCGGGCGCTGGGCCAGCCGGTGGGCGTGGGCGCGCTCGAACCCGTGCAAGATCGCTGACAGAAACCGCAAATCTGTCCATAACTGGTGTAAACCTGGATTTGCGGTGGCAGAATTCTCCCGCAGATGCCGGGAATCCGAACCAACGCCGCTGCCGAAGTCCTGGGGGTGAGCCCCAACACGCTGCGCAGCTGGGAGCGCCGCTACGGCTTCCCGACGCCGAAGCGCACGGTCGGCAACCACCGTAACTACGAGCTGGTCGAGCTGCAGACGCTGCGCGACGCGCTCGCCCAGACCGGCAACATCTCTTCCGCGATCGAGCTGGCCCGCCAGCGCCAGGCGGCCCCGGCCAGCGGCGACGGCCTGCTGGCCGCCTTCGAGAGCTTCGACGAGAGCGCGGCCGACCGGGCGATCGAGGAGAGCCTGGCGCTGCGGCCGCTGGAGCGCACGGTCGAGGAGCTGCTGCTGCCGGCGATCGACAGGCTCGCCGCCGACCCCGACCGCGCCGCCGAGCTGGAATTCGCCTCACGCTGGGCGACCGGCTGGCTGCACGGCGCCCGCCGCCTCGCCTCCGCCGCCTCGCGCCCGGCCGGGATCCTGCTGCTCGACTCCAGCCACGGCCAAGACGCCGAGGAGGTCCACACCCAGGCCCTCGACCTCGCCCTGCGCCGCGCCGGCTTCCGCGTCCTCGTCCTCTCCAACGAGCTCGGAGACGAGCGGCTCGAGCGCGCGCTCGGCGCCCTCGACCCGACCGCGATCGTCCTCTGCGGCCCCGGCGCCGAGACCCAGGACGCGGTCCGCCTCGTCCGCAAGATCCGCGAGCTCGGCTTCGTCGCCCCGCTTTACGGTTTCCGCGCCGCCGGCCTGATCGGCGCCGCCGTGCCCTCGGCCGGCGAGGCGCCGAGCCAGGTCACCGGCATGCTCAACGCCGACCTGCGCCGCCGCGCGGCCCAGGCCTTCGCCTGAGCCGGCAGCTTCTGCGCCGAGAAAAAGGGGCGCCCCGTAGGCGCCCCGTCTCACGTCAGATCGACCATGTTTTTTGTTGCGGTACCCCGTCTTTCGACTCAAGTGCCAGGGAGCCCCCGGCGGAGACGGTTTCAGTCTGGGTTTCGTTGTTGGTGAGTTGGATTGTCGCTTGCAGTTGCGCATGCGGTTGCAGCGTCGAGATTGTGAAGGGTTGATCGGGGATCACTGTCACGTTCGCATTGGATTTCAGCGTGATCGCTTTCACGGGACAGAAGGCCCCTGTCAAGGTCCCTGTGATGTCGCCCATTGTGAGCTGGGCTTTCGCTTGGCCGCCGATCACGACTGTGTGGAACAGCCAGAAAAGGCCGTCTGCTTTGACGTCGTGGATTTGGCAGAAGGCCATGTCCCCGGTCCCTTTGCAGTTCGATGTCGCACTGGTCGGGTGCGGCAGGAACGTTTTGACGTGGCCTGTTGTCGTGTTGGTTGTCGCTTGGATTTCAGATGTGATTTGACATTCGACTCCCCCCAGGGCGTCTTTGAACCAGACGTTCCCTGTGAGGCCGAGGCTGACGTTTTGCTCGATCTCCTGCGCGTGGTGCTTCCAGTTGGCCGCGGCCGTGGTCGGCAGCGCGATCGCCGCCACGGCGGCGACAGCGACGGCAATCGCCATCGTCTTCTTGCTCATCTTCACCCTCCTGGGTTTGCCTTCCGGGCCGGGGGCCCGGTTGGGAGCTTGCGTCGGGACGTGGCCTCGTGCGACCGCGGCCCGGCATCGGTCGGGTCCATCAGAGACCACCACTCCACACCGGTCAAGTAAAACCTTGTGGTTGCTCCGAAGGGGCGATCCGAGAGCTGGCTTATGACCGATTTACCCTGCAAACAAGGGGGTTGGGCGACCGCGCGACCGCGAGAGTGCGGACGCGCCGGAGGCGTGCTGCGCGGGTTCGAGGCGCCGGGGGGGCTTGGCAGGGCGAACTGCTCTTAGAGCAGCGCCTGCAGGGCGTAGCGGAGTCCCAGGGCCAGGGCCAGGAGGCCGAGCCCGCGGCGCAGCAGCAGCTCGGGCAACCGGGCCTGGAGGCGGGCGCCGAGGTAGGCGCCGGCCAGCCCGCCGACACCCATGCCGAGGCCGAGCGCCCAGTCGGGCGCGACGTCGCCGCCGGTCCCGAGGCTGAGCAGCGCGAAGGTCGCGACCCCGGCGAGGGAGGTGACGAAGGTCGCGGTCAGGGCGGCTGGGGCCACCTCCAGGACCGAGAAGCCGAGGCCGACCAGGACCGGGGCGAGGATCGAGCCGCCGCCGATCCCGTAGATGCCGCCGACGACCCCGACCCCGAGCGAGAGCAGGAGCACCAGCCGCAGGCGCCTGCGGTCGGCGGAATCGGCCGGTGTCGGCGGGCCGGCGAAGGCGAGCCAGGCGCCCAGCGGGACCAGCACCGCGGCGACGAGGAGGAGGAAGGCGTCGCCCTCGTCGAGCAGGAGGACGCGGATCAGCGCTCCGGCGACGACGCCGGGGAGGGTGCCGAGGACCAGCAGCCGCGTCAGCGGCCCCCGCAGCCGGTCCTCGCGGTGGAAGCGGATCAGCGCGCCGGGGATCGCGACGAGGTTGTAGAGCAGGTTGGTCGGCGTGACCGCGGGGCTCGGCGTGTGCAGGACGCTGATCTGGACCGGGACCAGGAAGACGGCCCCGGAGACACCGACCGGCGTGGTGAGGAGCGCGAAGCAGAAGGCTGCCCCCGCTCCGAGCGCGATGTCGGCCAGCATCGCGGCAGCCTAATGGGGTGCGGCGTCAGCGAGGGGCACCCGGGTCGCCGTCACCGACCCGGCCCCAGGGCGACGGGCATGGAGTACAGGGAACCCGTCGCCCTGGATGGATGGCCGGTGACCGCCCCTGCCTGTCCAGAGCTGAGCAGTCGGTGTCGGTTGAGCGCTTACGCTTCCAGGTCGGGCCGCACCTTTCGAATCGCATTTGCCCGCCACTCAGGATTTGCTGAAGCTGGGAATCGGGGGTGGGGGAGGCGAGGGTCGGCTGCGCTCGAACCCCTGGGTCGCGACGACGACCGAGACGGGTTGCTCGTCGGTCTCGGCCAGGCGGTCGGTTGCGTCGGCCTCGATCTGCTGCAGCCGGGCCCAGGAGCTCGCCAGCTCGTCGGCGACTTCCTCGCGACCGCGGGCGTCGACGTTGAACCAGCGCCAGGAGAGGAAGACACGCGGGTCGTCGGCGAACTTGCCGGCCCAGAGCGAGGCCATCGCCTCGGCCATGCACGCCTGGAGGATCAGCCCCGACGTCGTCTGCCGCTGCTGTCGAGGCATCGCGGCGAAGTCCTCGTCCGAGTAGAAGCGGGGCGAGATCGTCTCGGTCTCTGGGGCGGGGGTGCTCTGCGAGGGAGGTTCCGGCAGCTCGACCGCCCGATAGAAATGGCGGGTCGTGTTCCTCACCTGTTCTGTGCGGGCCAGCTCGATCGAGCCCCCGTCCAGCAGTTCGTTGACGTGGTGGGTCACCCGGCCCAGCGGCTCACCGAGTGTTTCGGCCAGTTCGTTGGGGCAGTAGACGCCTTCGTGCAGCATCGCCAGGACTTCGATCCTGATCCGGTGCCCCACCGCGTAGGAAACGAGTTCCTCGATGCTCTTGCCTCGCTGGCCAGCCCTGGCGCTGTTCTTGGTCATGGTCTCTCCCCCTTGAGGCTGTTTGCGCTGATCGTTCAATTGTTACCTGTACAGAAACTGAGAGGGTAATCCGAGTCTTGTGAGATTTACTATGGAGATTACGGCTCGCAACGCAGACGATTGCCTGCGTGGGCGACCTCGGCTCCAACCTGCGGGAAGCCCGCAAGCGCCTCGGTCTCACCCAGGAGCAGGTCGCCGAACGCAGCGGCGTCCATTCGACCGAGGTGAGCCGGATCGAGGCGGGCAAGCGGGACCCGCGTGTCTCCACGCTGCAGCGCCTGGCCCGGGCGGTCGAGGTTCAGCCGGGGCGGTTGCTCGAGTAGCGCTCAGCCGGCGACCGTTCGGCGGCGGCCTCCTCGAGTCCGGCCGCCCCCATCGTCCGCCCAGCGTTCGAACGCCTCGCGCGAGTGCCGCTCGCCCTGTAGATCACGCTCCGTCGCCTCCCGACTCAGCCGCCGGCGGGTCGAGGAGCAGCGCGAGCTGGCGCGACTGCGCCAGCAGGGTGCCGTCCGCCGACCAGAGCTCGCCGTCTTCCTCGAAGAAGCCATGGCGCACGAGCCCCGAACGGAACGAGATCAGGTACGGGTCCTCGGGCGTGGCGCCCACCGGCGGCAGCGGCGAGCGGAAGTGCACGGTGTAGTCGATCGTCGGTGCCAGGCGCGGGCCGTCGAGCTTGACGAAGGGGGCGGGGAACCAGGTGTCGAGCATCGCCGCCGCCAGCGGCGCGTCCAGCAGGCGCGGCTCGCGGGTCCGGATCCAGGCGCCGTTGCGGGCCTCGCCGCCGGAGAACGCCTTCATCCCGAGGGCCGGCCGCACCAGGTAGTTCTGCAGCATGTTCGGCCGTCCGGACCGGGTGCTGGGGTCGATCGCGTGCATCTCGCCGGGCTCGCCCGCGTCTGGCATCTCCAGCTCGGCGAAGCCCGTGCTCCCCCAGTTCTCGGAGAGGACCGCCAGCGCCGTCGCCCGCGTCTCTCCCTCCTGCGTCAGCCGCGCCGAGAGAAAGGTCGCGCGGCTGCCGCGGCGCTCGACCGTGACCGCCACCTCGACCGGACCGGTCCGGGGCGCCGCGAGGAAGTGAACGGTCAGCGAGCGCGGCGCCCGTCCGCCCTCGGTCGCCTCGATCGCGCGCAGGATCGTCGCCGCGACGTAGCCGCCGTTGGGTCCTCTCCCGACCCACCAGCGCTCGCTCATCTCAGCGGCGAAGCGGCCGTCGCCGAGCTCCTCGAGCGCGGTGTCGGAGTCGAAGCCCGGCAGGGCGATGCCCCCGGCGCCGCTCACGTTCCCTCCGGTGCCTGCCGCGGGGGAACGGAGGTCTCGCTGATCCCGATCCGTTCGTGCAGGCGGCGCAGCGGTGCCGGCGCCCACCAGTTCCATTTGCCCAGCAGCTCCATCAGCGAGGGCACCAGCAGCGCCCGGATGATGCTGGCGTCGATCAGCACCGCCAGCGCCGTCCCGACCCCGTTCTCCTTCAGGAAGATGATCTGCGAGGTGGCGAAGGCGAACATCGCGACCGCGAACAGCAGCGCCGCCGCGGTCACGATCCGGCCGGTCCGCTCCAGCCCGATCGCCACGCACTCGCTCTCCGAGGCGCCCGCGTCGCGCGCCTCCTTGATCCGCGAGAGCAGGAACACCGCGTAGTCGGTGGAGAGGCCGAAGGCGACCGCGAAGAGCAGGATCGGCATCGTCTGCTCGATCGCCCCCGGGCTCGAGTAGTCGAGGAACCCCTCCAGCCGGCCGTCCTGGAAGATCAGCACCAGCAGGCCGAAGACGGCGCTGAGGTTGAGGAAGTTCATGATCAGCGACTTGATCGGCAGCACCACCGACCCGGTCATCAGGAAGAGGATGACCAGGGTGGAGACGATGATGATCGTGAACACGAGCGGCAGGTGCTCGACCAGGCTGCTCTGGAGGTCGACGAAGTCGGCCGTCGCGCCGCCGACCAGAACCGTCGTCCCCGGCGGCGGCCGCACGTCCCGGATCGCCTCGACGCTGCTCTGGCTGGCCTCGGAGACGAACGGGTTGGCCGAGATCACCGGCAGCGCGGTGACCCCGTCGCGCAGGCGCTGGGGCGGCTGCACTTCGGCGACGCCCGGCACCCGCTCGATCCTCCGCGCCACGACCGCGGGAGCTTTCGGGCCGCCACCCTCGACCGAGACCCAGATCGGGGTCTCGCGGTAGGGCGGGAACTCGGCGCTGACCGTCTCGTAGGCCTGCCGGGCACTGGCCGACTCCGGCAGCACTTGGGGGTCGACGGTGTTGAACTTGATCCCGAGGAAGGGCAGGCCGAGGAGGATCAGGAAAGCGGCGCTGAGCGTCGCGACCGGGACCGGCCGCCGCATCACGAAGCGCGAGAGCCGGTACCAGAAGCCGTGCTCGTCGGGCCGGGCGTCGGCCTCGGCCCGGCGTTGCAGGAACTTCGGGGCGCCGGCGTTGACCCGGGTGCCGAGCATGGTCAGCACCGCCGGCAGCACGGTCAGCGAGATCAGCGCCGCGAACAACGAGACCAGCGCGCCGCCGAGTCCCATCGAGTAGAGGAAGCGCTGCGGGAAGACGAGCAGCGAGGCGAGCGCCGCGGCGACGGTCAGCGAGGAGAAGAAGACGGTGCGCCCGGAGGTGGCGAGCACGCGCCGCATCGCTTCCACGCCCGGGCCGCTCTTGGCGATCTCCTCGCGGTAGCGGGAGACGATGAAGAGGCTGTAGTCGATCGCCAGCCCGAGCCCGAGCGCGGTCGTCAGGTTGAGGGCGAAGATCGAGATCGAGCCGACTTCGCTGGCGAGGCGCAGGATCAGGAAGGTGCCGACGATCGCGAGGCCGCCGATCATCAGCGGCAGGACCGCGGCGACGAGGCTGCGGAAGAACAGCAGCGAGAGCAGGAAGAGCAGGGGGAAGGCGATCAGCTCCGCCGTTTTCAGGTCTTCCTCGACCTGCTTGTTGACCTGCTCCTGGGCGACTGCGGCGCCGCCGACGAGGATGCCCGGCCGGGAGGCGAGTTCCTCGGCGGTCGAGGCGCCGGCCTCCTGCCACTCCTTGTCCTCGGTCGGCGCCAGGGCGACGGCGAAGTAGGTCGACTGCCTGTCCTTGGAGACGAAGACGGGGGAGCGCGTGTCGTAGTACCCGGTCACCGATTTGACGTCGCCGCGCCGCTCGACGCTGCGTTCGAGGGCGACGACCCGGGCCCGCGTCGCCGGCTTCGCGACGGGTGCGTCCTGCACCACGGCGATCACGGCGGGCGGCCGCATCCCGGCGTCGTAGAGGTTTTCCCGCGCCTCGACCGTCTCGGTCGCGGGGTCGTCGGCGCCGTAGGGGTCGAGGCGGTCGGCGACCGAGCCGCCGAGCGCGCCGGCGAGGACGAAGAAGACGATCGCGAAGATGCCGATGCGGCGGGCGTTGCCGTCGGCGAAGCGGGCCAGGGCGTCGAACATCAGCTCCTCCTTGGGGGGGTGGGGGACTCCTTGGCGGCGGAATCGAGGATCTGCGCCTCCATCCGCTCGCACCACTCGGCGAACCAGCGGGTGAACTCGATCCCGCCCCGCAGGACCAGCAGCGGGTACGGATCGTCCTTCTCTTCGGCCGCCGCCTCGATCGCGCGCAGTTGGGCGTTGACCTCGAGCCGGTGGGCGCGCATCGCGCGCAGGATCTCCACCGCCTCCTCGGCGGGCAGCAGGTTCGCGAAGAACAGCTTCAGCAGCCCTTCCTCACGCATCTCGAAGGTCTCGGGAGGCTGGCGCAGCCAGCCCTTCAGCTCCTCTTCGCCGTCGGCGGTGATCTCGTAGACGGTGCGGCGGCGGCCGCCGGTCGGGGCCTCGACCCCGCTCACCAGCCCGGCCTCGGCGAGGCGCTTCAGCTCGGGGTAGATCTGCCCGTAGCTGGCGGCCCAGAAGAAGCGGGTCGAGCCGTCGACCACGGCCTTGATCTCGTAGCCGGACCGCGGTTCCTTGCTGACCAGGCCGAGGATCACGTAGGCGGTGGGGCTGAGCTGCTCCATCTCGCGGATATATATCAGATAGATATATCGCGATGGGGGATCGGGATCGCGTATGGTCGCTCTTTCCGCTTCACAACCCCCGACCGGAAGGAAACTGGAGATATGGGGCTCGACCAGAGCAAGATCGGCCGGGTCGTGGCCGAGCAGATGGAGGCGATCGAAGGCGACTACGGCGACGACTGCGAAATCGGCGACGTCTGCACGATCGTCGAGGTGGTCGGCCCGCACGGTTCCCACGTCCGCGTGCGCAGCAGCGACATGCGCCCGCACAGCGGCCTCGGCCTGGTGCGGATGGCCGAACAGGCGATGCTGGGGAACCTCGGAGGGTCCTGAGCGGGCTCAGGCAGGCGCCGCGGCCAGCGCCAGGTCGCAGTAGCTCTGGCCGATCAGGCGGTCTTCGCCGATGCCGAACGCCCGGCGCAGCTGCTCCACCCGCCGGCCGGCGCTGCCGGGGTCGAGCGCCGCGCCGATCACCGCCTCGAACTCGACGAAGTCACCCAGCCCCTTGACGCGGTCGAGGTGGATGCGCACCCCCTCCCAGGCGAAGAGGCGGCGCTCTTTGACGACCGTGGCCTCGACTCCGAGCGCGGCGGCGAGCGCCGCCTTCAGCGCCTCCGGGTCATCCACGGGGACGCGCCGGTAGCTGCTCTCCCGCTGGGCGGCGAGGTCCGGGCGTTCGTAGCCGATCAGCTCGGCCGCGGCTCCCTCCTCGCGCAGCTTCAGGCGCCCGTGCGGCACCCGGAAGTAGGTGTCGCGCTGCGCGAGCACCCCGCGCTCCTTCGCTCCCAGCGACCTGCACAGCGCCAGCGACCCCGCGGGATCGGGATCGCGCGCCTTCAGCTCGACGTTTCGCCCCGGCCCGACGATTCCCCCAGCCTAGTCCGGTCGGCGTACTCCGCCGTCGGGTCGGGGCGCTGACTATCCTCAGACCCGATGGGGAGTGCGAATTCCGACATCGTCGTGATGAAGTTCGGCGGCACCTCGGTGGCCGGCGCCGAGCAGATCAAGCGCGCCGCCGGGCGGATCGTCAGCGCCCGTGGGGAAGGGAAGCGGGTTGTCGCGGTGCTCTCGGCCCGCGGCAAGACCACCGACGAGCTGGTGGCTCAGGCCCAGGAGATCTCCGCCCGCCCGGACCCGCGCGAGATGGACATGCTGCTCTCGACCGGGGAGCGGATCTCCTGCGCGCTCTGTGCGATGGCGATCCACGACATGGGCCACGAGGCGATCTCGCTGACCGGGTCGCAGGCCGGCATCGTCACCGACTCGACCCACACCAAGGCGCGGATCATCGACGTCCGCGCCGACCGCATCCGCGAGGCCTTGGAGGAGGACCGGATCGTGCTGGTCGCCGGCTTCCAGGGGGTCTCGACCGACAGCCGCGACGTCACCACCCTGGGGCGGGGAGGCTCGGACACGACCGCGGTCGCGCTCGCCGCCGCCCTCACCGCCGGCGTCTGCGAGATCTACACCGACGTCTCCGGGGTCTTCAGCGCCGACCCGCGCCTGGTCCCGGACGCCCGCAAGCTGCCCCGGGTCTCCTTCGAGGAGATGCTCGAGATGTCGGCCTCCGGCGCCGGCGTCCTGCAGCTGCGCTCGGTCGAGTACGCCCGCAACCACGGCGTCCGCATCCACTGCCGCAGCAGCTTCGAGGACGGCCCCGGTACCCTCGTCGTCAGCGAGGAAGAGACCATGGAGCAGCCCTTCGTCACCGCCGTCACCCACTCCAACGCGGAGGCCCGCGTGACGCTGACCGGCGTCCGCGACGAGCCCGGCGTCGCCGGCCGCATCTTCAGCGCCCTCGCCGACGCCAACGTCAACGTCGACGTGATCATCCAGAACGAGCCGGTCGGGGGCGATCAGCTCGCCGACCTCTCCTTCACCGTCGACCGCGCCGATCTGCAGACGGCCAAGGACACGATCGCCGCGCTCGGCGACGTCTCGCTCAAGGTCCGCGCCGACGAGCAGATCGGCAAGGTCTCGATCATCGGTGCCGGCATGCGCTCGCACCCGGGTGTCGCCGCCAAGGTCTTCGAGGTGCTCGGCGAGGAACGGATCAACATCGAGATGATCTCCACCTCGCCGATCAAGATCTCGTGCGTCATCCCGGCCGACCGCGTCGACGACGCCGTCAAAGCCCTGCACAAGACGTTCGAGCTGGGCGACGACGCGGTCCGCCCCGAGGACCCGACCGGACCCGAGCAGCGGCCCACGGTCGCCAACTAAGCGCTCGTCATACTCAGGCGATGGCGGGCGACGGATACAGAGTCGGAGTCTTGGGCGCGACCGGGCTGGTCGGGACGACGATCCTCGAGCTGCTCGCGGGGCGCGATTTCCCGGCCTCCGAGGTCGTCCCCCTCGCCTCCGAGCGCTCCGCCGGCAAGGAGATCGAGTGGAACGGCTCGACCCTGACCTGCCGGGCGCTCGGCGAGGACTCGATCCAGGGGCTCGACCTCGTGCTCTCCTCGGCCGGGGGCGCGGTCAGCGCCGAGTGGACGCCGCGCCTGGTCGAGGCCGGCGCGACCGTGGTCGACAACACCAGCTACTGGCGCATGCACGACGACGTGCCGCTCGTCGTCTCCGAGGTCAACCCCGAGGCCCTCGAGGGCCACAACGGGATCGTCGCCAACCCCAACTGCTCGACCATGCAGATGGTCGTGGCGCTGAAGCCGCTGTTCGACGCGGCCGGGATCGAGCGGCTGGTGATCTCCACCTACCAGGCCGTCTCCGGCACCGGCAAGGCGGCGATCGACGAGCTGCGCGAGCAGTCGCGCGCGGTGCTCGACGGGGAGCGGCCGCAGGCGAGCGTCTACCCGCACCCGATCGCCTTCAACGCGCTGGCTCAGGCCGGCAGCTTCCCCGACGGTGACGACCACACCGACGAGGAGCGCAAGCTGATCAACGAGACCCGCAAGATCCTCGGCGACCCCGGGATCCGGGTCAGCGCCACCTGCGTGCGGGTCCCGGTCGTGACCGGCCACTCGGAGGCGGTCAACGTCGAGACGAGGGAAGACCTCAGCCCCGAGCGGGCACGGGAGCTGCTCGAAGCGGCGCCTGGAGTGACCGTGGTCGACGACCCCGCCGCCGGCCTCTACCCGCTGGCGACGGAGGCCGCCGGCAAGGACGACGTCTTCGTCGGGCGCATCCGCCGCGACCCCGGCAACGAGTGCGCCCTCGACCTCTGGGTCGTCTCCGACAACCTGCGCAAGGGCGCGGCGACGAACACCGTCCAGATTGCCGAGCTCCTGGTCGAGCGCGGACTGCTCTAGTCGACTTACTCTCGCTATCCGAGACTAAGTCGACTGGGTGCGGCTGAGTCTTCGCAATGCGAACGGGGCTGCGAGCGTCGTCAACACCGCCATCCCGACCACGACCGCGAACAGCTCGGCGTCGACGACGCCCTCGGCGGCGCCGATCGAGGCGACGACGATCCCGACCTCGCCCCGCGGCACCATGCCGACGCCGACGATCGCCGCTTCCCGCCGGCCCAACCCGCGCGCCGCCAGGTAGGCGGGGACGAGCTTGGTCGCCGCCGCCAGCACGGTGATCGCGGCCAGCAGCCAGAGGGCGTGGCCGTCGAGCAGCGCCCCGAGGTCGAGCTCGATCCCGATGAAGGCGAAGAAGAAGGGTGGGAAGAAGGCGTAGAGCGGCCTCACCTCTTCCTCGATCGCGGTGTGGTCCTTCGTCTCGGCGACGATGATCCCGGCCAGGAAAGCGCCGATCAGCGCGGCGAGGCCGATGTTGGCGGCGAAGGCGGCGAGGCCGAGGCAGAGGATCACCGCCGGCAGCAGCGGCGACTCGGCGAAGCGGGGGGCCTCCAGCAGCTGCGGCCGGCCCTGCAGGAGACGGGTGCCTCCCAGCGCCACGAAGCCGATGAAGGCGACGGCCACGCCCAGCGCCAGGATTATCTCCCCGGCCTCGATGCCCCCGTTCGCCGCCATCCCGACCGCCACCGAGAGCAGGATCAGGGCGAGGATGTCGTCGACGACCGCGGCCCCGAGCACGGTGCGGGCGGCGCGGCTGCGGGCGATGCCGAGCTCGAGGAACGTCGCCGAGGTGATCCCGGCGCTGGTCGCGGCCAGGGCGGCGCCGAGGAAGACGCTGGTCTCGGTGCTCTCGCCGAGCGCCAGGCCGAGACCGATCCCGGCGAGAAAGGGGAGCACGACGCCGGCGCCCCCGACCCTGACCGCGATCGGCCCGACCGCCCGCATCTCCGAGAGCCGCGTCTGCAGGCCGACCCAGAAGAGCAGGAAGACGACGCCGAGCTCGGAGAAGACCCGCAGCACCTCACCGACCTCGACCAGCCCCAGCACCGAGGGCCCGACCAGCACCCCGCCGAGGATCTCCCCGACGATCGCCGGCTGCCCGATCCGCTTGAAGACCTCGTCCCCCAGCTTCGCCGCGACCAGCACGACGAAGAGATCGGTGAGGACCGATGCGGTGTCGGCGGCGGCGAAAGGGAGGGCTGAGGAAAGGTCCACTAGGAAGATTTGGGGTCGGTCAGTTGAGTGCCGACCAGTCTTCCCGGCTCACCTGACGCCAGGCTAGCGGAGTGCGGAAGAATTTACGATCTGCGCGCCACGCGCAATGTTCTGTCCGCTAGCGTTGAGGTATGGCGACCCGTGAGAAATGGACCGACGATCGGCTCGACGACCTGTCGGGCCGCGTCAGCCACCTGGAGCTCCGGATGGATGCGCGTTTCGACAAGCTGGAAGCGCGCTTTGACCGCCTTCAAAACGCTCTGATCGTCACTTTGGGCGGCCTCGTCACCGCCAGCTTGACCCTGATCGCTGCGGCGCAGTTCTGAGCGTTATACCGCGATGCCGGCGCTCAGGCGCTCCTCGACCCAGCCGGTCGAGGCGATGTGCTTGGTCATCCCCAGCTCCTTCGGCTCGGCGCCGAGGGCGAGGGCGACCAGCTGCGGCAGGTGCAGGACGGCGAGGCCGAGGTCGCGGTTGACGACCTTGGCCGCCTCCGGCTGCTGCATGTCGAGGTTGAGGTGGCAGAGCGGGCAGGGGGTGACGAGGCAGTCGGCGCCGGCGTCGATCGCGTCGCCGACGTGGGTGCCGGCCTGCTTCAGCGAGGTCTCGCGGTTCATCGTGATCACCGGGAAGCCGCAGCATTTGCGCGCCCCGTCGTACTCGACGACCTGGCCGCCCAGCGCCTCGATCACCTTCTCGAGGTAGACGTCGCGGTCGGGGTACTCGTCGTAGCCGAGCCGCTCCTTCGGCCGCACGATGTAGCAGCCGTAGAAGGGGCCGACCCGGAGGCCGGACAGCGGCCGCTTGACCTGGGCCGCCAGCTTGTCCAGCCCGTAGTCCTCGACAAGCAGCCAGAGGAAGTTTTTGTTCGTGAACCCGTCCTTGCCCTTCTCGTAGGCGAGCCCCTGGCCCGAAAGCACCTCGTTGATGTGGGCGCGGTAGGAGGAGTCGGCGTCGAGCCGCTGCTGGCACTCCGACTGCGCTCCCTGGCAGGTCGAGCAGATGTTCATCATCGCCAGCCCGGTCTGCTGGGCGAGGGCGAAGGTGCGGGCGTTGAGCGTGTCGGCGAGCTCCTGGTTGTGCTCGGCGATGACGCCGGCGCCGCAGCAGTTGGCGCGGTCGAGTTCGACCAGCTCGATCCCGAGCGCGTTCGCGACCCAGGCCATCGAGCCGTGCAGTTCGGGGGTGAAGCCGCGCGAGACGCAGCCGGGCCAGTAGGCGACCTTGATCTTCTCGTCAGCCATTCTGGGCCTCCTCGCCGGCCGGAGTGTGGGTGCGGGGCGGCTCGAGGCGCTCCTCGATCGCGGCCTCCTCGTCACCCTCCTCGCCCTTGATGTACAGGTTGAATTCCTCGCGGTGCTCCTCGGCGTGCTGGTAGATCGCCTTGACCTCGTCCATCGCGTCGCCCGGGAGCTTGTGGTGCGTGCCCGGGATCGCCTTCATCGGACCGACCTTGCGTTTGCGCAGCGCCCGCAGGATCGTCGGCAGCGACTTGATCGTTTCGACGATCCCGCGCTTGCTCGGTTTCAGCTTGCCTTTGACGCCGGGGGCGTAGGACTCCTGCACCAGCATCGCCTCGTCCAGCGTCCCCTTCTTCTCGATGATCTTGACGAAGGCGATCTCGTGGGCGTGACCGCTGTTGGGGTCTTCGATCCCCTCTTCGCCGGCCTTGCGCCGCAGGCGCATGATCTGGTCCATCGGCGCCACGCCCTTCGGGCAGGCGTCGATGCAGCTGAAGCAGTGGGTGCAGTCGTAGATCCCGTGCGGGTCCTCGGCGAGGTCGTGCAGGCGCTCGACCGTCTCCGCGTCGCGCGGGTCGCCGACGAAGCGGTAGGCCTTGGCCAGCGCCGCCGGGCCGATGAACTCGGGGTCGGCTTCCATCGAGAGGCAGGAGGAGACGCAGGCGCCGCACTGGATGCAGGCCATCGACTGGGTGATGTCGATCATCGACTCGGGCTCGACCACGTACTCGCGCTCGGGCGCCTCGCCGTGGGGGAGGAGCCAGGGGGTGACACGGCGGATCTTGGTCCAGTGCGTCGACTCCATGTCGGTGACCAGGTCCTTGATCACCGGCATGTTGCCCATCGGCTCGATCACGATCGGCGCCTCGGAGACGGGCCCGCCGGCGGCGCTCGCCTTCTTGTCGGCCAGCTCCTGGGCCTCGCCGATCTGGGTCTTGCAACCGAGCCCGGACTGACCGTTGATCTTCATCCCGCAGGAGCCGCAGATCGCGGCGCGGCAGGAGCAGCGCACGGCCAGCGAGCCGTCGTCGCGGTCCTTCGCCTGCAGCAGCGCGTCGAGGACCGAGAGCGAGGGGTCGAGCTCGACGCCGAACTCCTCCCAGTAGGGCCCCGAGCCGCTCTCCGGCTGGAACCTGCGGACTTTGATCGTGTAGTCGGCCATCAGTAAGTCCTCGCTTCCGGTTCCCACTGGGTGATGGTCACCTCGGAGTATGAGATCTCGGGCCCGTCGTTGGTCTGCTCGAGGTCGATGTGCTTGAGCCACTCCTCGTCGTTGCGCTCGGGGAAGTCGGTCCGGTACTGGGCGCCGCGGCTCTCCTTGCGCTCCAGTGCCGCGATGCAGGTGCACTCGGCGTTGTCGAGCATGTACCCGAGCTCGATCGCGGCAACCAGGTCCTGGTTGAAGACCTTGCCGTGGTCGTCGATGTAGGCGGACTTCGCCTCCTCCTTGAGCCGGCGCACGATCTCCAGCGCTTCCTGGATCCCGGCCTCGTCGCGGAAGACGGCGACCTTGCCGTCCATCGTCTCGCCCAGCTCGCGTTTGATCTCGGAGATGCGGCGTCCCGAGCCCTTCTCGCGCGATTCGATGTCGGCGATCGTCGCCTCCTCGGCCTCCAGCACCTTGCGCGAGGGACGGGAGCCCTCGATCCGCTTGGCGCGGGCGGCGGCGTCGACCCCGGAGCGCTTGCCGAAGATCAGCGTGTCGAGCAGCGAGTTGGCGCCGAGCCGGTTGCCGCCGTGGACGGAGACGCAGGCGGTCTCGCCGGCCGCGTAGAGGCCGGGGATATCGGTGCGGCCGTCGATGTCGGTCTTGACCCCGCCCATCGTGTAGTGGTTGCCCGGCTTGATGTGGATCGGTTCGCGGGTGATGTCGACGCCGGCGAAGTCGCGGCCGACGAGGACGATCTCGCGCAGCGCCTCGTGCACGCGCTTTTTCGGGACCACGGTGATGTCGAGCGCGACGGTGCCGTCGGGGAAGCCGCGGCCCTCGTTGATCTCGGTCTGCTCGGCGCGGGAGACGACGTCGCGCGAGGCCAGCTCCATCTTGTTCGGCGCGTACTTCTCCATGAAGCGTTCGCCCTTGGCGTTGAGCAGGTGGGCGCCCTCGCCGCGGGCGCCCTCGGTGATCAGGAAGCCCTTGCCCGCCAGCGTCGTCGGGTGGTACTGGATCATCTCCATGTCCATCAGCTTCGCCCCGACCCGGTAGGCCATCGCGATCCCGTCGCCGGTGCAGATCAGCGCGTTGGTGGTCGGCTGCCAGACCTGGCCGTTGCCGCCGCAGGCGAGGATCACCGCTTTCGCCTGGAACAGCTCCATCGAGCCGTCGGCGACATTGCGGGTGACGACGCCGCAGCACTCGTTGTTCTCGTCCATCGCCAGCGCCGTGCAGAACCACTCCTCGTAGCGGGCGACCGCGTCGGAGTACTTCATCAGCTGCTCGTAGAGCACGTGCATGATCGCCTGGCCGGTGATGTCGGCGACGTAGTAGGTGCGCGCGGCGGAGGCGCCGCCGAAGGCGCGGGTGCCGAGCTTGCCCTCCTCGTTGCGGTGGAAGGTGACGCCGAGATGCTCGAGGTGGAGGATCTCCTCCGGCGCCTCGCGGGTCATCACTTCGATCGCGTCCTGGTCGCCGAGGTAGTCGGAGCCCTTGACCGTGTCGAAGGCGTGCGACTCCCAGGAGTCGCCCGGGTTCAGCGCCGCGTTGATCCCGCCCTGGGCGGCGTTGGAGTGCGAGCGCACCGGGTGGACCTTGCTGATGATCCCGACCGAGACGCCCTGCTCGGCGGCTGCAAGTGCGGCGCGCTGCCCTGCCAGGCCGGCGCCGATTACGAGAACGTCATGGGATGGCACGGCGCCGGACTCTATAGCGCGAAAATCCGAGCCCGCAGTCGGATTTAGAGCCAGCGCTCCCCGAGGCGGCGGATCGTCGCCTCGGCGAGCTCGACGCCGTCGGCGACGGTGTCGAAGTCGACGTTCTCGGCCAGGTCGTGCCACCAGTGGTAGTTGGCCGGCTGCTTGAGGTCGGTGCAGCTGGCGAGCACCGCCGTCTCGTAGCCGGCGGCGAGCGGCTCGAGCCCGTCGGTGCCGTTGTGCAGGCGCAGGTTGGGGAAGAGGGAGATGTCGAGCTCGGCGGCGAGCCCGTCCATCAGCTCCAGCGCGCGCGGCGGGTACTCGTGCATCTTCAGGAAGCCCTCGCCGCGCAGGACCAGCAGGTGCGGCGAGCCGAGCGTCTCCAGGCAGAGGAAGAAGGTGCTCTCGCGTGGCAGCTCGCCGAAGTGCCGCTCGCCGAAAGCTTTGATCCCCTCGCTGAACGACTCCTCGGCGCCGACCGAGAGCAGGACGACCTTGACCCCCTTGACCGGCTGCTCGCGCAGGCGCCGGGCAAGGGCCAGCAGGGCGACGACGGCGGTGCCGTTGTCGTTGGCGCCGGGGACGACGGGGCGGGCGCCGATCTCGGCCATCGTCGCGGCCGAGCCGAGGCCGAGGAAGACGCCGAGCTTGGCGAGCGGCCGCCACCCGGTCAGCGCCCCCAGCGCGGCGAGCAGCGGCCCGCCCACCACCGGCGCCATCAGCATCGGGCTGGTGTCGGTCTTCTCGATCAGGCCGAGGCGGTTGGCGATATGCGGGATCTGCGGGTGGAAGACGATGCCCGAGTGGGCCGAGTCGTGGTGGGAGATGAGGACGATCGTTCGCTCGGCGTCCGGGTCGCCCGTCTCGCAGACCACGTTGTAGGTGGTGCGCTTCGGCAGGACGCGCCGCAGGCGTCGCTGCCCGGGAGGGAAGTCGTCGGCGATGCCGGCGGCGCCGACCGCGCCCAGCAACGCTCCCAGCAGGCGTCGCCCGCGCAGCGCCGCGAGCCCGCCCAGGGCCCCGAGCATCGCCCCGGTCCCCAGCGGCCACCAGTAGGTCCCGTGCGCCGGCTCGGCCTCGATCCGCGCCTCGGCGCCGAGCTCGCCGAACTGCGCGACCAGCCACTCGGCGGCACGGCGCTCGCCCTCGGAGGCCGACGGCCGCTCGATCTTCTCCAGTTCCTCGAGCCGCTCATGCAGCCATTTCCGGTCGGTCGCCATCGGGCGGAGAAGCTACCCACTTACCATTGGCACATGCTCGGTGGCCGCTCCTTCACGCTGTTCCGCGTCCGCGGGATCAAGATCGGGGTCGACTGGTCCTGGTTCCTGGTCCTCTTCTTCGTCATCTTCCTGATGTCGGGGTCCTACGCCGAGCTGCTGGGCGAAGAGAGCTACGACACGGCGCCGTTCCTGCTCGCCGTCGCCAGCGCCTTCGGCTTCTTCGGCTCGATCCTGCTGCACGAGCTCGGGCACGCCTTCGTCGCGATGCGCAACGGGATCGGCATCACCAGCATCCAGCTCTGGGTCTTCGGGGGGATGGCGCGGATGGACCGCGACTCCGACTCGCCGGCGACCGAGGCGAAGGTGGCGCTGGCCGGGCCCGCGGTCACCCTGGCGATCGTCGCCGTGCTGACCGCGATCGGGGTCGCCGCCGAGGGCTGGACCGCCTTCGGCGAGGCGGCGCTGGTCGAGAGCAGCTCCGACGTCTCCGGGCTGATGGCGATGCTCGCCTGGCTGGCGGGGATCAACCTCCTGATCCTCATTTTCAACCTGATCCCCGCCTTCCCGATGGACGGCGGCCGCGTCGCCCGCGCGATCGCCTGGTGGCGGACCGGGGACCGCACCGCGGCGACCCGCTTCGCCGCCAACCTCGGCCGGGTGCTCGCCTACGTGATCATGGCCGGGGGCCTCGCCCTGGTCTTCGCCGGCGAGTGGTTCGCCGGGATCTGGCTTGCCCTGATCGGGATGGTGATCAACGGCTCCGCCCGCGGCGCCGCGATGCAGACCCGGATAACGAGCAAGATCAGCAACCTGCGGGTGGCCGACGTGATGGACCGCGAGCCGGTCGCGATCCCCGGCGAGATCAACGTCGAACGGGCGCTCGACGAGTACTTCCTGCGCTACCAGTGGCCGTGGTTCCCGGTGGTCGACGCCGCGCACCGCTTCCTCGGCCTGATCGTCCGCGACAAAGCCGACGAGGTCCCCGAGGTCTCCCGGGCCAGCTCGCTGGTCTCCGACCTGCTGGAGCGCGACGACGGCACCTTCCAGGTCCGCGACGACACCCCACTCGACTCGCTGCTCAGCAATCAGAACTTGCGCCGCTTCGGCGCCCTGATGGCGGTCGACGCCGAGGGCAAGCTCAGCGGCGTCATCACCGTCGAGCAGGTCGGCCGCGCCCTCCGCGACGCCGGCGGGTAGAGACAACCGCCGAGCAGGGGGGAGAAACCGACTCAGGTCGTCGCTTATCGGCGTATGGCCGAGAAACGACGACCTGAGGGTCGCCACAAAACGTTGGCAGGTCTGGCGAAGCGCCAGCACGGCGTGGTTTCGGCGCGGCAGCTTCGGCAACTCGGGTACTCGTATGACGTGATGGCGGATGCCGCGAGATCGGGCCGTCTGCACCGACTTCATCGTGGCGTCTACGCGGTCGGGTACCAACCGCTTACCTGGCACGGCCGCTGCCTCGCCGCCGTTCTCGCCCGTGCCCCGGCATTCGCCAGTCATGCGTCCGCGGGCTGGATATGGGGACTGCTGCGCTATCCGCCAGGAACCATCGACCTCACCGCCCCGACCAAAAGACACGGGATCGGACCTGCCCGTCTCCACTTTGCCCCTCTCGACGCGCGCGATCGCACCGAGCGCGAAGTCATCCCGGTCACCTCCCTTGCCCGCACCCAGCTCGACCTTGCCGCGACTCTTCCTCCCGGACGGATCGAGAGAGTGCTGGAGCGCTCCGAAGAGCTCCAGCTCCTCGATCTAAGCTCATTGGAAGAGCTGCTTTCGCGCGTAACTCATCACCGGGGAGTCAGGCCGCTGCGGGAAGCGCTCGCGATCCATCGTCCCGACCCCACCTTCACCCGCTCTGGCCTGGAGCGTCGCTTCCTTGCCCTGGTGAAGACCGCTGGACTGCCGGTGCCGGCGATGAATCGCAACGTCGCCGGCTTCGAGCTCGACGCGTACTGGGAGGCGGAGCGGTTCGCGGTCGAACTCGACGTCTTCGAGACCCACGGCACGCGCGCGGCCTTCGAGCGCGATCGTCTTCGCCAGGAGGACCTCCTGCTTGCCGGGATCGCGGTGGACCGCGTCACCGGACCGCGACTGGAGCGCGAACCGCAGCAGGTGATCGAGCGGTTGCAGAGACTGCTGGCGCAGCGGCGGGCGTTGCTCAGACGGCCGGCCGGTGCCGGTCGATGATGCGGCCGAAGTCGGTGCCGGCCGGCAGCGTGCCGAAGGCCTGGCCCCACTCGCCGGCGAGCCGGGAGGCGCAGAAGGCGTCGGCGACGGCCTCGTCGCCGTAGCGGACCAGAAGCGAGCCCTGGAGGGCGAGCGCCATCTTCTCGACGACGCGGCGGGCGCGAGCCTCGATCGTCTCGACGTCGCCGGGAAGCTCCTCCTTCAGGGACGCGGCGTAGGAGGCGAGCCGCGGCTCGCCCGCCGCGCCCTCCTCCACCTCGGCGAAGAAGGCGTCGAGCGAAGCGGGGCTCTTGATCATCGCCCGCAGCACGTCGAGGCACTGGACGTTGCCGGAGCCCTCCCAGATCGAGTTCAGCGGGCTCTCGCGGAACAGCCGCGGCATCCCCGACTCCTCGACGTAGCCGTTGCCGCCCAGGCACTCCAGCGACTCTCCGGCGTGCATCGGCGCGCGCTTGCAGATCCAGTACTTGAGCACCGCGTTGGCGATCCGCTTCAGCTTCTGCGCCTGCTCGTCGCCGGCGATCGCCTCGTCGTAGGCGCGGGCAAGGCGCATCGCCGAGATCGTCGCCGCCTCCGACTCGACCGCCAGGTCGGCGAGGACGTTGCGCATCAGCGGCTGCTCGCTCAGCTCACGGCCGAACACGGAGCGGTGGCTGGCGTGGTGGATCGCCTGCGCGACCCCGGCCCGCATCCCGGTCGCCCCGCCGATCACGCAGTCGAGGCGGGTGTGGTTGACCATCTCGATGATCGTCCGCACCCCGGCGCCCTCTTCGCCGACCAGCCAGGCGGAAGCGGCGTCGAACTCGATCTCGCTGGAGGCGTTCGACCGGTTCCCGAGCTTGTCCTTGAGGCGCTGTAGGCGGAAGCGGTTGCGCTCGCCGTCGGGCGTCCAGCGCGGGAAGAGAAAGCAGGAGATGCCGCCGTCGGCCTGGGCGAGGACGAGGAAGGCGTCGCACATCGGCGCCGACATGAACCACTTGTGCCCGCTCAGCTCGTACTCGGCACCGGGGCCGCCGCCGTTGACCGGGCGGGCGAGCGTCGTGTTGGCGCGGACGTCGGACCCGCCCTGCTTCTCGGTCATCCCCATCCCCGCCAGCGCCCCGGCCTTCTGCGGCGCCGGCCGGTTGCGCGGGTCGTACTGGGCGGAGAGGAAGCGCGGCTCCCACTCGTCGGCCAGCTCGGACTGGGTGCGCAGCGCCGGGATCACCGAGTAGGTCATCGAGATCGGGCAGCCGATCCCGGCCTCGGCCTGCGACATGCACATGAAGGCGGCGCCGCGGGCAACGTGGGCACCGGGCCGCGGGTCCTGCCAGGGGGAGGCATGTAGCTCGAACTCCACCGCCTTGCCCAGCAGCTCGTGCCAGGCGGGGTGGAACTCGGCCTCGTCGACGCGATGGCCGAAGCGGTCGTGGGTGCGCAGCTTCGGCCCGTGCTCGTTGGCGAGCCGGCCGAGGTTCTGCGCGTGCTCGCTGCCGGCGTAGGCGCCGACCGCGGCGATCCGCTCCTCGGCCCACTCGGCGCCCTCGCGCCGGACCGCCTCCGTCAGCGGCCGGTCGGTCGCGAAGAGGTTGTGGTCGACCAGCGGCGGCGGCTGGTTCGCCACCTCGTGATTGCCGAGCTCGGTCCTCTCCGCAGTTGCCATCGGCCCCGATTGTGGCAGGTAGATAGCATCGCGCGCCCGTGTCCAAGATCCAGGTTCAGAACCCGATCGTCGAGCTCGACGGCGACGAGATGACCCGCATCATCTGGTCCTTCATCAAGGAGCAGCTGATCCTTCCCTATCTCGACGTCGACCTGGTCTATTTCGACCTCGGGATCGAGAGTCGTGACGCGACCGAAGACCAGATCACGGTTGACGCCGCCAACGCGATCAAGGAGCACGGCGTCGGCGTCAAGTGCGCGACGATCACTCCCGACGAGGCCCGGGTCGAGGAGTTCGGCCTGAAGGAGATGTACCGCTCGCCGAACGGCACGATCCGCAACATCCTCGGCGGTGTGATCTTCCGCGAGCCGATTGTGATCTCCAACGTGCCGCGCCTGGTGCCGGGCTGGAAGAAACCGATCGTGATCGGTCGTCACGCCTTTGGCGATCAGTACCGCGCCACCGACCTCGTCGTGCCCGGTGAGGGGACGCTCACCCTCACCTACGCGCCGAAGAACGGCTCGCGGCCGATCGAGCTCGACGTGTACGACTTCCCCGGTGGTGGGATCGCGATGGCGATGTACAACCTCGACGAGTCGATCCGGGAGTTCGCCCGCGCCTCGATGCGCTACGGCCTCGATCGAGGCTTCCCCGTCTACCTGTCGACCAAGAACACGATCCTGAAGCGCTACGACGGCCGCTTCAAGGACCTCTTCGCCGAGGTGTACGAGGACGAGTTCAAAAACGAGTTCGAAGCGGCCGGCCTCACCTACGAACACCGCCTGATCGACGACATGGTCGCCGCCGCGCTGAAGTGGGAAGGCGGGTACGTCTGGGCCTGCAAGAACTACGACGGCGACGTGCAGTCCGACACGGTCGCCCAGGGCTTCGGCTCGCTCGGCCTGATGACGAGCGTGCTGATGAGCGCCGACGGCCAGACCGTCGAGGCGGAGGCCGCGCACGGAACGGTCACCCGGCACTACCGCCAGCACCAGGAAGGCAAACCGACTTCAACCAACCCGATCGCCTCGATCTTCGCCTGGACCCGCGGGCTCTCCGCCCGCGGCCGGATGGACGACACTCCCGAGGTCTCGGCGTTCGCCAAGACGCTCGAGCGGGTATGCGTCGAGACGGTCGAGAGCGGCAAGATGACCAAAGACCTCGCGCTGCTCGTCGGCGCGGGACAGGAGCACCAGACCACGCAGGAGTTCCTGGCCTCGATCGACGAGAACCTGCAGCAGGCGATGGCCTAGCGGTCGTCCCCAAACCACAACCCGAGGAGAGAATTTCGTGAGCACCTCCCCCGTCAAGGTCACCGTTACCGGCGCCGCCGGCCAGATCGGCTACGCGCTTCTGTTCCGGATCGCAAGCGGCCAGATGCTCGGGCCCGACACCCCGGTCGAGCTGAGCCTGCTGGAGATCCCCGACGCCGTCAAGGCGGCGGAGGGCACCGCGATGGAGCTGGACGACTGCGCCTTCCCGCTGCTCAGCAAGATCGACATCTCCGACGACCCCAAGCAGGCCTTCGACGGCTGCAACATCGGCTTGCTGGTGGGCGCGCGGCCACGCGGTCCGGGCATGGAGCGCTCCGACCTGCTCGAGGCCAACGGCGGCATCTTCAAGCCGCAGGGCGAAGCGATCAACGCCGGGGCCGCCGACGACATCAAGGTGCTGGTGGTCGGCAATCCCGCCAACACCAACTGCCTGATCGCCCTCTCCAACGCCCCCGACGTCCCGCGTGAGCGGTTCACGGCGATGATGCGACTCGACCACAACCGCGCGATCTCCCAGCTGGCCAACAAGCTCGGCAAGCCGGTCTCCGCCGTTACCAACATGACCGCCTGGGGAAATCACTCCCCGACGCAGTACCCGGACCTGGTCAACGCCAAGGTCGACGGCGGCTCCGCCTGGGAGGCGGTCGACGACGAGGCCTGGATCGCCGACGAGTTCATCCCCCGGGTCGCCAAGCGAGGCGCCGAGATCATCGACGCCCGCGGCGCCTCCAGCGCGGCCTCTGCCGCGAATGCCGCGATCGATCACGTCCGCGACTGGGTGTTGGGGACCCCGGAGGGCGATTGGGTCTCGATGGCGGTGCCGACCGACGGCTCCTACGGGATCGGCGAGGGGATCGTCTGCGGCGTTCCCTGTGCCTGCAGCGGCGGCGAGTGGTCGATCGTCCAGGGACTCGAGGTCCCGGCCTTCTCGCGCGAGCGGATCGACGCCAGCGTGATGGAGCTCCAGGAGGAGCGCGACGCGGTCAGCCAGCTCGGGCTGGTCTAGGTAAGGAAAGAGGCCGGCCCCCTCGCGGGCCGGCCTCTTTGAAGTGCCGTGGGAAGGAGAGTCAGCCAGCCGGGTAGTACTGCCGCCCCTGCTTTTTGACGCGTCCCTCTTTCTCCAGGTCGCCGAGCACCCGGTAGAGGTAGTTCGGCTTGATTTTCATCTGCTTCGCGACGTCCGAGGCGCTGATCCCGGGCTCTTTGGAGATCAGGTTCACCGCCTGGTCGGCGCGGGTCCCGCCCCGCCGTTTGCGGCGCCGCCGGGGCGTGCCGGTCGAGCTGGCTTTGCTTCCGCGCGGACGACCCGGGGCGCGTCGGGCTTTGCCGCCAAGCTCGGCCAGGGCGCGCTCGAGGCGCTTACGCTCCTCGTCAAGGTCGGCGAGACGCTTTTGAACCAGCTCGCGGGCCTCGTCGAGTACGTTGGTCGTGGGCATCATTTCCTTTCCATCCTCAAAGAACGGTCGTTAACTTCCGGGAGTGTGGCACAGTCACACTCACTGTGAGTATTTATTTAGTCAAGAACGCTTCCCTGCTGGCCGTTTGGACGAAATCCGCGGCCGGTAATCGGTGGCAAGCGCTAAGCGGCGCGTTCGGTTTGTCGCTCGTGTGAGATGCGGATCACGTTGTGAGCAAGGCCCAGCTTCTCCATGGCCGAGATGATCAGGGCGGAGGGATCCAGCTCCCAGCGCTTCAACCCATGTGCGGCGGAGCGGGGGAAGGCGTGGTGGTTGTGATGCCACGACTCCCCCAGCGAGGGCAGGGCCAGCCAGAACACGTTGGTGGAGCGATCCTCGGTGGCGAAACGCCTGCTGCCGAGAAAGTGACAAACCGAGTTGACGCTCCAGGTGACGTGGTGGACGAAGAAGATCCGGACCAGGCCTCCCCAGAGGAGCCCGGTGGCGGCTCCCGCGAGCGTCCCGCTCGCGAACCAACCGGCCAGGGCAGGTAGGGCCAGGCTGATCAGTACCAGTGGCACGAAGTGACGGCTGATCGTTCGCATACCCGTATCCTCATAGAGATCAGGTGCGTACCGCTTCCAGTCTGCGCGGCCCTGTGTTGACAGCAACCAGCCGGTGTGAGCGTGCCAGAGGCCGGCCAACACCCCGCGCACACCGTCGCCATGGCCGACGTGGGGACTGTGGGGGTCACCCTCTTCGTCGGTGTGAGCGTGGTGCTTGCGGTGGTCCGCGACCCAGGAGATCACGGGCCCCTGGACCGCCATCGAGCCGAGCACGGCGAATGTGTACTCGATCGGTTTCGAGGTCTGGAAGGAGCGGTGGGTGAGCAGGCGGTGGAAGCCGACAGTAATTCCGACCGCGGTCAGCAGGTACATCGCGACCGCGATCGCGACGTCGGTCGGGGCGACCAGCTCGTTCCAGAAGAGCACGGCGGCGGCGAGGACGGCGAGGAAAGGGATCACGACCGCGCCCAGGTTCGCCGCCTTCTCGGTTCTGCCCATTTCACCCACCGAGCAGAAGTTACGCGGGCTTAGTCCATATGTATTAGCGTCCAGGCCACTTAATTTGTCTAGATTTCAGCATCTAGGTGACAAGAACTGGAGATCTTGAGCCCTGGCGGGCACTGCCGGCGAGCGTCGCCGACCTGATCGAGCCGGAGCTCGACGCGATCACGGCCGAGATCCTGGCGACGATCGCCCGCGACGTGCCCCAGTACGCGCGGCCGCTGGAGGGCCGTTTCGGCCACGGCATCCGCACCGGCGTCGGCGAGGCGCTGCGCCAGTTCGTGGCGCTCGTCCGCGACCCCGAGGCGGGCCGCGAGCGCAGTCGCGACGTCTACGTCGAGCTCGGCCGGGGCGAGCAGGAACAGGGGCGGACCCTCGACTCGTTGCAGGCGGCCTACCGAGTCGGCGCCCGGGTCGCCTGGCGTCAGGTCGCGGCTGCCGGGCGGCGCGCCGGCCTCGAGGCCGAGCCACTGAGCCTCCTGGCCGAGGCGATCTTCGCCTACATCGACGAGCTGGCGGCCGATTCGGTCGAGGGCTACGCGGCGGCGCAGGCCCAGGCAGAGGATGCGCGCCGCCGCCGCCGTCAGGACCTCGTGCAGCTGCTCGTCCGCGAGCGTTCTGTCGAACCGCCCGATCTGGCCGCCGCGGCCGCGGCGGCCGAGTGGCGGTTGCCGGCGGAGGCGGCGGCGCTCGCCTGCGCCGAGACCGAGCTCGCGGCGATCGCGCGGCGGTTGCCGCCGGAGGCCCTGACCGGGGTCATCGACGAGACCGGCTGCATCGTCCTCGCCGACCCCGAGGGCCCGGGGCGGCAGGGAGCGCTCGAGAGCGCGGCGGGTGGGTCGGTGCTGGCGCTGGGACCGACCACCGAGCCGCTCGGGCTGGGAGAGTCCTGGGCCCTTGCCGAGAGCTTGCTGCGCGCCTCGCGCGCCGCCCCTGCGCCGGCCGGCGGCTTGCTGCGCGCCGAGGACCATCTGGCCGAGTTGATCCTCCAGGACGCTGCGGCGCTCACCTCTCGCATCGCCGCCCGCCGGCTGGCGTCCCTGGCCGGGCTGACCGAGAAGGCGCGGGCGCGGATGGAGGAGACGGCGCTCGCCTACGTCCGCCACAACGGCAACGCGGTGGCGATGGCCGCCGAGCTGCACATCCACCCGCAGACCGCCCGCTACCGGATCTCCCGGCTGAAGGAGCTGCTCGGCGACCAGCTCGACGACCCAGACGCCCGCTTCGAGCTGCAGCTCGCCCTGCGGGCCGCGCGCGTCTAGGAGGGATTGCGCTTGCGGGGCAGCGTGCGGAAGACGACGTCCCATATCGGGGAGGAGACGCCGTAGCCGAAGCGGTGGTCCTGGAAGTGGTGGCGCATGTGCTGCTCGCGCAGCCTCTTGCCCAGCTGTGACTTGGGGACGAAGTGGTGCACGTAGTAGTGCGTGTAGTCGTAGGCGAGGTAGCCGAGGATGAAGCCGCCGAAGATCGGGAAGGCGGCGTCGCCGAAGATCAGCAGGAAGGCGGCGAAGAAGAGCGCCGCCAGCGGGATCGAGACCGACGGCGGCATCACCAGGCGCATCTTGTCGTTGGGGTGGTCGTGGTGGATGCCGTGGATGATGAAGTGCATGCGCCGGCCGAAGGCGTTGTCCGGCTCCCAGTGGAAGACGAGCCGGTGCAGCCAGTACTCGGTCAAGGTCCAGATCGCGACCCCAGCCAGCGAGAGCAGCACCAGGCCGAGGGCCCCGTAGCCGCGATCGGCCCCGAGCCACTCCATCGCGACGATCACCGGCACGAAGATGAGCGCCGGCACGGCCGGGTGCACGCGGGAGAAGAAGTTGAGGAACTCGCTCTTGAAGAGCGGGGGGGATGCCGAGAGCTTCTCGGTCCGGTCGTGAGCCTCCATCTGGGGGCAATGGTAGCGATGGCCCCCCGTGCTCTCGCAAGACGCGGGGAACATGTGACGACTCTGTTTCAAAGAGGTTGCGATTTGCGGAATCGGTCCGCACGAAAGCGTCACGGCGGTGCTTAGATGCCCGCCTCGATGCCGCGCAAGCCGAAGCCCCCCACCTGCGAGGACTGCTACTTCCACAAGAACCTCCTCTGCGCGCTCGAGCTGCAAGAGCCCTGCGCCACCTTCCGGCCGAACCGCCCGGAGGGCCTCGTTCCACCCAAGCAGCCGGTGCTCCTGATGCGGGCCCCCCGCTGGGCTTCTCGGGCTGCCTAGCCGAGAGGAGGCCCGGTCGTGTCCCGGGGGAATTCAGTCGCGCACCCTTCGGGTGCTGCTCCCTGTGTTGCTGCCCGCCTATGGCGGGCAATCATCAGATTGCATATCGCCGCCTGACGGCGACATTCCCCCGGGACACGACCGGGCCTCCTCCAACCCGGACCCACAGACTCAAGACAAGGGGCACCCGCAAAACTCGTCCTTGAAAGGGAGTGCTTGCGGCGTCTGTAGAGGAGGAGTTGGGGCATCCCGGAGCGCGCGGCGTCCCGATTTTCGCCTTGGCCAGTCAGCGAGAGACGCAGCGCGAGCGGCGAAAATCCCAGCAAGCGGAGGGATGCCCCAACTCCTCCCCCCACCAAACCCCGGACCTCCTCCGTGGCTATGGTTTTGCCGATGCCCCAGCGGGACCTATTCGCAGACTTTGCGCGGATGCGCCGTGAGATGGACCAGATGATGGGGGACGCCTGGGGCCGCACCCGCTACGTGGCCCGCCGCAGCAGCGGCTTCTCGCCCAACGTCGACGTCTACTACTGCGGCGATCCGCAGAAGGCCGTGGTCGTGGTCGACCTCGCCGGGGTCGAGCTGAGCGCGGTCGGGATCGAGGTCAGCGGGCGCCAGCTGGCGATCGTCGGCGAACGGCCCGTGCAGGAGACCGAGGGGCGCGTGTACCAGCAGGTCGAGATCCCCTCCGGGCGCTTCCGCCGCATCGTCGAGTTCCAGGTTGAGGTCGACGCCGACCACGCCAAGGCCACCTACGAGGACGGGACGCTGCGGGTCGAGCTGCCGCTGCGCGATCCCGGCGAGACGACCCGCCGGGTCCCGATCGGGCGCGAGTGATGGAGGGCTCACCGGTCCTCGAGGTCGTCGACTCGCTCGACGCCGAGGACGCGATCCGCGCCAACCAGCCCCTTCCCGAGGCGCTGCCGGTGCTGCCGCTGCGCGACACCGTCACCTTCCCGGAGACGCTGACCCCGCTGGCGGTCGGCCAGGAGCGCTCGATCAAGCTGGTCGACGACGTGCTCGGCGCCAACCGGATGCTGGTCATGGTCGCCTCCCGCGACCCCGAGCTGGAGGAGCCCGGCCCGGAGGATCTCTACGAGGTCGGCGTGGTCGGCGTCGTCGCCCGCATGATCAAGGTCCCTGACGGGACGCTCCGCGTCCTCGTCCAGGGCACCCAGCGGGTCCGCCTCGGCCCCTTCGTCGCCGAGCAGCCGTACATGGTGGCGCGGATCGCCGAGCTGCCCGACGAGGGCGAGCCGAGCCCGGAGCTGGAGGCGCTGACCCGCAACGTCCAGCGCACCTTCTCGGAGATCGTCGAGCAGATTCCCTACCTGCCGGAGGAGCTGCAGCTGGCGGTCGCCAACATCGACGATCCGGCGACGCTCGGCTACCTGATCGCCGGCGCGCTGCGGATCGGCACCGAGGAGAAGCAGCTGCTGCTGGAAGAGGCCGACGTCGCCAAGCGGCTGCGCCACCTGGCCCAGGTCCTCGCCCGCGAGCTCGAGGTGGTGCAGCTCGGCACCCAGATCCAGAGCCAGGTGCAGTCGGAGATCGACAAGGGCCAGCGCGAGTTCTTCCTGCGCCAGCAGCTGAAAGCGATCCAGGAAGAGCTCGGGGAGGAGGACGAGCAGCTGGCCGAAGCGAACGAACTGCGCGAGCGGATCGCGGCGGCCGGGCTTCCCGAGCACGCCCTCGAGGCCGCCGAGCGCGAGCTGGGGCGGTTGGAGAAACTGCCGCCGGCCGCCGCCGAGCACGGCGTCATCCGCACCTACCTGGAGTGGCTGGTCGAGCTGCCCTGGTCGCAGGAGACCGAGGACGACCTCGACATCGGCCACGCCCGCGAGGTCCTCGACGCCGACCACTACGACCTCGAGAAGGTCAAGGACCGGATCCTCGAGTACCTGGCGGTGCGCAAGCTGAACCCGGAATCGCCGGGGCCGATCCTCTGCTTCCTCGGCCCGCCCGGGGTCGGCAAGACCAGCCTCGGGAAATCGATCGCGAAGGCGCTGGGCCGCGAGTTCGAGCGGATCTCGGTCGGCGGCGTCCGCGACGAGGCCGAGATCCGCGGCCACCGCCGCACCTACATCGGCGCGATGCCGGGGACGATCATTCGCGCCCTGCGCGACGCCGGCACCCGCAACCCCGTCTTCATGATCGACGAGATCGACAAGATGGGGGCCGACTTCCGCGGCGACCCCGCCTCGGCGATGCTCGAGGTCCTCGACCCGGCCCAGAACGACAGCTTCCGCGACCACTACCTCGACCTCGACTTCGACCTCTCCGACGTCGTCTTCATCGCCACCGCGAACGTCCTCGACACGATCCCCGGGCCGTTGCTGGACCGGATGGAGACGATCGAGCTCTCCGGCTACACGGTCGAGGAGAAGCGCCACATCGCCCGCCGCTACCTGGTCCCGCGCCAGATCAAGGCGAACGGGCTCAAGGCATCCCAGATCGAGTTCGCCGACGCCGCCCTGACCGCGATCGTCGAGGAGTACACGCGCGAGGCGGGGGTGCGCAACCTCGAGCGCCAGATCGGCACGGTCTGCCGCAAAGTCGCCCGCGACGTCGCCGAGGGGCGGGGGAAGGGCAAGGTCCGGGTCTCCGGCAAGAAGGCGCGCGAGCTGCTCGGCCCGCGCCGCGTCTATGCGGAGACCCGCAGGCGGACCAAGGACCCCGGCGTCGCCACCGGCCTCGCCTGGACCCCGACCGGCGGCGACGTCCTCTTCATCGAGGCGACGGCGATGCCGGGCTCGGGCAAGCTGACGATCACCGGGCAGCTGGGCGAGGTGATGAAAGAGTCGGCGCAGGCGGCGCTCTCCTGGATCCGCGGGCACTGGGCCGAGGTCGCGCCCGGCCTGGGCGAGGACTGGTTCTCCCAGCACGATCTCCACATCCACGTCCCGGCGGGCGCCGTCCCCAAGGACGGGCCCTCGGCGGGCATCGCGATCACCGTCGCCCTCGCCTCGCTCATCAGCGGCCGCCCGGTCCGCAACGATGTGGCGATGACCGGCGAGGTGACCCTGACGGGCCAGGCGCTGCCGATCGGCGGCCTCAAGGAGAAGTCGCTGGCCGCGCAGCGAGCGGGGATCAAGCGGGTGATCGTTCCCGAGCGCAACCAGGCCGACGTCAGGGAGATCCCCGAGCACGAGCTCGGCGACCTCGAGTTCGTCTTCGTCGACAGGGTCTCGACGGCGATCGAGACCGCGCTCTCCTAGCCGGATGGAGGCGGCGACTCTCGAACGGGGCCGTCCCGCGGCATTCGCGCAATCGCTGCGCGAGGCGGCGCGGGCGCGCTCGCGGGTCTTCTGGATCGTCGCCGGGCTGACCGCGCTGGCCGCGGTCCTGCGTTTCGCGACCCTCGGCGTCCAGGCCTACCACCACGACGAGATCGTCACCGCCAGCCGGGTCCTACGCGGCAGCTTCTTCCACGCGATGGACGCGGTCGGCTTCAGCGAGTCGGCGCCGCCGCTCTACTACGCGCTCGCCTGGTTCTGGACCCAGGTCACCGGCACCGGCGAGTTCGGCCTGCGCTCGCTCTCCGCCGTCGCCGGCGTGGCCACCGTGCCGGTCGCCTACCTGCTCGGCCAGGAGCTGCGGGGCCGGCGGACCGGGTTGATGGCGGCGGCGCTGGTCGCGGTCAACCCGATGCTGCTCTGGTACTCGCAGGAGGCGCGGGCCTACGCGCTGCTGGTCCTGCTCTGCACGATCTCGCTGCTCTACTGCGTGCGCGCCCAGCGCTCGGGCCGCCGTCGCGACTTCACACTCTGGGGGCTCGCCTCGGGCCTCGCCCTGGCGACTCACTACTTCGCCTTCTTCGCCCTCGCCGCCGAGGCGCTCGTGCTGCTGCGCCGGCGCGGGCGGGAGAGCATCGCGGGCCTCTGGGTGGTCGGCGCCTTCGCGCTGGCGCTGTTGCCGCTGGCCTACCACCAGATGTCGCTCGCCCACGCCGAATGGATCTCCAACTTCTCGCTCGCCCACCGCGTCTGGGAGACGGCGGTCACCTTTGCGATCGGGGAGACCTCCGACATCATCGCCCGGCCCGAGCGGCCGGAGCTCGCCCTCGTGCCGCTCGCCCTGATGCTGGCGGCCCTGCTCCTGCTCTGGCGCCGTGGCGAGCGCGAGGAGCGGGCCGCGGCGGGGACCCCCCTGTTCGTCGTGGCGGCGGCGGTCGGGATCCCGCTGCTGCTGGCGCTCGTGCCCGGCGGCAAGGACTTCGTCCTCGCCCGCAACGTGATCCCGGCCCTGGTCCCGCTCCTGGTCGCGCTGGCGATCGCCCTCACCCTGCCGGCCGCCCGCCGGGCCGGCACCGTGATCGGGGCCGCCCTGCTCGCCTACTCGCTCGGCTTCTCGGTCTGGGCCAGCTTCGCCCCCGACCTGCAGCGCCCCGACTGGGAGGCGGTGGCGACCAGGATCGGCGAGCCCGAGGGGCCGCGGGCGAACGTCACCTGGGTGCTCGGGGAGGCGTCGCTGCGCTACTACCTCTCCACCGGCGCGATCCAAGTCACCCCGGCCGACGGCTACGACTGGCTCGTCCACGAAGTCAACTTCATCTCCGACGGCAAGGTGCCACCGCCGCCGCAGCGCCTGCTCGGCCCGGGCTTCCGCGAAACCGCCCGGGGCAGCGCCGGGCGCCTCTTCGTGCGGCATTTCGAGCTGGCCGGCCCCGGCTCGGCGCCGCTGAAGCTGCGGGCGCTGAAACGGTCACAGCTCGAATTCCGCAACACGGGCGTCCTGCTCGACGGGATAGGTCCCTGAAGTTCGGGTATAACCTGCTCAGAGACCTGCTGACCAGCGAGGAGAGGGTATGAGCAAGACCACGGCGACCCGCGCCAACGACCTTTACGAGACCGCCCGCGAGAACCCGTACGTCCAGCGACTGATCGAGGACGAAGAGCTGCGCGACAGCCTCCGGGACGCCTTCGAAGCGGCGAAGGGTGCCTACGGCCGCGCGACCGGCAACGGCAAGGGCGCGGTAAAGGCCGTGACCAGCGACAAGAAGGTCCAGAAGGACCTGCGCGAGGCCGCCGACAACCTGCGCGAGGCCGCCGACCGGCTGCGCAAGCCGCCGAAGCGCAAGGGCGGCCTCGGCAAGCTGCTGCTGATCGCGATCGTCGGCGCCGTCGTCGCCCTGGCCGTCAGCGAGGGTGCCCGCAAGGCAGTGCTCGACGCCCTCTTCGGTGCCGAAGAGGAGTTCGAGTACACCAGCGCGACCAGCATCAACGGTTCCTGACGGCCCCAGGAACCGCCATGCGGCGTCCTCGGTCGCTTGCGTGCGGAGCACGCGGCGCTTCCTGCGTCCTTGCCTGGCGGCCCCTGGGTCTCGTCAGTTCCTTCACCTAGACTGCGTTTTATGGAGGCAGCAACCAAAGAGCGGGAGCTGAGCGGCGACAAGGCGCAGCGCATCGTCGACGCGATGCGCGACAGCGTCGCCAGTCGCGGCGCCGCCGGCTCGACCTTCGAGCACGTCGCCCGCGAGGCGGGAGTCAGCCGCGGGCTGCTCCACTACTACTTCGGGACCAAGGAGCGGCTCCTGGTCGAGGTCGTCCGTCGCGACGCCGAGATCCGCATCACCCGGCTCGACGAGCGCCTGACCACGGCAGAGTCCGCCGACGACGTGCTCAACGTCCTCGTCACCAGCCTCACCGACCTGATCGAGAACGAACCCGGCTTCTTCCTCCTGCTCTACGAGCTGTTCAGCGCCGGCCGCCGCAACCCCGACATCCAGCGCGAGGTCGGGCAGCTGTTCGAGCGCACCCGCTCGCACGTGGCCGAGGTGCTGGAGGCCAAGCAGGACGAGGGCGTGATCAAGCTCCGCTTCGAGGCCGAGGCGATCGTCTCCTACCTGTTCGCGACCGCCGACGGCTTCGCCCTGCAGGCGCTCTCCGATCCCGAGCGCGACAACAGCGCCGGCCTCGAGGTCGGTGCCGCCTCCGCCCGGTACCTGCTCGTCGACGAGTAGGAACTCCCGCGTCCGCGTGACGCGACGCACAGACGGACCGTCGCCGGTGCTTAATGCTGGCCAACCAGCCAATGCGCGACGGAATGACTCGACTTGCGGTAGTGCTCAGCCGGCGTCGGCGCTGGGTCTTGGGCATCTGGATCGCGATCGTCGTCCTCGCGCTCCCCTTCGCCGCCAAGCAAACCGAACACCTGACCGGCGGCGGCTTCGACGTTCCCGGCAGCGAATCGAAGGCCGTCTCCGACGCGATGCAAGGGGTCTTCCCCAGCGAGTCCGGCGGGGTCGCGGTGCTGCTGAGCGCGGCGCCCGCGGCGAGCGCCGCCGAGCGGGCGGCCGCGGTCGAGCGCGTGCAGCGCGAGGTCGCGGCAGTCGAGGGCATCTCCCTGGCGCCCGCGGTCGCCCGGCGCGCCGAGCTGCAACTGCAGCGCAGCGGCGAGACCCTGGTCCCGATCGCCAGCTCCGTCTCGCCCGACGCGCTGATCGACCCCGCGGTCGACCTGCGCGAAGCGCTCGACCCGGGCACCGCCAGCGGCGGCGTGACGCTCTACCTCGCCGGCCAGCCGACCGTCTGGGCGGGGATGCAGGAGCTCTCCAAGGAAGACCTGCAGAAAGCCGAGGGGATCGGGTTCCCGATCGTCGCCCTGATCCTGCTCGTCGTCTTCGGCTCGCTCGCGGCCGCGGTGCTGCCGCTGACGCTGGGCTTCGTCAGCGTCATCGTCACCGGCGCCCTCATCTACTTCATCTCGCTGCAGATGAGCACCTCGGTCTTCGTCACCAACATGGCCTCGATGATCGGGATCGGCGTCGCAATCGACTACTCGCTCTTCATCCTCGCCCGTTACCGCGAGGAGCGCCACGCCGGCCGCGACTGCGACGAGGCGCGCTCCCAGGCTCTGGCCACCTCCGGCCTCGCGGTCGCCTTCTCCGGCCTCGCCGTGATCATCTCGCTCGCCGGGCTCTGGATGGTCGACAACCAGGCGCTGCGCTCGATGGCGCTGGGCGCGATGACCGTCGTCGCCGTCTCCATCCTCACCGCGACCACGCTGTTGCCGGCGCTGATCGCGATGCTCGGCGACCGGGTGATGCCGGGCGGGATCGTCGCCCGGGCCCTGCGCTTCTTCAAGCACACGGTCCTCCGCCGGCCGCGACCCGCCGCCACGGCCACGGCCGTCCCCGCCGGCCCGGGCTTCTGGGACCGCTGGGCGCGCCGGATCATGGACCGGCCGGTCGCCTTCGCCGTCGGCTCCGCCGGGCTCCTCCTCCTGCTCGCCTCGCCGGTGCTCTCGATGGAGACCGGGACGACGGCGCTGCAGCAGTTCCCCAAGGACAGTGACGTGCGGGTGGGGAACGAACTCGCCTCCGCGCAGCTCGGCGGCGGCGCCGACCCGATCCAGTTCGTCGCCACCTCTTCGGAGCCGATCAATCCGGCCAAGGCCGCCCTCTTCGCCCATGAGCTGCGCGACCAGCCGGGCGTCAGCTCGGTCGCGGCGCCGGTCTACGCGGAGGACGCCGTCCTGATCGAGGCGACCTCGAACGCCGAGAGCGACACCGAGGCGGCCCGGCTGTTGGTCGAGCGGCTGCGCGAGTCCTTCGTCCCGGCCACCGCCCTGGCCGCGGTCGCCAGCGTCGACGTCGGCGGCGAAACCGCCCGCACCAACGACGTCCGCCACCAGATCTCGGGCTCGTTCTGGAAGATCGTCGGCTTCGTCCTCGCCTTCAGCTTCGTCGTGCTGATGGTGATGCTGCGCTCGCTGCTGCTGCCGCTGAAGGCGGTGATCATGAACCTGCTCTCGATCGGCGCCGCCTTCGGCGTGCTCGTCGCGATCTTCCAGTGGGGCTGGCTCGACAGCGTGCTCGGCTTCGAAAGCCTCGGCGCCCTCGACACGATCAACGTGCCGCTGATCTTCGCGATCGTCTTCGGCCTCTCGATGGACTACGAGGTCTTCCTGATGTCGCGGATCCGCGAGCGCTATCTGGTCCACGGCGACAACGAGCGGGCGGTGGCCGAGGGGCTCGCCTCCAGCGCCCGCACGATCTCCTCTGCGGCGCTGATCATGAGCGCCGTCTTCGCCGTCTTCGTCCTCACCGGCGTCCCCTCGATCAAGGAGCTCGGGCTCGGCTGCGCGATCGCGATCGCGCTCGACGCGACCCTGGTGCGGCTGATCCTGGTGCCGGCGGCGATGAAGCTGATGGGCAGGTGGAACTGGTGGATGCCCTCCTGGCTCGACCGCATCCTGCCCCGCCTCAGCTTCGAGGGCGGCGAGCCCGAGCCGGCGCCGGCAAAGTAAGCGTCCTGTCCCGGTAGGGATTCCACTTAACTTTTTCGAGTTGTGTCGCAGGCTGCCGCACTAGGCGAAGCGGCGAAAAAGTACAAGACGTTCCACCCCTACCGGGACAGGACGCTTAGGATGGCGGCGTGGCTGAGGAGATTGCATTTGTGGGGGCGGCGCGCCAGGCGGAGATGGTGCGGGCGGGGGAGGTCACCCCGACCGAGCTGGTGCGCCTCAGCCTCGACCGGATCGCCCGCCTCGACCCGGAGCTGAACTCCTTTCGCAAGGTCTTCGCCGAGAAGGCGCTGCTCGAAGCCGAACAGGCCGAGGCACGGGTGCGGGCGGGCGAGGAACGTCCCCTGCTCGGCGTCCCGATCGCGATCAAGGACGAAACCGACGTCGTCGGCGAGGTCAAGTCCAACGGCACCGACGCCTACACCGAGCCCGCGAGCGCCGACTCCGAGATGGTGCGGCGGCTGCGCGAGGCGGGCGCGATCATCGTCGGGCTGACGCTGCTGCCGGAGATGGCGATCTGCGGTTTCACCGAGTCGGCCACCTACGGCGTCACCCGCAACCCCTGGAACCCCCAGCGCACCCCGGGCGGGTCGAGCGGCGGCTCCGGGGCGGCGGTCGCCGCCGGCCTGGTCCCGATCGCCTCCGCCGGCGACGGCGCCGGCTCGATCCGGATCCCCGCCGCTTCCTGCGGCCTCTTCGGGCTGAAGGTGTCGCGGGGCCGGGTCTCGCTCGCCCCCGACCTCGAAGGCTGGGGGGGTCTCGCGGTCGAAGGCTGCCTCAGCCGCACGGTGCTCGACACCGCGCTCTGGCTCGACGTCGTCTCCGGCGGCTCGCAGGAGCCCGAGGCCCCGCCGCCGCCCGAGCGGCCCTTCGTCGAGGCGGCGAAGCAGGAGCCCGGGACGCTGCGCGTCGCCTGGTCGACCCTGCCTCCGCGCGCGGTCGCGCCCCCGACCGTCGGCGAGGACGCCAAGCGCGCGGTCGCCGACGCGACCGAGGTGCTGCGCGGGCTCGGCCACGAGGTCGTCCAGAAGGACCCCGACTGGGGCGGTATCGGCAACAACATCACCGCCCGCTTCCTCGGCGGGGTGGCCGAGACCGTGAGGGCGGTCCCGCATCCCGAGCGCCTGGAAAGCCGCACCCGCGGCTTCGGCCGGCTCGGCAGCATCCTGCCCCGCGGCCTCTACGAGCGCGCCCGGACCGAGGGCCGCGCCGCCGACAGCGCCCGTGTCAACGCGATCTTCGACTCGCACGACGTCCTCCTCACGCCGGTGATGGGCGGCACGGCGCTGCCGGTCCGCCGCTGGGAGGGCAAGGGCGCGCTGCAGACGGTGCTCGGGATGAGCCGCTTCTATCCCTACTGCGTGCCCTGGAACCACCTCGGCAACCCGGCGATGGCGGTCCCGCTCGGGTTCGACGCCGCCGGCATGCCGCTCTCGGTCCAGATCGTCGGCCGCCCCGGCGCCGAGGCGACGCTGCTCTCGCTCGCCGCCCAGATCGAGGCCGAGCGCCCCTGGGCGGACGCCCGCCCGCCGATCTCCTAACCCCGCCCGTCGATCTCCCAACCCCCCAACACGTTTTCCATCCATGAGATGGAAAACGTGTTGGGGGGAGGGTTTAGGGCGACAGACCGGCGATGAAGGCCCCGAGCCGGCGCCCGTAGAGGCTCGGGGCGACGTTCCACCCTTCGGTGTGCCCCGCCTCGGGGACGCGGAAGTAGGTGACCCGGCCTGGCATCTCCGCGGCGAGCTCGTCGCTGGTCGAGATCGGCACGACCTCGTCCTCGGTGCCGTGGAAGAGGAGGATCGGGAGCTGGAGGTCCTCGGGGTGCTGGACTGCGTCGAGGCTCTCCCAGTCGGCGTCGATGCGGGCGCCGATCGCCCACTCGACCGGCAGGGCGGCGATCGAGGGGAACCCCATCTCGGTGGCGTTGAAGGCGATCACCTCCTGCCAGTCGAGGACGGGGGCGTCGAGGACGAGGCCGGCGGCGCGCTCCGCCAGGGGCGAGCGCTGCATGAACTGGGTGACGATCGCCCCGCCCATCGAGTAGCCGATGAGGACGAGGCGGCGGGCGCCGCGGTCGATCGCGTAGCGGGCGGCGGCCTCGAGGTCGCGCCACTCGGTCAGGCCCATGTGGTGGAAGCCGTCGGGGCTGGGCGGCGCGCCGCGGTCCTCGCGGTAGGTGATCAGCATCGTCGGGAGGCCGGCGCGGTGGAGGGTGGGCACGACGCGCAGCCCCGACTGCGGCGTGCCGTTGATGCCGTGGACGAAGATCGCCCAGGTGCGCTCCCGGCCCGGGACCAGCCAGGCCGGCATCGCGCCCAGCTCACCGCGGATCGGAACAGTGGCGGAGGGCAGGCCCAGAGCCCCGGTCGGGTCGCCGGCCCAGACGTTCGAGTCGAAAGCGACCTCCATTCCCGGCACCAGGTAGCCGTCGACCGAGCGCAATCGGCGCGTCACCGTGCCCTCCTCGTCGTCCTCGCTCAGGACCGGTCCGACGATCGCCCTCCCCCCAAGCCACTCGAGCCCGTAGACCCCCGGGCGCTCGCTGCGGTCACCGCTCTCGAGCACGATCCGCCCGGGCGGCATCGCCTCGACCCGGGTCTCGGCCGGCCAGGGCGAGTGGTCGGGGACCAGCACCGCCGAGGAGAAATGCCAGGCGGCAGCGGCTCCCGCCGCCAGCGCGAGCAGGGCGAGGGCCGCTGCGGCCGCCACCCAGCGCCGGTGTGACCGCAGCCAGGTCAGCCCGGGGTCCCTAGCTGGGGAAGACCTTGCGCAGGCGCGCGATCTCGCGGATCGGCCCGCGCGGGCGCAGGCGGCGCTGCAGGACCATCTTCAGCGGGTTGGCTTCCGGTTTGCCGGTGGCGACGAAGTCGGCCCAGCTCGTCTCCAGGGTCAGCGTCGGGTTCGGCGCTTCGCCCGGTTCCGCCCGGGTCGAGCCGTTGTCGAGGACCAGGTGCCAGGGCTCGGCGTCGGTGAAGCGGTACTGGTAGACGAGGGGCGAGCCGTTGGCGGCGGCGGGATCGGCGACCCGCTTGACGACGTCGAAGTAGAGGCGCTGCAGCTCCGGCGTCGACTCCGGGGTCGGGCCGTTCGGCGGGCCGAGGATCCCCGCCATCATCAGCTTCACCTGGCGCTCGGCGATCTCCTCCTCGGAGGCGTCGGGGTCGAAGGGGAAGACGCCGGGTGGCATCTCCTCGGTCGGGAACCCGATCGTGCGCCAGCGCTGGCGGATCAGTTTGAGGCCGAAGGCGAAGATGTCCTCGAGCGAGAACCCGTAGCACTCGGTGTACTCGCGGTCCCGGTTCGGCGGGTAGAAGACGGCCGGCCCGTAGGGGAGCACTTCCCGCAGCAGCTCGACCACCGCGGCGCGGTTCTCCTCCCAGCCCGGGTAGCCCGGGTCGAGCAGTTCGGAGAGGACCTTGACGCCGAAGCCGATGTGGCGCTGCTCGTCGCGCGAGACGTTGCCCATGCCCTCGCTGAACCCGGGCATGGTGTCTTCGGAGGCGAAGAAGTCCTCGATGAAGTGCTGGCCGGGCTGGGCGAGGCTGCCCTCGACGATCAGGTGGTAGAGGGTGATCGCCTGCGCGTACTTGGCCACCGAGCGGTCCTTGCGCAGTTCCTCCGCCATCACGTCGAGGCGGTCGAAGATCCCGCGGTAGCCCCAGTTGAGCTGGGGCAGGGTGGAGGCGAGCGTCGACTGGATCGAGTCGCCGCCGACGCCGATCACCTCCTTGAAGAAGCGGTGGAAGAAGACCGAGTGGCGGACCTCGTCGACCTGCTGGGTGGCGAGGAAGTAGGACTGCTCCTCGGTCGGGGCGGCGGTGACGTAGGGGGCGAGGGTGTCGGCGACCCGGTCCTCGCCGTAGAAGAACATCGAGTAGATCCACATCGCCGAGCGCCGCTGGATGTCGCTGAGCGACTCCCAGCCGGCCTTGTCCTGGGCGAGGTCGATCTCGTAGGCGCTCCAGTTGCCCTGCTCCCAGCGGCGGTAGAGATCCTCGTAGGTGATGTTGTCCATCAGCTTCTGGGAGGCGACGCTCATCTCTTCTCCTTCTGAGGTTCCATCGGAGCGGCAAGCCTAGCGCGATCCTGGCTGGCTGGCCAGGATCGCGCCGGGAACTCCTATTTGACGAATTCGCGGACCTGTTTGTAGACCGTTTCGTTTTGATGCAGGGCGGAATGGGAGATGCAGGCGGTTTCGGTGTTCGTCGCGCCACTCAAGGGGACGCTCGAGTCCGGATTGATGATTTCGTCGCACGGCGACCACCAGGTGCCGTAGTTGACGCCGCCCGGCGTCTCGTCGCCGGCGTTCAGTTCGTTGAGAAAGGTCGAGCCGGACCGCATCTCAACGCAGGAGACGCTGAAGCAGAAATTGGCAAAGCTGGTGCCGTGGTTCGGCCCGCCCAGCGAGACCCACTCGTCGACTTTCGATTCGCCGCCGAGGAACTTGATGTACCAGCGGGAATTGAGGCTTCCCATCGAGTGGGCGACGATGTCGACCTTGGTTGCGCCGGTCGCTTTGAGGAGGCTTTCCACGCGGGGTTTGACCTCTTTTTCGGCGTCGACTTTGTTCGACTGTGAGGTGTTGTAGCTGTAGGCGCTGAGGAACGATTTCGGATAGCCGTCTTTTTCAAAGCGACCGACCATCGTGTTCCAGGTCGACGCGCTGCTCGCGTAGCCGTGGACGAACAGGATCGGGTCAAGAGCGAGCGAGGTCGCAGGCGCGGCGGCCGCGCCGGTGGTGCAGATGGCGAGCGCGGCGATCAGCGCCGCGATTCTCCTCTTCATCGGATGCCTCCTTTTGTCGTGAGCGGACCACAGATGCGGTCGCATCAGGTTCCCTAAACACGACAAAAGTATCTGAGTACTACACCGTTTTGTGTGACGGTCCGGGCGGCTCGATCTCGCGCTTGAGGATCTTTCCGGTCGGGCCTTTCGGGAGCTCGTCGAGGAACCAGACGATGCGCGGGTACTTGTAGGCGGCGATCCGCTCCTTGACGTAGGCGCTGACCTCCTCGGGGGCGAGCTGCTCGCCCTCGTGGAGGACCACCGCGGCGCCGATCTCCTCGCCCCACTCGTCGTGGGGGACGCCGAGCACCGCCGCTTCGCGGACCTTCGGGTGCTCGTAGAGGACCTCCTCGACCTCGCGCGGGTAGACGTTGTAGCCGCCGCGGATGATCAGGTCCTTCTTGCGGTCGACGATGTAGAAGTAGCCCTCCTCGTCGGTCCGGGCCATGTCGCCGCTGTGGAACCAGCCGCCGCGCATCGCCTCCGCGGTCGCGTCGGGGCGCTGCCAGTAGCCCTTCATGATGTTGTGGCCGCGGATCACGATCTCGCCGACCTCGCCCTGCGCCACCTCGTTGTCGTCCTCGTCGACGACCTTCATCTCCACCCCTTCCAGCGGCGTCCCGATCGAGCCCGGCTTGCGCTCCATGCCCGGATGGTTGGAGGAGGAGACCGGCGAGGTCTCCGAGAGCCCGTAGCCCTCGAGCACGATCGCGCCGAACGCCTCCTCGAAGCCGCGCAGCACCTCGACCGGCATCGAGGCGCCGCCGGTGATGCACTGGCGCAGGGTCGAGGTGTCGTAGCTCCCGCGCTCGGGGTGGTGCAGCAGCGCCCCGTACATCGTCGGCACCCCGTAGAAGTGGGTGACGCGGTCGCGCTGGATCGTCTCCAGCGCTTCCGCCGGGTCGAATTTCGGCACCAGGGTGAGGGTGGCGCCGACCATCAGCGAGGCGTTCATGCTCACCGTCTGGCCGAAGGAGTGGAACAGCGGCAGGCCGCCGAAGACGACGTCGCCGGCCTCGATCTCGCAGGTGGTGCGGGAGGAGACGTCGGCGTTGCGGTGCAGGTTGTGGTGGGTCAGCTCGGCCCCCTTCGGCTTGCCGGTGGTGCCCGAGGTGTAGAGGATCACCGCGGTGTCGTCCTCGGCCGTGTCGGCGAGCCCGGTGACGGGCTCGTGCCCGGCCAGCAGCGCCGCGAAGCTCTGCGGCTCGACCTCGATCAGCTCGGCGCCGGCCTCCTCGGCCCCGCTGCGCGCCTCCTCGGCGAACCCGTGCCAGGCGAGCAGCAGCTTCGAGCCCGAGTCCTCCAGGTAGAAGGCGATCTCGCGCCGCTTCAGCAGCACGTTCATCGGCACCACGACGCCGCCGGCCCGCAGCACCCCGTAGTAGGCGATCGGGAACTCGAGCACGTTGGGGAGCATCACCCCGACCCGGTCGCCCGGCTCCATGCCCTTGGCCCGCAGCAGGGCGGCGAGACGGCCGCTGCGCTCGTCGAGCTCGGCGTAGCTCAGCTCGGCCCCGCCCAGCCGCACCGCCGGGTTGTCGGGCACCCGTGCGGCGCTCTCGGTCACGATCGATGCCAGGTTCAGACCCACTGCTCGCTCCTCTCGGTTTCCCTTCCCGCTCCCGGCGGCAGTCTAAGCCTCGGCCGGCTCGGGCCGGGCCGGCTCCTCCTCGGCTCCGCCCTCGATGCGGCGGCTCATCACCCAGGCGAAGGCGCCGCCGGTGAAGAGCATGAAGGTGCTGTAGACGGCGGCCGGGATCGTCACGTCGGAGGCGAGCGTGGCGCCGACGGCGATCGCCAGGGCGGAGTTGTGGATGCCGAGCTCGAGCGCGATCGCGGTCGACTGGCGGTCGTCGAGCCGGGCCAGCTTCGAGATCGCGAAGCTGAGGCTCATCGCCGCCACGTTCAGCGCCAGCGCGGCGCCGGCGACTTCGGCCATGTGTTCCCTGACCGTGTCGTGCTCGCTGGCGATCGCCCCGAGGACGACGATCGCGAAGAGGCTGAGCGAGACCCGTTTCACGCGCGGGTAGACCGCTTCCACCCAGGCCGTGCGCCGGCGTCGCAGCTCCATCCCGATCGCGACCGGCACGATCGTGATCGCCAGCACCCGCGCCACCACGCCGAGCATGCTGGGGTCGCCGACCGAGGCGCCGAAGTGGTCGGTGGAGAGCGCCAGGAAGAGCGGCACCGTGATCGCCGCGCCGACGCTGCTGATCGCCGTCATCGTCACCGAGAGCGCCGTGTCGCCGCGCGACAGGTGCGTCAGCATGTTGGCCATCATCCCGCCCGGCGATGCCCCGAGGAGGACGAGGCCGACCGCGAGCTCCGGCGGCAGCTCGAACAGCTCGGCCATGGTGAAGGCGAGCAGCGGCGAGAGCAGCGCCAGGTTGAACATCCCGATCAGGACGCCGCGCGGCGCCACGAAGACCCGGCGGAAGTCGTCCCGGGTCAGGGTCATCCCAAGGCTCCACATGATCACCGCGATGGCGGCGGGGAGGACGACCGAGGTGAGGACCGGACTGTCGATCGGAAGACCCTAAGTGCTCAACCTCAAGGTTGCATGAATTCGTGTCGTGGTTCTGCCGGCACTCCCTTAGTAGGCTGCGGGCGATGCCCGACCTCGGTCAGCCGAGCTCCTACCTCGCGGTGCGCAAGGACGTGCCCGTCTACACCAGCGACGGCACGGAGATCGGGCGCGTCGAGAAGGTGCTCTCGGCGCCCAACATCGACATGTTCGACGGGATCGTCGTCGACACCAAGACGGGCCCGGGCGGGCACCGGTTCGTCGACGCCCCCGAGGTCGACGGCATCTACGAGAACGGCGTGACCCTGAAGATCGACGCCGCGGCCGCGGCGCAGCTCCCGAAGCCGGGGCCCAACCCGGGGACGATCCAGGCCAGCGCGGCCGACTTCGCCGGTGCCAAGCGCGGCACCCTCGGCCGGATCTGGGACCGCCTCTCCGGCAAAGGCTGATCGGTCAGGCATTTCTTCGCGCCGATGGGTAGGATGCGCGCCGTGAACGGGAGAGTGCTGATCGCCATGGTGTGCGCCGTGCTGGCGCTGGCCGTCGCCGGCTGCGGAGGCGACGACGACTCGACTTCCGCCTCGACCGAGGCGACCACCGAGGCGACGACCACGGAGACGACCGAAAGCCCGGCTCCGGACGCGGGTTCCCAGAACCTGAACAAAAAACCGGAAGTGACGGTCCCCGGCGGCGCCCCGCCGAAGCAGCTCGAGACGGAGGACCTGGTCGTCGGCAAAGGCCCCGAAGCCAGGCCGGGCGACGAAGTCACCGTCCAGTACGTCGGCGTCGGCTACGACAGCGAAGAAGAGTTCGACGCCTCCTGGGACCGTGGCGAACCGTTCTCCTTCCTCCTCGGCGGCGGCGAAGTGATCAAAGGCTGGGACCAGGGCATCGTCGGGATGAAGGTCGGCGGCAGGCGCGAGCTGACGATCCCACCGAACCTCGCCTACGGCCCGACGGGCTCGCCCCCGGCGATCGGCCCGAACGAAACGCTGATCTTCGTCGTCGACCTCGTCGACGTTCCCTAGCTACCGAGCCGGGGAGAGCAGCTGTGTCGCCGCCGCCGCGGAACGGCCGCTTCGCGGGCTGATCGCCGCGCAGAAGTTCGCGGATTAAATGGTCAGCTTTTGCTCTCCATAGTTACGATACGCCCATGTTCCTCAGGGCCGCGCTGGTCTCGCTGGTTTGCCTGGGCCTGATAGCCGGTGGCTGCGGCGACGGCTCTTCCGACGGCTCTTCCGACGACTCGACCGCCGTGTCGTCGGCCGGGGCGACCACCGTCGATACGGAGAGCCTGCAGATCCCCAAGAAGCCGGACGTGCCGATCCCGCAGGACCGGGATCCCGACGAGCTGATCGTGAGGGACCTGATCCCCGGTACCGGCGCTGAAATCGAAGACGGCGACGAAGCGATCGTCCACTACGAGATGTTCAACATGAAATATCCCTCCCGCATCGACTCTTCCTGGATCCGGAAGAAGCCATTCACCTTCACCTTCGGGAGTGCTGCGGTGGTCGAGGGGTGGAACCGCGGCATGGAGGGGATGAAGGTCGGGGGGCGCCGGGCGCTGATCGTTCCCCCGGAGTTCGGTTACGGGGCCCAGGGCGACAGCATCGTCAGCCCCGACACCCCTCTGTTCATCGTGATCGACCTGCTCGCGGTCGAGTGATCAGGGCGCCTCGGCGTCGCCGGCGAGGGGGACTGGTGGGTCGGGGGGCATAGTGCGCGGGTCGGGGGCCGGCGGCCCGACCGGGCTGGTGGGCGCCCAGCCCCCGTAGCGCCGCAGCAGGGTCAGCAGCCCGGCTGCCCCGGCCAGGGCCGAGAGGCCGCCGGCGATGGCGAGGGTGCCGCGGGCGCCGATCGCGGCGACAAGCACGCCGCCGGCCGCGAAGGCGCCGAGCTCGGCCGAGTTGCGGATCCCGTTGTAGGCGGCGAAGGCGCGGCCGTGCAGCTCGTCGGGGACCTGGATGTGGATGAGGCTGCGGAACATCACGTTCTTCAGCCCGTGGGCGACGCCGCCGCCGAAGGCGCAGGCGAGGAAGAAGGCGAAGCTGAGCCAGATCGCCGGCAGCGCCAGGGCCAGGCCCTGGGCGGTCGCCGCGGCCAGCCCGACCGTCGCCAGCGCGTAGGCGGCGACCCGGGGCGAGAGCAGCAGCGCCCCGAGCGCCATCCCCGCGGTCCAGATCGAGAGCATCGCCCCGTAGGAGACGTCGCCCTTGCCGAGCACGTCCTCGACGAAGAAGAGCTCGCCGACCCAGACCGCGGACATGAACAGCAGCGAGGCGAAGGCGACCACCATCACCAGGGCGAGGGTGCGGTCGGCGAAGAGGAAGGCGACGCCGTCGCGGGCGCGGGGCGCTCGCTGGTCCTCCTTCAGCGCCGCCGGCTCGCGGCGCACCCGCAGGGCGAGCGCCGCGCCGGCGACCAGGGCGAAGGTGAGGGCGTCGACCACCATCGCCAGCTGCAGGCCGCCGGCGGCGTAGAGCAGGCCGCCGAGCACCGGCCCGAGCCCGAAGCCGATGTAGCGGATCGTCTCCATGTGGCCGTTCGCAGCCTGGATCCGCTCCTCGCCCGCGATCGCCGGGACGAGCGCGAACTCGGCCGGCGAGGAGATCGCGAGGGCGGCGCCGAGCAGGGTGGTCAGGGCCAGCACCGGCACGACGCTGTCGAGGAAGCCGAGGGCCAGCGCCACCGCGGCGCCGGCCGCCGAGACCAGCGCCAGCAGCCGGCCCGCCTCGATCCGGTCGACCAGCAGCCCGGCGTGGCCGGCGACCAGCACCGAGGGGCCGAAGAGGCAGATCCAGAGGGCGGCGACGACGAAGCCCGAGTCGCTCATCGCCTTCACGTGCAGGCCGAGCGCGACCATCGCCACCCAGTCGCCCAGGGCCGAGAGCCCGACCGCGCAGCTGACCAGGAGGAAATCGCGGTTGCGCAGCAGGCTTCGGTTCACGTCGGCAGGATAGGGCGATGCGCACCGACCGAGAGCCGCTCGCCGCGCGTCTCAGCGCCCAGGCGCTGGCGGGCACGCCGCTGCGGCGTCCCGTCGACGTGGCCGAGCGCCTGCTCGCCGTGCAGGGGCAGGACCCGCGCGGGGCGCGCCTGGCGGTCCGCGCCCGCACCGAGGGGGTCGCCGCCGCCGATGTCGACCGGGCGCTGACCGAGGACCGCTCGCTGCTGATCACCTGGCTCAACCGCGGCACCCTGCACCTGGTCCGCAGCGAGGACTACCCCTGGCTGCAGGCCCTGACCACGCCGCCCCTGCTCACCAGCTGCACGCGCCGCCTGCGCCAGGAGGGTGTCTCGGAGGCCGCATCGGAGCGGGCGCTGAAAGCGATGGAGAAGGCGCTGGCCGACGAGGGGCCGTTGAGCGGGAAGGACCTGAAGGAGAGGCTGGTGAGCGCCGGGGTGCCCGCGGCCGGCCAGGCCTTCATCCACCTGATGTTCCTGGCGGCGGTGCGGGGGGCCCTGGTGCGGGGGCCGATGATCGGCAGGCAGCACGCTTACGCACTGGTGCACGACTGGCTGGGGCCGCAGAAGCCGGTCGACCGCGATGCAGCTCTCGCCGAGCTGGCGCGGCGCTACCTGGTCGGGCACGGCCCCGCCGACGACCGGGACCTTGCCCGCTGGGCGGGGCTGCCCCTGCGCGACGCCCGGGCCGGGCTGGAGGCGATCGCTCCTGAGCTGGAGCAGCGCGACGACGGCCTCGTCGCCCTCGCCCGGCAGCCGCCCTCCGAGCCCCTGCCCCCGCCGCGCCTGCTCGGCGCCTTCGACCCGCTGCTGCTCGGCTGGAAGTCCCGCGACGACGTCGTCGGGCCGCACAAGGTGCTGGTCACCATCAACGGGATCTTCCGCCCCTTCGCCCTGGTCGACGGCCGCGCCGTCGCGATCTGGAGGCTGGCGGCCGGCAAGGTGACGATCGAGCCGCTCGGCAAGGTGACGAAGAAAGCTGCCGCGGCGCTGGACGCCGATGCCGAGAGGGTGGTCGACTTCTTCGGCATGCGCTGATCCCCTGGTTTGATTTCCTGCCAATTGCGCATATTGGATAGTGCACATGAGCCCCATCCACGAACTGCTGCGGCAGGCGATCGCCGAGCGGCGCTGCGTCGAGGCCGTGTTCGGCGGCTACCGCCGCGGCCTCTGCCCGCACGTGCTCGGCACTCGTGACGGCGAGCTGCGGGTGCTCTGCTTCCAGTACGCCGGCGGCGGCAGCCGCGGCCTCGAGCCCGGCGGTGACTGGCGCTGCCTTCCCCTGGCCGGCCTCAGCCAGGTGGCGACCGTCGACGGGCGCTGGCGCACGAAACCGCACTCGCAGCCGCAGCGATGCATCGAGGAGGTGGAGATCGAGGTGGGCTGAGGTTTACTCTTAGAACCCTGTGCAATGAGGACTTCTCTCGCCATCCTCGCCACGCTGCTCACCGTCCTTGCCTGCGGATGCGGGGGAGGCGACGAAGCGGCCACCGGCTACGGCGCGAGGGACACGACGACGGAGGCGACGAGCGCTAAGACGGTCCCGGATGCGGCGAGGCCGGTTCCCGATGCGGAACCAGAGGAACCCGTCGTTCGCCCCCCGAAAGTCTCCGACCCCGACGACCCGCGCTTCGCGACCGTCTCCGACGGGGCGGGCCGCAAGGGCCAGCCCGCGATCGTCCCCTCCGATCGCCCGCCCCCCAAGCGGCTCCTGGTCAGGGACATCGAGGTGGGGTCGGGGCCTGTCGCCCGGCCCGGCGACCGGGTGGGGGTCTTCTACCTCGGCGTCGACTACAAGACCGGCGAGCGGCGGTTTCAAACCTGGCCGCCGACGGCGCAGCCCTTCGAGGTCGAGCTCAGGGCCCCCGACAGCGCCGAAGCCTGGGAACTGGGAGTCATGGGGATGCGCGCGGGCGGCCGCCGCGAGGTGCTCGTCCCATCCCACCTCGCCTTCGACGACGGGGCTCTCGACTACCTGTTCGACCTCGTCCGCGTCGAACCCGCCGGCTCAGGCTGAGGCCGCTCAGCCCTGAGGGGACGGGGGCGGCATCTCCTGGGGGGCCGGCGGCGCCGGCTGGCCCGGGAGCGGCTCGGCCTCCTGCTCCCAGATGTGGTTGAGCGAGACCTGCAGGTAGGCCCACATGCCGGGAGAGAGCAGCAGGTAGAGGATCAGCGCGATCCAGCCGTTGACCGGCTCGCGACCGGCGACTTTCGAGGCGCCCTGGACCCGCTTCGTGCCGCGCCAGTAGCTGACCAGCGCCGGGATCACGATGATGCCGCCGGGGAAGAGGGCCAGCACCGAGTTGGTCGGGTTCTGGCCGAGGTCGAAGCCCTTGGCCTCGCCGTAGGCCTTGAGCTCCTTGTTGATCTTGTACCACCAGACCAGGTGGTAGATCCCGAGGGTGATGATCGGCAGCAGGGCGACGGCCCAGGGGCTGCGGACCTTCACCTCGTGCTCGGTACCGCGGATCTTCATCTCGTAGGCCATCGTTCCCTTTCGACGTGTGGACGGGACGGGAGCGAGCCTACCCCGGCCCGGGGCGCCCGCCAACCTGCACGCCCGCGTCAGCCCAGCTTCGGCGAGCGCCAGGGCTGCGCGAGGCGGGCGACGAGGTCGTCGCCGAGGCCCTCGATCGGGACCCGGGTCTGCTCGAGCGAGTCGCGGTCGCGCAGGGTGACGGTGCCGTCTTCCATCGTCTGGCCGTCGACGGTGACGCCCCAGGGAGTGCCGATCTCGTCCTGGCGGCGGTAGCGCTTGCCGATCGAGCCGCCCTCGTCGAACTCGGCGGGGAGGCGCTTGCGCAGGTCCTGGAAGATCTCGCGCGCCTTCTCCGGCATCCCCTCCTTGGAGACGAGCGGCAGCACCGCGACCTTGACCGGGGCTAGGCGCGGGTGCAGCCGCAGCACGGTGCGCTTGCGCCCCTCGACCTCCTCGACCTCGTAGGCGTCGACGAGGAAGGCGAGGGTGGCGCGGTCGGCGCCGGCCGCGGGCTCGATCACGTGGGGGACATAGCGTTCCTTCGTCTCCTGGTCGAAGTACTCGAGCTTCTCGCGGCTGAACTTGGCGTGCTGGGTGAGGTCGAAGTCGCCGCGGTCGGCGATCCCCTCCAGCTCCGACCAGCCGATCGGGAACAGGTACTCGATGTCGCTGGTCGCCGAGGAGTAGTGGGAGAGCTCGTCGGCGCCGTGGGCGCGCACCCGCAGGAAGTCGGGGCGGATGCCGAGCTCGGTGTACCAGCGCTCGCGCTCGCCCATCCAGTGCTGGTGCCACTTCCCGGCTTCGGCGGGCGGGACGAAGTACTCCATCTCCATCTGCTCGAACTCGCGGGTGCGGAAGATGAAGTTGCCCGGGGTGATCTCGTTGCGGAACGACTTGCCGACCTGGGCGATCCCGAACGGCGGCTTCTTGCGGGCGAAGGCCATCACGTTCTTGAAGTTGATGAAGATGCCCTGCGCCGTCTCCGGCCGCAGGTAGACCTCGGAGCCCTCGCCCGCGACCGGGCCGATGTGGGTCTCGAACATGAGGTTGAACTGGCGCGGCTCGGAGAGCTCGCCGCCGCACTCGGGGCAGCGCAGCTCGGCCTCCGGGTCGCCGCCTTCGGCCTCGACCGCCTCGCGCAGGTGGTCCTCGCGCCAGCGCCGCTTGCACTTGCCGAGGCACTGGACGAGCGGGTCGGTGAAGCCCTCGAGGTGGCCGGACGCCTCCCACACCCGCGGGTGCTGGAGGATCGCCGAGTCGAGCGCGACGATGTCGTCGCGCTCCTGCAGCATCGCCCGCCACCACTCGGCTTTGACGTTGCTCTTGAGCAGGACGCCGTAGTGGCCGTAGTCGTAGGTCGAGCCGAGCCCGCCGTAGATCTCCGAGGAGGGGAATACGAAACCGCGCCGTTTGCAGAGCGCGACGATCTCCTCCATCGAGACCTCGGTCGGGGGCGCCTCGGGCTCAGCGGTTGCCATGCCGGAACCGTAGCGGCTGCGATAATCCCGCAGCTCGTGCCCATCTATGAGTACAAATGCGAGAACGGCCACGTCTTCGACGTGATCCAGAAGATGACCGACGAGCCGCTGACCGAGTGCCAGGAGTGCGGCGCACCGGCGGCCCGCGTCCTGCACTCTCCGGCGATCCACTTCAAGGGCTCCGGCTTCCACAACACCGACTACGGCAAGAAGAAGTCGGGCGCCAACGGCGGTGGCTCCGAGAGCGCCAGGGAGTCGAAGGACTCCGGCGGCTCCTCCGACTCGAAGTCGAGCGACTCGAAGTCCGGCTCCGGCGACTCGAAGCCGAAGGCCGCCGCGGCCGACTGAACCGCCGGCTAGCCGTTCAGCAGCTGGTTGACGGCGCGCCGGCGCGCCGACTCGGGGACTTCCAAGCTGCCTTCTTCGGGGCCTGGCGGGCATTCGCCTCCCCCGCAAAGGATGTGGTTGGGCGCGCTGCCGCCGATCCCCGCGGCGAGCACCAGCTGCGGCATCGTGAAGAAGCCCATGTCGCTGACGAACGCCTTCGGCGCGTTCCAGCCGATGATCGGTCCCTTGACGAAGTTGTAGGGGGCGCGGAGCGGGTCGGTGAGGCGACCCTTGATCCCGTTGATCACCGCCTGCTGGGCGCGCTCGCGGTGGATGTCGTCGTAGCCGAGCGAGTAGGCGCTCTTGCCGGGCCCGGGGCATTCGCTCACCTTGCGGATGCGGGAGTAGGCGAGCGCCTTTTCGCCGTCGAGCGTGTTCTCGCCCTTGCCGAGGCGCAGCGTCACCCCGCCCTGGCCGCCGCCGGCACCGCCGGAGATGTCGGCGCAGAGCTTCACCGGGACGTCGACCTCGATCCCGCCGACCGCGTCGATCAGGTCTTCGAAGCCGGCGAAGTCGACGATCGCGACATGGTCGATCGGGACGTCGAGGAACTGTTCGACGGTGCGGATCTGCAGCGCCGCGCCGCCGAGCGCGAAGGCGGCGTTGATCTTGGTCGGCGGGTAACCGGGGATCTCGGCGTAGGCGTCGCGCGGGATCGAGAGTTTGCGGAAGGTCCCGGCGCCGGCCCGGATCAGCATCAGCGTGTCGGCGCGGAATTCGCCCTCGGAGCAGGGGTCGTGCGGCGCCTCGCCCCGGGACTGCTGCTCGAAGCACTCCTCGGACGCGCCCGCCCCGTCGTCGGTCCCCGGGGGCCGCGCGTCGGTGCCGAGCACGAGGATCGTCTGCGGCTTGGCGAGCAGGAACGGGTTGCCGTGCAGCGCCTCCTTCGCTTCCCCCGAAAGCTTGAACGCCTGCAGCTGGGCCGAGACCGCGAAGGCGAGGAAGCTGAGCAAGATCCATCCCAAAGCGGCGAGGGCGACCCATTTCAGGATCTGGCGCGCACGCGTGCTCGGCGGCCGCAGACGGCGGCGCTCGCCGGGTCCCCGATCGTCGCCAGGCCGCTTCCCAGGCAGCTTTGCGCGCTCCTTCAGCCCCGCGAGATCGGCCGAGCGAAGGCGCGAAAAGAGGCCCTTGCGGGATCGGTAGACCTTGTAGTCGGGCGGTCCCGAAGGCCGCTGCTCTCCACTGTCCGGCATAAAAGGGCTAGAAATCATGGCGATGTCTTCGGTCGCCCGCCTTCCAGCCCGGATTCGCCCATGAGCGGGATCGAGACGATCGGGGTCGACCTCGGCGGGACGAAGATGCTCGTCGGCGCCCTCGACGGGACCGAGGTCCTCTGGGAGAGCCGCGAGGCCTCGACCGGCCAGACCGAGGACGAGCTGGTCGAGCTGCTGGTCCGCGAGGTGAGCGAGGCTCGCGAAGCCCGCCCCGACGCCAAGGCCGTCGGGCTCGGCATCCCGGCGACGATCGACCACGCGCGCGGGGTGGCGGTCTCCGCCGTCAATCTGCCGCTGACCGACGTGCCGATCCGCGACGTGGTCGGCGAGCGGGTTGGCCTGCCGGTCTTCGTCGACAACGACGCCAACGTCGCGGCGCTGGCGGAGTACCTGTGCGGCGCCGCACAGGGGAAGCCGAACACGGTGATGCTGACGGTCGGGACCGGGATCGGCGGCGGCCTGATCCTCGGCGGCGAGGTCTACCGCGGAGCGACCGGGGCCGGGGCCGAGCTCGGCCACACGGTGATCCAGGCCGACGGCCCGCCCTGCCAGGGCAACTGCCCCAACCACGGCTGCGTCGAGGCGCTCGCCTCCGGCACCGCGCTCGGCCGCGAGGGCCGGGCGGCGGCGGAAAGCGCGCCCGACTCGACACTGGGGCGGCTGCTGGCGGCGGGGGAGACGGTCGACGGCAAGGCCGTGACCGAGGCTGCCCTGGCCGGCGACGAGACCGCGGTCGGCGTCTTCGAGCTGGTCGGGGGCCGGCTCGGAGTCGCCTGCGCGAGCTTCGCCAACATCTTCCAGCCGGACGCGATCGTCGTCGGCGGCGGCGTGATCGCGGCCGGTGACCTGCTGCTGGAGCCGGCCCGGCGCGAGGTGCGCGAACGGGCGCTGACGCCGATGAACGAGACCCCGGTCCTCGAAGCCACGCTCGGCAACGACGCCGGGATGATCGGCGCCGCGGCGCTGGCCCGGACCGAGCTCGAGCGGTGGGAGGGCTGATGCCGGGACGGCTGGTCGTCTGCCCGACGCCGATTGGCAACCTCGACGACGTGACGCCGCGGATGCGCGAGGCCCTGGTAACCGCCGACTACATCGCCTGCGAGGACACCCGCCGCACCGGCTCGCTGCTCGACAAGCTCGGCATCCGGCCGGCGCCGCGGCTGGTCTCCAACCACGAGGGCAACGAAACCGCGCGGGCGACCGAGCTGGCGCAGCGGATCGAGCGCGGCGACACGGTCGTGCTCGTCTCCGACGCCGGCATGCCAGCGATCTCCGACCCCGGCTACAAGCTGATCCACCGCTGCATCGAACGCAGCCTCGAGGTGACGGTGCTTCCCGGCCCCTCGGTGGTGCCGGTCGCCCTGGTCGCCTCCGGCCTGCCGACCGACCGCTGGCGCTTCGAGGGCTTCCTGCCGCGCCGCGCCGGCGAGATGGAGCGGGTGCTGCGCTCGACCGAGACCGTCGTCGCCTTCGAGTCGCCGCGCCGGGTCGGGGAGTCGCTGGCGGCGCTCGCCTCGATCGCCTCCGACCGCCCTGCCGCCGTCTGCCGCGAGCTCTCGAAGATGCACGAGGAGGTGGCGCGCGGCACCCTCGGCGAGCTCGCCCGCCGCTTCCGCGGCGAGGTCAAAGGCGAGATCGTCCTCGTGATCGGCCCCGCCGCCTCGGCCTCCCACGACAAAGACGTCGGCTTCGCGGTCGACGCCCTCCGCCACCTGGTCCAGTCCGGCGCCCGCCCCCGCGCCGCCGCCAGCGTCGTCGCGGCGCTCACCGGGACCCGCGCCAACGATTTGTACAAAGCGCTGACCGGGCGCGAGGCGCGAAAGTGAGGACCGCTTGTGCGAGAGTCCCGCGCATGAAGGAGCGTAGGCTGCTGGCAATTCTCATCGCTATTGCGGGCTTGTTCGCTTTGGCTCCTCTGGCGGAGGCCCGACCGCTCTATTTCGGGATTAGCGCGAATAGCCGTACCGCGGGAACCTCAGCGCAGGACTTGTCTGCCGAAACGGGGGTGACTCGTCTCCGTGAGGACATTGAATGGGCTGAGGTTGAGCCCAAAGATGATGAATGGGACTGGTCCAAATTCGACGACGTTTATGAGACGGCTGCCGAAAGAGGGCTCAGCATCCTTCCAATCACGAATACGTCTCCTTGCTGGGCGGTTCCAGCAGAAACCAAAGAAGGTCTTTGCGGAGAGACTCTGCCGGCTTCGGATTCCGACTACGCGGAATTCGTCGCGAAAGTAGCGGAGCGATATGGGCCAGGTGGGGACTTTTGGGAATCTCATCCGGAACTCAATGGGAGCCTCGCGTTGCGACATATCGAGATATGGAATGAGCCCTATTTTGGCGCTGCCGGACCCGAAGAAGTTGATGCAGGACGCTACGCGGACCTCTACAAAGCCGCAGTGATCGCTGGTCGAGCCGCCAACGGCTCGACCAGGTATCTAGTCCAGTCGACTATCGATGCTCGCACGGGGCCAGAACCATCTGACTACATCGACTGGCCCGCCTCCCTGATCGCCGCAGAGCCATCGATTGGAAGCTACATCGACGGCATTGCGATGCACCCGTATCCCGGTAGCCATGGCGTCAACTACGAACCGGAAAACGGCACTGACGAAGCATTTCTCAATACCTCGATCAACTACCTTGAATGGAAAGGGCTTGGGATCAATAAACCCGTCTGGATAACTGAGGTTGGCTACTCATCCTGTGCCGACGAAGCGAACCACTGCGTTCCAGGTGCAACCCAGGCTGCGCGTGAGGAAAAAAAGGCAGAATGGCTTGACGAGCTTCTGACGGAGCTTGGCAAAGACAAATATGGATATGTCCATTCGGTCTATCTCTACAACCTTGAGCAGTGGACCCCCTCGACTGAACCAGATGCGGTGAAGAGCGACTGGTATGGCTTGGCGTACGGTCCGACCAACGAACCTCTTCCGGCCTGGAATTCATTCACGACGGCGGCCGAAGAGTTTGACGGGGTTCCGGAGCCCAATACGACGATTACTGGCCAGACCGGAAAAGGCCAAAACCGGACCTTCACCTTCGTCGTCAACGACTCCACGGCGGTAACGGAATGCAAAGGCGAAAATGCCTGGTCTCCTTGTACCAGCCCGAAATCTGTGTCTGGGGTGCATTCATTCAGCGTTCGAGGGATCAATGCTGAGGCGGTCGAGTCTTCTCCGGCCTCGTTTTCTTGGTGACGCTGCTTGAGCTACTACGTCACCACCCCGATCTACTACGTCAACGCCGAGCCGCACCTCGGGCACGCGTACTCGACCATGGCCGCGGACGTCCTCGCGCGGCACATGCGGCAGCGGGGCGAGGACGTCTTCTTCCTCACCGGGACCGACGAGCACGGGGAGCCGGTGGCGAACGCGGCGGAGCGGGAGGGGATCTCGCCGCAGGAGCTGGCCGACCGCAACGCGACCAAGTTCGAGGCGCTGATGCCGATCATCGACGCGACCAACGACTTCTTCATCCGCACCTCCGACCCCCGCCACGCCGCCCAGGTCGCCGAGATCATGCAGCGCGTCTACGACAACGGCTGGGTCACCAAGGGGACCTACGAGGGCTGGTACTGCCCGCGCTGCGCCGACTTCAAAACCGAGCGCGAGCTGGGGCCGGGCAACACCTGCCCGATCCACGAGATCCCGCTCGAGCAGGAACGCGAGGAGAACTGGTTCTTCCGCCTCTCGGCCTTCCAGGAGCGGCTCGAAGAGCTGTACGAGGGGCAGCCGGACTTCGTCGTCCCCGACTTCCGCCGCAACGAGGCGGTCTCGTTCATCAAGCAGGGGCTGGAGGACGTCTCGCTCTCGCGGCCGAAGCTGAAGTGGGGGATGCCGCTGCCCTGGGACCCCGAGCAGCGCATGTACGTCTGGTTCGACGCCCTCCTCAACTACTACACGGCCCTGAAGTTCGCCCGCGACGGGGAGGATCTGAGCGCGCGCTACTGGCCGGCCAACCTGCATGTGATGGCCAAGGACATCCTCAAGTTCCACGCGGTGATCTGGCCGGCGCTCTGCTGGGCCGCCGACCTCGAGCCACCGCGGCGGATGGTGATCCACGGCTTCCTCCTGATGGGGGAGAAAAAGATGTCGAAGTCGCTCGGCAACGTGCTCGACCCGTTCGCGGTGATCGAGCGCTTCGGCGCCGACGCGCTGCGTTTCTACCTCTTCCGCGAGGTCAGCTTCGGTGGCGACGGCGCGATCTCGACCGCCGGCTTCGAGGCACGCTACGAGACCGAGCTCGCCAACGACTACGGCAACCTGGCGAGCCGGGTGCTGGCGATGGTCGAGCGCTACCGCGACGGCACCGTCCCGGTCGCCGCCGTCGACGCCACCCTCGCCGAGGACTTCGAAGGCGTAGTCGAGCGCTTCTCCGAGCTGCTCGACCGAGCGGAGCTGACCCAGGCGCTGGAGGTGGCCTGGGTCCTGGTCCGCCGCCTCAACCGCTTCGTGGAGGAGACCCAGCCGTGGGTGCTGGCCAAGGACGAGGCCGACCCCGAGCGCCTCGACGAGGTCCTCTACAACCTGGTCGAGGGCCTGCGGGTGACGACGCTGCTGCTCGTCCCCTACCTGCCGGCGACCAGCGAGACCTTGCTGGCTGCGTTGCGCGAAGACGGACGCGCCCTCGCTGAGCTGGGCTCCCGCCCGGGCGGCCAGAGGGTCGAGCGCGTCCCGCCGCTTTTCCCGAAGATCGAGCTCTCGGCCTAACGGGCAAGGCCGAGCCGGTGCCATCTGGGACGACTGCCGGCTTCTACGAGGTGAGCGCGCAGGTCCTGCCGATCTTTCTCCTGGCGATGATGATCGGCGACGCCCGCCTGGGCGCCACCAGCCAGAGGCCACCTTCGAGTCTTTGGGTCACGCTGCTTCTCTACGTGCTCAACTTCGGGACCATCCTCGTGGGGGAGATCGCGGCGCTGATCTCCATAAGCAACGGCGGAACCACCTTGCTGCACGCCCTCGTCTGCGCGGCGTTTGCGGCTGGCGCCGCATTTTTGACCCTGCGATTCGTGATCGCGACGGCGGGCGACTACAGCGAGCATTTTTCGAAGCCTGCCCGCAGCCGTCAGCGGCGCCTTGCCAATGCCCTGTCCCTGCTCATCGGAGCAACGACCTTTCTGATCCTGTTCGTCGCGACGAGCTAGGCCACTGATCGCGTCAGCGTCTGGGGCCCGATCTCTGCGGGCCGGGTCAGCCCGCAGAGCGCCATCGTCAGGTCGAGCTCGGCGAGGACCATCTTCAGCACCGCTTCCACGCCCTCCTGGCCGCCGAGTGCGAGGCCCCAGACGTAGGGGCGGCCGAGGCAGACGGCGTCGGCGCCGAGGGCGAGCGCCTTCAACACGTCGCTGCCGCCGCGGACGCCGCTGTCGAAGAGGACCGCGATGTCGCCGCCGACCGCTTCGGCGATCGGCCCCAGCGCGTCGAGCGAGGCGATCGCGCCGTCGACCTGGCGGCCGCCGTGGTTGGAGACGACGATCCCGTCGAGGCCGCGCCGCATCGCCTTGCGGGCGTCGTCGACGTGCTGGATGCCCTTGACGACGACCGGCAGCGAGGTCATCTCGCGCAGCGTCGCCAGGTCGTCCCAGGTCAGCGAGGGGTTGGCGTGGACGCCGAGCATGTGGCCGGTGGCGGCGCCCTGGTCCTCCTCGGGAGTCTTCTCCAGGGCCGCGCGGAACACCGGGTCGTGGAAGTAGTTGCCGACGCCCCTGCCTTCGAGGAAGGGCAGCCAGGCCTGCTGCAGGTCGCGCGGCTTCCAGCCGGGGACGAAGGTGTCGACGGTGACGACGATCGCGCCGTAGCCCGCCGCCTCGGCCCGCTCGACGAAGCTGCGGACCAGCCCCGGATCGTTGCCCCAGTAGAGCTGGAACCAGCGCGGCCCCTCGCCGCTCGCCGCCGCGATCTCCTCCAGCGGGAAGTGCGAGGCGGTGCTGGCGATCAGCGGCACCCCGAGCGCGGCGGCGGCGCGCGCGGTCGCCAGTTCGCCCTCCTCGTGGACCACCTGCTGGACCCCGATCGGCGCCAGCATCAGCGGCGCCGGCATCGCCGTCCCCAGCACCGTCGTCGAGAGGTCGCGGGTGGCGACGTCGCGCAGCATCCGCGGCACGATGCGGTAGCGGCGGAAGGCCTCGGCGTTGGCCCGGATCGTGTCCTCGCTGCCGGCGCCGGCGCCGACATAGCCGCCCGCGCGTGGCTCCATCGCCGCGATCGCCGCCTGCTCCAGCTCCGCGACCGAGACCGGGATCGCGGGCGTCTCGCCCATCAGGCCGCGCATGTAGATCTCGCGGTAGTGGTCGGCGTGGTCGGCCATCCCCGGAAGACTTTCACGGATTTCCGCGGATCACATCTCGAATAAATGCCGATTTTCTGAGCAAACTCCCGTGTCAGGCCGACCTCACGCGCATGAAAACGAACGCAGTACCTCAAACGCAGGTGGGTTACCGGCTCGGCACCAGGCTGGGCCTTTCGTTGACGATGGTGGGGTTGCTGCTCGGAGGGGTTCTTTTCGCCGACTCGGCCGCCGCTGCGGCGCCCGGCAAGGGGGGACAGATCCAGGCCTGTTACAAGGTCAAGGGCAAGCCGAAGGGAAGCGTGCGCGTCGTTCCCACCAACCGCAAGTGCAGGCGGGGGGAGCGCAAGCTGGTCTGGAGCGCGGCCGGCCCACCCGGCCCGCAGGGCGCAGCCGGCTCCCAGGGGGCGTCGGGATCGGGGGGGACCGACGGGGCGGCCGATTCCGACGCCTCGGTGGCGGCGCTGGAAACCAAAGTCGCGGCGCTGACGCTGAAAGTGGAGAGCCTGGAAGGGGTCCTCGCCGGCGTCACCAACTCGGCCCTGCTCGACGCGGTCGCAGCGGTCCCGGCGGTCGAATCGCTCTGCGCGCAGACCTCGACCCTGACCACGCGCGCCAACACGCTGCTCACCTCCCTGGGCGGCATCGCGCTCGGCGGCGTGATCCCGCTCGGCCTCAACCTCAGCGTCCCGGGCCTCCCGGCCGCGCTGCCCAGCTACGTCTGTCCCTGACCGTCCCTGACGGCGCCGGGGCCTCGGCCCCGGCGCCGCCGACTAGGCTGGGAGCGCCGATGATCGACTCCCACACGCACCTCTTCCTCTGCGACGGGGCCGAGGCCGAGCTGGTCGCCGCGGCCCGGGGTGCGGGCGTGGGCCGGATGCTCACCGTCGGCATGGACTCGCAGACCAACCCGGCCGCGATCGAGGCCGCCGAGCGGCACGAGGAGGTCTTCGCGGCGGTCGGCCGGCACCCCAACGAGGCGACCGGGTTCGACGAGGAGGCGGTGGTCGAAATCGCCCGCCTCGGCGCCCACGGCAGGGTGCGGGCGATCGGCGAGACCGGGCTCGACTTCTACCGCGACAACGCCGACCGCGACGACCAGCGCCGCGCCTTCGCGGCGCAGGTCGAGATCGCCCGCGAGCTCGACCTGCCGATCGTGATCCACGCGCGCGACCCGGAGGGGAGCAGCGAGGCGATCGACGAGATCTTCGCCACCCTCGACGCCGGCGCCGGCCGCCAGCCGGTGGTCCTGCACTGCTTCTCGGCCCCGCAGCGGGTCGCCGACGCCGCCGAGCGCGGCTGGTACTGCTCCTTCGCCGGCAACGTCACCTACCCGAGCGCCGAGGCCCTGCGCGAGGCGGCGGCGCAGGTGCCGGGGGACCGGATCCTGGTCGAGACCGACGCGCCCTACCTGGCGCCGCAGGAGCAGCGCGGCCGGCGCAACGAGCCCGCCAACGTCGTCGCCACCGCGCGGCTGGTGGCCGAGGTCCGCGGCGTCTCCTACGAGGAGCTCGAGCGCGCGGTCGAGGCCAACGCCCGCGAGCTGTTCGGCTGGTAGCCCGGCGACCGTGGTCCGGCTCGGGCAGAACTTCCTCGCCGACCCCAACCTGCTCGACGCGATCGTGCGCGACGCGGGGCTCTCCGCGGGGGACGTGGTGCTCGAGGTCGGCGCCGGCGAAGGCGTCCTGACCGAGCGCCTCGCCGCGGCCGCCGCCCACGTCCACTCGGTCGAGATCGACCACGGCCTCGAGCAGGCGCTGAGCGCCGTCGCGGCGCTGCCGGGCGTCAGCCTGCACTGGGGGGACGCGATGCGGGTCGACCTGGGGGGGCTGGAGCCCACCCCGACCGCGATGGTCGCCAACCTGCCCTACGCGGTGGCGACGCCGCTGCTCCTGCGCACGATCGAGCAGTTGCCCTCCCTGCGCAGCTGGACCGTGATGGTCCAGCGGGAGATCGCCGACCGCCTGCGGGCGGCACCCGGGGGCCGCACCTACGGAGGGCCGAGCGTCCTCGTCCGGCTCGCCTGCGAGGTCGAGCTGGTCCGCAAGGTCGACCCGGCGGTCTTCCGCCCGCGGCCGCGGGTCGACTCGGCGATCCTGCGGTTGCACCGCACCGGCCCCGGCGCCGACCCGGCGACCCGCGCCCTGGTCCGCGCCGCCTTCGCCCACCGCCGCAAGTCGCTTGCCCGCTCGCTGGAGCACGGCGAGGCCGGCTCGCTCACCGCCGCCCGCGCCGCCCTCGCCGAGCTCGGCCTGCCCGAGGACGCGCGCGCCGAGGCGCTGTCGCCGCAGCAGTTCGCCGCCCTGTCCGCGAAGCTGCGCGGCTGATGCTGCTCCACGCCCCGGCCAAGCTCAACCTCTGCCTCTATCTCGGGCCGCGTCGCGCCGACGGCCTGCACGAGCTCTGCTCGCTGTTCGAGCCGCTGGCCCTGGCCGACCTGATCAGGGTCGCCAACTCGGCGAGCGGCGCCGACGAGGTCCACTGCCCGGGGGTGGAGGGGGAGAACCTGGCCGGCAGGGCGCTGGCGGCGCTGCGCGACCGCGGCTGGTCGCGGCCGCCGCTGCGGCTCGAGATCGAGAAGCGGGTGCCGGTCGCGGCGGGGCTCGGCGGCGGCAGCGCCGACGCGGCGGCGGTCCTGCGCCTGGCCCGCGATCCAGGCGGCATGGCCGGCTGGCTCCCCGACTTCGAGGAGATCGCGATGCAGCTCGGCGCCGACGTGCCCTCGCAGCTGCGCCCGGCCCTGGCGCTGGTCCGCGGCGCCGGCGAGCGGGTCGAGCTGCTCCCCGACCCCGCCCCCCACGCGACGGTGCTCCTGCCCGGCGGCGGCGGCCTCAGCACCGCCGAGGTCTTCGCCGAGGCCGACCGGCTCGGGCTCGGCCGCTCCGACGAGGAGCTGGACCGCCTCGCCGGCGAGCTGCGCCGGGTGGCCGGCGCGGGCGCCTCGCCGCTCGCCTACCCGGAGCTGCTGGTCAACGACCTCGAGCCCGCCGCTCTCGCCCTGCGGCCGGCGATCGGCGAGGCGCTCGCCGCGCTGCGCGCCGCCGGCGCCACCGTCGCCCTGCTCAGCGGCTCGGGCCCGACCGCGGTCGGGCTCTTCCCGGACCTCGCGGCCGCTCAGGCCGCGGCCGCTGCGATCGACCGTGACGACGCGATCGTCTGCGAGGCTGGGAGGGCGCCATGAAGATGCCGGGAGAGGGAGGCGGGGGGGACGGTCGCAAACACCTGCTGATCGGCGTCGCCCTCGCGGTCGTCGCGGTCGCCTACTACTTCATCGGCCACGAGCTCGGCAGCCTCGACCTGCAGAACCTGCTGGAAGAGATCTCCAACACGCTCGGCGCCTGGACCTACCTCCTGGTCGGCGTCTTCGCCTTCGCCGAGACCGGTGCCTTCGTCGGGCTCGTCGTCCCGGGCGAGACGACGATGCTGCTCGGCGGCGCCGTCGCCGGGCAGGGCGCGATCGACGTCTACCTGCTGATCGCGATCGCCTGGTTCGCCGCCTGGGTCGGCGACACGACCAGCTTCTTCGTCGGCCGCCGGCTCGGGCGCGATTTCGTCCTCCGCCACGGGCCGCGCGTCGGCATCACCCAGGAGCGCTTCGAGAAGGTCGAGGAGTACTTCGATCGCCACGGCGGCAAGACGATCTTCATCGGCCGCTGGATCAGCCTCGTGCGCGCGCTCGCCCCGTTCATCGCCGGCAGCTCGGGCATGCAGTACCGGGCCTTCGTCCCCTTCAGCGTGCTCGGCACCGGGCTCTGGGCCAGCGCCCACATCCTCATCGGCTACTTCTTCTCCCGCAGCGTCGAGACCGGGGCCGAGTACGCCGGTAAAGGCGCCTTCCTCCTCGCCGCCCTGATCGTCGTCGTCGGCGGCACGGTCTTCCTCGTCCGCCGTCTCCGGGTCCCCGAGAACCGCGACGCCGTGGTGCGGTGGATGGAGGAGCGGGTGGCGACGCGCTGGCTGGTCCTGCTCGGCCGGCGCTACCGGCCGCAGCTCCAGTTCCTCTGGGCGCGGGTGACCCCGGGCGGGACCTTCGGGCTCGAATTCACGACGCTGATGGCGACCCTCGCCGTCTCCCTCTTCGTGCTCGTCGCCTACATCGTCGTGATCGGGCGCGACCCCGGGCCGACCCCCGGCGACCTCACCGCCTTCGACGTGGTCGAAAGCCTGCAGGCCGCCTGGCTCACCAGCCTCGCCAAGGCCGTCACGGTCCTCGGCTCCGGCGAGGTGATCCGCGCCCTCACCGTCGTCTGCGCGGTGCTGCTCGCGGTGCGCCGCCGCTGGGCCGAGTTCGGCGTCCTGCTCGCCGGGATGACGCTGATCACCTTCGGCGTCCACGAGATCAAGGACGCCGTCGACCGGCCGCGTCCGGAGGGGGGCCTGGTCGCGACCTCGGGCTCCTCCTTCCCCAGCGCCCACGCGGCGCACTCGGTCATCTACGTCTGGATCGCGGTGACGATCGTGATGCGGCTGCGGCCCGGGATCACCCGTAAAGCCGCGGTCGTGCTGGCGGGGGTGACGCTGACGGCGCTGGTCGGCCTCTCGCGGGTCTACCTCGACGTCCACTACCTCAGCGACGTCAACGCGGGCTGGGCGCTGGGCGCGGCGAGCTTCTCCCTCTGCGCCGCGGTCGGGCTCGTCATCTCCGGAGTGCGGCAGAATCCCCGCCAGTGACGCTCTACGCGCTGACCGACCTCGCCCAGCAGTACGTGCTCTTCGGCCTCGCCGGGCTGGTCTGCCTGGTCGCCTTCGTGGCGCTGATCCTCAGCCCGGCGCTGAGCGCCCACGGGCGGATCTGGGAGAAGGCCGCCGCCGGCCTGCTCTCGGTCTTCGTGCTCGCCGCCCTGCTCGTGGTCGGGGTCGTGATCGGGCTCGCGATCGTCTACTACTACACCGACATCGCAGAATTCATCAGCGGCAAGTAGGGCCGTCCGGCAAGCTCGCCGGGGATAATGAACAGGTGCCGGCGATCTCGGAGGGGGCTGAAATCCCTGCAAAAGCTGACGTTTCAGGGTTGCTCGACGCGCTGTCGGAGGCGGTCGAGTCGGGCGCCGGCCTGCCCGCGGTGGCGCGGGCCGCGGCGCGCCTGCTCGACGCCAGCGTCGCCCTGATCGACCGCTCCAGCGCCGTCCTGGCTGTGGCCGGCGCCTCGCCGGACCAGGAGAAGAAGCTGCTCGCGGGCGGGGAGGAGGTGACCGCGGTCGAGCTGCGGGTCGCCGACGCCGCGGTCGGCGAGCTGCGCTACCGCGCCAAGCAGCCGCCCGACCCGGCGATCGCCCGCATGGTGACGACGCTGCTGGCGCTGGAGCTGGAGCGTTCGCGCTCGCCGGAGTGGGAGAGCGAGGAGGTGGCGAGCGCCTTCGTCGCCGCCGTGCTCGCCCGCCAGGTGACCGACCGCGGCGACATCGTCGCCCGCGCCTCCGAGCTCGGCGCCGACCTCGACCGCGGCGCCGGCGTCCTCGTGCTGCGCGCCGCGCCGCGCGCCGCGCAGACGGGCGAGTGGCGGGAGCGGGTCCTGACCCTGGCGATGCGGACCCTGCGCTCCTTGGCGCCGGGCTCGCTGGCGACGACCGTCGACGCCGAGGTCGCGGCCGAAGTCGCCGTGATCGTCCCCGCCGAGGACGACGAGCGCCTCGCCCGCGCCGCCGCCGGGCTGGCGCGCGAGCTCGACGACAGCCTCGCCGGCTTCCACCTCACCACCGGGCGCAGCCGCCGCTGCTCGGACCCGGTCGACCTCTACCGCGCCGGCAGCGAGGCCCGGCTGGCGGTCAACGTCGGCGAGGCCGAGGGGCACGCGCTGATCGCCTTCGAGGACACCGGCGCCTACCGGCTGCTGCTGCCGGCGATGAGCGAGGACCCAGGGGAGCTGGAACGTTTCTACGCCGAGACGATCGAGCCGCTGGCCGCCTACGACGAGCAGTACGAGACCGAGCTGGTCACGACCGTGGAGGCGTACCTCGACAACGACGGCAACGTCGCCGCCACCGCCAAACAGCTCTTCACGCACCGGCACACGGTGCGCTACCGGCTGGAGCGGGTGAAGGAGCTCTGCGGCCACGACGTCTCGGCCACGGAGGGGCGGGAGAAGCTCGGCCTCGGCCTCAAGGCGATGCGGGTGCTCGGCATCGCCTCGCCGCGGGGACCGGCGCTGGAGCCCGGCGCCAAGGGCGGCAAGGTGCCGCGCACCAGCGGCGAGGAATAGCCGCTTCAGGAGTTCCGGGGGGAGGGTTCGAACCCCCACTTCCAGGACCAAAACCTGGCGTGCTCCCAGCTACACCACCCCGGATCGGGAGAAGGAGCCTAACGCTCTGGTCGGTCCGATCTACACAGGATTTCTCCACTATAAGCGGCAAAAACGCAACCTCCGTCTGCGGCGCGGCTTAGGATCGCCGCATGGAGATCGGAGGAACCTCCCTCGACCCCGAAGTCCGCGCCGGCCTGGCGCGGGCCTGGAAGGGGCTGATGGCGGTCGGGGTGCTGGCGATCCTCGTCGGCTGCGTGGCGATCCTCGTGCCGGCCGTCGCTTCGGTCGGGACGGCGATCTTCATCGGCTGGATCCTGCTCTTCGCCGGCGCCTTCCTGATCGCCGCTGCCTTCTCGGCGGTCTCGGTCGGGAGCCTGCTGCTGCGGCTGCTGTGGGCGGCGCTGACCGTGATCGTCGGCCTCTGGCTGATCATCGAGCCGCACAACGGCACCCTGACGCTGACCCTGGTCCTCGGGCTCTACTTCCTCTTCATGGGCGTGACCCGGACCACCGTCGCCTTCCTCAATCGCGGGCAACCGAACGCCGGCCTGCTCGGCCTCAGCGGCATCGCCGGCCTGCTGATCGGGATCCTCATCCTGGTCGAGTTCCCCAGCTCCGCCGACTGGGCGATCGGCCTCCTCGTCGGCATCGACCTCATCTTCGCCGGCTGGACCCTCACCTCGGTCGCCCTGGTCGGCCGGGATCTTTCGCGCCAGCCCTGATCCAGCGCAGTTTTCGGCTCCGGAATAAGCTTCCGGGGTGAGTTCCCCCTTGGTTCTCGTCATGGCCGCCGGCGAGGGCACGCGGATGCGTTCCTCGACGCCGAAGATGCTGCATCCCGTCTGCGGGCGCCCCCTGGTCGCCTGGCCGATCCTCGCCGCGCGCGAGGCCGGCGCCGGCCGGGTCGCCGCGATCGTCTCCCCCGGCATCGACATCTCCGCCGGGCTCCCGGAGGGCGTGGAGACGGTCGAGCAGCCCGAGCCCGACGGCACCGGGGGGGCGATGAGGGCGGCGCTGCCCCTGATCGAGGAGAGCGAGACGGTGCTCGTGCTATCCGGCGACCACCCGCTGATCTCCGCCGCGATCGTCTCCGACTTCCTGCGCGCCCATGCGGACTCGAGTGCCGCGGCGACGATGATGACGATCGAGCTCGAGGACCCCGGTTCTTACGGCCGCGTCGTGCGCGGCGCCGACGGCGCGATCGAGCGGGTAGTCGAGGCGAAAGCCGCGGGCGACGCCGACGCCGACGAGCTCGCGATCCGCGAGATCAACGCCGGCACCTACGCCTTCGAGGCGGCGCCGTTCGCCGCCGCCCTGAAGGGGCTCGCCAACGACAACGCCCAGGGCGAGTACTACCTGACCGACGTCTTCGCGGCCCTGCGCGAGGCCGGCAACCCGGTCGCCGGCCACCTTGCCGAGGACTTCGCGGTGACGATGGGCGTCAACAACCGGGTCGAGCTCGCTGCCGCCGAGGCCGAGGGCCGGCGCCGCATCCTCGAGCGGCACATGCTCGACGGCGTCACCGTCGTCGACCCCGGCTCGACCTGGATCGACGCCGGCGTCGAGATCGCCGCCGACGCCCGGATCGAGCCCGGCACCAGCCTGCGCGGAGCGACGCGGGTCGGCGAGGCCGCCACCGTCGGCCCGCTGAGCACGCTGGTCGACAGCGTCGTCGGCGCCGGCTCGACGGTCCTGCACTCCTACCTGGTCGAGTGCGAGGTGCGCCAGGGCTGCTCGGTCGGCCCCTTCGCCTACCTGCGTCCCGGCGCCCTGCTCGAGGACGGGGCCAAGGCCGGCACCTTCGTCGAGATCAAGAACTCGCAGGTGGGGGAGGGCAGCAAGGTCCCCCACCTCGCCTACGTCGGCGATGCCGACATCGGCCCCGGCAGCAACCTCGGGGCCGGCACGATCACCGCCAACTACGACGGTTTCCGCAAGCACCGCACGGTTATCGGGCGCGACGCGCGGATCGGCGTTGACACGATGCTGATCGCGCCGGTAGAAGTCGGCGACTCCGCCTACACTGGCGCTGGCGCGGTGGTCAAGGACGACGTCCCCGAGGGGTCGCTGGCCGTGAGCGAGAACGCGCAACGGAACATCGACGGATACGCGGACCGCAAGGCCGCGCAGACGAAAGAGGACAAGGAGCCGTGAGCACGATCGAGGAGCGCCCGCAGGCGGCGACCCACATCCCCCACGACTACTCGAAGCGGCTGATGGTCTTCGGCGGCCGCAGCTCGATGGACCTGGCCGCGAAAATCGCCGGCAAGCTCGACCTCGACCTCGGCCAGGCGACCCTCACCACCTTCGCCAACGGCGAGGTCTACTGCCGCTACGAGGAGTCGATCCGCGGCGCCGACGTCTTCATCGTCCAGTCGACCTGCGCCAACGAGCAGAGCGACATGACCCCGAACGACTCGCTGGTCGAGCTGCTGACGATGATCGACGCCGCCCAGGGCGCCTCCGCGCACCGGATCATCGCCGTCATGCCCTGGTACGGGTACGCCCGCCAGGACAAGAAGTCGGCCCCGCGCGAGCCGATCTCGGCCCGCATCGTCGCCAAGTGCCTGGAGGGCGTCGGCGTCGACCGGGTGCTGACGATGGACCTCCACGCCGGCCAGGTCCAGGGCTTCTTCCACGTCCCGGTGGACCACATGACCGCGATGCCGATGCTGACCCAGTGGTTCGCCGACCAGTACCCGGCCGAGGACCTGGTGATCGTCAGCCCTGACGCCGGCCGGGTGAAGACGGCGCGCAACTTCGCCCGCCGCATCGGCACCCACTGGGCGGTGATGGAGAAGGAGCGCCCGGCCCAGCAGGTGGCCGAGATCGGCTACGTGGTCGGCGACGTCAAGGGCAAGACCGCGGTCCTGGTCGACGACATGATCGACACCGCCGGCACCCTCTGCGCCGCCGCCCAGACCGTGCTCGACGAGGGCGCGGCGCGGGTGATCGCCTGCGCCACCCACGGCGTCTTCTCCGGCCCCGCCTACGAACGGCTCGCCGACTCGGCGATCGAGCAGATCGTCGTCTCCGACACGCTGCCGCTGCGTCCCGGCGCCCCGGACAAGATCTCGGTCCTTTCGACCGCTGGGACCTTCGCCGACTCGATCCGCCGCATCTTCACCGACGACTCGGTCTCCGAGATCTTCGCCGGCGAGAACCAGCTCTTCTAGGGGCGCCGCGATGGAGGTGGAGGCGCCCCGCAAGCTGCGCCTGGTCGGCCACAAGGGGGCCGACCTGATCGCCCCCGGCAACACCGTGGAGAGCTTCAGGGCCGCGGTCGAGGCCGGCGTCGACACGATCGAGCTCGACGTGCTCTGGCTGCGCGACGCCCACCTGCCGCTGGAGCAGCGGGCGCCCCTGGTCGTCGCCCACGACTGGGGGGACGCCGAGCGCCGCACGCCGCTGCAGCTGACCGAGGCGCTCGACGCCTTCCTCGAGCCGCCGCTCGACCGGGTCGAGATCGATCTCGACATCAAGCTCCCCGGGCGCGAGGAGGAGCTGGTCGAGGCGCTGCGCGAGCGCGGCCTGATCGAGCGGGCGATGGTCTCGACGATGGAGCTCTACTCGCTGGGAAAGGTCCTCGAGCTGGCACCCGATCTGCGTCGCGGCTGGACCTATCCCAAAGTGACCAAGGACTGGAACGCGAAGCCCTGGGCGAAGCCGGCGCTGCCGGTGGCGCTGGCGGCGATGCGCTACCGGCTGCCGGGCCTCGCCGCGCAGAAGCTGCCGCAGCTCGGGGTGGAGGCGATGTGGGTCTACCACCCGCTGGTCAGCGCCCGCCTCGGTCGCATCTGCAGGCTGGCCGGGGTCGAGCTGGTCGCCTGGACCGTCGACGACCTGGCGCGGATGCGGGCGCTGGTCGACGCCGGCGTCACCGGCCTCTGCTCCAACGACCCGCGCCTGTTCGCAGAGTTGATGAGTTAGCCCCCGTAAAGCGGGGGTTAACTCATCACTTAGCTACTCGGCGACGTCGCGGCGGCAGATCAGCAGGGTGCCGAGGGCGACGAGGCCGGCGGCCCAGGCGGCGAGGACGAGGCCGCCCTCGACCTGGTTGAGGCTGGCGTCGCCTTCGGGGTTGCCGTGCAGGGCGCCGATCGCCTGGGCGGGGAAGTAGTCGCCGATCGAGCCCGGGAGCAGTTCCGGCAGCGGCGAGAGGACGAAGAAGAAGGCGATCGCGGCGATGATCGCCCCGACCTGGTTGCGGACGATCTCGCCGACCCCGAGGCCGAAGGCGCAGATCAGCGCGTAGGAGATCACCACTCCGGCGTAGATCTCGGCCAGGTCGCTTGCCGCCGGCAGCACCCCTTCGCGGCCCTCGAACAGGGGCAGCGCCAGGCCGCCGTTGACGACGACGTAGGCGAGTCCGGCGACGAGACCGATCGCGAGGGCAACGCCGAGCTTCGCCAGCAGCGCCGGCCAGCGCCGCGGCGAGACCAGGAAGGTCGAGCTGGAGGTGCCGTGGCGGAACTCCGTCGTCGCGATCAGCACCCCGAGCACCAGCATCATCACCAGCAGCAGGCCGGTCCCCGTCGCCACCTGGTCGATGTCCCCGATCTCATCCAGGGGAGCGAGGCCTACGTAGAGGCCGGCGAACAGCCCCTCGCCGAGCAGCGCGACCCCGAGCATCACCCAGGTCGTGCGCGTCGTCCAGAGCTTGATCCACTCGCTTCGAAGCAGGTTCATCCCGCCTCCTCCTCGTCGCCCATCAGCGCGATGAAGCGCTCCTCGAGGCTCTGCTGCTGCGGCGCCAGTTCGTGCAGGGCGATCCCCTGTCGCAGCGCCAGCTCGCCGATCTCCTCGGCGCCGACCCCGGCGACCAGCAGCGCCCCGTCGCCGTCCCGGGAGACCGAAGCGCTCGAACCCTCGAGCGCCGTGGCGAGATCGCCGAGGTTCGAGGCCCGCACGCGGATCTGGCTGCTGCCGCCGGCGGTGAACTCGGCCAGCGAGGTCTGGGCGACCAGCTTGCCGTTGCGGATCACGACCAGCTCGTCGGCGGTCTGGGAGACCTCGCTGAGCAGGTGGCTGGAGACGAGGACGGTGCGCCCGCCGGCCGCCTGCTCGCGCAGCAGGTCGCGCAGCCAGCGCATCCCCTGCGGGTCGAGGCCGTTGGCCGGCTCGTCGAGGATCAGGATCCGCGGTTCGCCCAGCAGCGCCGCCGCCAGCGCCAGCCGCTGGCGCATGCCCAGCGAGTAGCCCTTGACCCGGCGGTCGGCGGCGCCCTCCAGCTCGACCATCTCCAGCACCTCCTCGACCCGCGTGGCCGGGATGCCGGCGGCGACGGCGAGGGTGCGGAGGTGGTTGCGACCGCTGCGGCCGGGGTGGAAGGCCGTCGCCTCGAGCGCGGCGCCGATCGTGCGCAGCGGGTCGACCATCGCCACCGGCGGCGCGCCCTCGACCAGGGCCTCGCCGTTGCTCGGTCGCAGCAACCCGAGCAGCGCCCGCATCGTCGTCGTCTTGCCCGCCCCGTTCGGCCCGAGGAAGCCGGTCACGTGACCGGCCTGCACCGCGAAGGAGAGGTCGTCGACCGCGACGGTGCTCCCGTAGCGCTTGGTCAGGTTGCGGACCTCGAGCTCGGGCAAGGGCTCAGACCGTGCCGGGCGTCGCGGTCGGCGGCGCGTTGCGCCCGCCTTTGACCTTGACCGCCGACTCCAGCTCCTCCTGGGTGAACCCGCCGACGACCTCGCCGTCGAGCGCGTAGCGGTACAGGGCGACCCCGAAGATCCCGTTGAGCGCGCGCGAGACCAGCATCGCGATCGCCAGCACCAGGGCGCCGATCACGACCAGCAGGGCGCCGAGGAAGGAGGCCGAGGACCAGACCAGGACCCCGCCGACGATCAGGACCGCGGCCGGCAGCACGCCGATCAGGAAGACCGCGGCGCCGATCGCGAGGTTGCCGGTTATCTGCTGGCCCCAGCGTTCGCGGAACAGCGAGGCCGAGCGCTTCAGCGTCTGCCCCGGCCCGGTCCCCTCGATCGCGATCACCGGGACCGCGAGGAAGGTGACCAGGGTCCAGGCCATCCCGACCAGGCGGGCGGCGATCTGGCCGAAGATCCCGCCCTGGTTTTCGAGCACGCCCATCACCAGGCTGATCGCGGCCGAGAGGGCCGCCCAGCCGAGGATCTGGCTGAAGCGTTCGCGCGAGACGGCGAGGCCGTCGCTGACCGTGGCCTCCTGGCCGCGGAAGATCATGTCGGCGCAGGCGGCGAGGCCGACGCTGAAGTAGAAGCCGACGGCGCTGAGCACGTAGACGCCGATCACGATCAGCGGGACCGCGCCGGCCAGCGAGTCTTCCTCGAACAGGTATAGGCCCGGGCCGAGGGTGACGATCGCCAGCAGCGTCGTCGCCACCGCCCCGTAGAGCGGGAAGCGGATCAGCTCGCGATGCCCGTTCAAGAGCGCCCAGCTTTTCTTCGTCAACGCCCAACCGCGTTTGATCCGCCTCATAGCTCCTCCTTTGAGTTAGTCCACATCCAACACGTTCTCCATCCCAGGGATGGAGAACGTGTTGGTCAGGCCGTCTCGGCCAGGCCAGGCGTCCTCTTGATGCCTCTTTCCTCGAAGTACTCCCATTCCTGCTCGCCGAGCTCGGTCGTCGGCCGGTCCGCGTAGACCCACTCGCGGAAGATCCGGTGCCAGTTGCGCTTGGCGCGAAGCTGCCCGAGCACGGCGACGACGCCGATTTCCATCCGCCGCCCCATCAGCTCCTCGGCAGGAATTGACTCGCGGCGCATCAGGTCGTAGTACTCCGAGCGCGGGTCGTGGGTCGACTCGATGATCTTCATCACCCGCTGCGGGGTGATCTCGATCTCGCGGTCCTCGATGTACCAGCCGCCGACCGCGCCCATGTGCTCCAGCAACCGCTCGGCGTCGAGCTTCGAGGGCTTCTTGACGAAGCCGAGGTCGTGCAGGGCCTCGCGAAAGGATTCGGGGTCGTCGCGGGAAGCGGCGTCGAAGGCGCGCTGCTCGAGCACGATCTGCTCGCGGTCGAGCTTCTTCGTCATCCCGAAGTCGAGGAACGCGACCCGGCCGTCCTCCATCAGCAGGTAATTGCCGGGATGCGGGTCGGCGTTGAAGTGCTGGAGGTTGAACATCGAGCCGAGGCTGCCGCGGAAGACGATCTCGCCGAAGCGGCTGCGCTCCTCCTGCGGCAGCTCCTTGATCTCGTCGAACCCGATGCCCTCGACGAACTCGGTGACGAGGACGCGGCGGCGCGAGAGCCGGGTGACCACTTCGGGCACGTAGATGAAGGGGTGCTCGCGGTAGGCGCGGGCGAAGGAGCGCTGGTTCTGCGCCTCGTACTCGTAGTCGAGCTCCTCCATCACCCGCTCGCGGATCTCCTCCGCGATCGCCTTCGCGTCGAGGCCGGGAGCGAGCGCGCGGGCGAGGCGGACGATCGTGCCGGCGTTGCGGAGGTCGGCGTCGAGCGCCTCGGCGATCCCCGGGTACTGGATCTTGACCGCGACGCGGCGGCCGTCGAGCAGCTCGGCGCGGTGCACCTGGCCGATCGAGGCGGCGGCGAAGGCCTCGGTCTCGATCTCCGCGAAGAACTCGGAGAGCGGCTCGCCGTCGTACTCCTCGTCGAGCACCTTCTCGACCTTCTCCCACGGCATCGCCGGCGCGTCGGTGCGCAGTTTCGCCAGCTGCTCCTGGTAGATGTCGCGGTACTCCTCGGGGATGAACTCGGTGTCGATGAAGGAGGCGAACTGGCCGAGCTTCATCGCCGCGCCCTTCATCTGCCCGAGCGCGCCGACCATCTTCATCGCCGTCTCCAGGTGGCGCTGCTCCAGCTTCTCCTTGCTGTCCTCCTCGGAGCGGCCGACGTTGGCCGCCTTGGTGCCGGCGTAGCGGGCGCCCTGGACGCCGACGATCGAGCCCAGCTTTGCCGAGCGGCGGACCCGGCCCTTGGGGATCTTGTTCTCGTCGGCCACGCCGCAAGGTTGCCACAGGACGCCTGGCAGGCCGCCCTTCGCTCGTTTCTCTATCCTCTCCCGTCCGATGGCCAGCTCACGATCGACGCTGAAGGTCGCTCCCCGCGAGGAGTTCGGCTCCCGTACGTCCCGCCGCCTGCGCAGCCAGGGGCTGGTGCCGGGCGTCGTCTACGCGGGCGGGTCGGAGGCGACCGCCTTCCAGGTCGCCGAACGCGACGTGCGCTCGATCATCGCCGAGGGCGCCGCGCTCTTCGATCTCGAGATCGACGGCGGCAAAGCCGTCCCCGTGGTCGTCAAGGAGCAGCAGATGCACCCGGTGCGGGGCAGCCTCCAGCACATCGACCTGCAGGCGGTGAAACTCGACGAGAAGATCCAGGCCGAGGTCGCGATCGAGCTCGAGGGGGGAGAGACCGCGCCCGGCGTCAAGGGCGGCGGCGTGCTCGAGCACGTCACCCGCGAGGTCACCGTCGAAGCGCTGCCGACCGAGATTCCCGACCTCCTGATCGCCGACGTCTCGGCGATGGAGATCAACGACACGCTGCAGCTCGCCACGATCGCGGCGCCGGACGGCGTCACCTTCGTCGCCGAGGACCCGGAGGAGGTCACGATCGTCACCATCTCGCCGCCGCGGGTCGAAGAGGAGCCCGAGCCGGAGGTCGAGGAGGAGACCGAGCTGGTCGGCGAGGGCGACGAGGGCGACGGCGAGGCCGCCGAGGGCGACGGCGGCGACTCGGGCGACTCCGGGGACTAGCCCCTGTCGCTGTTCCGCCGCCGCGAAAGCGGTGAGCAGGGCGACCGCATCCTCATCGTCGGGCTGGGCAACCCCGGCTCCGAGTACTCCGGCACCCGCCACAACCTCGGCTACGAGGTGATCGGTGAGCTCGCCCGGCGCTGGGACCTGCCGCGGGCGCGCGACAAGTTCCGCGGCCGCCTGGCCGAAGGGCGGGCCGGGCCCGGCGGTCCCCGGGTGGCGCTGCTGCAGCCGCTCACCTTCATGAACGAGTCCGGCAACTCGGTCGGGCCGGCGCGGGGCTCGCTGAAGGTGCCGCTCGACCGGGTGGTCGTCCTCCACGACGAGATCGACCTCCCGTTCGGCGAGGTCCAGACGCGGCTCGGCGGCGGCCTCGCCGGCCACAACGGGCTCAAGAGCCTCAAGCGTGGCCTCGGCGACGCCGAGTTCTGGCGCGTCAGGGCCGGCGTGGGGAGACCGGACTCGACCGATCCCGAGATCGTCTCCGCCTACGTGCTGGGCAGGTTCCGCGAGCCGAAGGCCGAGGTGGAAGCGCTCGTCGCCGACGCCGCCCGCGAGACCGAGCGCCTGGTCGAACGGCTAGGTTCCGGCGCGTGAGCGAGCTGACCAGCTACGCGGTCGACGAGCGGGGCGTGGCGCTGCTGCGCCTGCAGCGCGGCGAGGCCCGCAACGCGATCAACACGCAGATGCTGAACGAGCTGCTGGCGCACGTGGCGGCGGCGCGGGAGGACGAGCGGGTGCGGGTGCTGACGATCAGCTCCGCCGACCACCTCGGGCTCTCGGCCGGGGCAGACGTCCGCGAGCAGATGGACGCGCAGGGGAAGGTCGACCGCATGCAGCTCTTCGCCGACCTCTACGACGAGATCGTCGCCTGCCCGAAGCCGACGGTCGCCGCCTGCCATGGCGACGTGGTCGGCGGCGGCGCGGAGATCGCGATCGCCTGCGACATGCGGGTCGGCGGCTCGAACCTGCGGATGCGCTTTCCGGGCGCCGCCCTCGGGGTGCCGGTCGGCCCGGCCCGGCTGGTCACGCTCTGCGGCCTCGCCACGGCCAAGTACCTGCTGCTCAGCTCGCGCACGATCGGGGCCGACGAGGCGCTGCGGCTGGGCCTGGTCAACCGGGTCGCCCCCGCCGCCGCGACCGAGGAGTCGGCGCTGGAGCTGGCGGCGGGCGTCGCCGCCCACCCGCCCGAGGCCGTCGCCCGCCTGAAGCGGATGCTGCACGAGTGGGACGACGTCGTCGGCCGCTCCAAGGTCGAGGGCGTGGGCCAGGTCGAGTGGCAACGCAGCGGGCCTGGGCTACCCCAACCCGACTAGTCCAGTGGCCGCGCGCCCGCCGGGGCGCTCATATACTGGGAAAGTCGATTGACTGGTCAATCAGCCAGGCGATCGGCGAAACCCTCCATGCGCGCCGCAGCCGTACAGCTCAACTCCACCGACGACAAGGCCCGCAACCTCGCCACGGCCGAGCGGCTGGTCCGTGCCGCGGCCGCGGACGGCGCCGAGCTGGTGGCCCTGCCGGAGAAGTGGAACCTGCTGGCCGACGGCGACGGGCTGCTCGAGGGCGCGGAGGCGCTCGACGGCCCCAGCCTCACCGCCGCCCGCGGCTGGGCCCGCGAGCTCGGCGTCCACCTGCTCGCCGGCAGCATCGCCGAGCGCGGCGAAGGGGAGAGGGCCTTCAACACCTCCGTCCTGATCGGGCCCGGTGGCGAGGACCTCGCCGCCTACCGCAAGGTCCACCTCTTCGACGTCGACGCCGGCGGCGTCTCCTATCGCGAGTCCGCCCACGAGCAGCCCGGCGAGGAGCTCATCACGGCGCCGGTCGGCGGGCTGATCGCCGGTTTGAGCGTCTGCTACGACCTCCGCTTCCCGGAGCTCTTCCGCATCCTCGCCCTGCGCGGCGCCCGCCTGCTCACCGTTCCCTCCGCCTTCACCACCGCCACCGGCCGCGACCACTGGGAGGTGCTGCTGCGGGCGCGGGCGATCGAGAACCAGGCCTTCGTCCTCGCTCCCAACCAGGTCGGGACCGCGCCGCCGCACTTCGACTCCTACGGCCACTCGGCGATCGTCGACCCCTGGGGGAAGGTTCTGGCCACTTCTCCCGACGGGGAGTGCTTCCTCGCCGCCGATCTAGACCTCGAGTCGCAGGAGCAGGTCCGCGCGTCGCTGCCTTCGCTTGCCCACCGCCGCCCCCAGGCCTACGTCTGGCCGCAGCTGACGGAGGCGCGCGCCTGATGGCGAAGGCGCCGCCGGCCGACAAGCGCCGCCAGATCCTCGACGCCGCCGTCCGCGTCTTCGCCCGCCAGGGCTTCCACGCGACCCGGGTCTCCGACATCGCCGACGAGGCCGGGGTCGCCTACGGCCTCGTGTACCACTACTTCCGCTCCAAGGACGAGGTGCTGAACGAGCTCTTCGTCGAGCGCTGGTCGCTGCTGCTCAGCGCTATCGAGGAGACGGACCGGATGGGGGGGAGCCCGCGCGCCAAGCTGGCGGCGGTGGCGTCGTTCATCGTCGACTCCTACCGGCACGACCCCGAGCTGATGCAGGTGATCATCGTCGAGGTCACCCGCGCCGCCAACTCCTTCGGCCGCACCCACCTGCCGGAGATCCGCCGCGCCTACGAGTCGATCGCGAACATCGTCGAGGAGGGCCAGCGCGATGGCACCTTCCGCGACGACATCGAGCCGATGTTCGCCTCGATGTCCTTCTACGGAGCGATCGAGCAGCTGCTCACCGGTTGGATCTTCGCGGTAATCCCCGCCTCCGACACCGACTTCGAGCAGGCCAAGGAACTTGTGGTGACGACGATCTGCGACGGCCTCGGGCCCCGATAGGTAAGGTCGCGAACCGGGTATGGACAACGAGATCGTGAAACGACTGATTTGGAGCGGAATGCTCGCGGCCGGCGGCGCCGTCGCCAGCATCGTGGCCACGCGTCTCGCCGCGATCGTCTACCGCCGCCTCTTCGACGAGGACCCGCCCGAGTAGGAGGGACCCATGCCTGAGCCCGACCAGCCCCAGACCCCACCGACCGTCACGCCACCCGTCGCCTCTCCGGTACCGCCCCCCGAGCCGGGGGCGGAGAAGAAGTCGATCGCCGACCTCGTCTTCGACGTCTCCCAGGGCACCTCGGCGCTGATCCGCGAGGAGTTCGAACTTGCGAAGGCGGAGGTCGCCGAAAAAGTCGGGAAGCTGGTGCGTGGCTCGGTGGTCGGTGTCGCCGCCGGCGTCTTCGCCTTCCTGGCGCTGATCCTGATCATGCACGGGGTTGCCTGGCTGCTTGCCGAAGAGCTCTTCGACGGCACCGTCTGGTCCGGGTTCTTCATCGAGGCTGCGCTCTTCCTGCTGGTTGCCGCCGTGGCCGGGCTGATCGCCTACCGGGCGCTGCAGGCCGGGGCCCCGCCCGTCCCGGAGCAGGCGATCGAGGAGGCGAAGCGGACCAAGGAGATGCTCGAAGGAGACCCGAAATGAGCGCTGACGCCCCTTACGCCGCCGGTCGCCCCGGCCGTACCCCGGCCGAGATCCGCCGCGACATCGACGTCCAGCGTCGCCAGCTCGGCGGCTCGGTCGAAGCGCTGCGCGGTCGCGTCACCGAGCTGACCGACTGGCGCCGCCAGGCCGAGGAGCACCGCGGGCAGCTGATCGCCGCCGCCGCTGCGGTCGGGTTCGCGATCGGCGTGCGCGCGATGCTGCGTCGCCGCCGTCGCGGCTAGCCCCGGCGCTACTCGCCGAAGAGGGCGAAGTGGAGGCCGTTGACGAGGTCGACGGCCAGCTGCGGCCTGGCGCCGCCGAAGCGCAGCTCGTTGAGGTTGCCCTCGATCACCACGTCGAGCCAGTCCTCCGCGGTCCCCAGCGCCCAGGTCGGTGGGCTCTGGTCGATCTCGGTCGCGCAGGAGGTCACCTCGCCCCTCCTGATCTCGACCGTCACGCCGGCGAGGTGGCGGCCGTGTTCCTGCGAGGCGTCGCCGGCGGTCTGCACGGCCAGCATGCAGGCGCCGTTGGAGAGCGGCGGCAGGTGGGCGAGGGGCAGGGTCAGCATGAACGCGGCCTCGACCTCCACCTCGGTGATCGGCGCGGTCTCCTCTGACAGGTAGCGGCGCTCGCAGCGCCCGGCGACGCAGAGTGGCGCGACCGCCCGGCGCGACCACTCGGTGACGATGTAGGGCGTGCCGCGGTCCTCGGCTTCCACGGCTTCGATCTGGCCGGTCGCCCGCATCCGCGCCAGGCGCCGCTCCAGCGAGGGGTAGCTGACCTGGGGAATGAGCCGGTCCAGCCCGGTCAGCGTGAAGGGCTCGTTGGCCAGGGCCCGCATCAGGGTCGAGTTCCAGCCGCCGGCGAGCGCTTTGATCGCGCCCTTCGCCTCGTCGCTGTTCGGCGAGATCGGCCCGGTGGGCGCCGCCGCCAGCCAGCGGTCGATCGCGTCGGCGACCAGGATCATCTCTTCGCCGGCCGGCGTCAGCTCGGTGGCGGCAGAGGGCCGCGTGTCGCCGTTGCCTCCCTTCTCGAGCGCCCCGACCTTGCAGAGGTTGTTGACGGCGGCGCGCAGGGTCGTGTGAGGGGACCAGCCGATCTGCGTGTGCAGCGCCGAGAGTCGCAGCGGGCCGCTCGTGTGGGCCCGCAGGATCCTGGCGGTCAGGGGGTTGGCGAACAGCGACAGGACGTGACTGCCGGCTCGGACGGTGCCGTTCGTTGATGCGCTGGCATCGGGCGTTGCCAAAGTGCTCCGGTGTACCCCTCGGTCGACGAGTTGACCTCCCAGCGCATCCTAAACGAACACATAAGGGTTCTGCGTTTAATCAATATTTGTCGTATGGGTTAACGGACGTTAACCCTCAGACGGGGGGCGCAGCGCTCAGACGAGGTCTGTCGGGACGCTCCCGATCCCGAGCAGGCCGGGGCCGACGTGGGCGCCGAGGACGGCGCCGATCTCCGAGACGAAGACCGGCTCGCAGCCGAAGATCTCGTGGGCGTCTTCGATCAGGCCCGAGGCGGTCTCGTCGTCCTGGATGTGCTGGACGACCCAGCCGTCGGCGCCCTGCTCATGGCGCTGGCGGGCGTAGTCGCGCAGTCGCTCGAGCGAGCGGGCCCGGGTGCGAACGCGCTCCACGGGCGTGATCTCCTCCTCGAGGGTGAGGATCGGCTTGATCTTCAGGGCGCCACCGATCCAGGCGCGGGCGCCGCCGATGCGGCCGCCGCGGCGCAGGTACTCGAGCGTGTCGATCGCGAACCACATCTTCAGGGCCTCGCGAGTCTCCTCGGCCCGAGCGAGGGCCGCGTCGGCGCCGGCCCCCGCGGCTGCTGCCCTGGCAGCCCCCAGCGCCGTCAGGCCCATCCCACCGGCGGCGGAGCGGGAGTCCAGCACCCGGATGCGCTCGCCGCCCTTGCCCTCGTCGATCAGCCGCTGCCGCGCCTGGCCGGCGGCCTCGAAGGTGCCGGAGATGCCGGCCGAGATGTGAATCGAGACGATCTCCTTGCCGGCGGAAAGGAGCGGTTCGTAAACGGCGAGGAAGTCGCCGATCGAAGGCTGCGAAGTCGTGGCGCCGGTCTCGGAGGCGCGCAGCCGCTCATAGAAGCCGGCGTAGTCCTCGATGTCGAGCTCGCGCTCCTGGTGACCGTCGACGGATACGTAGAGGCTGATGACCTCGATGCCCCGTTCCTCGACCAGGTCGCAGGGGAGGTAGGCGGTGCTGTCGCAGACGACAGCGGTCTCGGCGCTCGCGGTCAACTCGTAGCGATTCTCGCAGACGTGCCGGTACGCGGAGCTCCCGCCGCCGCATGGCTACACTTATTGAAGTGACCGAGAGCCCCAAAGCCGCGATCTCCCTGACCGACAAGGCCGCCACCAAGATCGGCGAGCTGCTCGGCGGTCAGCCCGAGGGCGGCGAGCAGGCGCTGCGCGTCGCCGTGCGCGGCGGCGGTTGCTCCGGCTTCCAGTACGCGCTGGCCTTCGACCAGCCCAAGGACGAGGACCACGTCTTCGAGGTCGACGGGGTCGCCGTCGTCGTCGACAAGGTCAGCATGCAGTTCGTCTTCGGCTCCGAGGTCGACTACATCGAAGGGCTGCAGGGCGCCGGGTTCCAGGTCAACAACCCGAACGTCGTCGCCGCCTGCGGTTGCGGTTCGTCCTTCCAGGTCAAAGACGACGCGCCGGCCGCCGTCTGACGGCTGCTTATTCGATCTGAAGAGGCGGTGACTGCTGCGGGGGACCCTGGGCGGCCGGCGCGGCCTGCGTCTCTGCCGGCTGCTCGACGCCTAGGGCCTCGGCCAGCTCGCCGGACTCGAACATCTCCTCGATGATGTCGCAGCCGCCGAGCAGCTCGCCGTTGACGTAGAGCTGCGGGAAGGTCTGCCAGTCGGAGATCTCGGTCGTGACCTCGCGCAGCGGCTGCAGCGCCGGCAGCACGTCGATCGCGCCGTACTCGACGTCGAGCTGGTCGAGCACCTGCACGACCCGCATCGAGAAGCCGCAGCGCGGCATGTCCGGCGTCCCTTTCATGAAGAGCAGAATCGGGTTCGCCCCGATCAGCTCCTCGATCTTCGCCTTCAGCTCTGGGTCGGCCATGCGGGCATTGTATGGAAGGCCGGGCACGGGCTTCAGATCTGGGTGACGATCAGCCCGGCGAGCCCCATGAAGCCGGTCATCATGATCACCACGAGGGCGACGAAGCCCTGGACCATCGTGTGCTGGAGCACGTCGACCCTGCTGCTCAAGCCGTCGACGCGAGTGCTCATCTCGCCCACCCGGTCGTTCAGGTCGTCGAGGCGGGAGTCGGTCCAGGTGGATCGCATCAACTTCATCCCTTCAGGCTAGGGAAAGATACCGCACGTGTGGCGCACGCAAGTGTAACTTTTTGTCTACGGGCGAGCCTTCAGCCCGGAACGCTGGTCTTGACCGAGAGCGCGTGGATCGTGCCGTCGTCGAAGCGCTCTTTGACCGCCGCCTTGACGAGGCGGTGCTGGTCGATCCTGGAGAGGCCCCCGAACTGGGTTGCGCTGACCACCGCCAGCAGGTGGTCGCCGGTGCCGGTTTCGTCGCTGACCTCGACCTCGGCGCCCGGCAGCGCCGCCTCGATCATCCCTTGCAGCTCCGCCAGGTCCGCGGCCACGAGCGTCAGCCGGGCAGCTTCTCGCCCAGGGTGTCGAGCATCTCCTCGACCCGGACGAACTTGACGCGCGGCCGGCCGTGCGGCTCGCCCCGGCCGACCTCGGCCTGGTCGATCGCCTGCCAGTCCTCGAAGCTGACGTAGCGGATGCCGCGCTCGCCGAGCAGCGCCTCGACCGCGACCGGGTCCGGGCTCTCGGGCTCGAGCAGAGTCCCCGACTCGACGTCGGCGAGCAGGTGCTGAACCGTCTCCAGCGCGTCTTTCTTGTTGGTGCCGATCACGCCGGAGGGGCCGCGCTTGATCCAGCCGGCGGTGTAGTGGCCGATCTTGTGGCCGGCGTCGTGCGAATCGAGCACGCGGCCGCCCTCGTTGAGGATCAGGCCGCGCTTGCCGTCGAACGGCACGCCCTCGATCGGGACGCCGGTGTAGCCGACGGAGCGCAGCACCAGCCCGCACTCCAGCTCTTCGCGCTCGCCGGTGTCCTTGGCGCGCAGCGTGCCGCCTTCCTCGACCAGCTCGTTGCGGCCGATCACGATCGACTCGACCTTGCCGTCGCCCTTGATCTCGACCGGCGAGGCGAGGAAGCGCAGGACGATCCGCTGCTTCTTGCCCTCCGGCGTGCGCTGGGAGAACTCGCGCAGGGTCTCGACGTTGACGCGGGTGGTCTTGTCGGCCTCGTCGGACTCGAGGTAGGCGGCCGAGGCGGGGTCGAGCTCGACCTCGGAGGGGTCGACGACGACGTCGGCGTCGTCCATCTCACCCAGCTCCTTGATCTCCGGATTGGTGAAGGCGGCCTGGACCGGACCGCGCCGACCGAGCACGACGATCTCGCGGATCTGCTTGCGGTCGAGGAGCTCGATCGCGTGGTCGGCGGTGTCGGTCTCGCGAAGCTCGCCGTCGGTCAGGGCCAGCATCCGGGCGACGTCCATCGCCACGTTGCCGTTGCCGATCACCACCGCCCGCTCGCAGGAGAGGTCGAAGTCTTCCTCCGCGTAGTCGGGGTGGGCGTTGTACCAGCCCACGAACGCGGTGGCGGCGTGGCTGCCGGGCAGGTCCTCGCCGGGGATCCCGAGCTGGCGGTCGGTCTCGCACCCGACCGTGAACACGATCGCGTGGTAGAGCCGCTCCAGGTCCTCGACCTCGAGGTCGTGCCCGATCTTGACGTTGCCGAAGAAGCGGAAGCCGTCGCGGGCGGCGGTTTTTTCGTAGACGCGGATCACCGACTTGATCTTCGGATGGTCCGGGGCGACGCCGCCGCGGACGAGCCCGAAAGGCGTCGGGAGCCGGTCGAAGAGGTCCACCTGAGCGTGGGAGTCGCCGTCTTTGAGGATGTGCTCGGCGGCGTAGAAGCCGGACGGGCCGGCGCCGACGATGGCGACGCGCAGGGGGTTCTCGGGGCTGCCGATCTCGGACATTGGACGCGGAAGAATAGGGAAACGCGCTACTCGCCGAACAGCGCCAGGTGCAGCCCATGGGCGAGGGCGGCGGGGAGCCGGGGCTTGGCGCCGCCGAAGCGCAGCGCCTCGAGCCGTCCGTCGATCACGGCGTCGAGCCAGCTCTCTGGCGTGCCCAGCGCCCAGGTCCGCGGGCGTTCGTCGACCTGCGCCGCGCAGCAGACGATCTTGCCACGCTGGACCTCGACGATCGCGCCGGAGAGCTTCTGCTGCGGATCGGCTGCCGGTTCACCCTTGCCGGTGTGGACGGCCAGCATGCAGTTGCCGTTCAGGGTCGGCGGCAACGGCGCCAGGGGCAGCGCCAGCAGGAAGGCCGCCTCGACCTCGATGTTCGTGATCGGCACGGTGATGTCGCTCATGTGGCGGCGCTCGCAGCGTCCGGCCGCGCAGAGCGGCGCGATCGACCGCCGCAGCCAGTCGGTCACCGCGTAAGGGGTGCCGCGTCCCGGTCCCGGCGCCGGCGTCACCTGGTTGGTGGCCCGCATCTTCGCCAGCCGCCGCTCCAGCGACGGGTAGGCGACGTTGGGAATCAGGCTGTCGAGCTCGGCCAGCGAGTAGGGCTGGGCGGCGAGGGTGCGCATCAAGGTCGAACCCCAGCCGCCGGCCAGGGCCTTCACGGCTCCCTTGGCCGCCTCGGAGTCCGGCTCCAGCGGGCCGTTGGGCGCCTGGCTCAGCCACTTCTCGAGCACCTCGGCGACGACGAGGAGCTCTTCGCCCACCGGGGTGATCCGGTTTTTGCTCGCGTAGACGGTGTCGCCATTTGTCTCGCGGACCAGGGCCCCGGCATCGCGCAGCGCGGCGACCGAGGCGCGCAGCGTCGTCTGGGCGGCCCAGCCGATCTCGGCATGCAGCTTCGCGACTTGACGCGGTCTTTCGGCATGCGCTCGCAGCACCCGGGTGTTGACCGGGTTGCCGACAAGCCGCAAGACGCGGCTTCCGGCGCGCACCTCTCCCTTGTTCCCCACTGCACCCATCGAGCCTTATGCACCGATAAATCTATTCCAAACGTCAAGTCTTTACCGAACCGTCGTGTTTATGCTTGTTTGGTTTAAAAGCTCGTCGGTATTCGGCAAGGATGGGCATCTCCGGTTTCCTCAGGGAGAGGGAGCCGAATCCAAATAAGGAGAGAGAGATGACCAAGATGACGGCCAAGCTCACGGCCGCCGCGCTGACCGCGGTCACGGCTCTGGTGATTCTCGTGCCGGTTGCTCAGGGCGCCACGCCCCGCCCCGGCTACGAGCGGTTCGCCGGTTGTCCGGCCACGGAGGAAAGCCCCGAAAGCTTCTTCTGCAATCACGTGATTGTGAAGAGCGGCAACTTCAAAATGGGGAACAAGAACGTCCCCATCGAAAATCCGATGACCCTCACGTGGGGCACCGATTTCGAACAGCAAAAATATCTGACCAACTCGAAAAGCGGGCTGTCGAAAGCCAAACAGAAAGTCCCGGGCGGGGTCATCGGCCTCACCGGCCTGACCTGGCTGCTCGAATTCTTCGGCAGCGAAGCGCTGACGCTCTACGCAACCACGGAACTCGCGGGTACG
>DASUQC010000002.1:0-109226 GCA_036280745.1 Solirubrobacterales bacterium
CTTTCGGCGGTATATCGCGGGAAAGGACGAACGCCGATGGCTCGAGGTCGACGCTCCAGGCGTCGGGGTCCTCGCGGCCGGTGGCGACGCGGGCGATCGCCGCCATCGGCGCCCGCGCCTTGAGCAGGATCTCGTCGAACTCGTCGACCGGGTCGGACTGCATGACGATCGCGCCGCCGGCGCCGATCGTGGTTTTGCCCGGCCGCATCACGATCGTGCGGATGACGATGCTGAGGTCGGTGCTGCCGTCGAGGCCGAAGTACCCGATCGCGCCCGAGTAGACGCCGCGCGCCTCGTCCTCGAGCCCGTCGATGATCTCCAGCGTGCGCTCCTTCGGCGCCCCGGTCATCGAGCCGCCGGGGAAGCAGGCGTGGACGCACTCGACCGGGCTGCGTCCCGGTTCCAGGTAGCCCTGGATCGTCGAGACCATCTGGTGCACGGTCATGTAGGGCTCGATCACCATCAGCTCCGGCACGCTGACGCTGTCGATGTCGCAGACGCGGCCGACGTCGTTGCGCAGCAGGTCGACGATCATCAGGTGCTCGGCCATCGTCTTTTCGTCGCCCTTCAGCTCGTCGCGGCGGGCGCTGTCGACGACCGGGTCGTCGTGGCGCGAGATCGTCCCCTTGATCGGGCGCGCCTCGACCCGGCGGTCGCGGTCGACCGAGAGGAAGCGCTCCGGCGAGGAGCTGACGATGGCGCGGTCGCCGAACTTGAGGAAGGCGGCAAACGGCGCCGGGTTGCTGCGCCGCAGGTGCCGGTAGAGGACGAACGGGTCGGGGCTGGCGTCGGTCGAGAACTGGTCGGTGAGGCAGACCTCGTAGGACTCGCCCGCCGCCAGTTCGGCCTGGCTGGCGGCGATGTCGGCGAGGTAGCGCTCGCGGCCGCGGCCGGAGCGGAAGACGACGTGCTCGGGCGGGTCCTCCGGCGCGGGCAACTTCGCCGGCGCCGGTGGGTCGGCGATCGCCGCGTCGACGAGCTCGGCCGCGGCCTCGATCCAGGCGTCGGCCTCGGCGTCGTCGTCGCGGCCGACCGCGCAGACGTAGGTGCGGCGGCGCACGTGATCGACGGCGATGACGCGGTTGGCGAGCATCAGCAGCGCGTCCGGCATGTCGGAGCTGTGCACGTTGGGCGAGCCGCACTCGGCCTTCAGCTCGTAGCCGAGGTAGCCGACGAAGCCGCCGATCAGGCCGCGGTCGAGCTCGGCCGGGGGCGCCACCGCGTGCTTGGCGACTTCGCGGTCGAGCAGGTCGAAGATCGACTTGTGCTCGACCGTGTCGCGGCGGGCGCGCTTGACCTGCGACTCGCCGGCGTCGACGTCGTGTTCGATCAGGCAGCGGTCGCGGCCGGCGCTGGTGCCCAGGTAGGAGCACTGGGCGAGCTTGGTCGGGGCGTCGGCGCTGTCGAGCCAGAAGGCGTTCTCGGCGTCCGCGAAGAGCCGTTCGAACAGGTACTCGGTCGGCGCCTCGCCCTCGATCTCGCGCAGCCGCAGCCGCATCGGTCCGGTCGCGGGGACGGCCAGGCCCGGCGGCGGCGACGGCTCCTCGCGGGCGCCGCCGTTCTGCGCCGGCTCGGCCCGCCGGCTGCCGTTTTCGCGCGGCGGCAGGCCGCGGATGCGGCTGGCCAGGGAGTAGAAGTTTTCGGCGATCGCGCGGCCGTGCTCGGTGGCGATCGACTCGGGGTGGAACTGCACGCCCCAGATCGGCCGCTCGGTGTGCTCGATCCCCATCATCACCCCGTCGTCGGCCCAGGCGGTGACGCGCCCTTCGGGCCCGGGCGGGCCGGCGATCGCCAGCGAGTGGTAGCGGACGACCGAGAATTCCTGCGGGATCCCCTCGAAGATGCCGGTGTCGGCGTGGCGCACGTGGCTGAGGCGGCCGTGCATCGCCATCGGGGCGCTGGTCACGTTGCCCTCGAGCAGGTTGCCGATCCCCTGGTGGCCGAGGCAGATCCCCAGCACCGGGATCTCGCTGTAGCGGAGGATGTCGCGGCAGACGCCGAAGTCGTGCCAGCGTTCCGGCCGGCCCGGCCCCGGCGAGAGCACGATCGCGTCGAAGTCCGAGCGCGAGAGCACCCGCCAGGAGACCGCGTCGTTGTTGACGACCACCGGCTCCTCGCCCGAGGCGGCTGCCAGCAGGTGGAAGACGTTGTAGGTGTAGGAGTCGTGGTTGTCGACCAGCAGCGTCCTCATCACGCGCCCTCCAGTCCGAGGCTGCGCACGCCCTGGGCCATCACCGTCTGCGCCACGCGCTCGACCTCGGGCGAGCGCTCGCCGTCGCGGTACCAGCGCGCGAAGTGGGAGATGTAGCGGGCGAGCGGGATCACGTCGAGGCTCTCGACCGAGCTGCGCAGGTGGCGCCGGTAGAGCTCGGACTGCACGACCGCGAAGCGGTAGTCGGGGTCGGCGGCGGGCTCGGCCGCCGGCTCGGCGGTGCCGCGGTGCGCCTGCGCCCGGGCCAGGTCCCAGCCGAGGCTCCCCTTCTCCTCGCGCAGCAGCTTCTCGGGCTCGAAATCGACGCGCTTCGAGGTCGGCTGCAGGAGGAAGTAGGCGAGCGCGATCCGCGCCGGGAGCCGCTCGGCCTGCGGGTGGTTGCGCCAGACCTCGGCCCGCTCCGGGTCGGCCTCGATCTCCCCCTCGACCCAGTCGGCGAGGTCGTCGATCAGCAGCGCCCCTTCCTTGCTCGAGGTGATCGAGGTCTTGTCGCGGGCGACCATGCCGTGGAAGACGTCGTAGGTCGGCGGGCCGCCGCCCTTGGCGCTGCCGTTGCCGTTCGCGTTGGTGACGCCGAGCGCGTCGATCAGCTGGCGGCGGCAGGTGACGTGGGCGACCCACTCGTTGCCGCAGACCTGGAGCGAGATGAAGTCGTCGAGCTCGGGGGCCGCCGCCCAGTAGGCGAGCGCCCGCATGTGCTGGGTCGGGAGGCCGTCGGAGCGGACCAGCGGCATCTCCTCCAGCTCCTCGCGTTCGGTCTCGTACATCACCATGTCGTCGCCGTAGCGCTTGGTCAGCGTCCCTTCCTTGAGCCCGAGGTTGGTCAGCTCCAGCACCTCGGGCAGGAAGTCGGACTCGAAGATCACCTTGTCGAAGGCGATCCCGAGCCGGCCCAGGGTCTTGCGCTGGCCGGAGATCACCCAGGCGCGCGTTTTCGACCACAGTTCGAGCGATTCCTGGTCGCCGCTGAGCACGCGCAGCATCAGCTCGTCGGCCTTGTCGTTGTACATCGAGGACTCGCGCGCGACCGAGTCCTCGGCGCCGTCGTCGGCGTCGCGGCCGCCGACGATGCCGGCGGCGCGGCCGGCGGTGACGTAGTCGGCGTAGCAGGCACCGACAAAGTGGTCGCTCTTCTCTTCGCCTTCGGGCCAGACCTGGGCGTCGCGGCCACTGTGCACGACGCCGGCCATCGCCTCGCCCATGCTGCGGCCGACGTCGCAGATCAGGCTGCGGCGCTCGACCCGGGCCCCGGCCTGCTCCAGCGAGGCGCCGATCGCGTGGCCGACGGCAAGGTTGCGGAGGTGGCCGATGTGCAGCGCCTTGGTCGTGTTGGCGCCCCAGAAGTAGACGGCGTAGCGCTTGCCCTCGGCGAGGTCGCGGTGCTCGCCGTCGAGCCCCTCGCCGGACTCGAGCCCAGCGCCGCGCTCCTCGACCCAGCCGTTGTCGAGCCGCAGCAGCACTTCCTTGCCGTCGCTCGCGACCTTGTCGACCCAGGGCTCGGCCTCGATCCGCTCCAGCGCCCGGCGCGAGGCCTCGTCGCCCTCCCAGTCGGGGACCCGCGGCACCAGCATCAGGTCGTAGTCGTCGCGCGGCCGGAAGGGCGAGCGAGCAGACCAGCAGGCCTTCTCCCCCTGTACCGCTCCGTCCTCGATGTAGTCGAAGATGTTCATCGCATAGCCCATTCGTAGTCCCTGTTTACGAATGCACCAGCCGGGGCTCGAACCCGGATCTCCGGCTTACAACGCCGACCCTTTAACCGATTAAGGCACTGGTGCTGGCTATGTGACCGACCTGTCGTAACCCCTGACCGGTCGATTCGGCCGCGAGCATAACAGGATTCTTGTGTGGCGCCAAACTTCTTGATCAAAGCTCCGCGCGAATCTGCGAAACGCCTGGAAGGAGTGGATTTTCAGGCGATGCGGCGCTCGAAAACGCACTCGAGCCGGCGCTCGTGGTTGTCGCCGGGAACGGTCTTGTCGAGCTGGATCATGGCCTCGCGGCCGTCGATCCGCAGGGTGCCGACCTGGTTGTCGAAGTAGGGCCCCTGGGCGAGGCGCCAGCGGATCCCCGGGTCGTTAGCGCCGGCGGCACCGGCCAGGGCGCGCATTGCCGCGGTGAAGGGGCGGGAGAAGCCGGCGCGGATCACGCGGCGCTCTTTCAGCTCCAAGGGGTTGCGGTAGGGCGAGCAGACCGCCTGGTAGGCGGGGCTCTGCATTTCCGCCTCGGGCCGGAACCCGATCTCGGCCAGGTAGGCGTGGTGGACGTCGCCCGACAGCACCACGATCGAGCCCGGCGCCGTCCCCCGCTTGCCGGAGCCGACCTCCTCGATCAACCCACGCAGCAGCTGGAACGACTTGTCGAAGCTGGCCCAGTGGTCGAAGTCGACGGCGCGGCGCGCCGTCTCCCCCAGCTTCGCCGCCAGCGGCCCCCAGGCGCCGTCGCAGACGCGCTCGTTCCAGGCCTCGAGGTGGTGGAAGCCGGGCGAGAGCAGGTAGGGCACCGTGGTCGAGATCACCAGGTGGTCGAACTCGCCGTGGGCGTGGTCGCTGATCCACTCCCACTCCCCTTCGTCGACCATCGAGCGGCTGCCGGGGTCGAGGACGCGGCCGGCGCGCGAGTCGATGAAGAGGAAGCGGCTGCGGCCGACGTCGCGGCAGTAGCTCCAGCGGCTGCCGTTGCCGGTCGAGTCGACCTTCGCGGCGAACTCGCGCAGGACCTTGGTCGCGTGGACGTTGCCGCGCACCCGCGGGTAGAGGTCGTCCTCGTCGAGCGCGCGCGGCGAGAGGTTGCCGAGGTGCTGGTAGACCCAGTAGCTCATGATCCCGGCGACCGCGCGCCCGTGCCACCACGACCTGTTGCGCATCTCCTCGACCCAGGAGGCGGAGATGTTCCAGTCGTCGCTCATGTCGTGGTCGTCCCACTGCATCGCGACCGAGACGGTCGAGAACAGCCAGCGGATCAGCGGGTCGCTCCAGGACTCCTCGTAGAGCCAGGAGTACTCCTCGTAGTCGGTCACCTCCTCCTGCGGCGGGGTCGAGGTGCCGCGGCGCCGGCGGATCCTTTCGCGGGTGCGGGGCGAGCCCTCGTCGACGTAGACCTGGTCGCCGAGCAGGATCAGCAGCTCCGGCCACTTGTCGCGCTCGGTCCGGGTCATTTCCAGCGCCACCACGTAGAGGGCGTCGAACTCGTGCCCGTCGGGGTGCTGGTCCTTGCTCAGCGTGTACGGCTCTTCGTGCGGGTAGGCCGTGCGGCAGGACCCGAAGCAGACGTCGAGCGGCGCCTCGCGCCCGAGCGTGCGGATCGCGCTCGGCGGCAGGTCGGCGTCCGCCAGCGGCCAGCAGCGCTCGCCGTCGAGGTGCACCTCGTACTCGTTGAAGCTGCCGGGCTCCAGGCCTTCGATGCGGACCAGCGCGTAGTGGTGCTCCTCGACCGTGAAGGTCGGCTCGCGGCGGCCGAGGACCTCGACCTCGCAGGGCCGGTCGGTCTCGACCCAGACGGTGGCCTCGGTCTCCCCGACGTAGCGGAGCAACGGCCCGAGGACGAGCTGCGGCGTGTGGTCTCCTCCATCCACGAAAGCTTCCTTGCCCGGAACGGCCGGGCTCCTAAACCGTCAGGGCCGACCTGCCGGAGAGGGCCCGCCCATCGGCTAGGCGGCGCCGGGGCGCTCGGCGGCGCGCTCCCGCGCCTCCGCCTTCTGCTCGAGGCTGAGTGCCCCGGGATGACCGTCGCCGGGCCAGGGCGAGAGGACGAGCAACAGCCGGGCCTCGGAGCGGGCGGCGATCGTGCGGCGCTCGCCGGGATCGAACTCGAAGAGGTGGCCAGGGCCTGCTGAGCGGCGCTCGCCGTCCGGCGTCGCCACCTCGATCTCACCGGCGACCACCACCACCCGCGCCCGCTCGTGCACCTCGTGCTCCTGCAGCTCCTCGCCGGCGGGCAGCTGGAGGAGGATCGTCCGCGCGTCCTCGGCCGAGGCGAGGATCGCCGGCTGGTGCGGCTCGACCTCGACCGAGCTCAGATCCCAACTCTGCATGGCCCTTGTTCTACCCCGCGGCCGGCGCAAGTTCAACCCGATCCGTCGCGAACTTAGTATGTGCAGGGTGGAACGGGATGAGCTGCGCGCCGTCCAGGCGCCGCTGAAGGAGCGCTACGAAGACGCGCCCGAGGCGGCGGTGGTGACGCTGTCGGCGAGCGGCACGCTCGGTGAGGGCGTCTCCTGCTCGGTCGACACCGGCCGCGCCCTGGCCGAGGCCGGCCTCCACCCCGCTTCCGGCGGCGACGGCTCCCTGCTCTGCTCGGGCGACATGCTGCTGGAGGCGCTGGCCGCCTGCGCCGGGGTGACGCTGCGCGCGGTCTCCACCTCGCTCGGCATCGAGGTCGCCGGCGGGACTGTCCAGGCCGAGGGCGACCTCGACTTCCGCGGCACCCTCGCGGTCGACCGCGAGGCGCCGGTCGGCTTCCGGGCGATCCGCCTCAGCTTCGAGCTCGAGACCGAGGCGAGTGCGGAGGAGCTGGCGACGCTGCTGAAGCTGACCGAGCGCTACTGCGTCGTCCTGCGGACGATCGCGGGGGCGCCGGAGCTCTCCTCGCGGATCAGCGCGGCGTGAGCTGGACGATCGGGATCGTCCGCCCCGCCTTCGCCGCTTCGCGCCGGTAGTCGGCGTAGGGCGCGAAGACGCGGTCGGCGAGCCCCCAGAGGCGCTCGCGCTCGGCCTCGTCCTCGACCACCGTGGCGCTCATCGGGACGCCGTTGAGCGTCACCTCGGGGTTGGCGCGGAGATTGTGGAACCAGGCGGGGTGCTCGGGGAGGCCCAGCTTTGAGGCGACGACCGTCACCCGCTCGCCGTCGTGGAAGTAGATGACCGCGTTATGCCGCAGTGCCCCGCTGCGGGCGCCGCGCGTCTCCAGCAGCGCCGTCGGCATCACCAGTCCCATCCCCAGCCGGCCACGAGTCAACCGCATCAGGTGCGGATCGAGCTTCCAGACGACGTGGACCGAGAGGAAGCGGCCGAGCACGGTGTTCGCCAGAGCGGCGTAGGCGCGGCTGAACCAGCCGCGTGGGCGGTGGGGGTCGACGTACCTCAGCGGCGCCGTCATCGCGCCCCATTCTCCACCGTAATAAAACTAAGCTATTTCTAAGTAATCGGATTAGTATCGCCTCCGGTAAGGGTGACCAGCGACCTGGAGGAGGCGTAGGCGATGGCCGAGAAGAAACGAGGCGGGAGCTCCGGCGCGGCGCGGAAAGCCAAGTCAGCGGGTGAGGCCCGCTACGGCGGTCAGATCGGCACCGCGTTGATCGACGGGCTCACCTTCCGCGCCAAGCCCGTCCAGTACGTCGTCATCGACGAGATGGCGATCGTCGAGGGTGACATCAACCTCGGCCCGGTCAAGCGCGTGGAACGGCAGACCGAGCTGCGCAAAGCGGAGCTGGCGGGCGCTCCGATCGGGGGCGCCGCGGTCATCAGCGGCTCGAAGTACCGGTGGGAGGGCTGCGTCGTCCCCTTCCAGATCGACGGCGAACTACCCAGGCAGGACCGCGTCACCGACGCGATCGCGCACTGGGAGGCCAACACCCAGTTCAACTTCGTCCCCCGCACCCCCAGCAACGAAGCGCAGTCCCTCGACTTCGTCGAATTCGTGCCGGGCGACGGCTGCTCGTCCTTCGTCGGCAAGCAGGGCGGGCGTCAAACGATCACCCTCGGAGACAACTGCTCCACCGGCAACACGATCCACGAGATCGGCCACGCGGTCGGCCTCTGGCACGAGCAGAGCCGCGAGGACCGCGACGCCTTCGTGACGATCCAGTGGGGCAACATCATCCCCGCCGCGGTCAACAACTTCGCGCAGCACATCAGCGACAGCGACGACGTCGGCCCGTACGACTACGGCTCGATCATGCACTACCCGCGCGACGCCTTCTCCGCCAACGGGCAGGACACGATCGTCCCCACCGACCCCAACGCGGAGATCGGCCAGCGGACCGGCCTCAGCGTCGGCGACATCGCCGCCGTCAACTCGCTGTGCGGGAGGGTCGCGCCGCCGACCTGGCCCAAGAAACTGCCCAAGGACCCGATCAAGGACGTCGAGCCGCCGAAGGGCTGGCTGGAGCCGCCGAAGGGCTGGCGAGAGCCGCCCAAGCAATGGCTGGAGCCGCCGAAGGGATGGAACGAGCCTCCCAAGGGGTGGCGGGAGCCGCCGAAGTGGGTGAAGGAGCCGCCGGGGCCCGTGCAGCCTCCGGTCGGCCCGGTCGGGCCCGGACCCAGGCCGTTCGTGCTGGGGACCGGCGGCGCTGCGGCCGCCGGGCCAGGGGCGGCGGAGCAGCTGGCCGCCTACCGGCAGGTGCTCGGCGAGTACGAGCGGCTCCACGCCCAGGGGCTGCTGGGGCCGGCCGACCTGGCCCAGTGGCAGGAGTACGCGACCGCGGCGCAGCAGCTCGCCGAGGGCCTGGGCGGCGCCTGACTTGATCCTGATCGTCAGCTTCGCCGGGAACGAACACGTCGAAGAGGTCCGCCGCCATCTGACGGCGCCCCACACGGTGCTCGACATGGCCTGGTTCCCCACCCGCCTGGGACTGGCCAGCTGGGCCGGCGACGGCGGCTCCAGGATCCAGCTTCGCGACCCCGCCGGAGAGACGATCGACCTCGCCGACGTGGGCGCGGTCTGGTACCGCCGGATCCGCCCCTTCGAGCCGGCCGCCGAGCTGACCGACCCGACCAGCCGCCTGTTCGCCTGGTCGGAGTCCAGCGAGGCCCTGCTTGGCGTCTGGTACACGCTGTCCTGCTTCTGGATGAACCCGCCGCTCGGCGACGAGGCCGCCCAGCGCAAGGTCCACCAGCTGCGGATCGCCGAAGCCGTCGGCCTGAGCGTGCCGGAGACGCTGGTGACCAACGAACCCGAACGGGCGCGCGAGTTCGTCGAGCGGCACGGCCCGGGGCAGGTCGTCCGCAAGGCGTTCCGCATCCTCGAGGAGGCGCCGCGGGAAACGGCCCTGGTCAACCGGTCCGACCTCGCCCTGATCGACAGCGTGCGCTACGCGCCGGTGATCTTCCAGCGCTTCGTCCCGGCGGTCGAGGACCTGCGGGTGACGGTGGTGGACGGCGAGGTGCTGGCCGCGCGGATCCGCACCGACCCCGGGCACGGGGTCGACTACCGCGCCGGGCTCGAGACCGCGGCCGTCGAGGCCACCTCCCTGCCCGACGAGGTCTGCGAGCGCCTGCTGGCGCTGATGAGCCGACTCGGCATCTCCTTCGGCGCGATCGACCTGCGGCTGACCCCCGAGGGCGAGTACGTGTTCCTCGAGGTCAACCCCGCCGGCGAGTACCTGTTCGTCTCGCGGCGCACGGGCCTGCCCATACCCGAGGCGATCGCGGCGGCGCTGCAGCGCCACGACGCCGAGCACCAGGCGACCCGGGCCTAGATCTGGGTCAGGGGAACGTCGATCGGGCCGGGACCGAGGCGCTGCGGGTCGAGAGCCACGTCCCGGGTGGTGATCAGGTCGCCGGCCGCGATCTCCCCGCTGCCGTCGCGATCGACGTGCGCCCACACGGAGTAGCGGTGGCGAGGGTCGAGCGTCTCCGGCAGGTCGAGGCTGAGCTCGACGCCGTCAGTGTCCACAGCCATCCTGCTGACCGCCTCGGCAACCGCAGGGTGCAGGGCGTCGGCCTCGCTGGTGTCGCGAACCGCCACCCGCACCGTGCTCTCTTGCCCGGCGGGAGCCGAAGCTGGAACCTCGAGACGAAAGCGGACCTGACCCACCCGAATAGCGTAGGCGACCGGGTTGCGCTGCCGGCCCGTCTGACTATTGAGAGGTGAATCGGGGAGACAGGATTTGAACCTGCGACCGCTCGGCCCCCAGCCGAGTGCGCTACCAGACTGCGCCACTCCCCGTGGGGTCATGCATTCTGCCGAATCGGCGGGCGGGCGGCTACTCTGCCCCTAACGCGCGGCGGTAGCTCAATGGTAGAGCCCAAGCCTTCCAAGCTTGTGACGCGGGTTCAACTCCCGTCCGCCGCTCTCGTCAGGCGCCGCTAGTCGAGTTACTCTCGCTATGCGCGACTAAGTCGACTTGCGAGGCCTGCCGATAGAACCCCTCGATGCGCAGGGGACGTTCAAAGCGATGGATCGCGTGCTGCCTTGCGCTCGCTGCGCTCGCGCTCGGCGGCTGCGGCTCGGAGGGCGGGGAAGGCGAGGGGGTCACCGCGACCAAGGGCGATGCGGGCTACGTCGACTGGCCGCTGTTTGGCCGGGTGCCGGAGCGGACTCACTACCTGCCCGCCGCCAAGGGGGTGCTGGAACCGCCGCTGAAGCAGGCCTGGTCGATCAACACGCACGCGCTGATCGAGTTCCCGCCGGCGATCCACGACGGGGTCGCCTACGTGATCAACAAGTACGGCAACGGGAAAGCGGTGCGGCTGAGCGACCGCAAGGTGCTCTGGGAACTGAAGGTCCGGCCGAGCGACAGGGGCCAGCCGAACTTCGTCACCTCCCCCGTCTACCACCGGGGCATCGTCTACGGCGCCTTCCTCGACGGCAACCTCGCCGCCGGCGACGCCAAGACGGGGAAGAAACTGTGGGTGCGCAAGCTCGGCGCCCACCTCGAATCCTCGCCGCTGGCGGTCGGCGGCACGCTCTACCTCGGCACCGACTCGACCGACCTGCTCGCCCTCCGCGCCTCCGACGGCAAGCGGCTCTGGAGCTTCAACGCGCCTGGCGCGATCAAAGCCAGCCCCAGCCACCACGAGGGCCGCGTCTTCTTCGCCGACTACCAGAGCTCGATGTTCACCCTCGACGCCGACAGCGGCAGGCCGGTCTGGCGGACCAACACGAGCAAGGTGCCGCCCGGCGGGCGCGGCGGCTTCTTCTCCTCCCCCGCGATCGCCTTCGGCAAGGTCTACGCCGCCCGCGACGACGGCACCGTCTACGCCTTCGACGAAAAGACCGGCAAGGTCGAGTGGAGCTTCGACACCGGCGCCGCCGTCTACGGCTCGCCCGCGGTCGCCCAGGTCCCCGGCACCAGGCCGACCGTCTACATCGGCGCCGAAAACGGGCGCTTCTTCGCCCTCGACGCCGCCACCGGCAAGGTCGAGTGGCAGCGGGACGTCGGCGGCCCGGTCCCCGGCACCGCGGTCGTGGTCGGGCGCACCGTCTACACCTCCAGCTTCAAGACCCGCAAGACGGTCGGCTACGACGTCATCACCCACAAGAAGGTCTTCGAGCTCGAGCAGGCGGGCTACACCCCGGTCGTCTCCGACGGCCGCCGCCTCTACGTGGTCGGCTACTACGTGCTGGTCGGGCTCGACCCGAAAAAGAGCTGAGCCGGCCGGCGCGGCCTACTAGGCTGCCCCGCCATGGGCGAGTTCCGCTACGAGGGCCACCGGATCGAGTACGACAGCTACGGCGAGGGCGAGCGCGTCGTCGTCCTCGTCCACGGCCTGCTGATGAACCGCCGCATGTACGAGCGGCTCGGCCCGGCGCTGGCCGAGCGCGGCAACCGGGCGATCTGCGTCGACCTGCTCGGCCACGGCCGCTCCGACCGCCCCGAGGACCTGCGGCTCTACTCGATGCCGCTGTTCGCGCGCCAGGTCGTCGCCCTGCTCGACCACCTCGGCCTCGACTCGGCCGTGGTCGGCGGCACCTCGCTCGGCGCCAACGTCTCCCTGCAGCTGGCGGTCCACCACCCCGACCGCGCCCGCGGCCTCTTCCTCGAGATGCCGGTGCTCGACAACGCCCTCTCCGCGGTCGCCGCGACCTTCACCCCGTTGATGCTCGGCCTGCGCTTCGGCCGGCCCGGCTTCGAGCTGCTCTCGCGCTTCACCTCCGCCCTCCCCCGCACCAACTACCTGGTCGACATCGGCCTCGACTGGGTGCGCCAGCGCCCCGGCCCCTCGCTGGCCGTGCTCGAGGGCCTGCTGCTGGGCGAGACCGCACCGCACCGCCAGGAGCGGCGCGGGATCGAGACGCGGACGCTGGTCGTCGGCCACCCGCGTGACCCGCTGCACCCCTTCAGCGACTCCGGGATGCTGGTCGAGGAGCTGCCCAACGCGCGCCTGGTCGAGGCCAACTCGCTGCTGGAGTGGCGCACCTCGCCGCAGCGGCTGGACGAGGAGCTGGCCGCCTTCGTGGAGGAAGCGTGGCCCTAGGCCGGGTCCTCTCGCAGGCGCAGCTGCAGACGCTCGCCCGGCACGGCGAGGAGCGCACGGCGGAGGTCGGCGAGAAGCTGTTCGAGGTGGGGGACGCGACCTACCCCTTCATCGCGATCCTCGAGGGCGAAGCCGCGGTGACCGACGAGGCCGGCAACGAGATCGTCCGCCACTGCGCCTCCGGGTTCCTCGGCGAGATGAACCTGCTCTCCGGCCAGACCGTCTTCCTCACCGCCGTCGTCACCGAGCCGATGCGCTACATCGCGGTCGAGCGGGAAGCGCTGCGCGAGCTGCTGTTCGAGGACAGCGCCCTCTCCGACCTGCTGCTCTCCGCCTTCGTCGAGCGGCGCGAGCGGCTGCAGCAGCGCCAGGGGATCGGCGTCGAGATCGTCGGCCCGCGCGACTCGGCGGAGACGCGGCGCCTGCTCGAGTTCGCGCGGCGCATCCGCATCCCCCACTTCTGGCTCGACCCCGAGGAGGACGAGAGCGCGGCGGCGCTGGTCGAGGGGCTCGGCGAGGACCAGCTGCCGCTGGCGCGGCTGCCCGGCGGGATCGAGATGCAGCGCCCGACCAACGGCGAGCTCCTGCGGGCGCTCGGGATCGGGCGCGAGCTCGACCCGCGCGAGGAGGTCGACCTGCTCGTCGTCGGCGGCGGGCCGGCGGGGCTCGGGGCCGCGGTCTACGGCGCCTCGGAGGGGCTCGACACGCTGGTCGTCGAGGGCACGGTGCTGGGCGGCCAGGCCGGCAGCTCGCGCCGGATCGAGAACTACCTCGGCTTCCCGGCCGGCGTCAGCGGAAGCGAACTGATCAGCCGCGCGGTCACCCAGGCGCGCAAGTTCGGGGCGCGGCCGGCGACCCCCTACCGGGCGGAAGCGCTGGAGCCGGGGCCCGAGCGCCACGTGGTCAGGCTCGAGGGCGGCAGCGAGGTCGCGGCGCGCGCCGTCCTGCTCGCCACCGGGGCCGAATACCGGCGGCTGCCGGTGGAGGGGCTGGAGGAGTACGAGGGCCTCAGCGTCTTCTACGCGGCCGGCCCGCCCGAGGCGCAGCTCTGCGGCGGGCAGCGGGTCGGCGTGGTCGGCGGCGGCAACTCAGCCGCGCAGGCCGCCGTCTGGCTCGCCCGCGGCGGCGCCCTGGTCACGCTCCTGCACCGTCGCGCCGACCTGCACGAGACGATGTCCCACTACCTGGTCGAGGAGCTGGAGCGCTACGGGGTCGCGGTCCGCGACCGCAGCGAAATCTCCCACCTGCACGGGGCCGACGGCGAGCTGGAGGCGGTCAAGCTGACCGACGGGACGCGGCTCCCACTCTCGTTCCTCTTCCTCTTCCTCGGCGCCGCCCCCTGCACCGACTGGCTCGGCGACGTCGTCGCCCGCGACGAGAAGGGCTTCATCCTCACCGGGGCCGAAGCGAACGCCGAGGGGCTGCTGGAGACGAGCGTGCCGGGCGTCTACGCGGCGGGCGACGTGCGCGCCGGCTCGATCAAGCGCTGCGCGACCGCGATCGGCGAGGGCGCCAGCGTGGTCCGCTTCGTCCACGAGCGCCTCTCCCCGGCCGGGCCGGCGCTGTAGCCGACATCGGGTCTGGCTCCCCGAATGTAGTCATCCGAGTTTTTTACTAGGGATAGTCTGCGCGGCCTCGATGAGGGGCGGGGGGACCAGCGACAGGGGACGTGCGGGCGGCGGCCGAGCGGCGCTGGCCGTCGCCGCCGCGATCCTCGCATTCCTCCTTCTCCCCGCACCGCAGTCCGAGGCCGCCCCCTGCGCCAGCGGCGACATCGACGGTTCGTTCGCGTCGTCCCCCACCAGCGGGGCCATCTCCAGCGACGACGAAGTCGACTGCTTCTCCCTTTCGAACCTCTCGGCCGGCGACCAGGTCTCGGTCGACTTCGAGGTCTCGGCGGTGGTCAACGGCTTCCCGAGCTGGCGCGTCCTCGACGGCAACGGAGACCAGGTCTGTTCCTACTGGGGGAGCACGACCTGCGTGATCTCCGGCGGGCCCGGCTGGTCGCTCGAGATCTACGACGCGAGCGCGAGCGTCAGCACCTTCTCCTACGGGCTCGCAGTGCGGCGCCTGACCGACCCGTCGGGGTGTGCGTCCCTCGGCGGCCCCGACACCTGGTCTTTCACCTTGCCCCGGACCGACGGCTCCGTCGCCTCCTCACTCGACGCCCGTTGCTACACCTTCACCCGCGCGGTCGGCGAAGCGGACGGGAGCTACTGGTTGAGGGCGGTGCGCACGGCGGGCACCCTGAGCCCCCACTGGTCCGTCTACGGCCCTTCGGGCTCGATGGAATGCCAGGGATTCGCCGGTGGGCTCGAGAACGCCTGCCAGCTGCTCGCCTTCGGCCAGTTCACGGTCGTGGTCGAGCCCTACGGGGGCTCGCAGGCCGGATCCTTCTTCCTCACCACGCGCCGGTTGAACGCCGCATCCGGATGCACGAGCTCGCCACCCCTCGCGATCGGTGCGGCCCCGGCCCCCGGCTCGATCTCCAGTGCCGGCGAGGCGGACTGCCACACGCTCGCCGGCCTCTCGGCCGGGGACGCGATCTCGGTCGGCCTCACCGCTCCCACCGGCTCCAACCACACTCCTCGCCTGACCGTCATCGACAGCACCGGCAACCGGATATGCGAAGGCCACACGGGCAGCTCATTCGATCCCTGCACTCTCACGGGCACGCCGGGCTGGTCCGTGGTCGTCTATGACCAGGGCGGCGCCGCCACCTTCTCCTACTCGCTCGCCGTGCGGCGCCTCACCGATCCGCAGGGCTGCACCCCGCTCGGCGATCCCGAGGTCTGGTCTTTCGCTTCGGCGCGACTGAACGGTTCGATCGCGGGCACGCTCGACGCCCGCTGCTACACGTTCGACCGCGAGCCCGGCGAGGAGGACGGCGTCTACTGGTTCCGAGCCCAGCGCAGCGCCGGCACCCTTGCCCCCTACTGGGCGGTCTACGGTCCGTCCGGCAGCAGAGAATGCTCGAGTGCCGAAGTCGGGTTCAACAACAACTGCGAGCTGCTCGCCTCCGGCCAGTACACCTTCCTCGTCGCCGACAACGCCGGCGAAAAGACCGGCTCCTTCATCGCGACCGCACGGCGGCTCACCGATCCGGAGGGGTGCTCCACGCTTCCCTCGATCGCGTTCGGCGCCGCCCCGGTCGCCGGCGACCTCGCGACCGGCGGGAGCATCGACTGCTACAGCTTGCCCGAAGTCGCGGTCGGGAACACGGTCTCGATCGACTTCCTCCCCTCCCCCGGCGCCAGCCCGCGATGGCTGGTCATCGACGCGAACGGCAACCCCTTCTGCAGCTCGGACAGCTACTACGAGGGCGCTCCCTGCCCGCTCCAGGGGACCGCGGGCTGGTCGCTGCTCGTCTACGACACCGGCACCAGCAGCTTCTCTTACTCGCTGGCGGTGCGAAGGCTGACCAATCCGCAGGGCTGCTCCAGCCTCGGAGACCCCGCGGTCTGGTCCTTCACCGCACCCCGGATCAACGACACGATCGAGGCGCCCCTGGCCACCCGCTGCTACACGTTTGACCGCGCGATCTCCGATCCCGACGGCGTCTACTGGTTCCGGACCCTACGCACCTCGGGCGCCCTCAACCCCGCCTGGAGCGTCTACGGAGCCAGCGGACAGAGAGAGTGCGCCGGATCGAACGGCAGCCCGGAAGACGAGTGCCGGCTCTACGCGGCGGGCCGGTTCGCGCTGGTGGTGCGCGACAGCGGATGGAGCCAGTCCGGCACCTTCCTCGCGACCGCGAAGCGACTCACCTCGCCGGAGGGCTGCAGCGAGCTTTCCTCGATCGCCTTCGGCATCGCGCCGGTCTCCGGCAATCTCTCCGCCGGCGGGGAGGTGGACTGCTACCGGCTCGACGGCTCGGCCCAGGACGTCCTCTCCTTCAGCGGCACCGGGTCGGCCGACTCCTTCGCCCTCCTCGACTCCGAAGGAACGGTCCGGTGCCGGTGGTTCAACTACCCGTGCACGATCGTCGAAGACGGTGAGCTGACCCTGCTGGTCTACTCGGGCGGCGGGACCGCGACCGGCAAATACCGTTTCGAGGCCGAGTGCGAGAACGTGCCCTGCGGCCAGAGCAACACCGCCGTCACCGACGTCTCCCCGAACCGGGTCGGACCGGGGAAATTCACCACCATCGTCCTGCGCGGACGCGACCTGGAGCTGCTCGAGAGCGCGAAACTCGTCCGCAACGGAGTCAGCGTCGCAGGTGAACTGAAGCCGGCCGCGTCCGACGGGCGCGCCGTCGAGGCTCGCTTCGACCTCGAAGGCGCGGCGCCGGGGAGCTGGGAACTCGAGGCCGCGTTCATCGACGGGACCACTCGCAATTTGCCCGGCGCGGTCTTCGTGGAGACGCTGCGGCCCGCCCGGATCTCGGTCGAGCTGATCGGGAGGGAAGCGTTCCGGGCCGGCCGGCCCTCGACGGTCACCCTCAGCGTCCACAACTCGGGCAACGTCGACGGGATGATCGTGCCGGTCACGCTCAGCGGTGTCCCCGAGGGCTCCATCGTTGAGCCGCTCTTCCAGATGCGAACTCCGGCGGGAAGCCACACCTCCCCTGATCTGGAGGCGGAGCCGTTCGACCAGGAGACCGACGCCCTGGTCCTCGAGGACGGGATCGCGGTCCCGATGTACCTGCCGAGCGTTCCGCCACAACAGACCGAGCAGTACGAGTTCCGCGTCACCGCCCCGGCCGCAGGCACGAGCTACACCCTGCGGGCCGTCGCCGGCCAATGCCTCGGCACCCTGGGGGGTGGTGGCGCCACCACCTCGGCGATCGTTCCCAAAGACGTCCTCGATGCACTCGGTTGCGCGCAGACCCTCGCGCAGCAGGTGATCGGGTTCCTTCCGGGAGGCGACTGCATCAATACGGCCCTTGACGCGGAAAGCATCATCGAGCAGGCAATCTTCTATCCGTTGCTGGGCATCGAGGACGATCCGGTCGGTGTTGTCGACAGCACGGCCTTCGCCGTCGACGCGGTCGGATGCGGTACCGAACTGACCGTGGTCCCCGGCGCCGTCAAGAAGCTGGCCAAGTGGGCGGGCTGGGTCACGGGAGCGGTCCAGTTCAACGACGACTGCCTCAAGCCCCAGTCCGAGGCCGAGCTGCCTCAGCAGAGGGTCGGGGCGATCGACCCCAATGAAATCGTCGGCCCGGCAGGCATCGGGGTGCAGCGCTTCGTCACGGGCGACGAGCCGTTCGACTACCAGGTGCTGTTCGAAAACCTGCCGGCGGCGACGGCCCCGGCCCAGCGGGTCGAGGTCCGCAACCAGCTTGACGTCACCCACTTCGATCCGGAGAGCGTCCTCTTCCACGACGTCCGCTTCGGCTCGACGGTCTACTCGCTCCCTTACTCCGCCCACGAGATCGACGACACGATCGACCTGCGACCGGACCGGGATCTGCTCGTCGACGTCGATGCCGACGTCTCCGCGGGGGGCCTGATCGAAGTCACGCTGCAGGCGCTGGACCCCGAGACGCTCGAACCGCCGTCCGATCCGCTGGCCGGCTTCCTGCCGCCCAACGTCGCCGCACCCGAGGGCGAGGGGCTGTTCTCGTACACGGTGACGCCGAAAACCCTCTCCTCGGGGACCGTCGTCGCCAACCAGGCGTCGATCGTCTTCGACGAGAACGAGCCGATCGAGACCCCGACCTGGACGAACACGATCGACCGCGAGCCACCCGCGGCGACGGTGACGGTCGAAGGCGAGCCCGCGCCCGACGCCGCCAAAATCTCCTGGTCGGGGAGTGACGACGCCGCCGGGATCGCCCTCTACGAGGTCCGCGTATCGAAGAACGGCGGTCCCTTCTCCCTCTGGAAAGCATCTTCCGCACCAGGGTCGGCGACCTTCGTCGCGGCCGGTTCCGGCAACTACAGCTTCCGGGTGGTCGCGCGTGACGGCGCCGACAACGTGGGTCAGTCCCCCCTTGCCGGAATCGCCCTCGCGCACGCCAGATCTCTGACGGTGGTCAAGTCCGGCCTCGGGACGGTGACCAGCAATCCGACCGGGATCCAGTGCGGCTCGACCTGCGAGAAAGCCTTCGCGAGCGGGACCGAGGTCACTCTCACCGCAACGCCCTCCCCCGGCTACGTCTTCACGGGCTGGCCCGGCACCGGTTGCGGTGGGACCGGCGCCTGCACGGTGAGCATGGAAACCGATGTCACGGTGACCGCTCGGTTCGAGCCGGTCTCGGTGCAGCGGCCCGACGCGACCGGCCCGGCCCCGCCGGAGCCCCCGGCGACGCGAGGAAGCGGTGCCACGAGCTGCGCCGCCGCCGCGGTGAAGGCATTCCGGAAAGCCAGCAAGGCAGCCAGGAAAAAGACCGGCAAAGCCCGCTCCAGAGCGCTGAAGGCGGCGACGCAGCAGAAGCAGAGGCGCCTGGCCCGGTGCCGGGCCGGCGCCTGAGGATCAGCCGGCCTGGTCCTTGCGGACCTGCGCGGCCGCTTTCACGCAGCGGGAGAACTCGGTCCCCTTCTCCCCTTTCACGTGCTTCTTGCTCAGCCCTTTGCAGGCTTTGCGGGCGGCCGTCCGCTCGCTCTGGGCCGCCTTCGCCATCGCGGTCACGCAGCGGCTGAACGCGGTCCCCTTCTCGCCTTTGACGTGTTTCTTGCTCTCGCCCTTGCAGTAGACGCCGTAGGCCTTCGCCTTCTCAGGCAGGCTCGCGCCCGGGCCCGGGGTCTCCGGTTTTTCCGGCGCGTACTGCGGGCCTTTGCCGTTGGAACCCGGGTCGGCCGGCTGCACCGCAAGCGCGGCGGGCGCCGTGGCGAGGGCGAGCGCGCCGACCACCAGAGCGATCTTCAGGTGGATCTTCATCGTTCCTCCTTCGTTTCCTGGCGCCCCTGCCGGGGCTCCACTGGACTTGCTGGGGCTGAAACGACGCCGATCGAGGTTTGTCAGGGCCGAGCCACAGCCGCCTCGATCATCCGGCCAGCGTGGGCGGTCCTTTCGGCTCAGCCGCCTGCGGGGAGGGGCCCGGGTGCGGCAGGGCCGCCGATCCCGGATCGCTCGGCGCTTTTGGGGCGGCGTTCGCCCCGCTTCCGCTGGGCGCCTGCTGGCCTGCCTGGGCCGGCGCTTCCGGCTTCGGGGGCTTGGCCGTCGGCTTCGGCGCCTTTGCCTGCTTCGTCGAGGCACCCCTGCTGCCCGCGCCGCCGCCGCGACTCTGGCCGCTGCCCTTGCCGTCGCCTTTGTGTGACGCGGCGGTCTGCTGTCCGTGCGAGGCGGCCTCGGGGTGCCGCTTCTCGTGGCCGCGCCCGCTCGGGTGGGGTTCGGAAGGGCCGCGATCGGCGGCCAGGGAAGGTTGCTGGCCCGCGCTGGCCGGGGTCGACGGCGCCGCTTCGCCGGTGTCCCCACCGGTCCCCCCTTTGCCCCTCTGCGCAGTACCCGTGTCGATACCGCGGCCCAGCGCGGGGCTCGCGGTCGCAGATCCCGCCTGCCCGTCGCTCCCGGGCGCGGCCCGCGATACACCGTTGGCGGGGGCCGATTCGCCGGCACCATCGCCCCGGGACTCCTGCTGCTGCGAGCCACCGCCGCCCCAGGGCGTGACGTCGACGCCGCCGCGCTCGGCGGCTCCGACCCCGACCGCGGCGACGGCCACCACCGCGGCGGCCGACTTGATCGCGGCCCCGGTGCCGAGCGATTTCGCCGCCCCGCCCGCGGCGGCGCCGGCCAGGCCGGCCCCGGCGCCGCCGGAAGCGCCGGCGCCGCCGAGCAGGCCCTGCAGCAGCCCCGCCGCGGCGACCGCCGGCAGCGGGGCGAGGGCGCCGAGCTCCTCGCGGCGGCCGGCGATTTCCTCCTGGAAATGGCGGCAGGCGGGGCAGGACCGCAGGTGGGCGCGGATGTCGCGCCGACGGGTAACCCGGCCGTCGGCGTCGGACAGCGCCCTGGTCACGGCGTCGCAGTCCATCTCACGCCCCGCGTCCATCTGGCGCAGGCCCTGCCGCGCCTCGTAGAGCGTCTGGCGGGCGACCGCCGGTGAAGTGCCCAGGGCGGTCCCGATCTCCTCGAAGCCGAGACCGGCGAGCTCGCGCATCACCAGGGTGCCGCGCTGGCGCTCGGGCAGCTGCTCGAGGTCGGACAGCAGCCTCCGCAGCCGCTCCCGCGAGGCGGCGTCCTCGGCGAGACCGCTGCCGCCTGCGCTCAGCTCGGGATCGAGCTCCTCGGTGGGCCGGCGCCGGCGCAGCAGTTCGACCGCCTCGTTGTGGGCGATCCGGTAGAGCCAAGGCTTCAGCTCGATCTGGCGCTTCTCCCCCGGCAGCGCCCCCAGCACCTTCACCATCGTGTTCTGCAACGCGTCCTGGGCGTCGGCCGGGCTGCCGACGATCGCCAGGCAGAAGCGGTAGAGCGGCTGGTGGTAGCGGTCGAAGATCGCCGCGAACGCCCGCTCGTCGCCCCGCACGGCGCGCCGCGTGAGGCGGTCGTCCGAGAGCAGCCTGGCGGCGCCGACCCGGCTCCGCACTCCTCCTGGGAACGCTGCTTCGCTCACCTGCGCACTTCGATCGCATCGGGTGCCACCGTCCAAGGGTAGGGCTGTTGCCGTCTCCCCCTCAACGGAGCGGCGATCGTTCTGTCAGCGCCAACCTCCGCCGACGGGGCTCAGAGGGTCGCGATAGCGACGCGGGGGCCGCGCCGGTCCAGCGGGTCGGCGACCTCGCCCAGGTACACCGTGCCTGGCGGTGGGGCGGCCGGGTCGCGGACCAGGTAGGTGCCGTCGGGCTGCCGCACCGCAGCGGGCGCGAAGCTGCCGACCGCTCCGCTCGCGACCGCCGCGCCGGCCGGCACCTGCCGGTAGAGGTCGATCGAGTAGGCCTCGTCGGGGCCGGCGTCGAGCGGCTCGGCGGCGCTGAAGGCGACCTCGACCTCGGCGCCCGCGAGCACCGCGGTGCCGGGCCGCAGCGCCTGCGGCGGCCCGTTCGGGAGCACCCGCACCGAGGCCGGGGCGCTGGGCGCGCTCCAGGCCCCCGGCAGGCCGCTGCCGGGCTCGGGAGGGCCCTGGACTTCGGCGCGCCAGGTGTAGGTCGACCAGGGCGCGAGCCGCAGGCTCTGCGCCCAGGGCGCGGGGCCCGCGTCGAGCAGCTCGGCCCGCCGCCCGACCACGTCGACCGTGGCGACGACCGGCATCCGCAGCGGGTCCTCCCCGCCGGCCCGGCTGCGCCGCAGGCGCGCCCGGACCGGGTCGTTGGCGCCCTCCGGGACGGTGACGGCGAGCCGCACCCGGGTCGAGTCGTCGGGATCGGCCGTCGCGCTCAGCAGCGGCAGCGGCGGTGCGGGCGTGTTCGGGATCCCGAAGACGAGCAGCGAGCAGTCGGTGAACGGCGCCTCCGCCCCCAGCTCGCTGACCGGGACGACGCGATAGAAGACGAGCCCTCCCAGCGAGCCGGAGACCTCGTCGTCGCGGCTCATCGGGCCGCCGCTGGTGGGCAGCGGGGTGGCGGTCAGCAGTTCGAAGCAGGAGCTGTCGAAGAGGTCGGCTTTATCGCGGAAGACCTCGGCCCGGTCGGGCGCGGCCTCGATCTGTTCCAATTGCTGCAGGACCGCCGCTCCCGGCACCCCGGGTCGCCGCAGGTGCGCCAGGAGGGTCGATTCGCCGGAGCGGTAGACGCGGTAGGCGAGCGGCGGGGCGGCGCCGGTCCAGGTCAGCCGCACCCGCGCGCGGCCGAGGCCGTCGGGACGGGAGGCGTAGTCGAGCGTGTTGGGCAGCACCAGGGCGGCGGGGGCGCGGGGGTCGGCGGCGGTGGCGCGGGCGGCGGGGCTGCGCCTCGATTCCCGCCCCTCGCTGTCGTGCCAGACCCCGGTCGCGCTCAGCGCGCGCTGCTCCGCCGGCGCCAGCGGCGGCACCTCGAAGACGGCGAGCAGGGGCTCCGGATCGCCCGCCGGGGTCGGGCCGCGTTCGGCTTCGACGTCCGCGGTCACGGTGAGGGCGTCGCCGACCTGGGCGGTCAGCTCCAGCCGTTCCAGCGGCAGCCCGCCGGGGGCCAGCTTGTCGTCGCGGACCTGGACGCACCGCACCTCGAGGCGGCCGGGGTCGCCCGCGGCGGCGGGCGGCACGAAGGCGGCCTCCAGCACGGGCATCGGCACCGCCGGCCGCACCCCGGGGGCCGCCGTGACCTCGGCCCACTCGCTCCAGCGCCCGAACCAGTCGGACTGGGCGACGGTGTAGGCGACTTCCTCGGCCGGCGCCGTGCGGTCGAAGACCTCGCCCTGCCCGGGCGCCGCCGCGGCGGCCGCGGTCGGGAGCTCGGCGAGCACCCCGCAGACGATCGGCAGGGCGCGGTCGGGGGCGCCTTCCAGGGTTTCGGACAGGCGTGGGTTGAGCCCGGCGGAGTCCGGTGCCCGGCGCGCCAGCGCGATCCCCGCCCCCGGCCCGAGGCCGCCGAGGCGCAGGCCGACGTGGCGGCGGGCGGGCGAGCTCTCCGGCACCCAGCCGCGCTCCTCGCTTGCCTCGATCCGGGGCGGCTGCGGCGGCGGCGCCCCGGCCCCGACCGAGCCGACGGCCACCGTCCAGAGATCGGCGAACTGCCCCTGGCCCGGCTCCCAGACCGAGGGGGGCAGATCGAGCGGGAACTCGCCCGGCGGTTCGACCAGGGCCGGCCCGAGCCAGGAGAAGCGGCGGCCGAGCGGGGCGCGCCGCAGCATAAAGGCCCCCCGGACCAGGTAGGCGACGAGGCCCTCGGGGCCGGCGGGCGGGCTCTCGTCGCGCTCGAGGAACCCGAGCAGGCGCCCCACCCCCGGGTCGAGCGCCGCCTGCAGCACCGAGGCCAGCGGCGGGACGACGACGCTGGAGTCCGCGGCCGGCCCGCTCAGCGCCCGCGGCGGCATCCGCAGCCGCTGCTGGGAGATCGGGCCCTCGGCGAGCAGGGCCGTGACCAGCTCCTCCAGCTGTGCCCCCCACAACGCCTTCACCCTTTCCTCCTCCTCGCCGGCCCCGGCTTCGCGGCAGGACCAGGGGTCGGAGGATTCGAAGTCGTCGTGCAGGCCGACCCGCAGCGGCGCCCCCCGCTCCACCCGCCTCATCGCCTCGCCCCAGGCGTCTTCGACACCGCGATAGCGGAAGGCGTCGGCGACCGGCAGCGAGAGCAGCAGCGGCTCCCCCTCGGGGCGGGGATCGATCGCAGCGGCCCGGAGGACGGTGATCCCCTCGATCAGCGCGTCCCCGGAGACGACGAGGCGGTCGAGGCCGGTCGCGCCGAGCCCCCACGGGTGGCGATCGGTCCCGGCGACCGCCGTCGGCCCCAGCCGCCCCGAGACGAAGCCGTCGACCCGCGCCCCCTCGCCGGCGCTCATGAACACGCGGGCGTAGACGACCGGGTTGCCGGGCCGGGTCGGCAGCCAGGCCGTCACCGGCCCGGTCTCGGCGACCGCGATCGGCGGCCGCAGGAGGTTCCCCGCCGCGTCGGTCCAGACGACGTCGGGGTGTTCGAAGCCGGAGTCGCTGTTGATCTCCGAGCGCCAGACGAGCAGCGGCGCGACCGGCAGGCCGAGCCCGAAGCCGGGCAGCACCCGCAGGTGGACGCCGGAGGGGAGGTGGGGGTCTTCGCCGGCGTCGAGCGCCTGCGCGTTCAGCAGCCAGCTCGGGGCGAGGCGGGTCATCCGACCTCCTGGCGGATCGTGCCCGGGACGCCGAGCAGCTCGACCGAGCCTTCAACGCTGCTGACCCGCAGGCGGTCCTGGAGGCGGACGCCGAGCAGGTCGGCGGGGCCCGGGAGGACCGGGGCGCCCGGCGCCAGCAGCACCCGGGTGCCGGTCGCGGTGCCGCCGAGGTGCCGCAACGGGCTCGCGCCGACGCTGCCGCTGACCTCGATCCGGCCCGGCCGCGCGATCGGCTCGGGGGCCTCGAGCAGCAGGCCGGCGAGGTGCCAGGCCGCGTCCGCGTAGGGGCGGGCCCAGAGCGTCGTCGCCCGCGGCGCGGCGCTGAGCGGCCAGGGATCGAGGCCGATCCCGGTCAGCGTCCGCTGCAGCGCGAAATCGTCGTAGGGGGCACCGTCCGGCTGCGACCAGCTGTCCAGCAGTACGTCGGGGGGCGGCGCTCCCACCGCGGCGCCGGCCTCGAACCCGAGCGCGCCGAGCAGCTCGGCGGTGTCCCGGTAGCGCGAGGTGCGGAAGTGGAAGCGGCTGATCACGCTGTCCTCGCCCCCGCCGCCTGGCCGCGCGCGCAGCGTCAGGTCATAGGCGGTCTCCGGCTCCAGGCCCGCCTTCACCTCGGCCGCGAGCCCGCCGAGGCTGGTGTCCGGCACGCAGGGCGAGGCGCCGACCGCGCCGACGATCACCTCCTCGGTGGGCCGCAGGAGGCCGCCGATCCAGGAGACCATCTCGATGCCGGCGACCACGTTCGGCGCGTGCGGGTCGAAGTGGAGGCTGCCGGGCGCGACGTCGGTCGGGTGCACCTCGATCCGCGCCTCGTACCCGTAGGCGCGCAGCAGGGCCGGCAGGTAGTCGACCGTGAAGAAGACCCGGACCGGGTCGTCGAGCAGGGGGGGGAGCTCGCCCGAGGGCTCCGACCCGGCGACGTAGCGGGCGGTGCTGCGCGGGTCGAACGACCTCTCCCCGATCAGGTCGACCGGGGTCGAGGGCGCCGCGGCCGCGGTGGAGAAGGCGAACGAGTCGGTGCCGCCCTCTTTCCAGGCGTTCGGGTCGGGGGGCGGCGGGGCGGTGCCGCCGCTCGGCTTGCACGACTGCCACTCCCAGCGGACCACGACCCGGTACGTCTTGGCCGCCGCGAACAGGGTGCGTGGGGGTGGCCCCACGAGAACGATCGGCAGCGCCGCCTGGGCGGCGACGGTGCCGCGGCTGGTCTCCGCCAGGCCGGAGGCGTGCAGGGTGAGGGCGTCGATCAGCTCCACCCGGTTGCGCTCGGCGAGCCGCCGCTCAAGCGCCTCGTGCCAGCGGACCCCGCAGGCGCTGACGATCTTCACCCTGCGCCCCTGCGCCGGGCCGATGCGCAGGCCCGCCCAGGGCCCGGCCGAGGGCGCCTCGTAGCGGACCTGCACGCACTCCTCGTCCTCGTTCAGCGGCGTCGGCTCCCAGCTCTCCTCCTCGCCGTCGGTGCGGACCCCGACCACCCCCGGGTACGCCGGCATGTGGACCGCGTAGACCCTGGGGCGCAGGAGCGCGGTCGAGACGCCGAACGAGTCGGGCGTGCAGACGCGGTCGAGCAGCGCTCCTTCGCGGGCGCGGACCCGCACCGCGGCGATCGACTGGGCCTCGACGGTCAGCTCCTCGCCTTCCCCTTCGCTGGTGGCCGCGGCGATCTCATCGCCGTTGTGGTCGAAGGCGACCAGCTCCGCTTCGACCGGCGCCGCGAACCCGACCCTGACCGCGTCGACCGCCTCCGGCAGCCTCACCCGCAACCCGTCGCCGGGCACCCGCAGCCCCCAGCCATCGCCCGTCTCCTCCGCTTCGAGCGGTTCGCCCGACTCGGCCGCCAGGGTCAGGCCCGACCAGCGGACCGCGCCGCTCGCGTCGGCGTCCTCCGCCAGCTGCTCGGGCCCGAGCCCGGACAGCATCGTGCAGGCCGACGGGGCCCGCAGGGTGGCGAGGGTCTCTTCTTCCATCGCTCCCGGCTCCCAGCCCTCCCCCTCCCACTCGATCCCGCGGCAGACCTCCAGCACCAGCGAGGCGTCCTCGAGCGGCGGCTCGAAGCTGCCGGCCGCCGACAGCGACCCGAGGGTGGCTCCACCGACCGCGAGGCCGGCGAGCCGGTGACCCGCTTGCAGCTCCTCGCCCGCGTCGGTCACGAATGGTTCGTCGAGCGGCACGACCCCGGCGCCCTCCACGGCCACCCCGAGGGTGGCGGAGGCGGCGAGCACGTCGTCCCAGTCGGCGTCACCGGGCTGGGAGACCCGCAGGCGCGTGGGCGGCCGGCCGGCCTTCTCCGCCGCCGCGGCCGGCTCGGGGACGGTCGCCCGGCCCGGCCCGGCCGGGTGGCCGAGCTCGCCGTGCAGGCAGACGGTCGCGGCCCGGCTCACCGGCTCGCAGACCTCTTCGATCGGGGCCGCCGGGTTGGCCGGCGACTGCGCGGGCTCGGTCAGCGGCAGGAGCCCGGTCCAGGGCTCCCAGGAGAGCAGGGCCAGGTCGCGCGTCTCGATCCCGGTCGCCGAGAGCGCCGCCGAGGGAGCCGTGGTCGAGCGCACCCCGGGCCACCACCAGGCGCTCTCGAACTTCCGCCCCGGCGGCGGCACGAACGGCGTGCCGTCGACCGCCTCCACCCGCACCTCGGCGATCCGGTAGGCGTACTTCAGTTCCCGCGAGCCGCTCCAGACCGGGCCGGCCATCGGCGTCCCGATCTGGAAGTCGCCTTCGACCGCGGTCGCGTCGGCGACGTGGGCGAAGTGGATCACCGGCACCGTGTCCGGCCACACCGAGGGCGGCTCCCCCGTCCCCTCGCGCACCGCCGCCGCGGTCGCGTGCCCGAGGCGGCTGACCAGGTCGACGCCCGAGACGGGGCTGCCCGGCGGGCCGACGTCGTCGATTTTGTCGCCGATCTCGATCCCGACGCAGCCCGAGAGGGAGAAGAAGAAGAGGTCGACCTCGCCGCAGAACTCGCCCTTCAGACGGGTCCGCTCGCCGCTGGTCAGGAGGGTGATGTTCCCCCGCGCCGAGATGCTGACGACGACCAGGTCGAGCGAGCCCTGGACCCAGATCCCAGCCGCCAGCCGCAGCGGGCTGGTGCCGAAGCCGGCCAGGACCATCGCCGAGGCGTAGAGGCGGATCGGCCCGGCCGACCAGTCGATCTCCCAGCCGGCGCCGAACCCGATCGAGAAGCCCTCGAAGGCGAAGTCGGGCTTGCCCATGAGGCCGGGAGAGAGGCCGTCGCCGTGGACCATCGCGAAGGCCCAGACCTTCTGCTTGAGGATCGTCGGGAGCAGTTCCATCGTCACCGGCGACCCCTCGCGCCCGGGCTGGTCGTCGCTGCCGACGTGGACCCAGGAGGCGGCGGGGTCCTTGACCGGGAACCAGGCGCCGACCGGGATGTCGAGCACCAGCAGGTGGGGGACTTCGTAGTGCCCGCGCAGGGCGATCGTGACCCCCTCCCCGGGGTCGATCACGATCAGGCCGACGATCGAGACTCCGGCGCCCGGCTCGCCCACCCGCTCGGAGGGGACGGGGGCCGGGCCGCCGAGGATCTGGGCGACGACGCTGAAGATCACCGCCGGGCGCGGGAACTCGACGCTGAGCATCCCCCGCGCGTTGAAGGTGACGCCGGCGTCGGGGACGGTGCCGACGACCGCGCCCAGCCCGAGCGCGTACTGGCCGCGCTGCGGCGCGTACTTCGGCGGCGGGTCGGCGAGCCATCTCAGCTCGCGCCGGACCGGGTCGGCGATGCCGAGGTCGACGTCCCGGCGCCCGTTGGCGACGAAGCGGCCCATGACGCCGAAGAGGCCGAGGCCCGAGTTGGCGAACGGCAGCGGCGCCGGGAAGCGGACGCCGATTTCGAGCTCGACGAAGTTATCCGCCCCGATCGCCAGCTCGGCGACCGCGGCGAGCTTCAGCGGCACGACCTCGAGCTGGACCCCGGCGTGGATCGCCTGGTTGCCGACGTCGAGCGCGCCCTCCCCCTTCAGCACTGCCGGCAGGTCGACGGCGGCGCGCAGCCCGCGCAGCTCCACCCCCTCGATCCCGCCCGCGCCGAAGACGACGCGCACGGTCGCGGTCGAGAGCTTCACGACCCCGAGGTCGGCGGCCATCGCCAGGTCGACCTCGAGCCAGCCGCTGCCGGCGCCGGAGCGGACCCCGAGCACGCGCAGGAGGTCGTCGAGCGGCGGCCCGAGCTTCCAGCTGCCCGGGTCGACCACCTCCGGGACCGCGCCGTCAAAGCTGAGGCCGATCCCGTCGTACCAGGGCGTCTCCGCGGTGTCGACCTCGACCCCGACGCCGCGATAGCGCAGCCGCATCGGCTGCCCGGGGCGGGTCAGGACCTGCAGCAGCGACCCCGTCGCGCCCACCTCGACGCTCAGCTCGACGCTGTAGTCGACGGTCAGGCGCGTGCGCGAGCCGGGGCCCGCCGCGCCCCGCTCCAGGTGATCGATCTCGATGCCGGTGACGGCGACCCGGCTCTCGTCGCGCAGCAGCAGGGTCGTGGCGGCGCCGAGGGCGGCGATCAGTGCTCCGAGCATGGCGGCGTCCCCGTCGACGTCGTCGACGGCGCCGATCACCGCCGGCGCCAGCCCCAGGCCTCCGGCGAGCGGGGCGCCGGCGACGGCGGCGATCCCGTCGGGGCTGCCGTCGGCGTCGAGGGCCAGCGTGAACTCGTCGGCGCCGGTGCTCCGGTCGTGGCCCCAATGGCCGCGCAGCTTCCACTGCGGCGGCGCTCCCGACCCGGGCTGCACGACCGTCGCCGTGCCGCCGCCGGGCAGCGCCAGCGGGCTGCCGGGCAGGCTCACCGTCGCGTCGGCCCGGCTCGGCACCGCCTCGGCCAGCCCGCGGGCGTTCGGGTCGTCCCACGCGACCTCGATGCGGACGCCGAACGGGGGCGCCGGCGGCGGGTCACCCGGCCCGCCGAGCTCGGCGCTGGCGGTGCCTTTGACGCCGACCGGGTTGCCGAGGAAGAGGTCGCTGACGCTGAGCGAGACGTCGCCGACCACCGGCGCCCCCGGCGGCAGGAACAGCGTCGCCCGGCGCAGGGTCAGCCCCGAATCGTCGAAGCCGAGCTCCTCGACCGTGAAGCCGAACTCCGAGTCGCCGAGGAAGAAGCTGGGCGGGTCGAGCCGGAGGCTGGGGACCGTGCCGTGGGGGCCGAACGGGTCGGCCGGGTGCAGGCCGTCGAGCAGGCTGACCCGCGGCGTCCCGCCGCCGGCCGCGCCGATCCGCAGAGCCGCACGACCGACGATCCGCACGCTCCCCCCGGCCTGCTGCTCCGCCAGCACCGTCGGCCGCCCGGGCTGCACGACCTCCTGGGCCGGCCGCAGCCCCGGGAAGGACAGGGTCAGGGGATCGAGGTCGAGGTCGACGGCCCAGCGCGGCGCCGCGCCGCCTCCCTGCTGCACCGCGATCTGGACCGGCAGGTCGCCCGCCGGCTGCGCCGCCTCCAGCGGCAGGCCGCTGAGCGACGGCAGCGTTGCCCCCGCCGCCGGCACGGCGATGCCCTCGAGGACTTCGAGATCGCCCTGGAGGAGGCTGGTCTCACCCTGCAGCCCGAGCGCGGCCAGCTGCCGCTCGATCGCCTCGGGCAGCAGGTCCTCGACCCCGCACTCCCGCAACGCCGTGAGCAGGTCTGCGCTCATCCGGCGTTGCCCTCTGCACCCGCCGGCTACAGGACCGGCGTGACCCCGAGCGCCCGTTCGACGTTGCGCCACTTGCAGGCGACGCCGCGCCGGCCCCCCAGCTCCTGCGCCCAGAGCAGCCCCACCGCGGTCGGGCTTTCCTCTTCCAGGACCAGGGAGCCGGAGTCCCCCTGGGCGCAGAAGGTCCCACCGGTGCCGGCGATCACCACCTGCTCGGCCAGCCAGTGGTTGGCGCCGCCGGGAGACCAGGGCGCCACATGGTGGGCGTCGATCACGAAGCCGTGGGTCAGCCGCGTCGCAAAGCCCCGCTTGCGGACCTGGTCGCCCACCAGCGGCAGGGCCGTTTCGGTCACCGCTTCGACCAGGTCGCCGGCGCCGCTGTCATCGGCGATCGCCGCCGAGGAGCCGCGTTCCTCGCCCGCCGCCCAGTCGAGCGAGACGATCGCCGCGTCGACGTCGCCGACCACGGCGCCGCCCACACCGGGCGGCAGCGTCGGGAAGGCCGAGCCCCTGACTTCGCCGACGCTGTCGGTGCTGGCGACTTCCGCGCCGGCGAAGATCGGCGGCGATTCGGCCTGCCAGACGATGTGCGGGAATTCTTCGCCTTCGCCGCTGCCGACCACGTGCTGCGCGGTGAGCGCGTAGTAGTTCGGTTCTTCTTCGTCTTCGCGCAGTTCCTTGACGATCGTGCCGAGCGTGCCCGAGCCGTGGCTCGGGTGGGCGATCCGGATCCCGCCCTTCAGTTCTTCGTAACGGGTCATGTCCGCGGCCATGCACGGCTCGATGTTCATCTCCACCACCGAGACCGGCCAGCCGCTGAGTTCGCTCGGGATCCCATCCGGGACAGCGTTGAGGTCTTCGACGTAGACCCGCAGGGCGAGCTCTTCTTCGAACAGCTCGCCGTCTTCCTCGCGCATCCCGATCCCGACACCGGTGACCCCCGGCAGGGCGAGCAGGTCCGCCTGGATCGCGTCCTTGGCTTCGAGCAGTTCGTCCGGGACTTCCATGATTTGGGCAAGAGGCTATACGCGCAGTCAAGCCTCTCTTTGTTAATCAGATTTCTCCTTGACCAGGAGACGATCCGGCACGCCGCTCCCTGCCCGGGAGAACCGCCCCGCGAGCCGCCGGTCGCACCGAACTACGCGTTCGCAGAAGATCGCGAGACAGAGCGATTCACGATGCACCGCTTCACCCCGAGACAACCTTCCGCCGGCCATCACTGAGCACCTCGCCAAGGCGGCGCGAGACCAAAGTTCGCAGTCGCGCGCTCTCAATCCGCTCGGTCCATTTTTCCAACTCGCGCTCCTTGAAGCCGGCGGGCAAGAAAAGCTCCGGAAAGAAAGCGCGAGTGCCGGACGCGGCGCGGACGTAGACGGCGTCGAAGAGGGCCTTCTCCGGGGTTGCCAGGTAGCCGCTGTCTTCGGTGCCGTGAAAGCCGCCAAAGAGCTCGGGTGCCAGATGGTGGACCTCGTAGTCACCGAGGGTCGTGGCGATCTTTCTCGCTCGATCGAGCGAGGCGACAGATATCTGCCGCGGGATCTGCTCGATCATCTGGTGATGGGCGAAGGCCGACCAAAAAGAGATGTAGGCCGGAAAGGGTGCGGTCAAGAATGGGGCGAGCGCAAATGGAGGTAGCTCTGGATCGAGTGCCCACAGGCCTCGACGCAGGCGGCGCACGAGTCCGCCGTCCTCCATCGCCTCGAGGCGCCTGCCCGCGGTGCGCCCGCTCGTCCGCCAAACCGCCGCTGCCTCACCGGTGGTGATCACGCGACGGTCCAGCCGCAGCAACTGGCCGTACTCACCAGCCGGAGTCACCTTGCCTCCTCGAGTCGTTCCGCGACGAAGGCCTGCATCTGCTCCCAGGCTGCCTCGCCCTCGTACAGCTCGACTGCACCCACCTCGAGAAAGGGTAGGACCTGATCGTGGAATGCGGCATAGGGCAATTGCATTGCTCGCTCGACGGCCACAGCGAGGACCCGAGAGTCGAGAGCCCCTGAAGCTAGGGGGCTGCGACGCAACAAGAGGTCAAGATCGAAGACGTCGCGCGCCTGCGTCTCGGAGCGTCCGGCCAGAGCGAGCACCTTCTGCTCGGTCGGGGCATCCTCCACGTAGTGGGGGACCAACGGCGATCGCAGCGCATATGGCTCGACGATGCGGCGGGGGACCGGCTCGATGCGACGAGCACCCCCGGCGCCTCGATAGCTGAACTCGACCTTGGTTCGGATCAGCTCCGCATGGCCCGAGGCCGTGAGGCCGATCTTCCAGCGCTGCGTGGTATCGGTCCGCTTTGGGTTCGAGCGCTCGACCATCTCAAGCTGATTGCCACGCAGCAGGATCGCAAGCTGAGGCGAAGAGAGGAGGGCTTCGATCTTCTCGTTGAGGCGCCAGGCCGGTACTCCCTCGACATCAAGATCGATGTCCTGCGAGTAGCGAACGCTTCCGAAGAAGTAGCGCAGGTTCGCGCCTCCCTTGAGGGCATAACGATCTGACTCGAGTCGTCTGGAGAGGACGTCGAGAAAGGCGACGTGGAAGAACTCGGTTGCCTGAGGGCCACTAAGGGTTGCCATGATTTGAGAATACGAGTTCAGGACAGTTTTTGACCTTAATCTGCATTCCTAAAAATGCGTTGCAAGCCAATCACGGTGGACGCCGAGGCGCTCGCAGCGCCCTAACTCGGGCTCTGCGGCTTGGAACGGCTTCGGTAGCCGGTTCAGAAAGAGCGGGGCAGCCAGGACTCGAACCTGGAATCGCCGGTTTTGGAGACCGGTGCCTTAGCCAGTTGGGCCACTGCCCCGAGGGACTCGGATCGTAACGAGCCGCGGCGGGAAGTTTCAGCCGAGGGGCTCGGCGAGCATGACGATGATCCCCTCCGGGCCGCGGACGTAACAGAGCCGGTAGGCGTCCTCGTAGCGAACGACCTCGCCGAGCAGCTCCAGCCCCTGGTCCCGCACCCTGGCGACGGCCGCCTCGATGTCGTCGACCGAGAAGGCGATGCGGCGGATGCCGAGCGTGTTCGGCGGGGCGTTGGTATCGACCTCGCGCGCCGGCGGGCTCTTGAACTGCATCAGCTCCAGCCGCCCGTTGCCGTCGGCGGTCTGCAGGATGCAGAGCTGGCAGCGGACGTCGTCGAGTCCCACGACCCGGTCCACCCACTCCCCTCCCACCTCTGCTTCGCCCACCTGCTCCAGCCCGAGCTCGAGGAAGAACGCCTTCACCGCCGCGAGATCCTCGACGACGATGCCGATGTTCTCCAGGGACTGGATCGAGCCGCTCATCTCCGTGCGAGCGTAGCGGCCGGACCTCGATGCGGGCGGAGGGACTTGAACCCCCACGGGCCGAAGCCCACCAGGACCTAAACCTGGCGCGTCTGCCAAATTCCGCCACGCCCGCGTGGCTGCCCCGGAGGGCTTAACGCGCGGCCAACCGCGCCGCGTCGCTGTCAGATTCTATGATCGGCGCATGGCGGTTGGAGAGGTGAGGCCCGGCTACGAGCTGTGGCGGCCGAATCGGGAGAAAGCCGGGTCGGTCACGACCAAGTTCGTGATCGTCCTTCTGCTCGCCGCGACGGCGGCGCTGGCGGCGCTGATCACGATCGGCGGCTGGTCGCTGATGAAGGGCGGCGGCGGCATGGGCCTGGTCTGCGCGATCTACGCGATCCTCTACGCCTTCTTCGCCTTCCTCGTCGCTCGCTGGAGCCGCGGCATCCTCCCCGTCGCCGCCGCCCTCTCGATGATCCTCGCGATCTTCTGCGCGGTCGGCGCCGACAGCTGGTTCGCCCGCGACAAGTCCGGCTTCGACGAGGCGCTGCTGCCCTCGGCGCTGATCGGGACCTTGGTCATCCTCCTCGGCCTGCTGCAGATCGTCCTCATCGCCTTCGCCCTCTACGGCTTCAATCAGGAATGGCACGTCGAGGAGGAGCGCCCGATCGGCTCGGGTGAGGATTACGGCGCCGGCGCCGCGCCGCAGCCAGCGTAGGTCCTGACGCCGCCTGACCAAGCGGGGCAAGGACGCAGGGAGCCTGAATAGCAGCGCTATTCAGGCGACTGAGGACGCCGCACCGCGCCGGTCAGGCGGCGTCAGGATGCCGGAGGAGGGACTCGAACCCTCAAGCCCATAAAGGGCAATCGATTTTGAGTCGATCGCGTATGCCAATTCCGCCACTCCGGCGCCCCGCGAACGATAGACCGAACTCGCCGACCCGCCTCTAGACTGCCCCGCGGGATGAGGATCCACCACCTCAACTGCGGCTCGCTGTGCCCCCACGGGGGTCGTTTCCTCGGGGGCGAGGGCGGCCTGCTCTCCACGGCCGAGATCGTCTGCCACTGCCTGGCGATCGAGAGCGCAGACGGCCTGGTCCTCGTCGACACCGGCTTTGGGACCGAGGACGCCCGCAACCCGCGCCAGCTCGGCCCCTTCTTCAGGCTGATGAACGCCAAGCCGCGGGCCGAGACGACGGCGCTGAGGCAGATCGAGGCGCTCGGCTTCACCGCCGCCGACGTCCGCCACATCGTCTCCACCCACCTCGACCCCGACCACAGCGGCGGCCTGCCCGACTTCCCGCAGGCCGAGGCCCACGTCCTCTCGACCGAACTCGACGCGGCGCTGAACCCGCGGCTGCGCGACCGCCCGCGTTACCTCGGCGCCCACTGGAAGCACTCGCCACGCTGGGTCCGCCACGACGCCGGCGGCGACGAGTGGTTCGGGTTCGAGAGCGTCCGCGTGATTCCCGCCGCTGGCGCCGAGATCGTGCTGGTCCCGCTCCACGGCCACTCGCTCGGCCACACCGGCGTCGCGGTGCGGACCGGCGAGGGCTGGCTCCTGCACTGCGGCGACGCCTACTTCAACCACGGCGAGGTCGAGGACCCGCCCCACTGCCCGCCCGGGCTGCGCCTCTTCCAGAACCTCAACGCCGCCGACGGCCGGGCGCGCAAGGCGAACCAGGAGCGGCTGCGCGAGCTGGCCGCGCGGCACGGCGACGAGATCTCCTTCGTCTGCTCCCACGACCCGCAGGAGCTGCAGCGCGAGCGGGCGAAGACGAACGTCGCGCTCGCCGCCGGGTGACCGCCGGGCCGCCGGAGAAGCTCTGGGACCCGCCGGCGGAGCTGGTCGAGAACGCCCGCCTGACCGAGTTCATGCGCTGGCTGGAGCGCGAGCGCGGCCTCAGCTTCGAGGGCTACGAGGAGCTCTGGCGCTGGTCGGTCGACGACCTGGACGCGTTCTGGGACGCGATCTGGGACTTCTTCGGCGTCCAGGCCGACGGCGAGCGCGGGGCGGTGCTGGGCAGCCGCGCGATGCCGGGAGCGGAGTGGTTCCCCGGCACCCGGCTCAACTACGCCGAGCACGTCTTCGCCGGCAAGGACGACGCCGAGACCGCGATCCTCCACGAGTCCGAGCTGCGCGATCTCGGCGAGATCAGCTGGGGCGATCTGCGCGCCCAGGTCGCCGCCGTCGCCGCCGGCCTGCGCGGCCTCGGGGTCGAGCGCGGCGACCGCGTCGTCGCCTACCTGCCGAACATCCCCGAGGCGATCGTCGCCTTCCTCGCCACGGCGAGCATCGGCGCGGTCTGGTCGAGCTGCTCGCCCGACTTCGGCCCGGCCAGCGTCGTCGACCGCTTCGCCCAGATCGAGCCGAAGGTGCTGTTCGCCGTCGACGGCTACCGCTACGGCGGCAAGGACTTCGACCGCCGCGAGACCGTGGCGACGCTGCAGGAGCAGATGTCGAGCCTGGAGCGCACCGTCGTCCTCCCCTACCTCGACCCCGACCCGGACCTCTCCCCCCTGCGCGACGCGACGACCTGGGGCGAGCTCCTCGCCGGCGGCGCGGGAGCCGACCTCGCCTTCGAGCGCGTCCCCTTCGACCACCCGCTCTGGGTCCTCTACTCCTCCGGCACCACCGGGCTGCCGAAGGCGATCGTCCAGGGCCAGGGCGGGATCCTGCTCGAGCACCTGAAGAAGCTCCACCTCCACGTCGACGCCCACCCCGGCGACCGCCTCTTCTGGTTCACCACGACCGGGTGGATGATGTGGAACTTCCTCGTCTCCGGGCTGCTGACCCGGGCGGCGATCGTGCTCTACGACGGCAACCCCGGGCACCCGGACATGGGCGCCCTCTGGAACCTCGCGGAGCGCGCCGGGGTGACGATGTTCGGCACCAGCGCCTCCTACATCGCCGCCTGCATGAAGGCGGGGGTCGAGCCCGGGGCGGGCCGCGACCTCAGCCGCCTCGGCGCGGTCGGCTCGACCGGCTCGCCGCTCTCCCCCGAGGGCTTCGACTGGATCTACGAGCACGTCGGCGCGGACACCTGGCTGTTCTCGACCAGCGGCGGCACCGACCTCTGCACCGCCTTCGTCGGCGGCGTCTCGCTGCTGCCCGTCTACCGCGGCGAGCTGCAGGGACGGGCCCTGGGCGCCGCCGTCGAGGCCTGGGACGAGGACGGCAACGCCGTCGTCGACGAGGTCGGCGAGCTGGTCGTGACCGCGCCGATGCCCTCGATGCCGGTCGGCTTCTGGGGCGACGCGGACGGCAGCCGCTACCGCTCCAGCTACTTCGAGATGTTCCCCGGCGTCTGGCGCCACGGCGACTGGATCGAGATCACCTCGCGCGGCACCGCCGTCATCTACGGCCGCTCCGACTCGACCATCAACCGCTCCGGCGTCCGCATGGGGACGAGCGAGATCTACCGGGCGGTGCTGAGCATCGACGCGATCGTCGACGCGCTCGTGGTCGACGTGCCGAGACCCGGGACCGAGGGCTGGATGCCGCTCTTCGTCGTGCTCCGCGAGGGGGCGGAGCTGGACGAGGAGCTGCCGAGGGAGATCGCCCGCCGCGTGCGCGAGCGCTGCTCGCCGCGCCACGTCCCCGACCAGGTCTTCCAGATCGACGCGGTGCCGCGCACGCTCAGCGGCAAGGTGCTGGAGGTGCCGGTGAAGCGGATCCTGATGGGGACGCCGGTCGAGCAGGCGGCGAGCCGCGACTCGCTCGCCAACCCCGCCGCGCTCGACTACTTCGTCGCGATGGCCGGGCAGCTGGAGACCTGAGGGCTCAGTCAGGCCGGCGTGACCGGGTTGCGCCGCTCCGCGAAGCCGCGCTCCTTGCTCGCCGCGTAGGCGAAGCGGCGGACCAGCTCGGCGCGCAGGTCGGCGGGCTCGACCACCGCGTCGACGACCAGCTCCGAGGCAAGGTGGAGGAGGTCGATGTCCTCCGCGTACTCCTCGCGTTTCGCGGCGACGAAGCGCTCGCGCTCGGCCTCGTCCTCGATCGCCTGGATCTGGTTGTAGAAGACGGCGTTGACGGCGGCCTGCGGGCCCATCACGGCGATCGAGGCGCTCGGCAGGGCGATGCAGCAGTCGGGCTCGAAGGCGGGGCCGGCCATCGCGTAGAGCCCGGCGCCGTAGGCCTTGCGGACGATGACGCTGAGCTTGGGCACCGTCGCTTCGGAGACGGCGCTGATCATCTTCGCGCCATGGCGGATGATCCCCTGGCGCTCGACCGCGGTCCCGATCATGAAGCCGGGGACGTCGGCGAGGAAGAGCAGCGGCACGTTGAAGGCGTTGCAGGTCTGGATGAAGCGGGCCGCCTTGTCGGCCGAGTCGACGAACAGCACCCCGCCCTTCTGCTTCGGCTGGTTGGCGACGACGCCGACAACGCGGCCGTCGAGCCGGCCGTAGCCGACGATCAGCTCTTTCGCCCAGCGCTTGTGAACCTCGAGGAACGAGTCGGCGTCGAGCAGCGCGTCGAGCACCCCGCGCATGTCGAACGGCTGGTTCTCGTCGGCCGGGACCATCTCGGCGATCGCCGCGCCGGAGGCGGGTGCAGCGGGCTCGGCGGCGGGCGGCTGCTCGCGCCAGCTGCCCGGCATGAAGGAGAGGTAGCGCCGCGCCAGGTCGATCGCCTCCTCGTCGCTCTTGACCAGGAAGTGGCCGCAGCCGGAGACGCCGGTGTGCATCTTCGCCCCGCCCATCTCCTCCAGGGTCACCTTCTCGCCGATCACCATCTCCGCCATTCGCGGCGAGCCCAGGTACATCGAGGCGTTGCCCTCGCGCATGATCACGACGTCGCAGAAGGCGGGGATGTAGGCGCCGCCGGCGGCGCTCGGCCCGAACAGCAGGCAGACCTGCGGTACCTGCCCGGAGAGCCGCACCTCGTTGTGGAAGATCCGCCCGGCGCCGCGGCGGCCGGGGAACATCTGCACCTGGTCGGTGATCCGCGCCCCGGCCGAGTCGACCAGGTAAACGAGCGGCACCCGCAGGCTCAGCGCCCGCTCCTGGACGCGGAGGATCTTCTCCACCGTCTTCGGCCCCCAGGAGCCGGCCTTGACGGTCGGGTCGTTGGCCATCAGGGCGACGCGGCGGCCGTCGATGGTGGCGAGGCCGGTGACGACGCCGTCGGCGCCGAGCCCCTCCTCCTGCCAGTTGGCGAGCAGGGCCTCCTCGGAGAAGGAGCCGGGGTCGACCAGCCGCTCGACCCGCTCGCGGACCGGCAGCTTGCCCTGCTCCTCGGTCTTCTCGTGGTGGCGCTGCGGGCCACCGGCGAGGGCGGCCTCGAGGGCCTTGGCGAAATCGGACACGGCGGCAGCCTATTTACCGGGCCTGGCCGGCGCGCCAGTCGACCGGCCCGGCGCGGAGGACGTGCGAGCCGAGGGGGCGGCCGAGCACCTCCTGCGCCGCCCGCGAGGCCTCGATCAGCCGCGGCAGGTCGATCCCGGTCTCGACCCCCATCTCGTGCAGCATCGAGACCACGTCCTCGCTGCCGACGTTGCCGGTCGAGCCTGGCGGCACCGGGCAGCCGCCGAGCTCGCCGAAGCTCGACTCGAAGGACTCGACTCCCTCCTCCAGCGCCGCGAGCACGTTGGCGAGCCCCTGCCCGCGCGTGTTGTGGAAGTGCGCGGTCAGCTCGACTCCCCCCAGCCGCTCGCGCGCGGCGGCGAAGAACTCGCGCACCTGGCGCGGGTTCGCCATCCCGGTGGTGTCGCCGAACCCGACCTCCTCGCAGCCCGCGGCGACCAGCCGCTCGGCGATCTCGAAGACGCGCTCGGGCGGGACGTGGCCCTCGTAGGGACAGCCGAAGGAGGTGGCGATCACGCCCTCGCGCCGCAGCCCCGCCTCGCCGGCGGTGGCGAGCGTCGGCCCCAGCCCGGCCAGCGACTCCTCGATCGAGCGGTTGACGTTGCGCTGGTTGTGGGTCTCCGAGGCGGAGAGGAAGACGCTGACCTCGTCGAAGCGGTCACGCAGGCCCAGCGCCCGCTCCAGCCCGCGCTCGTTCGGGACGAGGACCGAGAAGGCGACGCCGGGACGGCGCTGGACCGCCATCAGCACCTCGGCGGCGTCGGCCAGCTGCGGGATCACGTCCGGCCGCACGAACGAGGCCACCTCCAGCCGCTTCAGCCCGGTCGCCGAGAGCAGGTCGATCAGCCGCACCTTCTCCGCGGTGTCGATCGTCTCCGGCTCGTTCTGGAACCCGTCGCGCGGCCCGACCTCGCGGACCCGCACGCTTTTCGGCAGCTCGGCCACGGGTCAAGCTTATGCAGCCGCCCGCAGGCGCCGCGCGGTCTCGCGCAGCCTCGCCACGACATAGTTCCGCTCGTAGCGGACCTGCTCGTGGGTGAAGCGGAGCGGCGTCAGGCCGGCGGCGGTGTGCGTCTGGTCGCGGACGTGGTCGCGCTTCTGCTGGGCGGGGGTGCGGTGGTAGGTCAGCCCGTCGGTCTCGACCACGAGCCCCAGTCGCGGCCAGAAGAAATCGACCTTGAACCCGTTCAGGTATCGGCCGGTCGCGGGCGGCCCCAGCCCGGCCTCCTGCACGAGCGCCAGGAACCGCCGCTCCAGCTCGGAATCGGTCAGCCGGAAGGTGCGGCGGTCGATCAGGTCGCGCAGCTTGGCGATGCCCCACTGGCCGGGGCGGCTCTCCAGCTCCGCACGCAGGGTGTCGAGGCGAACCAGGCGCCGAGCGTCGGCTTCGTTGACCATGCGCTCGACCCCGGCCGCGTCCAGCTGGGTGGAGCAGTCGATCATCGTCCTCACGACCGCGGTCACCGGGATATGGGAGAAGACGGCCACGTCGCGGTCCTCGAGGCGCGGGCGCCTGTAGACCTTGACCCCAGGGCGCTCGCGGGGGGATGGCGCGCGCACCGAGATCTCGACGGCGTCCTCGGACTCGCTCCCTATCCCCCAGAGCTCCGCGGCGCTCCCGTGGCTTAGAACCGCCGTCGGCCCGCAAGCCAGGGTCGCCGCCATCCATCTGCCGCGCCGCGTGAGTTCCGGTCGGCCGACCGCATAGAGGCCACGGCCGATCCGGTGCAGGCGCCCGCTTCCCACCCGCCGTTCTATCGCGGGCCCGTTGAACCCAAGGCCTTCGAGCTGCGCCCGCGTCAGCACCCCATGCTGCCGCGCCGCCAGCCTCCAGGCATCCGCGGAAAGTTGACGAGTTGACCCCTGCATTCCGGGGGTCAAGTCGTCAACTCTCCGAAACTCTCCCCCTAGCCGAGCTGGTTGAAGGTGACCACGCGGCGCTCGTGGGTGCCGACGCCGATCGTGCGGTCGCCTTCGGTCACCTCGACGTCGAAGCGGAGCTTGCGGCCTTCTACGACCTCGCGCAGGACGGCGTGGGTCCGGCAGGTCGCCCCCTCGGCCGCCGCGGAGACGTGCTTGATGCAGACTTCGAAGCCGACCGTCGCCTGGCCCTCCGGGAGGTTCTCGTAGGCGAGCACCGAGCAGGTGCCCTCCATCATCCCGATCATCCCCGGGGTCGAGAGCACGCCGGCGCTGATCGTGCCGCCGACGTTGGTGACCAGCGGCCCCTCGACGGTGAACTCGTCGCGGCGCTCAATGCCAGCAGCGAGCTCGGACTCGCCCTCGGCCATCAGACCATCCCCAGCCCGCCGCTGACCCCGAGGGTCTCGCCGGTCACGTAGGTGGCGTCGTCGGAGGCGAGGAAGGCGACCGCGGCGGCGACCTCCTCGGGCTGGCCGAGCCGGCCCATCTGGGTCGCTCCCTTCATCGTCTCGATCACCTTCTCGCCGATCTCACCGAACTCCTTGGCCCCCATCAGCAGCGGCGTCTCGATCGGCCCGGGGGCGATCGCGTTGGCGGTGACGCCGTAACGAGCGCTCTCGCGGGCGATCGCCTTGGTGAAGCCGATCACGCCGGCCTTGGCGGCGCTGTAGGCGGCCGAGCCCTTGGAGCCGACCCGCCCCGCCTCGGAGGAGATGTTGACGATGCGGCCGTAGCCCCGCTCCTGCATACCGGGGAGCGCCGCATGCGTGCAGTTCATGACCCCGCCGAGGTTGATGTCCAGCACCCGCCGCCACTGCTCCTGGTTGATGTAGACGAAGAAGCCGAAGTCGTCGGTGCCGGCGTTGTTGACGAGGATCTCGGGCGCGCCGACCGCGGCGACGGCCGCGCGCGCGGCCTCGAGGTCGGTCACGTCGAGCTCGACCGCGTGGCCGTTGACCTCACCGGCGACGCGCTCGGCGCCCTCGGTGTCGATGTCGCCGACCCAGACCTCGGCCCCCTCGGCGGCGAGCCGGGCGGCGACCGCGGCGCCGATCCCGCTGGCGCCACCGGTGACCAGCGCTTTGCGTCCCTCCAGCCTCATGCGGGGGGAGCATAGACTGGCGCCCCCCGTGGCGGACCTCGAACCGATCCCGATCATCGGCGGCACCGGCGCCCTCGGCGCCGGGCTGGCGACGCGCTGGGCGCAGGCCGGGGCCCCGGTCGTGCTCGGCTCCCGCTCGGCCGAGCGAGCCGAGGAGGCGGCCGCCAAGATCAGGGCCGCGGTCCCCGGCGCCAACGTCACCGGGCTCGAGAACGGCGAGGCGGCCGGCAAGGGGGAGATCGTCTTCCTCACCGTCCCCTTCCGCGCCCAGTCGGAGAACCTCAACAACCTGCGCGAGGCGCTGCGGCCCGGCCAGATCCTGGTCGACTGCACGGTCCCCCTCGCCGCCGCGGTCAGCGGCAAGGCGACCCGCTCGCTCGGCGTCTGGCAGGGCTCGGCGGCCCAGCAGGCGCAGGAGATGGTCCCCGGGGGGGTCACCGTGGTCGCCGCCCTGCACACGGTCGGCGCCCCCACGCTCGCCGACACCGGGGCCGAGCTGGGCGAGGACGTGCTCGTCTGCGGCGACAGGAAGGCGGACAAGGCGCGGGTCGCGCGGCTGATCGAGCTGATCGGAGGCCTGCGCCCGGTCAACGCCGGCGCCCTGGAGATGGCGCGGATCGTCGAGCAGCTGACGCCGATGCTGATCTCGGTCAACAGCCGCTACAAGGCGCACGCCGGGATCCGCCTCACCGGCCTGCCCGACGCCGACCACTGGGCCTAGGCACGCGGTGCGGGTCGTGCTCCTCGCCGGCGGCACCGGCGGCGCCAAACTCGCGGCGGGGATGCAGGAGGAGCTCGGCAACGAGCTGACGGTGATCGCCAACACCGGCGACGACATCGAGGCGCTCGGGGTCCACGTCTCCCCCGACCCCGACCTCGTCACCTACTGGCTCAGCGGCGAGATCGACGAGGAGCGCGGCTGGGGCATCCGCGAGGACACCTTCACCGTGTTCGAGCGCCTGCAGCGGCTCGGCGCTCCCGGCTGGTTCGGCCTCTCCGACCGCGACCTCGCCGCCTGCCTGTACCGGCGCCAGTTCGTCGAGGAGGGCGGCCGCCCCACCGACGCGCAGGCCCAGATCGCCCGCGGCCTCGGGGTCGAGGCGAAGGTGTTGCCGATGTCCGACGCGCCGGTCCGCACGCAGGTCCTGACCGCGGCCGGCCGCCGCGGCCTGCAGGAGTACCTGATCGTCGACCGCGGCGAGCCCGAGGTGCTCGGGGTCGAGCTGGAGGGGATCGAGAGCGCCGCGCCGAGCCGCGAGGCCCTCGACGCGCTGCGCGCCGCCGAGGCGATCGTGGTCGGCCCCTCGAACCCGGTGATCAGCATCGGCCCGATCCTCGCCGTGCCCGGGATGCGCGACGCGATCGCCGCCTCCCCCGCCCCGGTCGTCGCGGTCAGCCCCTACGTCGCCGGCGAGGTCGTGAAGGGGCCGACCGACCGCTTCATGCGCGCGCTCGGCCGCCCGACCACCGCCGCCGGAGTCGCCTCCCTCTACGCGGGCCTCGTCGACGGCATGGTCGTCGACGAGGGCGACCCCGACCCGCCGCCGGAGGAGATCGCGACCCTGGCGACCCAGACGCTGATGGAGGGCGCGAGCGGCCGCGCCCGCCTCGCCCGCATCGTCCTCGACTTCGCCGATACCCTCGCCGACAGGTGAAGGCGACCGCGGTCCTCCCCGTCAAGCGGCTCTACGACGCCAAGCAGCGGCTTGCCGCCAGCCTCGGCGGCGAGCAGCGCCGCACCCTGGCCGAGGCGATGGTCGGCGACGTGCTGGAGGCGATCGGGGCGGCGCGGACGATCGAGCGCACGATCGTGGTCAGCGGCGATCCGATCGTCCAGGAGCTCGCCGCGGCGGCCGCGGCCGAGGTCGTGCCGGACCCCGAGGACGCCGGCCACTCCGAGGCGGCGCTGGCGGGGATCGCGCGCGCCGAGGTCGAGGGGGCCGGGTGCGTGGTCCTGCTGCCCGGCGACTGCCCGCTGCTCGACCCGCGCGAGCTCGACCGGCTGCTGACCGGCGTGCCGGAGCGCTACGTCGGGATCGTCCCCGACCGCCACGGGACCGGCACCAACGCCCTCGTCCTCAGCCCACCCGGCGCGATCACGCCCGCCTTCGGCGAGGGCAGCCGCGACCGCCACGTCGCCGCCGCCCGCGCGGCGGGGGTCCCCTTCGAGGTGGAGGAGGTGGCGTCCCTGGGCCTCGATCTCGACACCCCCGCCGACGCGATCGCCCTGACCCGGGAGCTGGATAAGGGCCGCGGGCGGGCGAGCCGCACCGCGCGGGCGCTGGGGATATGAACAGCGAGCTTCGGGTGATGCCCGTAGCGGGCATGCCCGAGGTGACCGAGGGGATGAAGCTGGGCGAGCTGATCGCTCAGCGGACTGAGCTCGAGGACGGCGACGTGGTCGTCATCTCGCAGAAGATCGTCTCCAAGGCCGAGGGCATGGTGCGCCGGCTCTCGGAGGTGGTCCCCTCAGCGGAGGCCCAAAAGCTCGCAACACCGCTGGGTAAGGAGGCTGCCCTCGTGGAGTTGATCCTCGCCGAGAGCCGCGAGGTGCTCCGTGCCGAGCGCGGCGTCCTGATCACCGAAACCCACCACGGCTTCGTCTGCGCCAACGCCGGCATCGACAGCTCCAACCTCCCCGACGACGACACCGTCTGCCTCCTCCCCCGCGACCCCGACGCCTCCGCGCGGCGGATCCGCGCCGAACTCAGCGAAGCCATAGCTGAGGGGGCGTCGGGGGTGGGGGTCGGCGGACGGATTGGAGTGTCCGGCGACCCCCACCCCCGACGCCCTTCGATCGGGGTCGTGGTTTCGGACAGCTTCGGCCGAGCGTGGCGCCTCGGGCAGGCGGAGGTTGCGATCGGGTGTGCCGGGGTGAAGCCATTGGACGACTGGCGGGGTAACCGGGATGCCGTAGGACGGGAGCTGGAAGCAACCTTGATCGCCGTGGCCGACGAGGCCGCTGCAGTCGCCGACCTGGTGCGAGAGAAGGACAGCGGTGTCCCAGTCGTGATCGTTCGGGGCCTCGGCCGCTACGTCACCGAGGAGGACGGTCCCGGCGCGGCGGCGCTGCGCCGACCGCGCGAGGAAGACCTGTTCCGCTAGGCGACCTGGAGGACCGCGGCGCCGCGGAAGCGGCCGGCACGGAGATCGCCGAGCGCCTCGTTGGCCCGCTCCAGGGGGTAGGTCTCGACCTCAGTGCGGACCGGCACCTGCGGGGCCAGCGCCAGGAACTCCTCGCCGTCACGCCGGGTCAGGTTGGCGACCGAGCCCAGCGTCCGCTCCTCCCAGAGATCCTCGTAGGGGAAAGCGGGGATCTCGCTCATGTGGATGCCGGCGCTGATCACCCGCGCGCCCTTGGCCGAAGCGCGCAGCGCCGCCACCATCAGCGCCCCGACCGGGGCGAAGACGATCGCGCCGTCGAGCTGCTCGGGCGGCAGCTCGCCCGAGGGGCCGGCCCACTCGGCGCCCAGCTCGCGCGCGAAGCGCTGCGTCTCCTCGTCTCCCTCGCGGGTGAAGGCAAAGACGCGCCGCCCCTGGTGCGCGGCGACCTGGCAGAGGATGTGGGCGGAGGCGCCGAAGCCGTAGAAGCCGATCCGCTCCGCCTCACCGACCAGCCGCAGGGCCCGGTAGCCGATCAGGCCGGCGCAGAGCAGCGGCGCCGCCTGCACGTCGGGGTACGCAGGGGGGAGCGGGAGGCAGTAGCGCTCGTCGGCGACCGCCAGCTCGGCGTAGCCGCCGTCGAGGTCGTAGCCCGTGAACCGAGCGCGGTCGCAGAGGTTCTCGCGGCCGGCGCGGCAGTAGCGGCACTCGCCGTCGGTCCAGCCGAGCCAGGGCACGCCGACCCGGTCGCCGGGCGCGAACCGCTCCGCCCCCTCCCCCAGCCCGGCCACCGTGCCGACGATCTGGTGGCCCGGCACCAGCGGCAGCTTCGGCTCGCTCAGCTCGCCGTCCACGATGTGCAGGTCGGTGCGGCAGACGCCGCAGGCGCAGACCCGGATCAGGACCTGCCCCGGCCCGGGCTCGGGGTCCGGCAGCTCAGCGAGCCGGAGCGGCTCCCGCTGCCTCTCGAGGACCATCGCTCGCATAGGTCTCGATGATCTCGTACAGCGTCGTCCGCTGGGCCGGTTCGCGCCCGGCGGCGCGCGCGGCGGCGACAAGCTGCTCGGGCTCCAGCCGCACCCCGTGCTGGGAGCCGGCCATGCGGGAGATGTTCTCCTCCATCAGGGTGCCGCCGAGGTCGTTGACCCCCCAGCGCAGCGCCTCGGTCGCCCCCTCCAGGCCCATCTTCACCCAGCTCGCCTGCAGGTTGGGGACGGTGTGCCCCAGCGCCAGACGGAAGGCGGCGGTGTGCTTGAGGTTCTCCTCGATCCCGATCTCCTCGATCCCGTGGGTGCGGCCGAGCAGGGTGTTGAAGGGGATGAAGCTGAGCGGGACGAACTCGGTGATGCCGCCGGTCCGCTCCTGCAGCGCCCGCACCACGCGCATGTGGCGGGCCAGCTCGCGCGGCTCCTCGATGTGCCCGAACATCACCGTCGAGGTCGAGCGCAGCCCGGCCCGGTGCGAGGCTTCGATGATCTCGACCCAGCGCTCCGCCGGCAGCTTGTTGGGCGAGATCCGCTGCCGCACGCCGTCGTCGAGCACCTCCGCCGCGGTCCCCGGGGTCGAGCCCAGCCCGCACTCGAGCAGGTACTCGAAGACCTCCCCCGGCTCGCGGCCGGAGCGCTCGCACATGTAGTGGACCTCCATCGGCGAGTAGGCGTGCAGGTGCAGCTGCGGCGCCACCTCCTTGGCCAGGCGCAGCCACTTGCCGTACTCCTCCAGGGTCAGGTCGGGATGGATCCCGCCCTGCATGCAGAGCTCGGTGGCCCCGAACGCGACCGCCTCCTCGACCCGCGCCGCGAAGTCCCGCTCGGAGACCTCGTAGGCGTCGGGGGACCGCCGGCCCTGCCCGAACCCGCAGAACGCGCACCCGACCACGCAGATGTTGGTGAAGTTGATGTTGCGGTTGACGACGAAGGTCGCCAGGTCCCCGTGCAGCTCCGCCCGCAGCTCGTCGGCGGCGACCCGCATCTCCTCGACGACCTCCGGCCGGGTCTCGGCGAACAGCGCCGTCAGCTCGTCCTCGCTCAGCTCGACGCCCTCGCGCCCCTTGGCGATGGCTTCGGGAGCAAGCCCAGGGTCCAGCGTCTCTTCGCTGCGCCGTCCGGACCCCCGCCGCGGAATGAAGCTCCAGTACTTCAGCTTGATCACGTCGAGGACCCCCTGCTCCATCCACTCCGCATCCATGTACTGGGGGTAGACGCAGAGCCGCTCGGTCAGGGCGTACCCCTTCGGCGCCAGCGCCTTGCGCACCTGATGCGGACTCGGAAAAGGCTCCTCCGGCGAGATGTGATCTCCGTTTGCCGAAAGGCCACCCAGGTCCGTAGCACCGGCTTCGACCAGCTCGACGAACCAATCTGACAAGTTCGGGGGCACCTGAATACCCACATCGGGTAGCAACCGCCGGCACTCCTGGATCAGGCGCTTGATCTCCTCAACCCCCACGGGGCTCGCCCAGTCCGGCACCGAAACCCCGCCGGCGATCGAGGGCGAGGGGGACTCGCTCGGGGGAGCCTCCCCATCTGTTGCTCCACCGAGTGAGTCCCCCTCGCCCCTCCACCGCCGCCTGGATGCCTCGTCGGCTATGTCGGCGACCTCCGCCCCGTAGTAGCGGGGATGCGGGACGAAGTTCTGGAGGATCACCTCCTGGATGTGGCCGTGTCGGGCGTGGGATACGGCCAGCGCTTCGAGGGATTCGACGCGCTCCTGCTCAGTCTCTCCGATGCCGACCAGGATCCCGCTGGTGAACGGGATCCGCAGCTCTCCGGCGGCTTCGATGGTTTTCAGGCGCTGCGCCGGGTGCTTGGTCGGGGAGCCGGCGTGCACCGTCTCCATCAGCCGCTCCGCCGTCGACTCCAGCATCAGGCCCTGGGACGCGGTCACCTCGCGCAGGCGGGCCAGGTCATCCTTCGAGAGCACGCCCAGGTTCGTGTGCGGGAGCATCCCGCGCTCCAGGGCGCGCTCGCAGGCCCAGACGACGAAGGACGTGAAGTCCTCATGACCCCAGCTCGCCAGCCGCTCGGCGACGAGCGGGTGCACCTCCGGCCGCTCGCCGGTGAGAACCAGCAGCTCCTTGGCGTTGCGTTTGACCGCCTCGTCGAGGAGCGCCTCTACCTTCTCGGGCGCGTGGATGTGCGCCTGGTGCGTCGCGAACGCGCAGTACTTGCAGTAGCACTGGCAGGTGCGGGAGAGGGAGAGCGTGTAGTTGCGGGAGAAGGTGACCCGGCGCACGCCGCCCAAGCTACTGCAACCGCCGGGCCAGGCCGGCCCGGCGGCGGTTCACCGGTCGCTCAGCGAGCGGGCTCGGTGGGGTTGTCCGGCTCGGCGCGTTTCTTCACCGGCGGCCGGATGTGCTCCGGCGGTTCGGTCGGCGGCAGGGCGGCCGGCTCGAGGATGAAGCGGTAGACGGCGGCCGCGAGCAGGGCACCGACAGCCGGGCCGACCAGGAAGGGCCAGACGCCGCCCCAGGTCCCGTCGACCAGGGCCGGGCCGAACCAGCGGGCGGGGTTGTACCCGGCGCCGGTCAGCGGGCCGCCGACCATGACGATGAAGCCGAGGGTGGTGCCGATCGCCAGCGGCGCCCACTCCTTGAAGCTCTTCTCCGAGTAGACGGCGGCGAGGATGACGAGGACGAGGCAGAAGGTGCCGATCAGCTCGACGATCGAGCCGGCGAAGTTGCCGCTCAGCAGGCCGCTGACCTGCAGGGCGCCGTAGTGGGTGGCGCGCCCCTCGTCCTCCAGCAGGTTCTTGGCGAGCAGAGCGCCGAGCACGCCGCCGGAGAGCTGGGCGAGCATGTAGATGACGCCGTCGAGCGGCCGGATCCGCCTGATCGCCAGCGCCGCCAGCGTCACGGCGGGGTTGAAGTGCCCCCCGCTGGCGACGCCGAACATGACGATCAAGCCGAACAGCAGGAAGGCGTGGACGAGCCCGATGACAGCGAAGTCGGAGCCGAACTGAGCCTGGCTCCCGGTCGACACGAACAGGATGACGACGCTGCAGACGAAGAAGACCAGCAAAAGGGTGCCGATCAACTCAGCAAGATATGCGGCTAGACCTCGTTCCTGCACTATCTCCTCCTCGATCCCGTGATCAGCTAAGCGGCGGCAGTCTACCCATGTTCGGGGGATGGAATAGCTTCCCTCCCAGATGAGACGGGCTGTCGCGCTGCTGGCGGCCGTCTCCCTGCTCGCCGGCGCCGCCGGCTGCGGCGGAGACGGCGCGGAACCGGGCGTGCCGGGAGGCGCGGCGCTGGTGCTCGATTTCACGCCCAACGCGGTCCACTCGGGGATCTACTCGGCGCAGGAACAGGGCTTCTACCGCGAGGCGGAGACCGACCTCGAAATCCGCCAGCCGGGCGAATCGAGCGACGCGCCGAAGCTGCTCGCCGCCGGCCGCGCCGACTTCGCGGTCCTCGACATCCACGACCTCGGGATCGCCCGCGAGCGCGGCCTCAACCTGGTCGGGGTGCTGCCGATCGTGCAACGCCCGCTGGCCTCGATCCTCGCCCGCGGCGACGGCCCGGTGCTCCGCCCCCGCGACCTGGAGGGCCGCACGGTCGGCGTCACCGGCCTGCCCTCAGACGAAGCGGTCGTCGACTCCACGGTCGCCGCCGACGGCGGCGACCCCGCCGAGGTCGAGCGGGTGACGATCGGCTTCGGCGCCATCACCGCTCTGGCGGCGAGCCGGGTCGACGCCGCAACCGGCTTCTGGAACGCCGAGGGGGTGGCCCTGCGCCGCCAGGGCGTGCCGGTCCGAATCTTCAGGGTCGACGAGTACGGCGCCCCGCCCTACCCGGAGCTGGTCCTGACCACGTCGCGGCAGACGCTCGAAGACGACCCGGAGCTGGTCGACGCGGTCGTGAATGCGACCGAACGCGGCTACGCCTTCGCGGTCGAGGACCCCCGGCAGGCCCTAGACGACCTGCTCACCGCCAACCCGTCCCTAGACCGCGCCGAACAGCAGGCCCAGCTGAACGCCCTCCTCCCGGACCTCCGCCCCGCCCCCTTCGACCCCCAGGTACTCCGCGAATGGTCGGCCTGGGACGTGAAGCACGGCCTCCTCGACGAGCCAGTCGAAGTGAAAGAAGCGTTCCGTTTGGGCGGGGCCGGCTGACCCCCGCCGGACACTCAGCCGAAGGCGTCCGCCGGGGGTTAGCCGGCCCCGCCCCCCAACAGACTCTCCACCAGATCCGGCAGTTCCCGCGCCAGCCGCGAGCGCGGCACGACCAGGTCGACGCCGGCCGCCTCGGCCGTCTCCTTGATCGCCACATCGGTGTGCGGGTAGTAGCCGAGCACCGGGACACCGAAGCTGACCAGGTCCTCCGGGTTCCCGCTCTCGAGGTCGGCGACCAGCAGCTCGGCGCTGTCGAGCGGCGCCTCCTGCAGCGAGGCCGAGAGGGTCACCTCGTGGCCGACGGCGCTCAGCGTCGCCTCGACTTTGCTGGCGAGCATCAGGTCGGTGGCGACGGCGACGACGCGGGCCATCGGACCGCCTACAGCGACCGGCGCTGGCGGAACTCCTCGCGGACGCTCTCCGGCCGGCCCCACATCTGCACGACCTCGGCCCGTCCCTCCCGCACCTCGGCGACCCGCAGCTCGCCGCTCACGCCTTCCGCGTCGAGCTTGCCGAGGACGCCCTCGACGCTCTCCGCCGCGGCGGCGTGGCCGAAGCTGTGGGCGACGAGTAGCCGCCAGTGCCAGTCGGAGCGCGAGTAGGGCTGGGCGTTGACCTGGCTCAGCGCCACCGCGCTGTCGACGTACTGGCTCTCGTCGTCGATCCGCAGGTCGACCTCGAGGTCGGTCCAGTCGGGCGGCAGCGCCGCGACGATGCGCTGGAAGTCGTCGGCCAGGGGCACCGCGCAAGCCTAGCGAGGCAGCGGGGCGCCGCCGAAGTGGCGCTGGAGCTGCCGGTGGCGGTGGCGGAAGACGGCGGCGATCAGCGGCCGCAGCAGCCGTCCCGGCAGCGGCAGCCGCAGCTCCCAGGCGAGCCGGTCTTCGATCACCGTGCCCTCACCGTCGGCCTCGAGGGTCCGTTCGTGCTCCCAGAGCCGCTGCGAGAGCATGGTCGAGCGCTCCAGGAAACCGCGCCCGTCCTCGATCCTGACCAGGCCGATGTCGTCGTAGTCGAACGGGACGAGGCCGAAGAGCAGGATCCAGCTGCGGCCCAGCCGCCCCGGCTGCAGGTTCTGCAGGTCGAGGCTGTCGAGCCCGCGCGGCACCGTCATCCGCAGCAGCGGCCCGAGCTCGTGGTTTATCCCCTCGGCGCTCGTCGCCCGCTCCCAGACCGCCGCCGGCTCGGCCCGCAGGCTGGATGAGATGCGGAACTCCGCCCGCCTGGCCATCAGGGCCGGCCCGCTTCCTCGGGCGGCAGCAGGTCCGGCCCGGGGATCGGCGTCCCGTGCGGGTCGTGGCTCGGTTCGCCGAGTTTCGCCGCCATCAGCAGCTCCAGGTCCTCGGAGATGTAGTGCTCGAGCACCTCGGCCTCCTCGTGGACGCGGTCGGCCGGCATCCCCAGCGCCTCGGAGAGGTAGGCCTCGATCAGCCGGTGGTGGCGGATCACCTCCAGCGCCACCTTCTGCCCCGCCGGGGTGAGGGTGACGCCCTTGTAGGGCTTGTAGTCGACGAGGCCGAGGTCGGCGAGCCGTTTCAGCATCGAGGTCGCGGTCGCCGGGGTCACGCCCAGCCGCGCCGCCACCTCGCCGTTGAGCACGAGCCCCTCGCGTTCGCCGGAGATCGCGTAGATCGCCTTCGCGTAGTCCTCGATCGCCTCGGTGCTGGGGGCGCGCCCGAAGCGCGCCTCGTCCGCCGCCATCAGACCGTCACCAGCAGCCCGGTCAGGTACATCACCGCGATCCCCGCCAGCAGGCCGACGACGGCGGTCGGGTTGAGCAGCCGCCCCTCCTCGTCGGCCATGGTCGGGGCGATCTGCACGATCACCCGCACGATCGCGCCGACGCCGACGCCGAACAGCAGCGCCGCCAGGCTGGGGTCGAAGGCGGAGGCGCCGATCCAGGCGCCGAGGATCGCCGGCGCGCCGGCGATCAGCCCGAGCCCGACGAGCCGCGAGAGCGGCGGCCGCTCGCCGCCGCCGTCACCGCTCCCGCGCAGCGGCGCCACGATCGCCAGCCCCTCGGTCGTGTTGTGGATCGCGAAGCCGACGACGAGGAAGGCGCCGAGGGCGAGCGCCCCGGTCGCATACGCGGTGCCGATCGCCAGCCCCTCGCCGAGGTTGTGCAGGCCGATCCCGACCGCGACGAGCAGCGCCAGGTAGGCGCCGCGGGACGCGCCGGTCGCCCCCGCGGCCCGGCGCCGGCCCGCCAGCCAGGAATCGACCCCGGCGAGCGCCAGGTAGGCGGCGAGGGCGCCGAGGAAGACGAGGCTGGAGCCACCGAACGCGGTCGGCGCCTCGGCGGCGATCTCCAGGCCCTCGAGCCCGGCGTCGATCGCGAGGAAGGCGAGCAGGCCGACGGTGAAGGCGATCGCGGCGCCGACCCAGCGGCGGCTGAGCCGGGTCAGGAACGGCAGCCATAGCATCCCGAGGCTGACCGGGATCACGCCGACGTAGATCCCGAGCAGCGCCATCAGGCCGTAGAAGCCGGCGTCCGCCTCCGGCGTTTCCGCCGCGACCGGGATCTCGGCGGGGACGGTGCCGCCGGTCGAGGTGAGGACGAAGATCTCGTAGGCCTCGCCTTCGATCCAGGGATAGGTGACGGTCAGCGTGGTCGAGCCGAGGCGGCCGATCTCGTTGCCCTCCGCGGCGGTGAAGGGCGCGTAGGCGTCGTTGACGGCGACCTGGGCGACCTCGACCGGGTCGGGCCCGTCGTTGCGCAGGGTCAGCTCGATCTCGCCGGGGCGCAGGACCGTGCTCTCGACCGCGATTTCCTCGACCGGCGGCCCGGTGCGGTCGCCGAGGCCGGGCCCGCCGAGCAGCGCGAAGCCGCCGATCGCGACGACGATCAGGGCGAGCGGGATCGCGCCCAGCGCCCAGGCGGGCAGCCCCCCTGCGCCGCGCTCGGCCCGTGCCCCGGCCTCCATCAGGCCGGGGCCCCCCCGCCCCAGGGCAGCTTGCAGTAGGCGGCCGAGGCCGCGGCGGCGGTCAGCCGCGAGGGGTCGCCGACGCGGAAGAAACCGGTCCAGCCCAGCTCGGCGAACTCGCTGACGTGGGCGTGGAACATGTAGTCGCCGTCGTAGGGGAACTCGAGCTCGAGGATGCCGCGCTGTCCCTGCCCCTGGACGATCGTGTCGGTGAACTCGGTCGGCTGCAGCGAGGTCCCGGTCGGGAAGTGGTTGAAGAAGTTGCCGTGGATGTGGAACGAGTTGAGCGGGTCGTACTCGAGCACGTTGACCAGGTAGACGCGGACCGGCGAGTTGCGTGCCACCTGGATCGGCTCGTTGATGTAGTGGAAGCCGACCGTGTTGACGGCGTAGACCTCGTTGGCGAGGTCGAAATTGGTGTCGAAGCCGTTCATCACCATCACCATCTCGTCGGCTTCCGGGCGCCCCTGCTTGGGGTCGATGACGAAAGCGCCGTAGAGCCCGCGGGCGATGTGCGAGGCGAGCGGGGCGACGTGGCAGTGGTAGAGGTGGAGCCCGAACGGGGTCGCGTCGAACTCGTATACGAAGCTCTCGCCGGGGTCTATCTGGCCGCCGCCCTGGCGCTCGCCGATCCCCGGCATCCCGTCCATCGCCGCCCGGTGGATGCCGTGGAAGTGCATCGTGTGCGGGTGCTCGGAGCCGTTGACCAGCTTGATCCGCAGGCTCTCGCCCTCGCGCGCCCGCAGCGTCGGCCCGGGGACGCGGCCGTTGTAGGTCCAGGCCTCGTACCTGACCCCCGGCGCCACTTCGATCTCGCGGTCCTGGGCGACGATCTCCCATTCGCGCACGACCCGGCCGCTGGCGAGGCGGCGCGTCTTGCCGTAGTCGAAGTCGCGCAGCAGCTCGGTCGGGTTGAACCCGTTGGCGCGGTGGTCGACCGTCCCGCCGGCGGCGAAGCTGGCGTGGATGAAGCTGCCGTGGCCGGCGTGGTCGCCGGCGGCGGGCATCGCGGCCTGGGCCGGCTCGGCCTCGCCGCGACTTCCCAGCAGCCCCAGTCCCAGCGCCGCGGGCGCTGCGACCGCGGCACCGCCCAGGAGGCGGCGGCGGCTGATGCCCTTCTTGTCGAGCTCGGATGCCAAGGCCGCTGATTTTGACACATCTAAAAGCGGATTTCGATGAATCTAAAAATGAGCTCCGAGGAGGGCGATCGGGATGACCCCTCCTTCGCAACAGCGGGGAGGCTCATCCGGGGTCATCCCGATCGCCCTACGCAGCGGCTCCTAGAATTCGAGAAGGTGGGCATCGAGACCGAGATCGAGTTGGACGCGCAGTACCGGCAGTTGCGGGAGGAATGCGGACTGCTGGACCGCTCCGGGCGCGGGAAGCTTGTTGTCTCGGGTCCCGATGCTGCCGAGTACCTGCAGGGGCAGTTGACGAATGACGTCGAGGCCTTGGAGGTCGGCGAGGGGCAGTACGCGGCCTTACTGGACCGCAAGGGGCACATGCAGGGCGACATGCGGGTGCTGCGCCCGGCGGCAGCGGAGATCTGGCTCGATACCGAGCCCGAGGCGCTGGCGGCCGTACTCCGACACCTCGAGATGTACTCGATCGGGCGCGAGGTGCAGGTGAGCGACGTCAGCGCCGAGCGGGCGCTGCTCTCGCTGATCGGCCCGCGCAGCGTCGAGCTCGCCGGCACCCCACCGCTGCCGCCGTTCGCCTGCGAAACGACCGCCGTCGTCGGGGTCGAGTGCATCGCCGCCGGCACCCGTGACGGCATCGACCTGATCGCCCCCGCCGAGGAGTCCGGCCGCCTGCGCGAGGCGCTGCTCGCCGCCGGTGCGGTCGCGGTCTCCCCCGAGGCGGTCGAGATCCTCCGCATCGAGGCCGGCGCCCCCCGCTTCGGGGCCGAGATGGGGACCGAGACGATGCCGGCCGAGGCGGGCATCGTCGAGGAGGCGGTCAGCTTCACCAAGGGCTGCTACATCGGCCAGGAGACGGTCGCCCGCCTCCACTACAAGGGCAAGCCGAACCGCCACCTGCGCGGGCTGCGGCTGAGCGCCCCGGCCGCGCCCGGGTCGCCGCTGCGGCTCGGCGAGAAGGAGGTCGGCCGGCTCGGCGGCGCCGCCGTCTCCCCCACGCTCGGACCGGTCGGGCTGGCGATCGTGCGCCGCGAGGCCGAGCCCGGCTCCGAGCTCGCCGTAGGTGAAGATGGCGTTACGGCTCGCGTCGTCGACTTGCCCTTCGGTTAGATTCCGCCCGATGGGTCGTGGGAGAGCCAAAGGGCCTCGGGTCGCAGTTCTCGCGCTGCTCGGCGCGCTGGCGCTCGCCGCCGCCGGCTGCGGCGCCCAGAGCCACACCAACGACCCGCGCCCGCAGGTGGCGCTGCAGGCCAGCGTCACCATCAACCCGGGGCAGATCCTGGTGCAGCCGCGGGCGATCGCGCTGAACGGGGCCCGCACCCAGCAGATCCCGCAGAACCAGAACCACGCCCAGCCGCCGATCGACACCGACCGCGCGGCCACGGTGCGAATCGTCGTCGCCAACCAGACCGACAGGGAAGCGCGCCTGGAGCTGAGTGGCCCGAGCAGCGCCAGTTCCGGCCCGATCCCCGGCCGCAGCCCCGCCACCCTGCAAGCCGACTTGAAGACCGGCACCTACATCGTCACCGCCTCCGGCGTCAGCGGCGCCCGCCCGGGCAAACTCGTGGTCGGCCCCTTCCGGGCCTCCTCCGAGAACGACGTCCTGCTGCCGTGAAGAGGGCGCGAGCTTGCGCCCGCGCCCTCTCGATTCGCCTGGCGGAACTACCCGGCGCTAGCCGACGTCGAGCGGCTGCTGAGCGCCCTCGGCGCCACCAAGGTCCTGGAAGGCCCTCAGTGTGTAGTTGCCTGTGAGCGTGATCGGCAGATGCTGCGTGAGCGGATCGCCCCCGCACGGCGCGAAACCGGCGCCGATTGTGCTGCGGGCTGTGAAACTGGCGTTGACTGTCGCGTCCACGTCGGGGACCCCCACGAATGTGTTGTGGTAGACGCCTGCCGGGACCGGCCCCTGCGGCCCGATGTCGTATGTGCATGTCGACACGTTTGCCGCGTGTTGGAACTGGTCGAGGTAGACGTGGATTTCCACCTGCTGCCCGACGGGGCAGTTGAGCCAGGCGTGCATCGTCCCTGTCGCGGCGGGTGAGCCTGTCGAGCCCGGTTTGGTGAACCCGACCACGTAGTCGCAGCCGTTCATTGTGATTGTCACCGGTGTCTGCCCCGGGTCCGAGACGCAGTTGTTGTATGTCGGTTGGAATGTGACCGGATCGGTCGGCCCGAACAGTGTCGCGTCGAGTTTGGAGCCGCATGTGATCCTCTGCAGCGGCCCGTTGCCGATGTCGAACACCTGCCCGAACGGCTGATCGCCTGTGACGATCGCCGGGAACTGCGGCGTTGTCAGCACGCCTGTTTCCGCCTGGGCAGCCGAGGCCATGACGGCGCTCGTGGCGAGCACGGCGCCGGCCAGCGCCCCAAGCAGCTTGAGTTTGCGAATCATCTGCACTTCCTCCTGGGTTGGGTGTTGCTCTGGACAAAGCAATCCCTAGCGGGCCGCTCGCCGACGATCAAGGTTTCCTGATCAGTGCGTGCGCGAACCTGCGCGTTTCACAAGGCCCGCTGCATGCGGCATTTCAGGATCGGGATCGCGTCTGGGCCGTTTGGCAGGCTCGAACGAGATGACCGTCGTGCTCTCCATCGCCGTCCTCGTGCTCGCCGCCGGGCTCGTCTACGCGCTCGCCTCCCGCCGCGAGGAGCCGGCCGAGCAGCCCGATTTCGAGGGCGCCGTGCAGGAGGCCACCTCGCGTGCCGTCGCCGACGCGCTGCCCGGCCTGCTCCAGGCCAACGACGAGGCGCGCAAGCTCGACGCGAAGACCGCCGAGGCGACGCTCGAGAAGCGCCAGGCCGAGATCAAGGTCCTGGCCGAGCGGATCGCCAAGGGGCAGGAGAAGATCGAGGCCGAGGTGCGGCGGCGCGGCGAGACCGACCTGCAGACCCGCACCCTGCTCGAGCAGATGGGCCAGACCGTCGGCAACCTCAACTCCGAGACCGCCGGCCTGAAGAAGGCGCTGCGCCAGCCGCAGACGCGCGGCCAGTGGGGCGAGCTGCAGCTGCGCCGCTGCGTCGAGATCGCCGGCATGACCGAGCACGTCGACTTCGAGCTCCAGCACACGCTGCGCACCGAAGATGGGCGGCTCCGCCCCGACGCGCTCTTCCGCCTGCCCGAAGAGCGCAGCTTCGTCGCCGACTCCAAGGTCCCGCTCGACGCCTTCCTCGACGCCCAGGAGGCCGAGGTCGAGTCGGAGCGGCGGGTGCACCTCGAGCGCCACGCGCGCCAGGCCCGCGAGCACGTGCGGGCGCTCAGCTCGAAGGACTACCAGGGCCAGTTCAAGCCGGGTGAGACCCCGGACCTGGTGATCTGCTTCATCCCCAACGAGCCGGCCCTGCACGCCGCCTTCGGCGCCGACCCGGAACTGTTCGAATACGCGCTGGAGCGCAACGTGCTGCTGGTCAGCCCGACCTCGCTGATCGGGCTGCTGCGGACGATGGAGCTGGGCTGGCGCCAGGAGAAGATGGTCGCCGAGGCGGCCGCGATCGCCGAGGCGGCGGGCACCCTGCACGCCCGCTTCTCCAAGTTCCTCGGCGACTTCGAGAAGGTCGGCAAGGGGCTGACCACGGCCGCCAACGCCTACGACTCGGCGGTCGGCTCGATGGACCGTCGCCTGCTGCCGCAGCTGCGCAAGGTCGAGGGGCTCGGGATCGCGCCGGGCAAGGAGATCGAGCCGCCGGAGCCGGTCGAGATCACGGTTCGCGAGATCACGGCGCCCGAGCTGCGCGAGACCTCCGAAGCCGCGTAGCGCGAGCCCCGAGACTCTTAACTAGAGTTCGTCGCCCGTCAGCAAACGACCCGCGGAGGAACCCTTGGCCGTCGACACCAGCACGATCTCGAAGTTGGACGTGGAGCCCGGCACGCTGCCGGAGACGATGGCCGCCTGGGTGATCCGCCAGGAGCGCGAGGGAGAGCCGAAAGACGCCTTCCAGCTCGAGCAGATCGAGGTCCCCGAGCCCGGCGCCTTCGAGGTGATCGTGCGGGTGATGGCCGCCGGCGTCAACTTCAACAACGTCTGGGCCTCGCTCGGCCAGCCGGTCTCGGTCTTCGGCTACGGCGACCACCCGGAGTACGGCCACCACATCGGCGGCTCCGACGCCTCCGGGGTCGTCTGGAAAGTCGGCGAGGGCGTGACCCGCTGGAAAGTCGGCGACGAGGTCGTGATCCACTGCAACCAGGCCTCCTACGAGGACGTCGAGGTGCACGGGCTCGATCCGATGGCGGCGCCGAGCCAGCGGATCTGGGGCTATGAGACGACCTGGGGCTCCTTCGCCCAGTTCACCAAGGTGCAGGCGCAGCAGCTGCTGCCGAAGCCGCGCAACCTCTCCTGGGTCGACTCCTCCTCCTACGGCCTCACCTACTTCACCGCCTACCGGATGCTGATGGACCAGTGCAAGCTGCAGGCCGGCCACAACGTCCTGATCTGGGGCGCCGCCGGCGGCCTCGGCGTCTTCGCCGTGCAGCTCTGCAAGGCGGCGGGCGCCAACGCGGTCGGCGTCGTCTCCTCCGACGAGAAGGGCGAGCTGATCAAGCAGCTCGGCGCCGTCGATTACATCAACCGCCGCGAGTTCGGCGAGATGATGCGGACCGACGAGAACCTCGCCGACCCCGCCGCCGACAAGGAGCGCTTCAAGGCCTCCCGCGGCTTCGCCAAGCGGGTCAAGGAGATCCTCGGCGACGCCCCCGACATCGTCTTCGAGCACGTCGGCCGCGCCACCTTCCCGACCTCGGTCTTCACCGTGAAGCCGTTCGGCAAGGTCGTGATCTGCGGCGCAACCTCGGGCTACCAGCTCGACTTCGACGTCCGCTACCTGTGGATGAAGCAGAAGCAGATCATCGGCTCCCACTTCGCCAACGCCTACGAGTGCATGAAGGCGAACCAGCTGATGGCGGAGGGCAAGGTGCGGCCGGTGCTCTCCGAGACGATGCCCTTCGACGGCGTCCCCGGCGCCCACCAGTCGATGCACGAAAACAAGCACCTCGGCAAGATCTCGATCCTCGTCGGCGCCGAGTCCGAGCAGGAGGGACAGCACGAGGAGGGGCCGGGCGCGATCCGGGCCGAGGTCGGAGCATGAACCGAGCGCGACGCGAAGGGAGCATCTGATGGAGGTCTGCAGGCTCGAGTGGCACATCGCCCCGCTGCGCGCCGACCGCTGGCTCGATCTCTGGGAGCCGGCCGCGGCGAAGATGCCGGCCTACGGCGCCAAGAGCTGGTCGCTGACCCGCTCGATCGACGACCCCCTCGCCTTCCAGCAGACCTCGATCTGGGAGAACCGCTCGGACTTCGAGCGCTACTGGTACTCGGAGGAGATCGAGAACGCCCGCGCGGCGGTCATCGACCTCTACGACATCCCGCTGCTGCCCGAATGGCACACCCTCGTCGCCGCCGAGTAGCGCCCCCCGGACTTCCCTAGGCCCGCTCCAGCGGCGCCATCGTCAGGCCGGCGGCGTCGAGCTCGGCCCAGTAGTGCTCGGCCGGCTCGCGGGGGCCGCTCCAGACGATCGCCTGGCCGCTGTTGTGGATCTGGTCGGCGATCCGGTGGCCCTGGTCGAGGCTTACCCCGGGCAGCACCTTGGCCAGGGTCGCGGCGACGTGCTCGAAGGTGTTGTGGTCGTCGTTGCAGACGATCACCCGCCACTCGCCCCCCAGCCCGGAGCCCGGCCCGGCGCTGCGGGGCCGCTCGATGGTCGAAGTCGACACGCCGCGGATTATGCAGCCCACCCGGGTCGGAGGCAGCCCAGAACTCAAGGAGCCCCCGCGATCGGGCCGAAGAGTGAGGGGAGAAGGATGGAGACGCCGCCAACTACCATCACGGGCCGATGACCGGCGACTTCGCCGACGCCTACGACGAGCAGGTCTGGAACGTCTTCGGGTTCTTCGCCTACCGGGTCGCCAGCCGCAGCGATGCGGAGGACCTGACCCAGCAGACGTTCGAGCGGGCGCTGCGAGCCTGGTCGCGCTACGACCCGGAGCGCGCGCCCCTCGGTGTCTGGCTGATCTCGATCGCCCGCAACCTGCTGGTCGACCACTACCGCCGCAACGGCGCCGCTCCCCCCCGGCAGTCGCTCGACGCGGTCCCCGAGGAGCAGCTCGGCAGCGAGATGCCGGCGGCGAACCTCGGGATCGACCCCGACCTCGCGCAGGCGCTCGCCACCCTCTCGCCGCGCGACCGCGAGGTCGTCGCGCTGCGCTTCGGCGCCGACCTCAGCGGCCCCGAGATCGCCGCCGCCACCGAGCTCAGCCTCGCCAACGTGCAGCAGATCCTCTCCCGGTCCCTGCGCAAGCTGCGCGCAGAGCTCGAGCAGCCCGCCGGCAGCTGACGGAACGGCTCAGCCGAACGGCGGCTGTTTGAAGTCCCGGACGGGACGCATCGAGAACGGCATCGCGTGCTCGCCGTTGAAGACGGCGCGGGCGGCGCCTTTCTTGTTCTGGCCGTACCTGCCCCCGGCGATCCCGGTGAAGATTCCGTGCGGGTTCGCGTCGACGGTCTTGACGCTGCGCCAGCTGCCCTTGCGCAGCAGCTGGACCGTCACCTTGCCGCCGCTGCTGTTCGGGGTACGGCCCCAGAACGAGAGGCCTTTCTTCGTCGGGTAGGCGACGAAGGGGAAGCGGAACGCGTACATGAATTCCTTCGGCTGATCCTGGCCGATTTCCGGACCGCGGAAGTAGAGGCCGGACTGGAGCGTCCCGGGGAAGGAGTCGCCGGGGCTCATTTTTTGGTCGCGCAGCTGATACCAGGAGAAGTGGTCGATGCCGGCGCTCCAGGCGGTGTGCAGCGCCTCGGCCACCCAGCGCGTCTCGATCTTCATCGGCAGGCCGCCGGGGTCGGGCGGGTTGGAGTCCCAGGAGAACTCGTTGATCCAGAGCGGGGTGCGGGCGAAGGCGCCGTTGATGCGTCCCGCCCGGTCGGCCGCCCGCAGCAGTTTCGTCAGCTTCTTGAGGTCGCCCATCTGGACGTCGTCTTTGCCGCCTTCGTGCATCGGCCCACCGGTCGTGTACGGGTGGATGTCGAAGATGTCGAAGTAGACCCCGCCGCCGCAGCTGGTCCCTTTGATCGGCTTCGGCTTGTCCCGCCCTTTCATACAGAGCAACTGGCGGGCGAAGGCCATCGGGCCGATCGTGTAGGTCGGCACCGCGATCGGGCCGAGCCCGCCGGCGATCACGAGGTTGGCGCTGTCGACCGACTTCACCGCCGCGTAGAAGGCGTTGATCAGGGTGCGGTAGAGCTCCGGCGAGGTCGGCTTGCCGTCGACGTACTGGGGATAGAAGAAGAGGCTGAGGTTGGGCTCGTTCAGCGCCTGCCAGTAGGTGACCTTGGGCAGGCCGGCGAAACCGCCGCTGTAGCGGCGCGCCGCGGCTTTGGCGAAGGTCGCAAGCTGGCCGGGGTCGGGGTCGCAGAGGTCGCCCGCCGCGCCCTCGGCCGGGGCTTTGCAGCGCTGCGCCCAGGTGGGGGCGCTGTCGATCTGGATGATCGGGGTGAGGCCGGCGGCGACCGCGTTGCGGACGCCGATGTCGAGGTAGGACCAGTCGTAGTTCGGGTCGCCCGGGTCTTCGGGGTTCCAGCCCGGCGGCGGGTTCGGCGGCGCGATGTCGCGCCAGGGAGCCCGCAGCTGGGCCTGGGTCGCCCCGGTCGCTTTGGTCTCCTGGAAGGCGGGCAGGCGGTGGTCGTCGAAGCCGGTGACACCGGTGACCAGCGCCGGCGGCCCGGCCGCGGCGGACGCGGCCAGGGCGAGCGACAGCAGGCAGGCGAGCGCCAGCCCTGCCAAGGAACGGACCGCAGCCGGACCGAAATCTGCGCCATCGCGCCTCATACCCGAAGCAAACACGACCGTTCGCCGTTCTATGCGGTCCGCCGCCGGCGCCGCAAGAAAAAGGCCAGGGCCCAGATCACGCTGCCGAGCACGACCAGGGGCAACAGCAGGCCGATCCCGCCCGAGGAGGACGAGCCCGTGGCCTGCCCGAGCACCTCGCCGACGCCGGAGGACCCCTCCGCGTCGGCCACGGTCACCTCGCTGGTTGCCGATCCGGGGCCTCCGCCCGCAGACCCTCCAGCGGCGGTCTGACCCCCACCGGAGCCGCCGGCGCCGGCGGCGCCGGAATCATCGCTTCCGTTCCCTGCGCCCGCAGCCGACCCGGTGACCGGCGGTGGCGCCGTCGCCGCGACCACCGCCGCGGTTTCGCGCCCCTGCTTGCCCTTCGAGTCGAGCTTCTTGCTGTTGCCGGCGCCGAGCACGTCACCCGGGGTGGCCTTGCCCTTGCCTTTGCCCTTTCCTTCGGCCTCGGCGTTACCGCCGGTGGTCGGGAAGGTCTCGGTGTACTGGTTCGCCGCCGAGTTGCCGGGTGGGACCAGGGAAGCCGCGCCGGCCCCGGCGGGCAGGACGGCAAGCATCGCCAGGGCGAGCGAGGCGAGCGAGATCCGCAAGGCGTTCACGCCCTTCCATACGGATCGCCGCCGCAAAAGCTGACAGCGGCGTCAGGATCGCGGGGCGGTGCGCGTACCTAGGAGCGATGGAGGCAGCACAGCAGATCACCCGCCCGGCGCCGCTGGAGCTCGCGCGCCGGATCGACTGGAGCGTCCTGCCTGCCTGGCTGCTCGGCTTCGGCCTCGTCGTCTACCTCGGCCTCAAGGGCGGCGGCTACGACCCGCTCGTCCACGACCAGGTCGGGATCGCGGTCTGGTGGATCGTCCTCGCCGGCGTCCTCGCCGGGGCGCTGCCGCGGCAGCGGCTCACCCCCCTCGCCTGGTCCGCTCTCGGGCTGCTGGCGGCGTTCGCGCTCTGGACCGCGCTCAGCCTCGGCTGGACCGAGAGCGCCGAGCAGACCTTCGCCGACCTCGCCCGCGTCGGCACCTACCTCGGCGTCCTCTGCCTCGCCCTGCTCGCCCGTGGCCCCGGCGCCCTGCGCCAGACGATCGCCGCCCTGGGCACCGGGATCGCCGTCATCGCCCTGGTCGGCCTGCTCTCGCGCCTGCATCCCGCCTGGTTCCCGGAGGCGGCCGACACCGCCCGCATCCTCGAATCGCACGACCGCCTCGCCTACCCGCTCAACTACTGGAACGGGCTCGCGGCGCTGGTCGCGATCGGGTTGCCGCTGCTGCTCCAGCTCGCCGCCGACCTGCGCTCGGTGGCGCTGCGGGCGCTCGCCGCGGCGGCGGTCCCGGCGCTGCTGCTGACCGTCTACTTCACGATCTCGCGCGGCGGGATCGGCGCCTCGGCGATCGCCGTCGCCGTCTACCTCGTCTTCGCCTCGGACCGGCTGCCGAAGCTGCTGACCACGCTCCTCGCCGGCAGCGGCGGCGCGATCCTGATCGCCGCCGCGCACCAGCGCCACGACCTGCAGGAAGGCTTCCTCAACGCCGCCGCCCGCAGCCAGGGCGACGAGATGCTGTGGATGACGATCGTCGTCTGCGCCGGCGTCGGCCTCGTCTGGGCGGGCGTCTCGCTGGTGCTCGCGCATGACATGCGGCCGCGCTGGACCGAGGTCCCGCGGCGGCCCGCCCTCGCCCTCACCGTCGCCGGGCTCGTCGCCCTGCTGGTCGCGCTGGCCGCGGTCGACGCCCCTGGCCGGGCCTCCGACGCCTGGAGCGACTTCAAGCAGCCGAACTCCGGTCCCGGCGAAGGCCACCAGCGGCTCGGCAGCGTCGCCGGCGAGAGCCGGTACCAGTTCTGGAGCGCCACGGTGCGCCAGGAGGAGACCCGGCCCCTGGGCGGCACCGGCTCGGGCACCTTCGAGTTCTGGTGGTCGCGCGAGGGCGAAGGCGGCGAAACCGTGCAGGACGCGCACTCCCTCTACATGCAGACGCTGGGCGAGCTGGGGATCGTCGGCGCGGCGCTGCTCGGCAGCTTCCTGCTGACCGTGCTGATCGGCGGTGGGACCGCCGTGGTCCGGGCCGGGCCCGGCACCCGGCCCTGGCTGGCGGGGGCGCTGGCAGGCTGCACCGCCTTCTGCGTCACCGCCGCCTTCGACTGGATGTGGCAGATCCCGGTGATCCCGGTCGCGCTGCTGCTGCTCGCCTCGCTGCTGGTCACGACCCGGGACCGCGAACCGGCGAGCACGCCGGGCGGCTTCGCGCTGCCGCTGCGAGTCGGCACCGCGGTCGTCGCCGTGGCGGCGGTCGTCGCGATCGCGATCCCGCTCTCCTCCTCGACGCTGCTGCGCCAGAGCCAGGCCGACGCCCGGGAGGGCGACATCCCGGCGGCGCTGGCGGCGGCGCGCAGCGCCCAGAACGCGCAGCCGGACGCCGCCTCGCCGCGGGTCCAGGAGGCGCTGCTGCTGGAAGCCGCCGGGGACCTGCCCGCCGCCACCGCCGCGGCCCGCGCCGCGACCGAGCGCGAGGAGACCAACTGGCGCAACTGGCTGGTGCTGTCCCGCCTGGAGGCCAAGCAGGGCCACGCCGACGCGGCCGTCCGCGCCTACGTCAAGGCGAAATCGCTCAACCCCCGCTCCCCCCTCTTCAACCCATGACCCCGGCCGACCCCGATCGCATCCGCGCGGACCTGCAGCCCGACCTGGCGCCCACCGAGGCCGACGGCATGGTCGAGGTCGGCCTGCGGCTGAGCGCCGCCCGGCCGCTGCCGGACCCCAACTTCCGCGGCGAGCTGCGCCGGCAGCTGGCCGGAGCGCAGGCGTCCGGGGCGGTGGCGCCGCGCCGGATCAGGGCGCTGGCCGCCTCCTACGTCCTCACCGGCCTGCTGCTGCTCGCGGTGGGCGCGGTCGGCGTCGCCGGCAGCGGTCCCTTCGCCGCATGAGCCAACCGCCGCGGGAGTGCGACATCGCGATCGTCGGCGGTGGGATCCTCGGCATGGCCGTGGCGCGGGAGCTGCTGGCGCGGCGGCCCGGCGCGCGCCTCTGCGTGCTCGAGCGCGAAGACCGGGTCGGTCGCCATCAGACCGGCCGCTCCAGCGGCGTCATCCACGCCGGCATCTACTACGAGCCAGGCTCGCTCAAGGCCCGCCTCTGCGTCGAAGGCGCCGCCGCCCTCTACGCCTACTGCGACGAGCGCGGGATCCCCTACGAGAAGTCCGGGAAGCTGGTGCTCGCCGCCGACGAGAGCGAGCTGGACCGCCTCGACGAGCTCGAACGGCGCGGCCACGCCAACGCCGTGCCCGAGCTGCGGCGGCTGAGCGCCGGGGAGATCGCCGCGGTCGAGCCCCACGCCCGCGGCGTCGCGGCGCTGCACTCGCCGGCGACCGGCGTCGTCGACTTCGTCGCCGTGGCCGAGAGCTACGCCGCGGACGTGCGGGGCGCCGGCGGCACGGTCCACATGGGCGCCGCGGTCACGGGCGCGAGCCCGAGCTCCGGGCGGCTGCTGCTCCACCACGGCGCCGGCACCACCGCTGCGGCGAGTGCCGTCTTCTGCGCCGGTCTCTGGTCGGACCGCCTCGCGGTCGCCTGCGGGGCGCCGAAGGACCCGCGCATCGTCCCCTTCCGGGGCGGGTACCTGCGGCTCCCGAAGAGCGCCGCCGACCTGGTCCGGGCCAACGTCTACCCGGTGCCCGAGCCCGACCTGCCATTCCTCGGCGCCCACCTGACCCGGACCATGGCCGGCGAGGTCCTGATCGGCCCCAGCGCCCTGATGGCGCCGGCCCGCGACGCCTACCGGCTCAGCCGGGTGCGCCCCCGCGACATCGGCCAGACCCTCGCCTGGCCCGGCACCTGGCGGCTGATGGGGCGCCACTGGCGCGCCGGCCTGCAGGAGATCCGGCATGCCACCAGCCGGCGCTCCTTTGTCGCCGCCGCCGCGAAGCTGGTGCCAGGGCTGCGCGGGGTCAAGGCCACGGCCGGGCCGGCGGGGATCCGGGCGCAGGCGCTCGGCCGCGACGGCAAGCTGGTCGACGACTTCGTCGTGCACCGCACCGAGCGGGCGATCCACGTCCGCAACGCACCGTCCCCGGCCGCCACCTCCTCCCTCGCCCTGGCGCGACTGATCGCCGACGAGCTCGCGGCCGCGGACGGCGGCGGCTGAGCCGCGGCTATTTGAAGAGGACGCGGGTGCGGATGATGACGTCGTCGATGCTGCCGATGACGCCGTTGCCGCCGTTGACGGCGCCGATCGTCACCGCGGAGGCGCGGCCGGCCAGTTCGCCGGCGGTCTCGTCCTGCGCTTCGGTCACGAGCGCCCCGCCGAGATAGGCGAAGACCCGGGCCTTGCCCGGTTCGGAGTTGACCGCCCGCAGGCGCAGCGCGTTGGCTTTGTTGACGCCCATCAGCGCTTTCACGTTCTTCTCGATCGCCAGGAACTCGGTGCCCGCTTCGGTCACCTTGACGAGCTGGACCTTGCGCTGCAGGGGGAAGGCCAGCAGCTGGTACTTGGCGCCGCCCCCGGCCCGCAGCTCCAGGCCCAGGTAGGCCTTTTTCTGCAAGGCCGGCGGCGTCCCGCTCAGCAGCCGCTCGGTGGCCGCGATCTCGAGGTCGCGTCCCAGCACCGGCGTGCGCAGCGCGCAGGCATCGGTCCGTTTCCCGATCGTGATCCGCAGCGCCCCTCCGGCACCCGCCCGGCCGCAGCTGGCGCCCGAGAGCTTGATCATCTGCGAACGCTGCGCTTTCGTCTCCATCACGTTGCGATAGATCCCCACCATCGCCGCGCTCAGAGAGCCGGCCGTGAGCAGCCCCGCGAGCAGGGCAACGCCGAATATCGCCGCAAATCGAGTCTTCATCGCTCGCAACCTAAACACAGCCCCCGACGAAAGCTGCGCCCCGCCGCCCACCTGAACGGGGTATTTCGCACCGGCAAGGCGAGCAAATATCATGCGCAACATGCCCAACCACCGACTTCCCGAGCGCGACCGCCCCTGGGTGATGCGCACCTACGCCGGCCACTCCGACGCCAAGCGCTCCAACGAGCTCTACCGCGGCAACCTCGCCAAGGGCCAGACCGGCCTCTCCGTCGCCTTCGACCTCCCCACCCAGACCGGGTACGACCCCGACCACGTGCTCGCCCGTGGCGAGGTCGGCAAGGTCGGCGTCTCGATCGCCAACAAGGGCGACATGCACCAGCTGCTCGACCAGATACCGCTCGACGAGATGAACACGTCGATGACGATCAACGCCACCGCCGCCTGGCTGCTCGGCCTCTACGTCACCGTCGCCGAGGAGAACGGGGTCAACCGCGACCAGCTCAAGGGCACGACCCAGAACGACATCATCAAGGAGTACCTCTCGCGCGGCACCTACGCCTTCCCGCCCGAGCCCTCGATGCGGCTGATCGCCGACATGGTCGCCTTCACCGTCAACGAGGTGCCGAGCTGGAACCCGACCAACATCTGCAGCTACCACCTGCAGGAGGCCGGGGCCACTCCCGTGCAGGAGATCGCCTACGCGCTCTCGACCGGGATCGCCGTGCTCGACGAGGTGAAAGCGCGCGGCCAGGTCGCCGACGCGGACTTCCCCAAGGTCTTCGGTCGCATCTCCTTCTTCGTCAACGCCGGCATCCGCCTGATCGAGGAGATCGCGAAGCTGCGCACGATGAGCGCGCTCTGGCAGGAGATCGGGCGCGAGCGCTACGGGGTGACCGACGAGAAGATGCTGCGCTTCCGCTACGGCGTCCAGGTCAACAGCCTCGGCCTGACCGAGGCCCAGCCGGAGAACAACATCCAGCGGATCGTGCTGGAGGCGCTGGCGGTGACGCTGAGCCGGGACGCCCGCGCCCGCGCGATCCAGCTGCCGGCCTGGAACGAGGCGATGGGTCTGCCCCGTCCCTGGGACCAGCAGTGGAGCCTGCGGATCCAGCAGGTGCTGGCGAACGAGACCGACCTGCTCGAGTACCCCGACGTCTTCGCCGGCTCGCACGTGATGGAGGGCCTGGTCGAGGAGCTGACCGCGGGCGCCCGAGCTGAGATGGCGGTGGTCGAGGAGCATGGCGGCGCCGTCAAGGCGGTCCCCTACATGAAGGCGCGCCTGGTCGAGTCCCACCGTGAGCGGGTCGCCCGGATCGAGAGCGGCGAGCAGAAGGTGATCGGCCAGAACAGCTTCACCGAGACCGAGGACTCGCCGCTGACGGCGGGCGCCGACGGCGGCATCCTCACCCCCGACCCGGAGGTGGAGCGCGAACGGATCGAGGCGCTCGAGCAGTGGAAGGCCGAGCGTGACGAGGACGCGGTCGAGGCCGCGCTCGCGGAGCTGGCCGCGGTCGCCGCCGACGAGGGCCGCAACATCATGCCGCCGACGATCGCCGCCGCCAAGGCGGGCGCGACCACCGGCGAGTGGGCCGAGGTGCTGCGCGAGTCCTTCGGGGCCTACCGCGGGCCGACCGGGGTCAGCGGCGCCGCCCCGCCCAGCGACCGCGAGCAGCTGGAGGCGATCCGCGCCCAGGTCGACGAGGTCTCCGAGCGGATCGGCCACCGGATCAAGATCCTGGTCGGCAAGCCGGGCCTCGACGGCCACTCCAACGGCTCCGAGCAGATCGCCCTGCGCGCCCGCGACGCCGGCATGGAGGTGATCTACCAGGGGATCCGCCTCACCCCGGCCGAGATCGCCGAGTCCGCCCTGCAGGAGGACGTCGACGTGGTCGGGCTCTCGATCCTCTCCGGCTCCCACCTGGAGCTGATCCCCGAGGTCGTGCGCATGCTGCGCGAGGAGGGCGTCGAGGTCCCGGTCGTGGTCGGCGGGATCATCCCCGTCGCCGATGCCGAGCGCCTGCGCGAGGCCGGCGTCGCCGGCGTCTACACCCCCAAGGACTTCGACATCAACCGGATCATGGGCGAGATCGTCGAGCTGGTCGGCCAGCGCGCCGGCGCCCCCGCCTGAGCACCCCGGCTCGCGCCGAGCTCGCCGCCGCGCGACAATGAGGACATGAGCGAGCTGAACGGGGACCGGGCGGCCTGGCTGCGCTGCTATCGCTGCTGGTCGCAGAACCTCGAGATCCAGATCCACTACGACGCGATCCGCCGCGTCGACCCCGACAACGGCGTCCTCGCCGAGGGAATCGACGAGGTGCAGGAATCGGTCGTGCAGTGCCTCAACTGCATGCACGACCAGCCGCACCTGACCTTCCAGGACGATCGCATCGTCCCGATCGAAGACCGCTGGGAGCGGATGGTGGCCGGCACCCCCTGGGTCGCCTCCTGCACGGTCACCGTCGACCAGGACCGGGTCGAGACCTGCTCGGGCCCGGAGGCGATCGAGTTCCTCACCTACGGCGCCTTCGGCGACGCCGGCGTGCGCGAGTTCTTCACCCACGTCCGCTTCCACAAGCACGACGACGAGCAGATCGTCGTCCACCTCCTGGTCGAGCTCTACGCGCGCTCCGCCGAGGAGGCGACCGAGGTCCTCGAAGACGCCGCCCACGGGCAACTGGAGATCACCTCGCTCGCCGAGGAGTCGCGACCGCCGGCGCACGCCTCCGACGAAGCGCACTGAACGCAACCCCGCCCCGCACTCACCGGGCGGACCAGTATTCACTTATCGTTCACAGGCGTGGAGAGGCCGCCGCTCTGGGCAAAGATCACCGATGGGCTCAACGCCGTCGTCTGGCGCCTACCGGTGCCCCACCGGGCTAAGAAGATCCTCAGCGGCAGCATCTACCGCAACCCGGCGATGGACGAGGCGCGCGTCGTGCAAGCGCTGGAAGCGCTCGAGCGCGAGGGCGTCGCCCCCTGCTGCATGGGCGGCTGGGGCGTCGATGCGCTGGTCGGGGAAGAAACCCGCAAGCACCGTGACCTCGACCTGATCGTCGAACCGCAGGACGAGGAGGCGGCGCTGCGCGCGCTGGCCGGCCTCGGCTATCGCAAGTGGTACGACCAGCCTCCCGCCGCGAACGATCCGCTGGCCGCCCGGATCGTCGTGCGCGACCGCGGGATGCGGGTGGTCGACGTCCACCCGGTCGACTTCGAGGCGGCCGGGCTCGCGATCGTCACCGGCTCGATCGGCGGCCACGCGGTCCAGTGCCTCTCGGCCGAGGCGCAGGTCCGCGCCCATGAAAGCTTCCGCAAACGGCTCCCGCACGAGCGGCGCAGCCAACTTCGCAATGCCGAAGTCGCCCGCCGGGCGCTGGAAACGGAATCGGGTTCCCCCTGACAAAAGGCCCGCTGCGCCGTTTTGGCATAGCACAACGGGCAGTTTGCGCCAGCCGGTGTATCGAACATATGTCCGCTAGAGTCGCCCGGCTCCGCTAGCCAAGCCGGATCGCGGGATTAAACAGCGGATTTTATTTACCGATGCGAGGACGGCTATGGAGATTTGGCGTCAACCGGACTATTTTTCAAGGAGCCTGCGCAGGAAATCATGCGTGTGCGCGGCCGCTTAAAGAAACCTGCGACCCGGCTCGATAGGGGACCATGCCCGGCAAGCACTAGTTCCCAATTGCATCCAAATTCGCCGTGATCCCGTCCTTCCTACCAAGACCCAGAACCGCTCGCACTGAAAGCCGCCACCGCAACGCCTCGATGGAGAACCCGACCGCCACCCACCCGGAGCCCGAGTCCCCGCTCGCCCTCGAGCGCTCCCAGGAGGAGAAGCGGGCCGAGACGACCAGCCGGGCCCGGCGCCGCGGCGCGGTGCTGGCGCGGATGCTCTACTCGGGCGACGCCCTGGCCGCCCTCGCCGCCGCCGCCCTCGCGGTCGCCCTGCTCGGCGACCTCTCGACCGCCGGCCTCACCTTCATTCTCGTCGCCGGCCTGCTCTGGCCATTCGCCGCCTTCAGCATCGGGCTCTACCGCAGCGACCAGCTCGCCACCTGGGCCTCGGCCGTCTCCGAGATCCCCCGCGGCTTCGTCGCCGTGCTGCTGATCACCTGGCCGCTGTTCGGCGTCGCCTCGGTGCTCGACCTCGGCGAGGTCGTCGGCCTCACCTTCCTCACCGTCACCGCGACCGCCTTCTTCGCCGGCTGCGCCCGCGCCTTCGTCCGCGCCGGCCTGCACAAGGCACCCGACCTGCGCCAGCGCACGCTGATCCTCGGCTCCGGCATCGTCGCCGGCCAGGTCGTCAAGAAGCTCCGCAACAACGCCCAGTTCGGGCTCGTCCCGGTCGGGATCGTCGACGACGACGTGCACGACATCGGCACCCCGGACCTGCCCTGGCTCGGCCGCTTCAAAGACCTCGACGCGATCATCGAGGCGCAGAGCATCGACCGCGTCATCATCGCCTTCTCGCGGGCCAGCCACGAGGAGCTGCTGGAGTCGATCCGGGCCTGCCGCGACGCCGGCGTCGCGATCGACGTCGTCCCCCGCCTCTTCGAGTTCCTCGACGGGGTCCGCGCCCTCGACCAGGTCGGCGGCCTGCCGCTGCTCTCGATCGGGGCGCCGATGCTGACCTCGGCCTCGATGGCCGCCAAGCGCGGCCTCGACGTCATCGGCAGCGCCATCCTGCTGACCCTGCTCTCGCCGGTGATGCTGGCGATCGCGATCGCGATCAAGGTCGAGTCGCGGGGGCCGATCTTCTTCCGCCAGCCCCGCGCCGGCCGCGGCAACACCAGCTTCCAGCTGATCAAGTTCCGCTCGATGTACGTCGATGCCGAGCAGCGCAAGAAGGAATTCGAGGACATGAACGAGGCCGGCGACGGCGTCATGTTCAAGATCCGCGAGGATCCGCGGGTGACCCGCATCGGCCGCAGCCTGCGCCGCTTCTCACTCGACGAGCTGCCGCAGCTGTTCAACGTCCTCAAGGGCGAGATGAGCCTGGTCGGCCCGCGCCCGCTGATCTTCCCCGAGACGGCGGCGCTGGACGAGAACTGGCACCTGCGCCGGCTCGAGCTGCGACCCGGGCTGACCGGCCCGTGGCAGGTCTACGGCCGCTCCCAGAGCCCCTTCCAGGAGATGGTCCGCTTCGACTACCAGTACGTCGCCGGATGGTCGCTGGCGCGCGACATCGAGATCCTGCTGGCGACCGTCCCCGCCGTCATGTCGGGGCGTGGCGCCTACTAGCAACACCTCGGTCGCGCTCGCCCACGATTACCTGCTGACGATGCGGGGGGCCGAGCGGACCTTCGCCGAGATGGCGGCCTGCTGGCCGCAGGCCCCGATCTACACGCTGCTCTACGACGAGGAGGCGGTGCGGGACGGGTTTGCGGGGCGCGACGTGCGCACCTCGGGCCTGCAACGCCTCGGCGCCAGCCAGCGCAGCTTCCGCTACCTGCTTCCCTTCTTCCCCGGCGCGGCGGAGCGCCTGCCGGTCGGCGATTACGACGTGCTCGTCTCCAGCAGCAGCGCCTTCGCCCACGGCCTGCGGCCAGGGCCCGGCGCGGTCCACGTCTGCTACTGCCACAGCCCCTTCCGCTACGCCTGGTTCGAGCAGGAGCGGGCGCTGGAAGAGACGCCGAGCCTGGGACGGCCGGTGATGCGGCGGACGCTGAAGCGGATCCGGGACTGGGACCTGGAGGCGGCCGGGCGCGTGACCCGGTACGTCGCCAACGCCCGCATCACCCAGGAGCGGATCGCGGAGCTCTACGGGGTCGAGGCGGAGATCGTCCACCCCCCGGTCGCGGTCGAGCGGTTCGCGATCGGCAAACCCGAGAACTTCCTCCTCTTCGTCGGCCAGATCGTCCCCCACAAGCGGGTCGAGATCGCGCTGAAAGCCGCCGAGCTGGCGAACCGTCCGATCAAGATCGTCGGCGAGGGGCCCGACCTGCCGCGGCTGCGGGAGCTGTACGACCGGCCCGACGTCGAGTTCCTCGGCAACGTCTCCGACAGTCGCCTTACCGATCTTTATTCTCGCTGCATCGCGCTGGTCGTGCCCAACATCGAGGAGTTCGGGATCGCCGCCGTCGAGGCGCAGGCCGCCGGGCGGCCGGTGGTCGCGGTCAACCGCGGCGGCGTCCGCGAGACCGTCGTCGACGGCGTCACCGGCGTCCTCGTCGACGGCGAGGACGCGGCGGCGCTGGCGGCGCCGCTCCACGACCTCGACTTCGAGAGCTTCGACCCGCAGACGATCCGGGCCCACGCCGAGCGCTTCAGCGCCGCTTCGTTCCGGCAGAACTTCAAGGGGCTGGTCGACCGCTACGTCGGCCGGCAGGACACGACTCCAATGGGGGCAATGAATTGAGCGACTTGACTCTGATCACCGGTGGCGCCGGCTACGTCGGGACCGAGGTGGCGACCGCGCTGCTCGACGCCGGCCGTGAGGTCCGCGTGCTCGACTCGCTGGCCTTCGGCCAGGACGAGATCGCGAAGATGCTCGAGGAGCGTGGGGTCGACGTGCGTATCGGCGACGTCCGCGACGACGAGACCCGGCGCAGCGCCGTCGAGGGCGCCGGCGCGATCGTCCACCTGGCGGCGATCGTCGGCGACCCGGCCTGCGCCCGCGACCCGGAGCTGGCCCGCGAGACCAACATCGAGGCGACCCGGAAGCTGGTCGCCGACGCGGCCGAGGCCGGCGTCGCGCACCTGATCTTCGCCTCCACCTGCTCCAACTACGGCCGCATGGCCGACCCGGAGACGCCGGTCGACGAGGAGGCGCCGCTGGCGCCGGTCTCGCTCTACGCCGAACAGAAGGTCGAGATCGAGAAGATGCTGCTGGAGAACGGCAGCGGCCCGACCGCGGCGACCTGCCTGCGCTTCGCCACCGTCTACGGGGCGGCACCGCGGATGCGCTTCGACCTCACCGTCAACGAGTTCACCCGCGAACTCTGGGCCGACCGCGACCTCGAAGTCTTCGGCGAGCAGTTCTGGCGCCCCTACGTCCACGTCCGCGACGCCGCGCGCGGCATCGTCACCGTGCTCGAGGCCGGTCCCGGCGAGGTCGGCGGCGACGTCTTCAACGTCGGCGACAGCGACGAGAACTACCGCAAGCTCGACCTGGTCGAGGTGATCAGCGCCGAGATCCCGCGCGGCAACGTCAGCTACGTGCACCGCGACGAGGACCCGCGCGACTACAAGGTCTCCTTCGCCAAGATCCGCGAGCGGCTCGGCTTCGTGCCGGAGATGCACGTGCCGGACGGCGTCCGCGAGATCGCCAAGGGGCTCGACGCCGAGGCCTTCGGCGACCCCTTCGACGGCAAGCACCGCAACACCCCGTAGGCCAGGGCCGCATGAGGCAGGACCGCGCCCGGAGACGGGGGCGCAGGCCTGCTTGCAGGCGTCAACGGTCGTTTAGTACATCCGTCCAGAGACCCTGGACGGGGGCAACGAAGGCTGCCTCGCCGCCCGATGACGGGTGGGCATGCGGTTCCCGCCCAACACCTTCCGCCTTCTCCTCGTCGCCCTCGTCGCCGGCTGCGTTCTCGCCCCCGGCGCCGGCGCCGCCGAGGGGCGCGCCGACGTCGGCGCCTCGCTCGCCGTCGCAGCCCCCGGCAGCGGCGCCAAGGCCTGCACCAAGCGGACCTCCCGCACCTCCCGCGCCCTCGCCTCGCGTGGCCGCAGCGCCCCCGCCCGCCGGGCGCGCCGCGCCGAGGCGAAGCAGCGCCGCCGCTGCCTCAACCGGCTGCGCCGCGCCAAGCGCAAGCGCGCCACCGCCTCCAGCCTGCCGACCCAGGTCTCCGGCGGTCTGCTGACGGCGATCGACGGCGGCCACGGCGGCTGGAGCGACAGCGAGATCGAGCACCGCGAGGAGCTCGGCGCCGCCGTCACCCGCCACGAGTGGGACCCCTACGAGCCGGTCGACGAGCAGGAGGACGTGGTCGAAACCGCCGCCGGCGAGATCGGCACCCGCCTGCACGCCCTGCTCGGCGGCAACGACCTCGGCGACGCCGGCCACTACCGCGAGTTCGTCGTCGACTTCATCCGCCGCTACGGCCAGGGCGGCAGCTTCTGGGACGAGCACCCCGAGCTCGACGAGGCGCGCTTCGCGATCACCACCGTCGAGCTCGGCAACGAGCCCTACTTCGGCGAGATGTCGCCGGAGGACTACGCGGCGACGGTGCGGCCGACGCTGGAAGAGATCCAGCGCCTGGGGCTGCCGGTCACGGTCGTGCTCCCGAGCCGCGTCTACGGCAGCGACACCGACTGGATCGACACCCTCTACCGGCAGATCCCCAACCTCAACGAGTACTTCGACGCCTTCGCCGACCACCCCTACTGGTACGGCCACAACCCGGCCGAGGTCGCCGCCGCCGGGCCGTTCGGCCGGATCGAGACGCTGCGCAAGCGGATGAACGAGCTCGGCGCCAACACGAAGGCGATCTACCTGACCGAGTACGGCGAGTCGACCGCCGCCTGCGGCGAGGAGTGCACCGACGAGGCCGGCCAGGCCCAGCACCTGAAGCAGATGCTGGACGCGATCACCACCCGGCCCGACTGGGGGGTGAAGATGTTCTCCGTCTTCCAGCTGATCGATCGTGGCACCAACACCTCGGACCGCGAGCTCGGCTTCGGCCTCCTGCGCCAGAACGGCACGGAGAAGCCGGCCTACCCGATCGTGCAGAGCGCGCTCGAGCAGTACCGCGGCTAGCGTCCCCTCCGCAACTCCCCCCCCACCGTTCTGGACATGCGTCCAATTGCAGGGGGATTTCAAACGGGTCGCGGCCCGGGCTCCGATCAACGGGCAATGAAACTCGCCCGCACCGCCGCCCTCGCCGTTGCCGTCGCCGGACTGATCCCGGTGGCCGCTCCCACCACTTCCGCCGCCGTGGCCAAGGGCCCCGCCGCCGGCGCTTCCGCCAAGCAGGCCGCGGGCGCCTGCGCCAAGCGCGCGCCGCGCAGCTCGGCGGCTTGGCGGCGCTGCGTCGCCAACTTCCGCACCTCCGCCAGCCGCACCCGCGACACGACTCCGCCCAGCGTCAGCTGGAAGGCCCCGGTCGCCGGCGCGACCGTGAACGGCCGGGTCCAGGGCGCGGCCTGCGAGGCGCTGGCGAGCGACAACCGCGGCGTCAGCCGCGTGGTGATGAAGGTCGACGGGACGACCCTGAACACCGAGAGCGACGCGCCCTGGAACTGCAGCTTCGACTCGACCCGGGTCGGCGACGGGTCGCACACGCTCAGCGCGACCGCCTACGACGCGGCGGGGAACTCCCGTACCGCCACCGTCAGCGTCACCGTCGCCAACAAGGCCGCCGCCCCGGAGGCGCCGGCCCCGGCCCCCGAGCCCGCTCCCTCGCCTGCGCCCGAGCCCGCTCCGGCACCCGCCCCCGGCGACACCACGCCGCCGACGGTCTCCTGGAAGGTCCCGACCGCCGGCGCGACCGTCAAGGGCAAGATCCAGGGGTCGGCCTGTGAGGCGCTGGTCAGCGACGCGAGCGCGATCGAGAAGGTGGTGATGAAGGTCGACGGCGCCACGCTCAACACCGAGAGCGACGCTCCCTGGAACTGCATCTTCGACTCGACCCAGGTCGCCAACGGCTCGCACACGCTCAGCGCCACCGCCTACGACGCCGCCGGTAACTCCCGCAGCGCTACGACCACGGTGACCGTGGCCAACACGGTGGTGTCGGCCCCGGCCCCCGAGCCCGCTCCCTCCCCCGCGCCTGAGCCCGGCCCGGTCCCCGCCCCGGCCCCGGGCGACGGCTCGCTGGTCGTCGCGATCGACGGCGGCCACGGCACCTGGACCAGTGCCGAGGTCAGCCACCGCACCCAGCTCGGCGCCGCCGTCACCCGCCATGAGTGGGACGTGACCGAGCCGGTCAACTGGCAGGACGCGCTGGTGCTGAAGGCCGTCCAGGCCGGCACCCGCCTCCACGCCCTGATTGGCGGCAACGAACTCGGCAGCGGCAGCTCCTACCGTGACTTCGTCGTCGCCTTCATCGGGCGCTACGGCCTCGGCGGGACCTTCTGGGACCTGCACCCGGAGATCGACGAGGCGCGCTTCGCGATCACCACCGTCGAGCTCGGCAACGAGCCCTACTTCGACGTCTCCGCCAGCTCCTACTCCGACTCGGTCCGGCCCGCCCTGGAAGCGATCAAGGCGCAGAGCCTGCCGGTGAAGGTGGTCCTGGCGCAGCGGGTCTACGGCAGCGACACCAGCTGGATGGACACCCTCTACGCCCGCATCCCCAACCTCAACTCGCTGTTCTACGCCTTCGCCGAACACCCCTACTGGTACGCGCACGACCCGGGCCAGGTGCACGCGGCCGGACCGTTCGGCCGGATCGACAAGGTGCGCCAGCGGATGAACGAAAAGGGCGCCGCCGACAAGCCGATCTACCTCACCGAGTACGGCGAGTCGACCGCCCTCTGCGCCACCGAGTGCGTCAGCGAGGCGACCCAGTCCGAGCACCTGCAGAAGATGCTGAACGCGGTGATCACCCGCGACTACTGGAACGTCGAGATGATCTCCGTCTTCCAGCTCCTCGACCGCGGCACCAACAGCTCCGACCGCGAGCACGGCTTCGGGATCCTGCGCCAGAACGGCACCCAGAAGCCCGTCTACTCCTTCGTGCGCGGGCTGATGCAGACCTACCGCGGCTAGGCCCAGCCCCAACGCGGGGCGCTCATTGCTTGAAAGGGGCTGTGCGGGGTAGGCTCATGGACAAACGTATGAGCCTGCCCAGTCCCTCCCTGAAGACGTGCCTGATCGCGGTCCTCGTGCTCGCCGCGGCGACGGCGGGGCTGGCTTTTGCCTCCTCCCATCGCGAGCGGGTTGGACTCGGGGAGGACGAGGCCGTGCCTCTCGCCCTCGGCAAGGGCAAGGAAGCGGCGACCAGCCGCCGCGTGCGCGGGGTGATCGGCCGCGCCCGGGTCGCGAGCGCCAAGCGCAGGCACCACAACGGCGCGAAGGCACCGGCCGCGGTCCCCGGGCCGGTCACCGGCGCCACGTCCACGCCGCCGCAGGCGCCGGCGAGCGCCACCGCTCCGCCGGCCCCGACCCCGCCGGCCTCGGTACCGGCCGCCCCCTCCGCACCGTCGGCGCCGGAAGTGCCCGCGCCCGAGCCGGAAGCGCCACCGGCCCCGGAAACGCCCGAGCCGCCGCCCCCGCCGGCCCCCGATCCCGAGCCCGAACCGCCGGCGCCCCCGCCGCCACCACCTCCGCCCCCGCCGGCCCAGCCTTCGAACCCCGACATCGACCCCGGCGTCCCGGTCCCGCCACCGCCGTCGCCCGCCACCTCGCTGGTGCTCGGCATCGACGGCGGCTACGCCGGCTGGGTCTCGAGCGAAGTCAAACAGCGGGCCGCGCTCGGCGCCGCCGTCACCCGCCACGAGTGGCACATCTCGAACCCCGTCACCAGCGAGGAAGACCAGGTGCTCGCCGCGGCGACGGAGATCGACACCCGCGTCCTCGCCCTGCTCGGCGGCAACGACCTCGGCGACGCCGACCATTACCGGGACTGGGTCGTCGCCTTCGTCCGCCACTACGGGCCCGGCGGCAGCTTCTGGGCCGCACACCCCGAGCTCGACGAGTCCCGCTACGCGATCAACACGATCGAGCTCGGCAACGAGCCCTACTTCGGCGATATGACCGCGGAGGACTACGCCGACACCGTCCGCCCGACCCTGGAACGGGTGAAGGAGCTCGACCTGCCGGTGAAGGTGCTGCTGCCCGTCTACCTGCACGGCGCCAACCTCTCCTGGCTGGACACCCTCTACGAGCGCATCCCCGGCCTCAACTCGCTCTACCACGGCCTCGCCTTCCACCCCTACTGGTACGGCCACGATCCGGAGACGCCGGGCGACAGCGGCCCGATCGAGCGGATCGTCGACCTGCGGGCCCGGATGGACGAGCTGGGCGCGAACGCGAAGCCGCTCTACCTGACCGAGTACGGCGAGTCGACCGCGAACTGCGGCAGCGAGTGCGTCACCGAGGCCGAGCAGGCGGCGCACCTGGAGAAGATGATCGACGCGGTCCTCGCCCACCCAGAGTGGAAGGTCGCGCTGCTCTCGGTCTTCCAGCTGCTCGACCGCGGCACCGACAGCACCGACCGCGAGCTGCAGTTCGGGCTGCTGCGCGAGGACGGGACGCCGAAGCCGGCCTACGCGATCGTCCGCGCGGCGATGCAGCTGTACCGCTGAGCCTCCCCGGCACCCGCTTCTAAAGGAGCCCCCGGCGGGCGTCGATCCAGGTCCGTGCCCCCTCCTATACTCGCCGCGCCGCCCGTCTCCGGCCGGCCCCGCCGATGCGGACCGCCATCGCCACCTCATTCACGCCCACCCTCGACTCGGGCCGCGCGCGGCGCACCTACGGGATCGTGCGGGCGCTCGCGGCCCACGGCCCGGTCGACCTCGTCTACGGGGCCTTCGGGGCCAACCGGCCGGACCCCGCCTACGAGCGCATCGAGGGCCTGACCCTGCACCGGGTCGAGCGCCCAGGCACGGTCGCGCGGCTGCCCACCTACCTGCGCGCCCGCCTGCGCGGGGTGCCGGAGGACTTCGCGCGGGGGATCTGGCCCGAGCTCGCCTCCCGCACCGCGGAGCTCGCGCGCGAGGAGGGGATCCGGGTCGTCGCCGAGGGGCCGGTCGCCGCCGCGGCCCTGCTCCCCCTCGCCGGTCGCCGGCCGGTGATCTACGACGCCCACAACCTCGAGTCCGCCTTCCGCCACCGGCTCGACGAAGCGGCGATGTCACTGCCGGCCCTGGAGCGCTTCGAGCGCACGGTGCTGGAGCGCTGCGCCGAGAGCTGGATGGTCTCCCCCGCCGACATGGCGGGCGCCGAGGCGCTGGCCCCCGCCGCCCGGCTGCGCCTCGTCCCCAACGTCGTCGACGTCGCCGCGATCGAGCCGGCGCCGCCCCGCGACGGCCAGCGGGTCGTGCTCTTCGTCGCCGACCTCGGCTACGAGCCGAACCGCGGCGCCCTCGAGTTCCTCTGCGAGGAGGCGATGCCGAGCCTCTGGGAGCGCTCGCCCGACGTCCGCCTCGTCGTCGCCGGCAAGGGCTCCGAGGAGGTCCGGCCGCCGGACCCGCGGATCGAGCCGAGCGGCTTCGTCCCCGACCTGCGCGACCTCTACCTGGCGGCCGGCTGCGTCGCCGTGCCGCTGCTCGAGGGCGGCGGCTCGCCGCTGAAGTTCGTCGAGGCGCTGGCCTACGCGGTGCCGGTCGCCGCCACCCCGCTCGCCGCGAAGGGGCTCGAAGTGCGCGCCGGCGAGCACTACGCGGAGGGCGCGGCCAACGGCGAACCGTTCGCGCGGGCGCTCGAAGCCGCACTCGACCCGGCCCAGGGCAATCCGCTTGCGGCGGCGGGGCGCACCCTGGCCGAGCGCGAGTACTCGATCGAGGCGCTGGAGCGGCGCCTGGCGGCATGAGGATCGTCTCGGTGATGACCGGCGCCGCCCCGGGGGGCGCCGAGTTCGCCGCGGTCGAGCTGCTCGACGCGCTGATCGAGCGCGGCCATGAGGCGACGATGCTGAGCGACTCGCCTTCGATCGGCCGCGAGACCCGGGTCGAGGTCCACCCGCTCGAGCTGGGGCCGAAGCTCTCGGGGAAGACGTGGCCGCGCCTGGGGCTGCGGTGGCGATCGCTGCGGAGTCGCCTCGAGCGGGCGCTCGAGGCCGAGGCCCCCTACGACCTGCTCCTGCTCCACTACAAGAAGGAGCAGCTGCTCGCCCCCGGGCTGCCCGCCCATCTCCGCCCCCAGATCGCCTGGTGCGAGTGGGGGCCGGTGCCGCGCCAGATGCGCCGCGGTCCCGGCCGCGCCGCCTACGCGCGCGCCGCGCGCGGGGCCGGACCGGTCTTCGCGATCTCCGCCGGGACCGCGCAGTCGGTGGTAGACGCCGGCGTCGATGCGGCCAAGGTCGCGGTGCTCCCCAACGCGATGCGCACCGAGGAGATCCGCTTCAGCGAGGAGGGCCGCGTCCGCGTCCGCGCCGAGCTCGGGATTCCACCCAGCGCCTTCACGGTCGGCTGCGTCTCCCGCTTCCACCCGAAGAAGCGCAACGACGTGTTGATCGACGCGGTCGCGGCGCTCGGCCCCGAGACCCACCTCGTCCTCGCCGGCTCGGGCGAGACCGAGGCCGAGCTGCGCGAGCGCGCCGCCCCGCTCGGCGGACGCGCCCACTTCCTCTCGACCCCCGGCGAGGAGATCGGCGACGTCCTCTCCGCCTTCGACGTCTCCGTCTTCTGCCCCAGCCCCGCCGAGGGCCAGCCGCGCGCGGTGATCCTCGGCATGCTCGCCGCCCGCCCCTGCATCTCCACCGGGGCCGAGGGCGTCATCGGCCTGATCGAGGACTCCTACGGGGCGATCGTCTCGCCGGAGAACGACCCGGACGCGGTCGCCGCGGCTCTGCGCCCCTACGAGGACGACCCCGAGCGGGTCCGCCGGGAGGGAGAGCTGGCGGCGCGGCGCGCGGTCGAACGCTTCGACCGGGCCGTGGTCGCGGCCGCGGCTGAGCGGCTGATCGAGGAAGCGCGGGGGTCGGCCCCGTGAGCGCCGCCAGCGAGCGCCCCGAGCCGCTGCGCCTGCTCGTCGTCGACGAGGGCGTGCTCGGCCACCGCACGATGAAGCGCCAGCTCGAGGCGTCCCTGGCGGGAATGCCCGAGGTCGAGGCGCGGATGCTCACCATCCCTCCCCCCGGCCGCCTCGGTCGCCTCTTCCTGCGCCGGGTCTCCCGGCTCGGCGACGGCGACCTGCACGGGCTGCGCTGGCGCCTGCGCTGGTCCTGGCAGGCGCGCCGCCTGCTGAAGCGAAACGGGCGCTGGGCCGACGTCGCGCTCGTCGTCACCCAGGCCTCCGGCCTGCTCGCCAAGGGACCGATGCGGCGCCTCCCCGTCGTGCTCTCGGTCGACGCCACCGTCGGCCAGTTCACCGCCCTCGAGTACCACGGAGAGCGCGACCGCCACTCCGCCCGCCAGCAGCGGCTGATCGCGCGCCTGGAGCGTCGGGCGCTGAAGAACGCCGCGGCGACGATCGCCTGGACCGAGTGGAACGCGACGGCGCTGCGCGAGGAGTACGGCGAGCGGGCCGGACGGGTGGAGACGATCCACCCCGGGCTCGACGCCGCCTGGTGGGCCGAGGCGGCGGAGCGCCGGCCCGCCGGGCGCGAGGGGCCGCTGCGCGTCCTGTTCGTCGGCAACGACGTCGAACGCAAGGGCCTCGGCACCCTTGTCGAGGCCGTCGGCCGGCTCGGCGGCGAGGCGGTGCTCGACGTGGTCAGCGGCGACGAGGTCCCCGAGCATGACTTCGTCCGCGTCCACCGCGGCATCTCGACCGGCACCGACGAGCTGCGCGAGCGCTACGCCGAGGCCGACGTGCTGGCGCTGCCGACCCGGGCCGACGCCGTCCCCTGGGCGGTGCTGGAGGCGATGGCGGCCGGCCTGCCGGTGGTCGCCTCCGACGTGGGAGCGGTGAGCGAGCTGCTCGGCGGCAGCGGCGAGCTGGTGCCGCCGAGCGATCCCGAGGCGCTGGCGGCGGCGCTGCGCCGCCTCGCCGACCCGGAGCGGCGCCGGCGGCTCGGCGCCGCTGCGCGCGAGCGGGTCGGCGAGCGCTACGACAGCGCCCTCCAGACCCCGCGCCTGGTCGCGCTGCTGGCCGAGCTGGCCGAGAGGTCCGACGCGGTCGGGGCGCTGCGGATGCGGCGCCGCACCTTCGTCGCGCTCGGGGCCGGCGCCGTCGGCGCCGCGGTCGCGGCGCCCTACGCGGTGCTCGCCTTCGGCGAGGAGTTCGAGGGGCTGGTCGCCTCGCGGCTCGGGATCGAGCCGGAGCTGGCCACGCAGCTGCTGGCGCGGGCGCGAGCGGAGTACGGCGATGCCGAGTACGACGCCCGCGCCGCCGCCTTCGCGCTCGCCGTCCGCGACCCGGTCGCGGCGGCGCTTCCCGACAACGTCCGCCAGAAGGCGATCGACGGACTGCTCGAGCCGATGCTCTCGGCCCCCGCGGCCAACCTCGCCTACGCCGTCACCGGTTCCGACCCCGGCAGCCCGGCCTGCACCGGCCTGCTGCGAGCGAGTTGAAGACGATCGAGACCGACATCGCCGTGGTCGGCTCGGGCGTCTCCGGCCTGCTCGCCGCCTGGCGCCCGCTGCTCGGCGGCAGCCGGGTGACGATGCTCGAGCGCGGGGCGCTGAAGACCCACGCCGAGCAGCTGCAGAGCGGCACCTGGGCCGCCGACGTCCCCGGAGCGCAGCCCAACGACGAAACCGCCCCCGGCACCCCCTTCTATCCCTGGAGCTACGTCTACGGGGTCGGCGGCTCCTCGCTGCACTGGTCCGGGGCGACCCCGCGCTTCAGCGCCGCCGACTTCAAGATGAACAGCAGCTTCGGGGTGATGGTCGACTGGCCGCTCTCGCTGGAGCAGTTGCTCCCCTTCTACCGCGGCGCCGAGGCGGCGCTCGGGGTCGCGGGGGCGCCCGGCGGCGGCGGGGGCGCCGCCGGCCCGCCGGTGCCCGGCACCCGCTCCCAGCCGGCCCACCCGCTGAGCCCGATCGACCGCGCCATCGCCCCCCACCTGGAGCCGTTCGGGCCGCTGCCGCAGGCGCGCCCCTCCGAGGCGGTCGGCGACCGGCCGCCCTGCTGCGGCTCGGCGACCTGCCAGCTCTGCCCGGTCGACGCCCGCTTCTCGGCCCTGAACGGGCTCGCGCCGATCCTCGAGCACCCGCGGCTGCAGCTGCTGCCGGAGACGGTCGCGGCACGGCTGCGCCTGGACTCCGGCGGAAGGGTCGAGGCGATCGAGGCGATCGGGCCGGACCGCCGGCCGCTGCTCGTCCGCGCCGAGCGCTTCGTGCTGGCCGCGAACGGGATCGAAAACCCGGCGATCCTGCTGCGCTCCGACCTCAACGGGCCGGCCGTCGGCCGCTACCTCTTCGACCACGGCCACACGACCCTGACCGCGCGCCTGCGCCGGCCCTTGAAACCGGGCTACGGCAACACGCTCTCGACCGGGATCTCGGAAGCCTTCCGCGAAGGCGAGTTCCGGGCGCGCCGCTCGGGGGCGATTCTCAGCCCCTTCAACCCCGGGACGCCGATCAGCCCCCTGCTGGGAGAGGCGGTGGCGGCGCGCGTGCCGGGCGAGGAGGCGCGGGCCGAAGCGGTCGATCGCTGGCGGCGCACCCTGCCGCTCGACATGCTGACCGAAGACGTTCCCCGCTTCGAGCGCCGGGTCTCACTTTCGCCGAACAAGGACTCATTCGGCCTGCCGCTGAACCGCACCGCCTACCCCCCGCCAGGTCCCTACGAGACCGACGGCATCGAGCACGTCACCCGGGAGCTGCGCCGCCGGCTCGCGCCGCTCGGCGTCGAGTCGGTCGAAGCGGCCCCGGGCCCGCGCGGCGGCCACCTGATGGGGACCTGCCGGATCGGCTCCCCCGGCGAGGGGGTCGTCGACGCCGACCTGCGCCACAACGAGGTCGAGAACCTCTTCGTCGCCGGCTCCTCCGCCTTCCCGACCTACGGCCCGGTCCACCCGACGCTGACGATCGCGGCGCTGGCGCTGCGGCTCGGCGAGCTGCTCGGCGCCGAGGCGTAGCCGTGGGCGAGACGATCAGCGCCTGCGTGATCGCCCGCGACGAGGAGGAGCGGCTGCCCGCCTGCCTGGAGAGCCTCGGCTTCTGCGACGAGGTGGTCGTGGTCGACAGCGGCTCGCGCGACCGCACCCGCGAGATCGCCGCGGCGGCGGGGGCGCGGGTGGTCGAGAACCCCTGGCCCGGGTTCGGCGCCCAGCGCAACGTCGCCCTCGACCACGCGACCGGCGACTGGGTGCTGGAGATCGACGCCGACGAGCGGGTCAGCCCCGAGCTGGGGGCGGAGGTCCGCGCCTTCCTCGCCGACCCCCCGGATGGGGTGCGGATGACCGCGATCCCGATGCGCGACCTCTTCCTCGGCGCCGCGATGGGGCCGGCGAGCCGCTACCCGCGCTACCGCCACCGGCTCTTCCGCCGCGGCGCCTTCCGCCACGACGAGTCCCGCACCGTCCACGAGGGGCTCTGGCCGGACGGCCCGACCCACCCCTTCGACGCCGACCTCACCCACCTGCTCGCCTCCTCCTGGGGCGAGGCGCTGCGCGACGCCCGCGCCTACGCGCGCCTGGAAGGCTCTCAGCGCGCCCGGGCCGGGCTCGCCGAAGCGCTGACCGGGGTCTTCGTCCGCCCCGCCGTCAAGCTCGCCTACCGGACGCTGCTCTACGGCGCCTGGCGCGACGGCCTGCGCGGGCTGGCCAAGGTCTGGCTCGAGTGCGCGGCCGACGCGCTGGCGACCGTGTACCGGCTGCGCGGCGGGGCCGAGGGCGGGGCCGGCGGCTTCGGCCAGGAGGCGCCGCGCCTGGGCCCGGTGCGGGTCGTCGGCGTCGCCCTCGACGCCGGCAGGGCGGGGGAGCTCGCCCCCTGGCTGGAGCGGGCCGCCGCGGCCGGCGCCGACGTCGCCCTGATAGCGCCGCCCCACTCTGCGTTCGTCCCTTCAGGGCCGATTCCGCCGCAAGGACGAACGCCGGCGGGTGTGCGATGCCGGACGCTGGACGGCAGCGGTCCGGGGGCGCTCGCTCGCGCCCTCGACGCCGAGGACCAGCTGCGCCCGGTCGACGCGCTCCTGCTCGCCGGCCCTCGCGAGCGGCGGCGGCTGCGTTTCGCCCCGGCGGCGCTGCGCGGCGCGGTCGCGCCGATCGACCCCTCGGAGGACGCGGAGGCCGCATTGCAGGCCGTGCAGGACCGAACCCGCGTACCCAGAATCATCTAGGTTGACGGCTATCCTGATTCAAGTGCCCGACCTGCCTGCCCGATAGGTCACCTCGACTGTGGAACTGACCGGCTACCTACGTCTGATCTGGGCCAGCAAACGCTGGCTACTGCTGTTTGCCGCGGTCGCGGGGGTGGTCGTCTACCTCTATTCCTCCTCGAAGGAAAACGAGTACGAAAGCACCGCGCTGGGCCAGATCGTCTCCACCGCCCAGTCCGAAGGCAACATCCTCAGCGAGGAAGAGCTGCTCAGCCTCACCAACGTCTACCACGGGCTCGCCGACACCCGCACGGTGCTCGAAATCGCCCACGAAGAGCCGGCGGTGAAAGGGCGCGAAGCCGAGTTCGACGCCAGCGTCGACGTCTCGCCGGAGTCGCGCGTCGGCGTCCTCGCCTTCAGCTCGCTCACCGGCGATCCCGATCTCTCGGCCGAATTCGCCAACGCCTACGCGAAAGCGTTCGCCGAATACCTGAGCGGGCTCCAGGTCAGCGAAGCGAAAGAAGCGCTGGCGCCGATCCAGGCGCGGGTGACGGAGATCGAAACCGAACTGACCGAAGCCCCGGCCGGCGAACTCGAGCGGGCGAACCTCCAGGTCGAACTGCAGGCGCTGCAGGAGCAGATCGCCAACCGCACCTCCAACCCCGGCGACTCGCTGCGGATCGTCGAGCGTGCCGCCCCCCAGAGCACGCCTGTCGCGCCGACGCCCAAACGCGACGCGATCCTCGCCTTCATCGCGGCACTGATACTCGGCGCCTGCGCGATCTACCTGCGCGACCTCCTCTTCGACCGCTACGGCTCGGCCCAGGACGCCGCCCGCGACCTCGGCCTGCAGCTGCTGGGCGAGATCCCCAAGGGTCGCGGCGGCGAGGCGCCGGTCGAGGCCTTCCGCAGCCTCCGCACCGCGATGGTCTTCGCGCTCGAGCGCTCCGGCAACTACGGGGGCAACGGCGGCGGCAACGGGGCCGGCGCGGTCCTCATCACCGGAGCCGAGTCCGGCTGCGGCAAGAGCTACGTCTCCGCCAACATCTCCCGCACCCTCGCCACCGAGGGCCGCCGCGTCACCGCGGTCGACGGCGACCTGAGGCGCCCGACCCTGCACGAGATCTTCCGGACCTCCCTCTCCCCCGGCCTCAGCGACCTGCTGGTCGACGACGACCCGCAGGAGCCCGGCGGCGTCGCCGTCAACGTGCGGCTCTCGCAGAGCGCCGGCGCCCCCAGCGGGGAGCTGCAGCTGATGCCGGCCGGCGCCCACGCCGACGACGCGGTCGAGTCGCTCTCCTCCCCGCGGATGAAAGAGATCGTCAGGTTCCTGCGCTCCGACAACGACATGGTCGTCTTCGACAGCCCCCCGACCCTGGTCGTGGTCGACCCGGTCGTGCTCGCCCGCTACGCGGACGGGGTCGTCTTCGTGATCGACTCCCGCCACACCCGCCGCCGTGACGCCCGCCGCGCGATCGAGGCGCTGCGCGCGACCGGCGCGCCGCTGCTCGGCTTCGCCTTCAACCGCTCCAACGCCAAACAGACCCGCTACGACGCCTACCGGCCGGCCGCACCCCAGCGTCAGCCCGCCGGGCGACCCAAGGAGACGCGGGTCTGAACCGCCCGACCCTCGCTATGCCGCAGGTCGGCGTGGCGGTTGGGGTCGCCGCCGCCGGCCTGGCGACCGGCCTCCTCTTCGCCGCGGGGCTGCAGTACGCCGGGGCGAAAGGGATGCTGGCGCCGGTCGTCGCTGTCGTCTGCGTCGTCCTGCTGCGCTTCCCCGGCTTCACCTTCGGCCTGCTGGTCGCACTCGCAGTGCTCGCCGAAGCGGAAGCGACGGGGGCGATCCCCTCCGGCGCCTTCTACTACGAGGTCGCGGCCTCCAGCCTGACGCCGCCCGACGTCCTGCTCGGGATCGGGATCGCCGGCGTCCTCCTGCGCTTCGTCACCGAGGACGAGCGGCCGCGCCTGGCGAACCCGCTGATGATCCCCCTGGCGCTGCTGGCGCTGGCGCTGGCGGCCGGGGTCGTGACCGGGTACTTCTCCGTCGGCGGGGTCAGCAAAGGCGACCTCTTCCACCGCGGGATGAACGTCGCCTACGTCTTCCTCGTGCCGCTGCTCGCGGTCAACGTGATCCGCGACACCCGCGCGCTGAAGCTGTTCGCCGTCGTGGTCGCGGCGCTGGGGGCGATCAAGGGCGTCTCCGGGCTCTACGTCTTCTTCGGCGGCTTCGGCAGCACCGTCGAAGACGAGGTGATCACCTTTCTCAATCCCGTCCCCAACCTGGTGATGCTGGTCCTCGTGCTCGGCGTCGTCGCGGCGCTGATCCGCAAGGTGAAGGTCCCGACCTGGGCGATCGCCACGGCGCCGCTCGCCCTGATATCGCTGATCCTCTCCTTCCGCCGCTCCTTCTGGATCGCCGGCGCCTTCACCCTCGTCGCGGTCGGGATCATCGCCAGCCGCCGCCGCGGGCGCGCGGTTCTGGCGGTCGGCGCCGTCGCCGCGGCCCTGACCCTGGTCGCGGTCGGGACCATCGGCACCTCCGACGATCCTTCCTCGAGCCCGATCGCGGAGCGGGCGCAGACCTTCAGCCCGGGCGGCCTCGGCGAGAACCGGGGCGACCGCTACCGCATGGACGAGCGCCACAACGTGATCGAAAACCTCGAGGCGCACCCGCTGACCGGTGTCGGGCTCGGGGTCGACTGGGAGGTGCACCAGCCGCTCGCCGAGGCCCATGACCGCCGCTACGCCCACGTCGCCACGCTCTGGTTCTGGCTGGCGCTGGGACCGCTCGGCCTGATCGCCTACCTCGCCGTCTTCGGCGCCGGGCTGGGGACGGCGCGCCGGGTCTGGCGCGACCATCACGACGAGGTCGTGCAGGTCTGCGCGATCGCCGCCTTCGGCGGCATCCTCGCGCTCGCGATCGTCGAGCTGACCGCCAGCTTCACCGGCATCCAGCCGCGCGTCTCGCTGATCCTCGGCGCCGCCCTCGGCTGGCTGGCGGCAGCCTGGCAGGACGCCAAGGCGGAGGACGAGGCCGAGCAGGCGCCCTCCTGATGGAGGGCTCACAGCACCGCGCGACCCGCGTCGGCTCGCGTCGCGTCGTCACCGACATCGTCGCCCAGATCGGGGGGCAGGTCGTCAACATCGCGCTCGGGGTCATCACCACGGTCGTGATCGTGCGCGCGCTCGGCGCCGATCACTACGGCCAGTGGGCGACGATCCTGGCGGTGATCGACCTGATCGCCACCTTCGGCAACTTCGGGCTCGAAAACGTCGCGATCCGCTTCGCCACCCAGGAACCGGAGCGCGAGGGCGCCTGGGTCGGCGCGACGACCAGCCTGCGGCTGGCGATCGCGGTCCCGATGATCGCCGCTTTCGTCGCCGCGATCGCGGTCCTCGCCAGCGAGGGCGAAATGCTGATCACCGGGCTGCTGCTCTCGCTGCTCTACCTGACCGGGGCGATCTCGACGCTCCGCGTCGTCTTCCGGCTGCACGTCCGCAACCACATCACCGTCGCCTTCACGACGCTGACCAGCGTCCTCTGGGCCGGGTCCGTGATCGCGATCGCCGCCCTCGACGGCGGCATGGTCGCCTTCGCGATCGCCTTCCTCGCGGTCAGCATCGTCGTCAACCTGGCGCTGGCGGCGATCGCCCTGCGGACGATCCCCGTGCAGTGGCGCGGCGCCCGCAAGATGTGGGGGAAGCTGCTGCGGATCGGGGTCCCGGTCGGGATCGCCGGCACCCTCACCTTCACCTACGGACGGATCGACCAGATCCTCGTCTACGAGTACGCCTCCAACGCCGCCGACGTCGGCATCTACGCGGCGATGTACAAAATCCTCGACAACGCCGGCTTCGTGCCGATGTCGGTGATGGTGACGCTGTTCCCGGTGATGGCCGGCCTCTTCCCTTCTGACCCGGCGCGGCTGCGGCGGATGATGCAGATCGCGATCGACTACCTGATGATCGTCGCGCTCGGCGGGCTGGCGCTGACGATCGTCGCCGCGGAACCGATCGTCGAGCTGCTCTACGGGCCGGACTACGTCGCCGGCGCCACCGTGCTGACGATCCTGGTCGCCGCCTTCATCCCGATCTGCATCGGCAACGTCGCCGGCAACATGGTGATCGCGATGAACCTGCAGCGCCGCTACATCTGGTTCGCGGCGCTCGGCCTGGGCCTCAACGTCCCGCTCAACATCGTCCTCATCCCCGAGTACGGGATCGAGGCGGCGGCCTGGATCACGCTGCTGACCGAGATCGTGGTGGTCGGGCTGAGCACGGTGATGGTCCTGCGCAAGATCGAGCTGCGGCTCTCGCTGCGCCGGATCGGGCTCGCCCTGCTGGCCTCGGCACTCGCCGCGCTGGCGATCTGGGGCCTGCGTGAACTCGGCGGCGGGGCGATCGTCCTGGTGCTGGCGATGACCGCGCTCTACCCGGCGCTCCTGATCGCCCTGCGGGCGCTCGACCTGGAGGAGCTGCGACGGCTGCTGCGCGACCGCAGGACGGTCGAGGAGGGCGCGGGGACGTGAGCGAAGAGCGGCTGCGGATCGCGATCGACGCCAATGTGCTGAGCGCCCACTGGGGCGGGATCCCGAAGTACCTGGCGCGGATCGGGGAGGAGCTCCTCGCCGGCGGCGACCAGATCGACCTGCTCGCCAACCGCAACTCCTTTGGCCGCACGATCGCCGGCGCCAACGAGGTCGGCGTCCGGGTCAAGGGGACCGAGATCTGGCGCAACGCCTTCGTGCCGCTGTGGTCGCTGCGAGCGCGCCCCGACGTGCTCTGGGCGCCGGAGAGCGTGCTGCCGCGCTGGAGCCCGGTCCCGACCGTGACCACGGTCCACGACCTCGCCTCGCTGCGCTTCCCGGGGATCAAGCCGCCCGAGCACGTGAAGCGGTTCGAAACCGCGGTCGCGCGCTCGGTGCGGGGGGCGACGCGGACGATCGCCGTCTCGCAGACGACGGCCGGCGACGTCGAGCGCTTCTACGCGGTCGGCGCCGACCGCGTGCGGGTGGTCCCCAACGGGGTCGACGACACCTTCACGCCGGGAGACCGCGATGCCGCCCTGGCCGCGGTGCGCGAGCGCTGGGGGATCACGGAGCCGTTCGTCCTCCACGTCGGCTCGCTGGAGCCGCGCAAGGGGGTCGAGGTGCTGATCGAGGCGGCGAACCTGGCCGCGGCGGCGGGCGGTGGCTGGCGCGTCGTCCTCGCCGGCAACCCCGGCTTCCAGGCCGAGCAGATCGAGGCGGCGGCGCGGGCCAGCAGCGCCTGCGAGCTGATCGGCGAGGTCAGCGAGGGCGAGCTGCTCGACCTGCAGCGCGCCGCCGGCGCCTTCGCCGCCCCCGCGCTCTTCGAGGGCTTCGGCATCGCCCCCCTGGAGGCGATGGCCTGCGGCACGCCGGCCGTGATCGCGGCAGACTCCGGCGGCCTCGAGGAGGTCAGCGGCCCAGCCGCGATCGTCGTCGCCGAGCGCAGCGCCGAGGCCTGGAAGGCGGCCCTCGAAGAAGCCCTGCAGCGCCCACCCGCTCTGATCGAGCGCGGCCTCGCCCACGCCGCCAAGTTCCGCTGGCCGGCCGTCGCCGCGCAGACCCGGGCGGTGCTGGCCGAGGCTGCGGAAACCCGCCGCCGATAGGACGAGGCCCAATCCCCCCGACTTATGGCCCCTATAGGGGCCATAAGTCGGGGGGATCTAGCCGAGCGCTGCCTCGATCTCCTCGATCCGGGCCTCCCAGGAGTGAGCGGCGGCGGCCTCGGAGCGCGCGCGGCGGCGCTCCGGCGTGTCGGCGGCGAACTCGCGCTCGGCTGCGGCGACCAGCGCCCCCGCGTCGGCGACGGTGTCGATCGCCTCGACTCCCTCCAGCGCCGGCAGCGGGGTCGCCAGCACCGGCAGGCCCGCCGCCAGGTACTCGTAGACCTTCATCGGGAAGACGCTGCGGGTGAGGTCGTTGATCGCGTAGGGGATGAGGCCGGCGTCGGCCCCGCGCAGGACAGCGGGCAGCTCGCCGGCCGGCCGTGGACCGACCAGGTGGATGTTCGGCGCCCCCTCCAGGGCCGAGAGGTCGCCGCCGGGGTCCCCCGCCCCGACCGGGCCGACGAGGACGATGCTCCACTCGGGCCGCTGCCGCGCCACCGCGGCGATCAGGCCGACGTCGAGCTTGGTGGCGACGATCGCGCCCTGGAAGACGAGCCGCGGCCGTGGCAGCGGCTCCAGCGCCGGGTCGACCGCCCCCGGCTCCAGCGCTTTCGCGAAGGTCGGCGTGTCGGCGACGTTGGGCGCGTAGAGGACGTGGCCGGAGAGCGTCCGCATCCGCTCCGCCAGGGCCGGCGCGCTGGCCAAGACCAGGTCGGCGCGGCGGGCGAAGCGCTCCTCGGCGGCGCGGAAGCTCGCGGCGTCGACCCCCTTCTGGGCGGCGACGTCGTCGACGCAGTGGTAGACGACCAGCGCCGGGTCGAGCACGTCGAGCAGCACCTCGGCCTGCGGAACGTAGGCCCAGAGCAGCGGCGCTTTCATCCCCAGCTTGCGCGCCGCCCGCCCGGCCTGAAAACGCAGCAGCCGCCGGTTCAGCGCCCGCACCGCGCCGACGCTGTGCAGCGGCAGCACCAGCGGCGCGAGGACGTGGAGGCCGTCGGCGGGCTGGGCCCCGCGCAGCCCCCGGCGCAGGCGCCGCCAGAGGCGGCTGAGGTCGCGCCCTGCCAGCTGCGGCCGGCGCAGTCCCAGCGACTCGACGAAGAGGACGTTGTTGCGGGCTGCGAGGCGGCCCATCAGCTGGTGCTGGTTGATCGGCAGCTCGGTCGCCCAGTCGGCCGAGCCGACGCAGACGATGTCGCGGCCTTCGAGCTTCACCCGTCCGGCAGGAAGCGGTCGCGCATCCGCTCGAACTCGTCCATCGCCGTCTCGTAGTCGTCGTGGCGGCCGATGTCGAGCCAGTAGTCGTCCTCGCTGCGCCGCGCCCGCACCGCCTCGCCGGCGTCGAGCAGCTTGAGGACGAGGTCGGGGAAGTCGAGTCGCACCCCCGGCTCGATCTGCTCGATCGCGCGCGGCGAGAAGGCGTAGACGCCCATGCTGACCTCGTAGTGGTAGGTCGGCTTCTCGATGTAGCCGGTGAGGCGGTCGGCGTCGGCCTCGTCCTCGAACTGGAGCACGCCGAGCGAGACCTGGACCTCGCGGCGGTGGGCGGCGACGCTGGCGGCGGCGCCGGAGGCGCGGTGCTGGTCGAGGAACTCGCCGTAGGCGAGGTCGGTGAGCACGTCGCCGTTCATGACCAGGAAGTCCTCGTCGAGACCGTCGAGCAGGGCGAGCGCCCCGACCGTCCCCAGCGGCTCGTCCTCGCGGTAGTAGTCGATCGCGATCCCGTACTTCTCGCCGTCGCCGAAGAAGGCCTCGATCAGCTCCGCCAGGTGACCGGTGACGATCGTCAGCCGCTCGAAACCGGCGTGGCGCAGCTGGCGCACGATGATGTCGAGGATCGGCCGGTCGCCGACCGGCATCAGCGGCTTCGGGAGGACGGTCGTGTAGGGGCGCAGGCGCATCCCCAGGCCCCCGGCGAGTACGACGGCACGCTTCATCGGGCCGGAACCCTATCCACGCCCCCGGCGCCCCCCGCGCAGCCGCCGGGGGCTGGGGGATCATGCGCGCCGTGAACTTGGACGAGCGACGCACGGCGGCGCTGCAGCTGTGGCCGCACGGGCCCGGCCGAGGGGCCGGGCAGGCGCGGCGCGAGCTCGGCTTCAAGCGCCTGCCCACCCGCCGGCCGCGGCGCTTCCTCGAGGCGCTCGCCCAGAAGCGGGGCCGCCTCGGGTGGGAGCGGAGCGTCGCCGAGCCGCTGGCCCGCTTTCGCCGCGCCGCGCTCGGCGATGCGGCCCCGGGCCCACCCCGCGCCCTGGTCCGGGTCGACGAGTTCCCCCACGCCCGCGCCTTCGACTCCGGGGGAAAGTTCGGCACCGAGGCGCACCGACGCTTCCACGCCGTGCTCGCCGAGGCCGGCGTCCCCTACCTCCTGGCGATCACCCCCCACGTCTCGCGCGACTACCTCGACCCCGCGGTCGACGAGCGTCGCGATCTCGACCCGGGTGAGATCGCGACGCTGCAGGCACTGCGCGAGGACGGCGTCGCCTTCGGCCTGCACGGCGCCGACCACCGCACCCGCAACGCCCACCCCCGCCATCACTCCGAGTTCTGCGGACGCTCGCCGGAAGAGGCGGCCGAGCGGATCGACGGGGCCCGCGCGGTGTTCGACGACCTCGGCCTTCCCACCCCCGTCTTCGTCCCCCCGTTCAACCGCTTCGACGCCGCCCAGTACCCGCTGCTGGCGGAGCGCTTCGAGGTCGTCTGCGGCGGCCCGGAGAGCGTGCGGCTGCTCGGCTGGCACCCGACTCCGGTCTGGCAGGGGGAGGCCGTCTACCTCCCCTCCTACGCGCCGCTCTACGGCACCGCCGCGCAGGCTGCTGCCGAGATCGAGCGTCTGGCCGACCGGGAAGCGGCGCTCTGGGCCCCGATCACCTTGCACTGGGGCTGGGAGCTGAAAGACGACTTCGCCGGCCTGCGCCGCCTCTGCGACGTCCTCCAGGGCCGCGTCGCCGACTGGAACGAGTTCCTCGCCGCGGTCGCGGCGAGCCGCCACGCCTGAGCCGGCGCTCCTAGCCCGCCGCTTCGGCCAGGCTCGCGCGCAGCGCCTCGACCACCCGCAGCAGCCGCTCCTCGCCGAGATGCGGGTAGAGCGGCAGCGTCAGCTGGGTCCGCGCCGCCCGTTCGCAGCGCGGCAGCTTCGTCTCCCCCGCCCCGTAGGCGGTGAATTCGGAGATCGAGGGGTAGAGGACGCTGGTCTGGACCTTGTGATTCTCGCTCAGCAGCTTCCGCACCGGGTCGCGCAGGGCGGCGTCCTCGAGCATCACCGGCATCACGTAGCAGGAGCTCGCGTCGACCTCCGCCTCGGTGTACGGGAGCACCAGGCCGTCGATCTCGCCGAGCAGCTCGCGGTAGCGGTGGGTGAGCCGGCGCCGCGCCGCGATGTCCTCTCCCAGCCCGGTCAGGCGGGCCGAGAGCAGCGCCGCCCGCGGCTCGTCGAGGCGGTAGTTGTAGCCGACCTGCATCACGTCGTAGCCCATCGCGTGGCCGCGGTGGCGGTCCCAGGTGCCGGAGGTCATCGCGTGCGAGCGGCGGCTGCGCGCCAGCTCCGCCACCTCGTCGTCGTCGGTCGCCAGCAGGCCGCCCTCGCCGCAGGAGAGGATCTTGTTGGAGAAGAAGCTGAAGGTCCCGGCGAGCCCGAAGGTGCCGAGCTTGCCCTCGACCCCGTCCGGCCGCACCGCCTCGGGGCTGTGGGCGGCGTCCTCGATCAGCGCCAGCCCGTGCTCCTCGCAGAGCTCGCGCAGCGGGCCCAGCGGCGCCGCATAGCCGCCGTAGTGGACGGCGCAGACCGCCTTCGTGTTCGGCCCGATCCGGGCGGCGACGTCCTCGGGGTCGAGCCCGAGGTCCTCCTGCCCGGCGATCTCGGCCAGCACCGGGGTGCCGCCGCAGTAGCGGACCGCGGCGGCGGAGGCGACGAAGGTGATGCCGGGGACGATCACCTCGTCGCCGGGGCCGATCCCGGCCGCGAGGTAGGCGAGGTGCAGGGCCGAGGTGCAGCTGCTGACGGCGACCGCGTGCTCGGTCCCGAGGTGGGCGGCGAACTCGGCCTCGAACTCCTTGATCCGGGGGCCCATGGTCAGCCAGCCCGAGCGCAGGGTCGCGGCGACGGCCTCGACGTGGGCCTCCTCGAGGCGGACGTCGAAGACGGGGATCGGCTCGGTGGCGGTCTCGGGGGTCATCGCCACGACTGATTCAAGCAAGCACCCAGGAATCCCTGCATCGCCTCGGTCCGCCGACCCTGCGCCATACTCTTCCGCTCCCCCATGCAAGGCAGAGGAACGAAGCTGCTGGCGGTCCTCGCCGCCGTGATGATCGCCGTCTTCCTGGCCGGCGCGCTCGCCGCCGCCAACGTCATCAACCTGCCCGGGAACCTGCGCACGACGCTCGGCCTGCAGGAGGCGACGCCCAACCCCGACTGCCGCCTCGGCCTCTACCGCAAGAGCCCGAAGTCACCCCCCGCCCCCGCCGGTCGCTGGGACTTCGAACCGGAAACGCCGAGGACCCAGATCGAGGCGAGCGGGATCGCGGTCGGACCGATCGTCTACGTGACCGGTGGCAGCCCGCCCGGCAACCTGCGCACGGTCACCGCCTACGACACCCGCAGCAAGGAGTGGAGCGAGCCGACCCGGCTCCCGACCGGCCTCAACCACAGCCAGACGGCGACGCACGACGGCAAGCTCTACCTGGCCGGCGGCTACCTCGACGGCGAAGACCCGACCGCCAACGCCTGGGAGTACGACCCCCAGACCGACCGCTGGACCAAGCTGCCGCCGCTGCTGCGCCCGACCGCGGCCGGCGCCACGGTCGTGGTCGGCGACAAGCTCTACGTCGCCAGCGGCGCCCCGCAGACGTTCGGGGCCAGCGGCCCGATCGCGCCCTACCCGCAGCTGCAGATCTACGACTTCGCCACCGGCAGGTGGTCGCTGGGGGCCGACATCCCCAGCCCGCGCCACCACGTCGGCGGCGCCGCCCTCGACGGCAAGCTCTACGTCGCCGGGGGACGCGGCGAAGAGGACCACTCGCTGGCGACCTTCGAAAGCTACGACCCGGCGACCGACAGCTGGGAAAGCCTGCCCGACATGCCCTTCGGGGTCGCCTCGCCGGGCCTGGTCGCGATCGACGGCAAGCTGGTCGTGGTCGGCGGCGAGGACCAGGTCGACTGGGAGAACGAAGGCGGCTGGGTCACCCCGAGCACCTGGGAGTTCGACCCGCAGACCAACCGCTGGTCCCGCCTCCCGGACATGAAGTTCGAACGGCGCGGCAGCGGCGTCGCCGCGACCGCAGAGCGCGTCTACGCGCTCGGCGGCAGCTACTGCCCGGGCCTGAAGCCGAACGGCCCGGTCGGGACCCACACGGTCGAGTCGCTGCCGGCCTCGGCCCTCTAGCCTCCACCGGGCCGCCCACACGGACGTAGACTCCTCCCCGATGGACTTACGGGGAGCGAGGCTTCTGGCTGCGGTCGCCGCCGCCATGCTTGTCGTCTTCGCCTTCGGGATCCTCGCGGCGACCAACGCAATAGACCTCCCGGGCGACTGGAAGGCACGGCTAGGGCTCGAAGAGCGAGTTCCGGACATCCCCTGCCGGGTCGGTCTCTACCGCAAGGACCCGCCTTCGCCACGCCCACTGCCCGGACGCTGGCAGTCCGAGCCGGCGATCCCGCGAACCGTCGTCGAGGGCAGCGCCGCCGCGGTCGGCCAGACCGTCTACACCTTCGGAGGCAGCGCCCCGGGCAACCTGCGCACGGTGCTCGCCTTCGACACCCGCAACCGCCGCTGGACCCAGCCGACCGCGCTCCCGACCGGCCTCAACCACGTCCAGGCGGTCGCCCATGAGGGCGACGTCTACCTCGCCGGCGGCTACCTGGAGGGCGAGGCGGCGACGAGCAACTTCTGGCGCTACGACCCGCAAGCGAACGAGTGGGCCCGGCTGACGCCGATGGGTCTCCCCCGCGGTGCCGCCGGGGCTGCGGCGATCGGCGACCGGCTCTACGTCGCCGCCGGCGCCCCCCAGACCTTCGGCATCGATGACCCGCCGGCCCCGTTCCGGCGGCTGGAGGTCTACGACTTCGGGGCTGGGACCTGGACGACCGGGCCCGACGCGCCGTTCGCGGTCCACCACGTCAACGCCGCGGCACTTGCGGGCAAGCTCTACCTCGCGGGCGGCCGGGTCGACGAGGAGGCATCCGCGCGGGGTTTCGCACGCTACGACCCGGCGACCGAGCGCTGGGAGGAGCTCCCGCCCCTGCCGCTCGGCCCGACCTCCTCCAGTGGCCTGGTCGCGGCCGCGGGCAAGATCGTCGTGATCGGCGGCGACGAGGAGCGTGGCTGGGAAGAGGGCGGTGGCTGGGTGACGCCGACCGCCTGGGCCTTCGACCCGGCGGCGAACCGGTGGCAACGTCTCCCCGACCTCGCGGTCGAGCGGCACGCGCTCGGCGCCGCCGTCGTCGGCAACCGCATTTACGCGATCGCCGGCGGCCCCTGCCCCGGCCTGAAGCCGACCGGTCCGGTCGGCACCCACACCGTCGAGTCGCTGCCGCTCTCCGCTCTCGGCGAAAGCCCCCGGCGCGGCCCCTAGCCCGCCCTACCCGCCGCGCTCGAAGATCCCGATCCCGGAGCCGTTGCCGGGATAGAAGTGGTCCTTCGGCCGCTCGCGGAAGTAACGGTAGCGGCCGCCGTGCGCCTTGCACTGCTCCTCCAGGGCCGGGGTCCGCCCGCCGCTGGAGTCGATCAGGACCGTCAGCTGCGCCGGGTGCTTCAGCGCCGCCGCGAACTCGACCACCTGGTTGTCGTAGGTGTGCGGCGTGTCGTGGATGAGGATGTCGACTTCCCGGCCCTCCAGGGCGCCCTCGAGGACGTCGCTGGTGAAGCCCTGCACCTTCCTCCAGTCCCCCTGCAGCTCCGGGGGGACCGCCCAGCCCATGGTCACGTCGGAGTCGATGCTGAGCAGCTCGCCCGGGGAGCCTTCCTGGCGGTTGCGCTCCAGCGCCCGCAGCAGGACGAGCGAGCCGACGCCGTTGAACATCCCGCACTCGACGACGAACCGGGGTCGCAGGCTGCGCACCAGGCCCCACCAGATCAGCCGGTTGGCCAGCTGCACGCGGCGCCGCTTGACGTCGAAGCGAAAGCGCATGCGCCGGTGCCAGTCCTGGTTGAAGACGGGATCGGAGTCCGGCTCGCTCAGGTAGCCGAGCGCCCGCTCGCGGTCGACGCCGAACTCGGTGGCGAGGAAGTCGGCGAGCTCGCCGAGGTTGGCGACGTCGTAGGTGTGGCTCTCCAGCTCCGGGTCCCAGAGCACGTAGGCGAGGTTGCGCCGCGGGCGGTCGCGCAGGCGCTCGCCCGCGCGGCGCATCAGCCGGTACTTGGCGACCCAGCGCAGGCGGCTGAGCGCGCGGGCGCGCGCCTGCCATTTCTGGCCGACGGTGTCTTTGACGCGCGTCTTCAGGTCGCTCATCGGCGGGAACCTTCGCCCTTGCGCCGGACGGGCCTGCCCGCCGCTACTCCCCCGGTTCGCGCCGCGGCACCAGCACCAGGCGCTTGAACTCGGCGACCAGCACGCCGTCCTGGTTGAGGACCCGCGTGTGGACCTTGACCACGCCGCGGTCCGGCTTCGATTTCGAGGGCTTGACGTCGAGCACCTCGGTCTCGCAGAACAGGGTGTCGCCGTGGAAGACCGGGTTGGGATGGCTGAGGTCTTCGGTCGCCAGGTTGGCGATCGCCTTGCCGGAGACGTCGGAGACCGACATCCCCAGCGCCAGCGAGTAGACGAGCGGGCCGACGACGACGTTGCGGCCCTGCTGGGAGCCGCTCGCGTAGATGTCGTTGATGTGCAGCGGGTGGTGGTTCATCGTGATCAGGCAGAAGAGGTGGTCGTCGGCCTCGGTCACGGTCTTCGCCGGCCAGTGCTTGTAGATGGCGCCGACCTCGAACTCCTCGAGGTAGCGCCCGTAGGCGTGCGCGCCGGACGCCTCGCGCTCGGCCTGGTCGGTGGTCAGCTCGTAGGTCTGCTCGCTCATCTAAGTCGGTTCTCCTCTGGGTTGGACGGCGCGGGATGCTATCCACGCGCGGCACTCGGAGGGTGCGCCCTCAGTGGACTTTCTTCAGCTTCGAGCGTTCTTCCTGACGCTCGACGACCTGGCCGATCAGCTTCAGCACGTTGGAGTCGCCGCTGGCCTTGATGTGGCCGGTCTCGTACGCCTTGCGGTAGCTCTTGATCGTGCCTTTCTCGGCCAGCTCGTTGAACTGGGGGCGGTCGATTTCGACCAGCACCCGCTCGTCCTGGGCGAGGTCTTTGCTGATCTTCGGCCCCGGCAGCTCGACCCGGTAGAGCTGGATGTCGTGTTTCGCCTTCAACTCCAGGCCGAACACGAGTTTCAGTTTCTGCAGGGCCGGGACTTCGGCTTGGAAGCGCTCCACCGCGGTGCGGATCAGCTCAGAGGTAGAGGCCATTGCGTGATGCTAGCCCAGGAACCGTGCTCTTACCCTTGGAGCCATGACCGAGTACGCAAGCTGGGAGTTCGAGGAGGGCGACGAGATCGCCCCCGGCCGGGCCGTCCTGAAGACGATCGGCGGCGGCAACCGCTACGAGGTCTGCCTGGTCTGGGACGACGGGCTCTTCGCCCTCGGCGTCGCCAAGGTGCTGCGGCCCGGCCAGGCCGCAGAGGAGAAGGCGCTGCGCGACCTCGCGCTCGAGGTCGAGGCCCTGGCGGCGCTCGCCCACCCGACCCTGGTCCGCAGCTTCGGCGCCGTCCTCGACGGCCCCCACCCCCACGTGCTGATCGAGCACCTCGACGGCCCCTCGCTGCGGCGCCTGATCAGGCGCGACGGGGCGATCCCGCTCGAACAGCTGCTGCCGCTCGCCGCGCATGTCGCCGGGGCGCTCCAGTACATGGCGCAGTCCGGCTACGTCCACCTCGACGTCAAGCCGGACAACGTCGTGATGGGCCTGCCCCCGCGGCTGATCGACCTCAGCATCGCCCGCACCCTGGAGCGGGCGGAGCGGACCAGGGGACCGCTCGGAACCGACCCCTACATGGCCCCCGAGCAGTGCGTGGAGGACGGCAGCTTCGGCGCGATCGGCCCCGCCGCCGACTCCTGGGGCCTCGGCGCGACGCTCTTCCACGCGGTCAGCGGCGAGAGGCCCTTCGCCGAGGGCTCCGGCGACGCCGGGCCGCAGCGGTTCCCGCAGCTCGTGCAGGAGCCGGGGCCGCTGCCCGCGCACGTGCCCGCCGATCTTCGCGACCTGATCCTGGCGCTGCTCGACCGCGACCCGGCCGCCCGCCCCGGCTGCGGCGAGGCGGTCGCGCGCCTGCAGCCCCTGGTCGCCGCCCAGCCCCGCAAGCTGAAGCTCGGGCGGCGCGGCGCGATCGGCCACTGAGCGTGATCCTGGCGCCACGGCCGTGTTGTGGGCAGGAGAACGGGTAACGACCACCTGACACGACGAGGAGGCAGACGATGTCCAAGAAGACCAGCGACAGGCGAACCTTGCCGCCCGCGGCCCGCGTCTACAGCAGCCTGCAGGCGGAGGAGGCGCTGCTGCCGGGCGAGGCCTCGGCGCTGCGGCGCTCCGGAGCGCTGTTCCTGGCGCTCCTCGTCCTTGCCGCGACGCCGCTCTACCTCGCCGCCAACGCGGCCGGGCTGATCGGCGACGCGCCGGCGGCGCTCGCCAAGGGCAGCAACAGCGGCCCCGGGGGCGGGGACGACGACAGCAGCGGGCCAGGGAGCGGGGACGACGATGACGACGACGTCGCCGAAGCCGCGAAAACCGACGACACCAGCGCCAACGGCGCTTCCACGCGCGGCACCACCAACGACAACGACACCCGCACCCGCCTGGGGACCGACGACACGAGCGGTCAGAACTCCACCCGCGGGACGACCAACGACAACGACACCAACACGAACACGCGCAACAGCGCGACCGGGACCCAGACCCGCACCCAGGGTCAGACCCAGACTCGCACCCGCACCGGTTCGTGACCGGGCCAGCTGCTGCGGCGCCTAGATCTTGTGGCGCTGCAGCAGCTTCTTGCCGATCACCATGCGCTGGATCTCCGAGGTCCCCTCGCCGATCAGCAGCAGCGGCGCGTCGCGGTAGAGCCGCTCGATCTCGTACTCCTTCGAGTAGCCGTAGCCGCCGTGGATGCGGAAGCTTTCCTCGACGCAGTACTTGCCGGTCTCCGAGGCGAGCAGCTTGGCCATCCCGGCCTCGAGGTCGGAGCGCGCGCCGGCGTCCTTCATCCGCGCCGCTTTGCGGGTGACGAGGCGGGCCGCCTCGATCTGGGTCGCCATGTCGGCGAGCTTGAACTGGATCGCCTGGTGGGCGGAGATCGGCTTGCCGAAGGTCTTCCGTTCCTGGCTGTAGCGGATGGCCAGCTCGAAGGCCCGCTGGGCGATGCCGACGCCGCGGGCGGCGACGTTGACGCGACCGACCTCGAGCGCGTCCATCATCTGCACGAAGCCCTGGCCGACGCCGGCCTCCTCGCCACCGAGCACGCGCTCGGGCGGGCACTTGTAGCCGTCGTAGACGAGCTCGGTCGACTCGACGCCCTTGTAGCCCATCTTCTTGATCTTCGGCGGCACGACCAGGCCCTCGAAGTCGCCTGAGTTGGTTTCCGCCCAGGGCTCCTTCTCGGTGATGAAGCAGGTCATTCCCTTATAAGGGGGGTCGGCCTGCGGATCGGTCTTCATCAGCACGAAGACGACGCCGGAGCCGAGGCCGTTGGTGACCCACATCTTCTGGCCGTTCAGCTCCCAGCTGCCGCCCTCGCCCTTCTTCGCGGTCGCCTTGATGCCCTGGACGTCGGAACCGACCTCGGGCTCGGAGAGCGAGAAAGCGGCGCGCAGCTCGCCGGTCGCCATCTTCGGCAGGAAGTACTGCTTCTGCTCGTCGGTGCCGAACTTCATCAGCAGGTAGGAGCCGATGAAGTGGGTGTTGACGACGCCGGAGATCGAGATCCAGCCGCGCGAGAGCTCTTCGACGATCATCGCGTAGGTCGTCAGGTCGAGCCCCATCCCCCCGTACTCCTCGGGGATCGTCACCCCGAACAGGCCGAGCTCCTTCATCTGCTCGACGATCGGCTCCGGGAAGGAGTCCTCGTGGTCGTAGTGCTCGGCGTTGGGGATGATCTGCTCGTCGGCGAACTGCCGCACCATCTCGGTGATCGCCTGCTGCTCGTCGGTCTGTTCGCGGTATGCGGCGGTGTCTACGGCCATTTCTCCTGCTCACGGGTCGGTGGAATGTGGGCTGGGAAGGATATCGGCGCGGGGGTTCCCAACGTACGTCTAGAACAAACGTCCAATGCGAAACGGCCGAGTTCCCATCCATTGAGCGGATGACGACAAGGGGGCCATGGCCTCCAAGCTCACCCTCGTACTCGTCGCCGCAGCCGTCGCCTGGCTGGCCCTGGCCACGAACGCGCCGGCGGCCGGGATCGGCGAGCAGCGCGCCGTCGCGAAGCCGCAGCGCTCGGCGGCCGCGCGCACCGCGACGACCAGCCCCCTCGTCGCCTCGCCGGCGAGCTGCCCGGGCCAGACCGACCTCGACGCCACGGTCAAGGCCCAGGAGGAGGCGATGGCCTGCATGACCAACTTCGCCCGCGCCGCGGCGGGGCTGAGCGAGCTGAGCGAGGTCGAAGAGCTCGACCGCTCGGCGCTCGGCAAGGCCGGCGACGTGCTGCGCTGCGACAACTTCAGCCACTTCGCCTGCGGCCGTGAATTCACCTACTGGATCTACGAGTCCGGCTACATCGGCGAAGCCTGCTGGCACGCGGGCGAGAACCTCGCCTGGGGGACGGACGAGTTCGGCTCAGTGCGCTCGATCTTCCGCGCCTGGCTGGCCTCACCCAGCCATCGCAAGAACATCCTCGGCGACTACGCCAACGTGGGGATCGCCCTGGAGCGGGGGAACCTCGAAGGCAACGCCGGCGCCCAGGTCTGGGCCGCCCATTTCGGCTCGCGCTGCGAAGGCTGATCCCAGCGCCTCGAGAAAGCCGCCGGGCGCTCTGATTGGCTTCGCGCATGGACAATGCGAAAGCCGAGAAGACCGGCACCGACACCAACAAGGTCCGCAGCTACATCGCCCTCGCCCTGGTCGGGCTTGCGGCGGTCCTGCTGGTGGCCTGGCTCGTCTCCGGGGATGACGACGACTCGTCCGCGACCGATTCGGGCGCCGCGACGATCGTCAGCGCCGAGGAGCTCGAGGACGCGGTGGCGGACGATGCCGAGCCCGTCTACTGGGCCGGCGAGCAGGAGGGGGCCGAACTCGAGCTGAGCCGGCCGGAAGAAGGCCGCACCTTCGTGCGCTACCTGACCGACGGGGCCGACGCCGGCGACCCCCGGGCCGAGTTCCTCACGGTCGGGACCTACGTCCAGCCCGAAGCGGTCAAAGCGCTGCGCGGGCAGGCGAAAGAAGCGAACGGCGTGCTCGGCACCGCTCCCGGCAAAGGGGTCGTCTACTTCAACCGCGACCAGCCGGCCAGCGTCTACCTCGCCTATCCGGGCGTCGACGTCCAGATCGAGGTCTTCGACCCGAGCTTCACGCGCGCCCTGCAGCTGGTCAACTCGGGGCAGATCGTCCCGGTCGGCTGAGCGCGTCGCGAGGCTGACAAACGACGAGGCGGGGTCTCCCCCGCCTCGTCGCGCTCACTTGGGTATTTCCCTGGCTACCTAGGAGACAGGCACGCAGATCGCCCAGACCGTGGTCTGAACCCCGCTGCCGTCGGCGTTCGGGAACTGCGCACGCCAGCCGGTGGGCGTCTGGCCGTTGGTGGCCAGTGGCCTGGATCCCGCGGTCCCGGTGCCGGAGACCGGAGCCGAGAGGCCCATGTGACGCTGGGCTTCGCTGGTCTCGTTGGTGCTTCCACCGCCACCGACAGCAACATCGGTGCCGGTGCAGACAGCGGTCGCGGCGGCGCTGTCGTCAGCCGTAGCCGTCACGACGGTGGCGCCGGTGATGCCACCTGCAGCGCCGGTGGCGCCGGTGGCACCCGTGGCGCCTTTGGCACCGGTTTCACCGGTCGCGCCTTTGGCACCGGTGGCACCCGTAGCGCCGGCCGCACCCGTAGCCCCAGCCGCGCCGGTGGCACCGGTCGCGCCTTTGGCGCCCTGGTCACCGGTCGGGCCCTGGGGGCCGGTGGCGCCGGTCGCGCCGATCGGGCCCTGGGGGCCAGCCGGGCCCTCGGGGCCGGTGGCACCCGTGGCGCCGTCCTGGCCGTCATCTCCGTCGGCACCTGCAGCGCCAGTCGGGCCCTGGGGGCCTTCCGGGCCGGTGGCGCCGTCAGCACCTGCGGCACCAGTCGCGCCGTCCTCACCGTCAGCGCCGGCGGCACCGGTCGGGCCCTGGGGACCCTCGGGGCCGGTGGCACCGTCCTGGCCGTCCTGGCCGTCAGCGCCGGTCGGGCCCTGCGGGCCTTCCGGACCGGTGGCACCCGTGGCACCGTCCTGACCGTTCTGACCGTCGGCACCCGTCGGGCCGGCCGGGCCTTCCGGACCGGTTGCTCCGTCCTGGCCGTTCTGGCCGTCAGCGCCGGTCGGGCCCTGCGGGCCTTCCGGGCCGGTGGCGCCGTCAGCGCCAGCGGCACCAGTTGCGCCGTCCTCACCGTCGGCACCTGCGGCACCGGTCGGGCCGGCGGGGCCTTCGGGCCCGGTCGCGCCGTCCTCACCATCGGCACCAGCGGCGCCGGTCGGGCCCTGCGGGCCGGCAGCCCCGGTCGGGCCCTGCGGACCGGCGGGACCAGTCGGGCCGGCGGGGCCGGCGGGGCCGGTTGCACCCGGAGAACCCGAACCGGCAGGACCGGTCGGACCGGTGGCGCCGGCGGGACCGGTCGGGCCGGTCGGGCCCTCTTTCCCGTCTTTCCCGTTGCCGCCGTCTTTACCGTTGTTCCCGTCTTTGCCGTTGCCGCCGTCTTTACCAGCGGCACCAGCCGCACCGGCGGGACCGGCCGGGCCGCTGCCGGCTTCGATGCCGAGCACGCCCTGCTGGCTCTTCGTGGTCACGATGAAGACGCGCTTCTCGCCTTTGAGGCATTTCGCTTTCGGTTTCACGAAGCGAATCGCGCCTTTTTCGGGCCCGCTCTGCTGGATGCAGAGGTTGAGGGTTTCCAGCGAGCGTTTCTGCGCCGCCGAGCTGGACGCGGCCAGCACGCCGAACGCGACGAGACACGCCGCGAGCGCCAGCGCCAGCCAGCGAAGTTTGAACTGTGGGTGCGAACGAACGGTCATGCGGGATCTTTCTCCCTTTTTGGCTGTTGAGGAATCCGACTGGTGCCCTGCGGGCCCCTATGAGGCAGCGCAAGGTACAGATGATCTGGACGTTCGCTCCGTGATCAAGGTCCAACATCTGGCCAAACCCATGGTTTTCGCTCAAGGCCCCTCCTAAAAACTTGGTTCCGCGGGCCGGAACACCGCGGTTTGCTGCGTTTTTGCGAGCGCCCGCAGCGGCGCCTGTGCCTTGAGCAGGGCCTCTGCGAGCTCGTCTTGGGCGTCGGATTGCAGGGTGATCGCGCCCCCGGCCCCGATCGAGGCCTCGCCCCCGGCAAGCACGATGGCCCGGATCGTGACGCTGAGGTCGCAACCGCCGCCTGCCCCGAAGTAGCCGATCGCGCCGGAGTAGACGCCGCGCGCCCGTCCCTCCAGCCGGTCGAGGATCTCCACCGTCCGCAGCTTCGGCGCCCCGGTCATCGAGCCCGGCGGAAAGCAGGAGCGAACGCAGTCGAGGGCGGTCCCACCCGGCCGCAGGCGGCCGCGCACCGTGGAGATGAGCTGGTGAACGGTCTCGTAGGACTCCACCTCCATCAGCACGGGAACCTCGACGCTCCCCACCTCGCAGACCGCGCCGAGGTCGTTGCGCATCAGGTCGACGATCATCAGGTTCTCGGCCCGGTCCTTCTCGCTCCTGCCCAGCTCCTCGGCCAGCCGAGCGTCCTCCGCCGCCGTGTCGCCACGCGGCGCCGTCCCCTTGATCGGCCGCGTCTCGACCCGTCCCCCCCGGTCAATTCGCAGGAAACACTCCGGCGAGGAGCTGAGCACCGCCAGCTCTCCAAACTGAAGGTAGGACGCATACGGGGCCGGGTTCACCCGTCGCAGCTCCATATAGAGATCGAACGGGTCCGCATCGACCTTGGCCGTGACCGTGTTCGTCAGGCAGATCTCGTAGCTGTCTCCTTCGAGCAGGTGCTCCTTGCAGGTGGCTATGTCCTCGAGGTATTGGGCTCGGGGGCGGAGGAGGTGGGGGGCCATGGGGGAAGGGTCGGCGGAGCAACAGCGGGGAGGCTCCGGCGACCCTTCCCCCATGGCCCCTTGAGCCGCTGCCCGTAGAGGCGCCAGTCGCTCTGCCGTCTTGGCGATCCAGGAGTCGGCAGCCTCCTTTGCCCTTTGGTCGTAGAGGCAGAGCAGGTGGGTCTGCCGGAGCTCGTGGTCGAAGGCGAGGAGGCGGTCGGCCAGGACGAAGGCGGCGTCGGGATGGGGTGAGCCGTGGGAGTTGGGGCTGTCGCAGTCGGCTTTGACCTCGTAGCCGAGGTAGCCGGCGAAGCCGCACTGGAAGTCGAAGGGGAGGTCGGTGTCGGCCCCAGGGCGGAGCCGTGTCAGCTCCTGGTCCAGGTAGTCGAGGATCGGTTCCGTACGGACCTCCGTCTCCCCCCCGCGCCTGACGGTCACCTCCCCCGCCTCGACGTCGTAGGCGACTGTCGCCGCGAGCGGACCGGAGGCATCGCCCATGAAGGAGAAGCGGGCGCCCTCCCCGGGCCTGCTGCTGTCGAGCCAGAAGGCCTCGGAACTGCCCCGGTAGAGGGCCGCGAAGGCCGTGGCCGGGTCGGCCCACGGCGCAGTGCGGTGCACCAGCCTCATCGCGCCGCTGTGAGGTCGCGGAAGTTCGCCAGCAGGCGCCGGCCGTGCTCGGTGGCGACCGACTCGGGGTGGAACTGGACTCCCCACTGGGGGCGGTCCCGGTGGGCGACGGCCATCACGACGCCGTCGTCGCCCCAGGCGGTCGCCTCCAGCTCCGGCGGCAGCGGTCCCCGCAGGCAGAGCGAGTGGTAGCGGACCGCCTCGAACCGCCTGGGGATGCCGGCGAACAGCGGGTCGCCGGCGTGCTCGACCGCTCGCTGCCGACCGTGCATCGCTTCCGGGGCGCGGCCGACCCGGCCTCCGTAGACCCAGCCGAGCCCCTGCAGGCCCAGGCAGACACCCAAGAGAGGCGCTTCGCAGCGCCGGATCGCCTCGGCGCAGACCCCGAAGTCGCGGCGGCGTTCCGGCCGCCCCGGCCCCGGGGAGATGACGACGTTGTCGAACTCCAGCGCGGCCAGCTCGGCCCAGCTCGCCTCGTCGTTGCGCATGACGACCGGCTCGGCTCCGTTCTCCTCCGCGAGCAGCTGGAAGAGGTTGTAGGTGAAGGAGTCGTAGTTGTCGATCAGCAGGGTCAGCACCGGCAAGCGAGGTGCAGCAAACTACCCCTGATGGCGATGCTCCCCCCGCCCGACCGCAGCCGCGGCCTCTTCGAGACCCTGCTGGTCCTCGGCGAACGGCCGGTCGAGCTCGAGGCCCATCTCGGGCGCCTGGCGAACAGCGCGCAGGAGCTGTTCGGAGCGGGCCTGCCGGCCGACTTGCCCGACCGCGTCCGCGAACACGCCCGTGGCGTCGAGCTCGGGCGCATGCGTGTCACCCTCGACCCTGGGAGCTCCAAAGCCACGCTGGAGGGCGAGGCCGTCGACCCGGCCGCCTTCTTTCCCGGCCCGGAGCGCGCCGCCACCCTGCGCTCGCTGCCCGGCCGGGGCGGCCTGGGCCGGCACAAGTGGGCCGATCGGCGGCGGCTGCAGGAAGCCGCCGGTGGCCCGGTCAGCCTGGTGCTCGACGGCGACGAGGTCCTGGAGGCAGGCCGCGCCAACGTCTTCGTCGCCCACGAAGGCGTCCTCAAGACACCGGCGGCCGACGGGCGCATCCTCCCCGGCATCGCCCGTGCCGGGGCGATCGCCGCGGCCCGCGAGGCCGGGATCGAGGTCACGGAGGGGCAGCTGGACCGGAGCGAGCTGCTGGCGGCGGAAGAGGTCTTCCTGACCGGCTCGGTGCGAGGCGTCGAGCCGGCCGGTTCGCTGGACGGGGCTTCGCTCCCGGGAGCGGGCGCGCTCAGCCGCCAGGTCGCCGCTGGCCTGCTCCGGCGCTGGCGGCGCGACCCCAGCTCGGACGCCGCTCCAGCGCCCGCAGCCGCGCCACGACCCGGTCAGCTCGTTCGCTGAAGCGACGCAGAGCCGCGTCCTCGCCCTGCCGCGGCGGCGCGCCGTCCGCGGCCACGCCCGCTGCGGCCCCGGCCTCCCCCACACCGCCGGCCAGCACCGCCGCGGTCGCCCGCTCGGCGATGTCGGCGGCGCGTCGCGCCTGCTGCGCCGCGTCGAGCGCCACCGCGCCGACTTCCACCACCGCTTTTTCCGAGGCCCTGGCGATCACCAGCGCCTCGTCGATCCGCTGCTCCAGCTCGCTCATCAACGGCGGTGCCGAGCCCTCCGGGAGCACCCAGTCCTGCGTGCTGTCGCGCTCGCTGGCCTCCATTTGCGGGCAATTTACGGGCGTGAGAGGCGGCAAACCCGGCCGCCGACTAAATTCCCGCCCGCCCAGAGAAGAGCGAACGACCCGAGGAGCATCTTGAGAAACCCCAGAGACTTCTTCCAGCCGCAGGCGATCGGCGCCCCCGAGCCGCTGCGGGAGATCCCGGTCAAGCCGTCGCGGATGATCCACTTCCTCGACTTCTCGAACGAGAAAATGGTCGCCAAGGCGGCCGCCATCGCGGAAAAGACCGACATCCTGCTCGGCAACCTCGAGGACGCGATCCCGGTCGACCGCAAGGAGGCGGCGCGGCAGGGCCTGATCAAAGCCGCCAAGGAGTCCGACTTCGGCCAGACCGCGCTGTGGACCCGCGTCAACTCGCTGGAGAGCCCCTGGGTGCTCGACGATTTGACCACGCTGGTCACCGAGATCGGCGCCAAGCTCGAGGTCGTGATGGTGCCGAAGGTCGAGGGCGCCTGGGACATCCACTACGTCGACCGCCTGCTCGCCCAGCTCGAGGCGAAGGCCGGCCTCGACCGGCCGATCCTCGTGCACGCGATCCTCGAGACCGCCCAGGGCGTCGTCAACGTCGAGGAGATCGCCGCGGCCAGCCCCCGCATGCAGGGGATGAGCTTCGGCCCCGCCGACCTCGCCGCCTCGCGGCGGATGAAGACGACCCGCGTCGGCGGCGGCCACCCCGGCTACCGCTCGATGGAGGACCCGGCCGACCCCGAGAAACCCGAGGCAGACCGTGTCACCGCCCAGCAGGACCCCTGGCACTACTCGATCGCCCGCATGGTCGACGCCTGCGCCGCGACCGGGATCCTGCCCTTCTACGGTCCCTTCGGCGACATCAAGGACACGGCCGGCTGCGAGACCCAGTTCCGCTCCGCCTTCCTGCTCGGCTGCGTCGGCGCCTGGTCGCTGCACCCGGTCCAGATCGACATCGCCAAGAAGGTCTTCAGCCCTCCGGTCGACGAGGTCAAGTTCGCGAAGAAAGTGCTGGAGGCGATCCCCGACGGCCGCGGCGTCCACATGATCGACGGCAAGATGCAGGACGACGCCACCTGGAAGCAGTGCAAGGTGATGGTCGAGCTGGCCGAAATGCTGGCCGAGAAGGACCCGGAGCTGGCCGAGTCGTACGGGATGTAGGCGTGGCTCACGCCTGAAACAGGGCTTGCAGCGTTTGTCAAGCCTTATCGAACAAACGTCCAGATATGGCCACCGTAGTTCGCGGTGGCGCTGGTCGGCGTCGAG
>DASUQC010000003.1:0-111020 GCA_036280745.1 Solirubrobacterales bacterium
GGCACCCCCCAACACTTCCCAAAGAAGCCTCTACTTCTCTTCAGCTCTGGCCGGGTCGAGCTCGTAGCCGCCGGAGCTCCGCCGCCGGGGACGGGGCACCCTCCGTACGAGCGGCGCTAGCTATTCGCCTTGAAAGCCAACTCAGACAGCCAGGGCACTCTCCGGCGAATAGCCCAGCGAAGGTAGGAGGGTGCCCCGTCCCCGGCGGCACGGTGCTGCTCAGGCAGCTAAGACTTCGGGACGGAAATCGTCTCTACAGGAAGTGCGGCGCCGCGGGTCTTCTGGCGGCGGGGCAGGCGGTAGTAGTCGCCGATCGCGCTGCGGACGATGCTGCGGAAGGCGAGGAGGGCGATGAAGGCGCCGACCAGCGCGTAGACGTAGGGCGCGAAGATGAAGCCGCTGGCGAAGGTGCCGCAGACGAGGCCGACGATGCCGAGGACGAGGAAGGGCGCGGCCCAGGAGGGGCGGGGCGGGTAGATCTGCTCGCCCGGCTCGGTCACCTGTCGGTGCTCGCTCATCGTCACTGCGCGATGTAGAGGAGGGCGACGACGAAGGAGAGCGCGAAGAGCGCCGCGACGAGGCCGCCGGCGACGAGGCCGGCGCTCATGTTCTTTCTGGCGTTCTCGCGGTCCACGGTGTCGGGATTTCTATCAGGGAAGCCGGTCTGCGCGCCCTAGAGCTGCGCGTCTACCGCTGCCGCGAGGAACAGCAGCGCCAGGTAGGCGAGCGAGAAGAGGTAGGTGCGCAGCGCCCAGCGCCGGTCGGCCGTGCGCAGCAGTTTCGTCGCGAAGTAGATGAAGGCGGCGCCGAGCCCGATCGAGGGGACGACGTAGGCGACGCCGAGGCCACCGGCGCAGAAGGGCAGCTGGGTCACCGCGTACAGCAGCACCGTGTAGAGGAGGATCTGGCGGCGGGTCTCCGCCTCGCCGCGGACCACCGGCAGCATCGGCACCCCTGCCTTCGCGTACTCGTCCTTCATCAGCAGCGAGAGCGCCCAGAAGTGGGGCGGGGTCCAGAAGAAGACGATCGCGAACAGGTAGAAGGCCATGCCGCTGAGCTCACCGGTGACGGCGGCCCAGGCGACCAGCGGCGGCACCGCGCCGGCGGCGCCGCCGATGACGATGTTCTGCGGCGTCGAGCGCTTGAGCCAGAGCGTGTAGACGAAGACGTAGCCGAAGAAGCCGGAGAGCGAGAGCGTCGCCGCCAGCGGGTTGACCGTGAGCGCCAGCAGGACGAAGGACGAGGCGGCGAGCAGGGTGCCGAAGGCGATTGCGGCCTGCGGCGAGATGCGGCCGGAGGCGACTGGGCGGCTGGCGGTGCGCGCCATCGTGCGGTCGATGTCGCGGTCGACGGCGTGGTTGATCGCCCCGGCGCCGCCGGCCGAGAGGGCGCCGCCGAGGCAGGTGAGGAGGATCAGGCCGAGCGAGGGGTCGCCGGCCACGTACATCGTCGTCACCGTCGTGAACAGCAGCAGCGACTGCACCTTCGGCTTGGTCAGCGTCAGGTAGTCGCGCACCACCGTCATCGCGGCGGAGCGGGGGGCAAGCGTGCTGGTCGAGGAGGGCGCGGTCTGCGCGCCGGCGCCGGCTGGCATCCCGGTCAGGCTACCGGCTGGCGCTCTTGGGTCGGCGCCTCGTCGCGGCCGGTCCGGTTGGCGATCGCGGCGCGGATGTCGCGCATCGGGTGGGCGCTGCGGACGTCGGGCAGGACGTCGAAGTTGTGCGGATCGGGGGGCGAGAGGGCGAGCCACTCGAGCGACTCGCCGCCCCACGGGTCGTGGCCCGCCTCGGGGCCGTTGACGCGGCTCTGGATCGCGTTGACCAGCGTCATCACGATCCCGATCGCGAGCACCAGGCTGCCGATCGAGGAGATCAGGTTGTAGGCGGTGACGCCGGTCCCGTCGTAGAACTTGTAGGCGTCGATCACCTGGCCCTCGAGGCCGCCGGCGAAGAACAGCGGCACGAAGGCGAGCAGGAGCCCGAGCCCAGTGGTCCAGAAGGAGATCCGGGACAGGGTCTCGCCCATCGTGCGCCCGGTCATCTTCGGGAACCAGTAGTGGAGCGCGGCGAAGCCGCCGAAGACGGCGCCGCCGACCAGCGCGAAGTGGGTGGCGGCCGTGGCGTCGGTCGTGTTCTTGAGCTGCCAGGCGGCGGCGACCATCGAGTGGGAGAGCTCGGCGGCGAGGCCGATCGAGATCGCCGAGAGCGCCCCGATGGCCCACAGCAGCGGCGCCCGCATCCGCAGCACGCCGCCGACCATCGTCTCGATCAGGTTGAAGAAGATCAGGCCGAAGGGCACGATCAGCGCCAGCGACATCAGCATCGCGAAGTACATCCAGCCGACCCCGATCGGCGCCGTCAGCATGTTCTGCATCCAGGCCAGCGTGCCGAGCACCGCGATCGCGACGAGCGAGCCCATCACGGTGCCGCGGCCGGCCAGCGAGCGGCCGGAGAAGGCGGCGACGATTTCGGCGATCGCGCCGAGCGCAAAGATCAGCACCAGCATGTAGGCGCCGGAGAAGAAGATCCAGCTCAGGTGCTGCCAGAGCAGTGGCGAGCCGCCGGAGCCGTCGGCGAAGAAGACGCCGTCGAAGTTGCGGTCGATCATCAGCATCGTCAGCGCCGCCAGCAGCACCGGACCGACGACGATCAGCAGCCAGCTGCTCACCGCTGCGGCCCAGGCGAAGACGGGGGTGCGGCGCCAGGCCATGCCCGGCGCGCGCAGGTTGCGCAGCGTGGTCAGGAGGTCGATCGCGACGAAGACGAAGCCGAGCGTGCAGAGGCCGGTCGCGGCTGCCCAGGCGTCGATGCCGTTGTTGGCGAGGAAGGCGACCTCGGTCAGCGGCGCCAGCGGGTTGACGCCACCCTCCGACGGGGTGAAGAGGAAGCCGGAGTAGAGGATGGTGGCGCCGGCGACCCAGAGCCCGACGCCGATCTGGCCCAGGCGCGGCAGGGCGGTGCCGCGGGCGCCGATCTGCAGCGGCGCCGCGTAGTAGAAGAGCCCGAGCGCGAGCGGGACCGCGAAGAGGAAGACGGCGGTGGCGCCGTAGAGCGAGAGCATGCGGTTGAAGGCGACGGGGGAGAGGAAGGTGTTCTCCGGGATCGCCAGCTGCAGCCGCATCAGCAGCAGCTCGACGAGGGCGATGAAGAGGAAGCCGAGGGCGCCGCAGACGAGGATCCGGCCGAGGTCCTTGTGGTCGGCGCTGGTCGCCAGCTCGATCCAGCGCGGCCGGCGCCTGGGGTAGCCGTCGATGACGATCTCGGGGCGGGGGCGCTCGCTCATGGGGTGTCCCCGGCCTCGATCAGCTCGACCACCCGGTCCTGGGCCGTCTCGATGTCGGCTTTCTGCTGTTCGACGAAGGCCTCGTAATCCTCGGGGGAGACGACTTCGACCGCGGTCCGCATCGAGGCGTAGGCCTGCCCGGAGAGCGTGGCCGACTCGCCCTCGAAGGTGCCTTCGTCGTCGGCGCGGAAGACGACCCGGTGGGTCTTGCCCGGGACCGCGTCGCGCTTGCCGGCGAGGTCGGGCACGTTCCAGGTGTGGACCACGTCGGTCGAGAGCAGCTCCAGCTCCACCGCGGTGTCGACCGGGACCACGAGCTTGTAGTAGGAGAAGGCGTCGTTCGGGTAGTCGTAGCGCCACAGCCACTGCTGGCCGGTCGCCCTGATCGTCAGCGGCTCGCCCTCGGCGGCGGCGAGGCCGGCCGAACCGGAGGTGGGGGTCTCGCGCGCCTTCTCGGTGAAGACGACGCCGAGGACGAAGACGAGCGCCGCGAAGACGGTCAGCGCGCCGGCGGCGCGGAACTGGGCCCGGCGGCCGGCCTCGAGCGGCTGCGGCTCGGCCCCGCGCCCGGCGCGGTACTTGCGCACGGCGTAGATCAGCCCGAGGTTGACCACGACGACGACGATCGCCGCGGCGACGAAGCCAATCCAAAGCAGGGTGTCGATCTGGTCGGTGCCAGGGGAGTGCGGCGTCAAATCGCGGCCATTCTATTCACGTGCGGCGGCGCCGCGGTTTCCCGCCCGCCGCGGTCCTCGACCTATACTCGCCGACCCTATGAGGCGGCGCTCCCGGCCATCACCCGCGGTCCGGCTCGCGGTGCGGGCGGGGGCGGCGGGGGCGCTCGGCGCCGCCTTCGCGGTGCCGCTGCTGCGTCGCCGCCTGCGGGTCCCTCCCGTGGTGACGGTCGCCGCCTGCGCCGGCGGCCCGCTCGCGCTTGCCGTCCTCTACCCGCGCTCGAAGAAACGCGACGTCGCCCTCTTCGCGATGCAGATGTGGGCCTTCACGATGGCCCACGAGATCCCCTACGACGACCCCGAGGCGCTGCGCCGGCGCCTGCGCAGCCGCTACCCGATCGCCGTCGACCGCGTCATCGGCGGCGGCCGGCTGCCCAACGCGCGCCTGCAGCAGGCGCTCTCCCGCCTCCCGCGGGGAGGAGTCGTCGACCGTTTCCTCACCTGGGCCCACTGGCTCTGGTTCATCGAGCCGTACCTGGCCCTGTTCCTGGTCCTGCTGCGCGACAACGAGCGCTTCCCGCGCGCCGCCCGCCAGATGGCGGCCGTCTTCGACCTCGGCTGCGCCGTCTACTTCGCGGTGCCCACCGCGCCGCCCTGGTGGTCCTCCGAGCAGGGCCTGACCGGCGAAAAGGTGCGGCGGGTGATGGTCGAGGTCGGTGAAGAGACCTGGGGCCCGGCCTGGCCGAAGATGTACGCGGCGCTCGGCGGCAACCCCTGGGCCGCGATGCCCTCGCTCCACTTCGCCACCTCGCTGGCGGCGGCGCTCTCGCTCTCGGAGGCGGGCCGCGTCGAGGGCGCGATCGGGTGGGGGTACGCGGGAACGCTCGGCTTCGCCCTCGTCTATCTCGGCGAGCACTACGTGACCGACCTCCTCGCCGGGGCGGCGCTCGTCGCCGTGGTCAGGCGCGGCGAGCCGCTTGCCGAACCGCTCGTCGAGGGCGTCAACACGGCCCTGCGTCGCTTGGAGCGCCTCGCGAACGGGTAGCGTTCACCGCAGTGTCTGGAGAGGACTCGGCGAACGGCAGCTCGACCGTCGAAATGCCGCTCTTCACCACGCGGCGAATCGTGCAGACGGGCCTGCTCGTCCTGCTGATCCTGGTTGGCGTTTATTTCCTCTTCCCGAAGCTGGTCGGCCTCAGCGGGGCGCTGGGCCGCCTCGACGAGGCGGAGCCGGTCTGGATCGCCATCGCGCTCGGCTTCAACGTCCTCGCCTTCGCCACCTACATCGTCCTCTTCAAGGCCGTGGTCGGCGGCGACGCGTTGCGCCTCACCTGGAAGGAGACCTACGAGATAAATATCGCCGGCCTGGCGGCGACGCGGCTGTTCTCGGCCGGGGGGGCCGGCGGCATCGCCCTCACCTACTGGGCCCTGCGCAAGGCGGGGATGGGGCGGCGCGACGTCGGCCGGCGGTTGGTCGCCTTCCTCACCCTCAACTACGCCTTCTACCCGCTGGCGGTGATCCTCTTCGGGGTGCTGCTGCGCACCGGGGTCCTCAACGGCAAGGACTCGGTCGAGCTGACGATCATCCCCGCCGCGATCGCCGGGGCGTGCCTGATCGTCGCCGTCCTCGTCGCCCTGATCCCGCCCGACCTCGAACGGCGGCTCGCTCCCTACGCGCACAGCGAACGGGCCAAGTCCTTCCTCGAGACCGTGGCGAAAGTGCCGGCGACGATCGGCGAGGGGTTCCGCTTCGTGCTCAGCCTCTTCGCCCACCCCTCGCGCGGTGGCCTCGCGGTGCTTGGTGCCGCCGGCTACTGGGCGGCCAGCATCGGCGTCCTCTGGGCCTCCTTCCACGCCTTCGGCGTCCACGTCCCGCTCGCGGTGGTGGTCCAGGGGTTCTTCCTCGGCATGGTCGCCAACCTCTTCCCGCTGGCGCCGGCCGGGGTCGGCGCCGTCGATGCGGGGATGATCGGCGCCTTCGTCCTCTTCGGCATCCCCGAGACGACCGTCTTCCCGGCGATCCTCGTCTTCCGCCTGATCGCCTTCTGGCTGCCGATCCCGTTCGGCGTCGTCGCCTTCTTCCAGCTGCGGCAGACGGTGCACCACTGGGAGGCGGAGGAGCGGCCGATCGAACGAGGCGGGACCGCCGAATCGGACCTCGAGCCGCCCACCGGGGAGCTTGCGGGCAGCGCGACCGAGGTAGTGGGTCAGTTTGACGATTCCGAGGCCCGTTCCCGAGATTCGGGCTAGCGGTCTCGGTTTGAAATCCTTTGGAGCGCCCCCAAGGAAAGGAGTCTCATGCTGGGACAAATTCTGAGGGAGCCGGCAAACCCAACGCGGGATAACCACGCCCACCCGGCCGCCCCAATCGGCTGAGCAGGAGCCAGGGGAAGTGGGATGCGCCGTGGATACGCGGCAAGGCATGGCGACCAATGGTCGGCGCACAGTCGGGGCCTGCTCCCCCGGCGAGTCGCGCTCAATCGAGCAGCGCCGCGATCTCTTCCAGCGACCACTTGTGGTCGGCGACGCCCGCCGCCATCGCCGGAGTCATTCCCAGCGTCTGGTGCGAGCGGACGAAGTTGTAATTCATGAAGTGAAGGCTCACCGCGTGGGCCAGGTTCTCGACTTTGCGGCTGAACCCGTTGGTCAGGCGGGTAAAGCGCCGCATCCCCATCCGCATCGTGAGATTCTGGCGCTCGACGTAGCTAGTCGAGATCCGCGCCGGGTCCGGGTCGCCCTTGAGAACCCGCGTCCTGGTCCCGACGCAGACGGGCGGGCTGTATTTGCCGACTTCCTCCGAGGCGTATTTCTTCTGAATCTGGGCCCAGTCCACGTCGTGGTTGAAAGATCGGCCCACGGTCGATTCGTACATGCCGTGGCCATCCGTCGATAGCTGGATGCGGTTCGCCATCCGGCTCGCGAGATCGGTGAGGAAGACTTCTGCGTCGTCCTTGGTTCGCTCGCCGACCAGCCAGGACGGAACGAGCTTCGTATCCGCGCAGATCGCCGTGAAGGTCCAGACGTCGCCGTAGCCCGGAGTCCCTTTGAACTGCTCCGGGACGTTCTTCTGCTTCGCGTAGCAGTAGCTCCAGATCTCGTCGGCCTCGACCACCGTGCAGGGCAGGTCGACCAGCACGCCGTCCTGGTACTCGGTGCAAGCCTCGCCCAGGTCAGCGAGCAGCTTCACGATGGTGTTCTTGGCCGCGCCGGTCATTCGGACCGTGGCTCGGATCGAGTTGCCCTCGACCAGGCAGCCGATGATCTGGGCGCGCTTCTCCGTGCTCAGCCTGTTCATACTGACCATTTTGCTTGAGCTATCGGACGGAATAACCTCCTAACGGCGCTAGCGGGGTTGTGAAACCGGGCAAAAGGCTACTTTTCCGTCATTATTGACGCTATACTGCCTCTTTAGCCGGTTCCAACCACGAACAGAGCCGCTTTAAGCGGCAGAGGGAAGGTCACTATGCCGCTCAGCAGTGAGATGCGCCGCCTTCAGCGTCAGTGGCAGGCAGGTACCGGGTGGCCCAAGCGCCTTCACTGGGTCGAGATCGTCGGTATCCGGGGTTGGAATCGTCAGCGCTTCGATCTGCGGTTTCCGATCATGGCCGTGGTCGGCGAAAACGGCGCAGGAAAGAGCACGCTGCTCCAGGCCGCGGCAACGATCTATCAGGCAGAACCCGACTCCCCGCGTTTGAAGAAATACCGCTTCGCCTCCGACTTCTTCCCGGAGACGCCTTGGGATGAAATCCGCAACGCTGAAATCAAAGGTGAGATCAAAGAGGGAACGAACCTCCAGACGGTTGCGATTCGCAAGCCGACCGGCCGGTGGCGCGGTTATCAGGAACGTCCTCATCGGCATGTGGTCTACATCGACCTCAGCCGAATCCAGCCGGTCCCTGCACGTGTCGGTTACACCCGACTCGCGAAAGCCTCCTTGAGCGAGGCCTCTTCCGAGGCCTTCGAGGACAAGGCCCTGGCGCGATTCAGCGCCATCATGGGTCGCAAGTACGACGAAGTAAAGATGGCGATCACGGACGCCGATCCAAACCGGGAGGTTCCCGTCGTCAGCCACAGGGGTGCCCCCTATTCCGGATTCCATTCCGGCGCCGGGGAGATCACGATGGCGGAGCTTCTCCAGGCCCCCATCCCTGCCGGCGCCCTTGTGTTGATCGACGAGGTTGAGACGTCACTTCATCCCCGGGTTCAGCGGCAGTTGATCCGCGATCTTGCAGCGCTGGCCCGCGCCCGCGGGCTTCAGGTGATCCTGACCACCCACTCTCCATTCGTCTTGGAAGAGCTACCGCTAGACGCTCGCGCATACATCTTGCAGCCCTCCGGTGGCGGTCGGGAGATCGTCTATGGCGTGAGTCCCGAATTCGCAATGACCAAGATGGATGAGTTCCCGCACCCCGAGTGCGATCTCTATGTCGAGGACCCGCGTGCTGAAACGATGCTCACCGAGATTCTCGCCGCCCACCGGCCCGAGTTGATTCGCAGGACTCGGACCATCCCGTTTGGCGCCGCTTCGGTCGGGCGCTCACTCGGGGAAATGAGGGACTCAGGACGCTTCCCAGACCCCGTTTGTGTTTTCTTGGACGGCGATCAGGGCTCGGCGCGGGGATGCTTGGCACTCCCTGGGGGTGATCCGCCCGAGCAAGTCGTCTTTGATGCCCTGAAAGAGAAGAACTGGGCAGGGCTGGCTAGTCGGACTGGTCGTGATTTCGCGGATGTTGCCGACGCTTGCGATCAGGCGATGGCCCTCTCCGATCATCACGATTGGGTGCGGGCGGCGGCGTCAACCCTCGTCCTCGGCGGCGACATTCTGTGGCAGGCCATGTGCGCCGAGTGGGCAAACGCGTGCCTTTCCAAGGATGAAGCTGCCGTGATCTGGCAGCCCATCGAAGATGCGATTGGACACGATCCTGTGCCCGTGAGGGCAGAGCCCGAAAGTGACGCTCCGGCAACCCAGCCCACGGGTCCCCAGACCCCGGCGCCTACTCCGAGCGAGGCTTCCCCGCCCACCGACTTGCGGCAGCTTTCCTTGCAATCTCCCGACGACGCTCCGGCGGAAGCTTCCTAGCGCGAGCGTTTCCGCCCTTTTCACCCCCAAGGCGACCAGCCTGTGCCTGCTGGCTCTCCGGCTCCTGCAGCGTCGGGTCAGTCGCCTCGCCGACGATGGCGCTGGCGAGGCGGTTGAGATCGGCTGGCTTCTTCGACCGCTTGGCCATACCTAGAGGCTACCCGTCGCTCTCGCGGAACTTGCCGCGTCGGCTCTCTCCGGGCTCCCAGTTGATCCCGGCGAGCAGTTCCTCGGCAGTTGCGTCGAGGGAGGCTGCGAGCTTTATCAGCGTGTCGATCCTCGCAACCCGCAGGCCACGCTCAAGCTGGCTGATCTCGGTCCTATGCACAGAGGCCCGCACCGAAAGCTCGTCCTGGGACACGTCTGCCGCGCGCCGGACCCGCATCAAGTTGTCACCGAACCGAGCCGCGATATCGGCGCTCACCAGGAATCCAATCGATGGCAGCGGATCGCGATCTTGGTCGCCACGTAGGCGGTTTCCCTCTGTTCCAGGATGCCGTCCTCGACCAGGACGGCAACGGCGCGGTTGGTGAGCCGTTTGGAGCCGATCTCCCGGGCCAGTTCAGGGATCGTGCGCAGCTTGGGATAGGCGGCCATGACGAGGGCGTAGATCGCCCGCTGAGCCGCCATATCCACAGGCGTAGGATTGGCTTGCATCGGAAGGTTCCGCCTTTCGGTGCCAGCCGGGAGGCCGTTTGCGCGGCGCTCCCGGCATTGATCAATTTGAGGCGGCGAAGCTAGCGCTGATCCTCGGGCGATTCAAACTGACCCACTACCGCGACCGAGAGCTACTATAAAAAGTAAAGTATTAGACTCCAGGCGGCGAGAAATGGCTGATTCGAAGAAAGTCGAGAACGTGATCATCGTCGGCGGTGGGCCCGCCGGCTACACCGCGGCGCTCTACACGGCGCGCGCCAATCTGGAGCCGCTCGTCTTCGAGGGCTTCCAGTGGGGCGGGCAGCTGCAGAACACGACCGACGTCGAGAACTACCCGGGTTACCCCGAGGGGATCATGGGGCCGGAGATGATGAGCCAGTTCCGCGCCCAGGCCGAGCGCTTCGGGACGCGGTTCGTGACCGACGACGTCGACCGCGTCGAGCTCTCCGACGGCGGTGTGCAGAAGGTCTTCCTCGGCGACGAGGAGCACCGCGCCAAGACCGTGATCTTGGCGATGGGGGCGGAGCCGAAACGGCTCGGCGTTCCCGGCGAGATGGAGCTCGGCGGCCGCGGCGTCTCCACCTGCGGCGTCTGCGACGGGGCCTTCTTCAAAGACCAGAAGGTGATCGTGATCGGCGGCGGCGACTCGGCGATGGAGGACGCGATCTTCATCTCCAAGTACGCCAGCGACCTCGCGATCGTCAACCGGCGCGACGAGTTCCGCGCCTCGAAGATCATGTTCGAGCGCGCCAGCGAGAAGGAGAACATCACCCTGAAGACGCCCTTCGTGGCGGAGGAGTTCGTCGCCGGCGAGGACGGCAAGCTCGCAACGGTGCGGCTGCGCAACGCCGAGACCGGCGCGGAGGAGGAGCTCGCGACCGACGGCGCCTTCGTCGCGATCGGCCACATCCCGAAATCGGAGATCGTCCAGGGCCAGGTCGAGACCGACGAGGACGGCTACATCGCCACCGAGCCGGGTTCGACCCGGACCAACCTCGACGGCGTCTTCGCGGTCGGCGACGTCGTCGACCACACTTACCGCCAGGCCGTCACCGCGGCCGGCACCGGCTGCATGGGGGCGCTCGACGCCGAGCGCTTCCTGCGCGACAGCCCGCCCCCGGTCGAGGCCCACTGGATGCCCGGCGGCGAGCCGGTCGAGCTGACGCCCTGAGGGGAGTATCTTCGGGGCACGCCTCCCGAATGCACCCATCTCGATTCCGTTGAGATCCTCGACCTTCCGCACGAGGTCGAGGGCTGCGAGGAGTGCCTGGCTCTAGGTATGCAGTGGGTGCACTTGCGCATGTGCCAGGCCTGCGGGCACATCGGCTGCTGCGACAACTCGCCCGGCAAGCACGCGACGGCTCACTTCACCCAGACCGGTCACCCGATCATGCGCTCGGCCGAGCCGGGCGAAGACTGGAGCTGGTGCTACCCCGACGAAGTGATGATGCGGCTCGGGCTCTAGCCGGTCCCTGAAGGGTTTGACGTGCTCTGGCACGTAAAACCCTTCAGGCGGGCCCCCCTCACGGCGTCACGATCGCGAAGCCGGGGTCGGGTTCCTCGAGCAGGCCGAGCAGCTCGGCGATCTTCATCCCGTCTCCCTCGACCCGCAGCCGGCCGCTTTCGGCGAGCTCGGCGAGGTCGGCTTCTTTGGCGAGCATCTCGTTCAGCGCCCGGCGCTCGATGATCAGGGTCGCGTCGGCGTCGGGGTCGTGGCGGTCCGGGCGGTGGTTGAGGACGGCGTTCTCGAGTCGCAGCAGGTGACGCTCGTCGGGATCGGTGACCACCCAGTTGATGGTCAGGTCCACGTTCCAGGCCCGCGGCCCGTCGATCCGGATCGCCATCGCGTCGAGGATCTGGTCGACCGAGAGCTGGGCGAGCACGTCGGGCGGGGCGGCCGGCGTCGGCGTGCCCAGGATCCCCTCGCGCAGCTCGGCGGCGCCGATCAGGAAGAAGTTGCGCCAGGTCGCGTTCTCCGCTCCGTAGCCGAGCTGCTCCAGCGCGTCGGCCTGCAGCTCGCGCGCGGCGCGGTTCTCCGGCTCGGCGAAGACGACGTGGTTGACGACCTCGACGACCCAGCGGTAGTCACCCTCCGCGAACGAGTCCCGCGCCCGCTCCAGCACCGCCTCGGCGCCGCCCATGAACTCGACGTAGCGCTGCGCGGACTCGACCGGGGTGTGCTCCCAGAGGTGGGCGGGGTTGCCGTCGAACCAGCCCATGTAGCGCTGGTAGACGGCCTTCACGTTGTGGCTGACCGAGCCGTAGTAGCCGCGGCAGTGCCACTCGGCGGCCAGGCTCGGCGGCAGCTCCAGGGTCTCGGCGATCTCCCGCCCGGTCAGGCCCCGGTTGATCAGCCGCAGGGTCTGGTCGTGCAGGTAGGCGTAGAGGTCGCGCTGCTTCTTCAGGTAGTCGACGATCCGGTCGTTGCCCCAGAGCGGCCAGTGGTGGACCGCGAACAGCACCTCGGAGTCCGCCCCGAAGAGCTCGATCGCCTCGTCGAGGTAGTGGGCCCAGACGTGCGGGTCGCGGACCAGCGCCCCGCGCGGGGTGAGGACGTTGTGCATCGTCCGGGTCGCGTTCTCGGCGATGCAGAGCACGCGCTGCTCGGGGAAGTGGAAGTTCATCTCCGCCGGCGCCTCGGTGCCGGGCGTCATCTGGAAGACCATCCGCACCCCGTCGACGGTCTCTTCCTGACCGGTCTCGGCGATCTCGACGTTGGGCGGGATCAGGGTCACCGAGCCGAGCGAGGTCGTCTGTCCGAGGCCGGAGCCGACGCCGCCGTCAGGCCCGCGCTGCAGCCGCGCCCCGTACATGTAGGCGGCGCGGCGGCCCATCGCGGTGCCGGCGAAGACGTTCTCGCTGACCGCGTGGTGGAGGAAGCCGGCGGGGGCGAGGACGGGGATCGAGCGCTGCTCGATCTCCTCGACCGAGACGACGCCCTTGGCGCCGCCGAAGTGGTCGATGTGGCTGTGGGTGTAGATCAGCCCGGTGACCGGGCGCTCGCCGCGGTGCTCGCGGTAGAGCGCCAGGGCAGCGGCCGCGGTCTCGGCGGTGATCAGCGGGTCGATCACGACGATCCCCTCCTCGCCCTCGACCACGTGCATGTTCGAGAGGTCGAAGCCGCGCAGCTGGTAGATGCCCGGCGCGACCTCGAACAGGCCGGCGATCCGGTTCAGCCTGCTCTGGCGCCAGAGGCTCGGGTTGACGGTGTCCGGTGCCTCGCCATCGACGAACCCGTAGGACTCGAGGTCCCAGACGGTGCGGCCGTCGGCGCCGGTCACCGTCGCCGGGTCGAAGGCCGCGAGGAGCCCGCGGCGGGCCTCCTCGAAGTCGTCCTCGTAGCCGGGCGGGAGCGAGCTCAGCGCGGCTCGGTTGCGCTGCGCGGTGATCTCCGAAGCAGGCTTGCGAGCGCTCATGTCCGCCCGTCCCCGACCGCCGCCGCGCGCAGTCCCGGCGCCGGCTGGTAGGCCTCGCCCTTCTCCGTCTCCAGCGACTCCAGCACCTCGACGGCCCGCTCGGGGCCGATCAGCTTCGTGAAGCCCGAAGGCCCCACCGGCCAGTTGAAGCCCAGCTGCATCGCGGTGTCCATGTCCGCGGCCGAGGCGATCTCCTCTTCGCAGGCGAAGGCCGCCTCGTTGGCGATCTGCGCGAACAGCCGCGGCAGGACGTCGGCCGCGACCGGGTCGATGCGGGCCATCTTCTCCGGGTCGAGGGTGGGGGCGAGGATCCCCAGCTCCGGGTCCAGCTCGCGCTCGGTCCCCTCGCCGTAGGCGTAGTAGCCCTCGCCGCTCTTGCGGCCGAGCTTGCCTTCGTCGACCAGACGTTCCTGGATCGGGCTCGGGCGCCAGCGCTCCGGTTCGCCGCCCTGGGCGAAGAAGGAGCGCGCGATCGTCAGGTTGACGTCGAGCCCGATCAGGTCGAGCAGCTCGAACGGCCCCATCCGGAAGCCGCCGCCGAGGCGGACGATGCGGTCGATCCGCTCCGCGTCCGCGACCCCGTCGCCGAGGATCCGCAGTGCCTCCAGCGAGAAGGGACGGGCGAGCCGGTTGGCGACGAAGCCGGGGCTGTCCTTGGCGCGGATCGGCGTCCGGCCCATCCGCACCGCTACCTCGTTGGCAGCGGTCAGCGCCCACTCGGCCGAGCGCTCCGCCGCCACCACCTCGACCAGCTTCATCAGCGCCGGCGGATTGAAGAAGTGCATCCCGACCACCCGCTCGGGGCTCGGGACTTCGGTCGCGATCTCCGCTATCCGCAGCGAGGAGGTGTTGGAGGCGAGCACGGCCTTCGGGCCGCACACCGCCGCCACGTTGAGGAAGACCGTCCGCTTCAGCTCCAGGTCCTCGGGCACGGCCTCCACCACCAGGTCGCAGCCGGCCAGTTCGCCGATCTCGCCGCCGGGATAGATCCGCTCGACCGCGTCGCTGCCTTCGGCATCGCTCCAGCGGCCGCGCTCGACGCCCTTGGAGAGCTCTTCGCCGAGCAGGATCTGCCCGTCTTCGAGCGCCTCCGGATCGGGCTCGTAGAGCTGCGTCTCGTATCCGGCCAGGCCGGCGATCTGGGCGATGCCGCGGCCCATCGTGCCGGCCCCGACGACACCGACCCGGGCGACGGTCATCGGCCCCGGAAGCCGGGTTCGCGCTTCTCGAGGAAGGCGCTCATCCCCTCGACCCGGTCCTCCGTCGCCATCGCCCGCTCAAACAGCTCGCGCTCCCGCACGAGGCCGTCGGCGAGCGCCGTCTCCTCGGCGACCAGCACCGCCTGCTTGGCGAGCCGGGTCGCGATCGGCGCCCGGCTCGCGATCGTGCGCGCCAGCTCGAGCGCCGCGTCCAGCCACCTGCCCTTGCCGACCAGCTGGTTGACGAGGCCCCACTCATGGGCCGTCTTGGCGTCGAAGAGGCGGCCGGTCAGCACGTACTCCATCGCCCGCTGCTTGCCGATCGCCCGCGTCAGCCGCTGCGTGCCGCCGCCGCCGGGGATGATCCCCAGCGTCACCTCGGGCTGGCCGAGGCGGGCCTTCTCGTCGGCGACGATCATGTCGCAGCTCAGCGCCAGCTCGCAGCCGCCGCCCAGGGCGTAGCCGGAGACGGCCGCGATCAGCGGCGTCTCGGTCGCCGCGATCCCCTTCCAGAAGTCCAGCCCCGCCGGGTCGGGTGCGGCGTCGAGCGGCCGCTCGACCATCGCCCGGATGTCGGCGCCGGCGGCGAAGACCTCGTCGGAGCCGGCGATCACCAGGCAGCGCACCGCGGGGTCGGCGTCGAGCCGGCGCAGATCGCCGAGCAGCCGCTCGCGCAGCTCGGCCGAGAGGGCGTTGCGGGCCTCGGGCCGGTTGAGCCGCAGCAGGCCGACGTTGGCGTCGTCGACCGTCGTCTCGACGATCTCGGCCAAGTTCGCCTCAGCTCTCCTCGAACGGCAGCATCGCGTTGATCCCCGTCGCGGCGCGGCCGATGATCAGTTTCTGGATCTGCGAGGTGCCCTCGTAGAGGGTGGTGACGCGGGCGTCGCGCAGGTAGCGCTCGACCGGGTAGTCGTCGACGTAGCCGGCGCCGCCGTGGACCTGGATCGCGAGGTTGGCGCATTCGACCGCCGACTCGGTCGCGTACAGCTTCGCCACCGAGGTCTCCAGCGTGTTCGGCTTTCCTTCGTCCTTGAGCGCGCCGGCGCGGTAGACCAGCATCCGGCTCGCGTCGCGCTTGAGGATCATGTCGGCGATCATCTCCTGGACCAGCTGGAAGCGGGCCAGCGGCACCCCGAACTGCTTGCGCTCCTTGGCGTAGGCGACCGAGGCTTCGACGCAGCCTTCGCAGATGCCGACGCAGCCGGCGGCGACGCTGTAGCGGCCGTTGTCGAGGGCGCTCATCGCGACCTTGAAGCCGTCGCCGATCTCCCCCAGCATCGCGTCCTCGCCGACCTCGACCGAGTCGAGCGAGATCTCGCCGGTGTCGGAGGAGCGCAGGCCGAGCTTGCCGTGGATCTCCTGCGTCGTGAAGCCCTCGCTGCTGGTGGGGACGAGGAAGCAGGCGAGCCCGCGGTGCTTCTTCTCGGGGTCGGTCTGGGCGAAGATCAGCGCCACCTCGGAGAAGTTGGCGAGGCTGATCCACATCTTCTGGCCGCTGATCGACCAGCCGTTCTCGGTCCTGGTCGCGCGGGTCCGCAGGTTGGCGGCGTCGGAGCCGGTGTCGGGCTCGGTGAGGCCGAAGCAGCCGAGCCACTCGCCCGTGCAGAGCTTCGGCAGCCACTTCTGCTTCTGCTCCTCGCTGCCCCACCTCTCGATCGAGCCGGCGACGAGCGAGGTCTGGACGGAGACCACGGTGCGGGCCGAGGAGTCGGCGCGGCCGACCTGTTCGACGATCAGCCCGTAGCCGATGTAGTCGAGGCCGCGGCCGCCGTACTGCTCGGCGACCGGCGCTCCGAGGTACCCGACCTCGCCCAGCTTGCTCGCGAGCTCGCGGTCGAAGCGGGCGGCGCGGTCGTTCTCTTTGACCCGCGGGACAATCTCCTTGTCGGCGAACTCACGCGCGGTTTCGGAGATCAGTCGCTGCTCGTCGCTCAGCTGGAAGTCCATCTCACCCCATCTTTCTCGTCGTCATCGAAGTTCTCGCAGCTCGCGCCCGAGCGTCTCGGCGAAGGCCTGCTGGGCCTCGCGGGTGCGCGGGCCGGGCGCCGCGGAGAGGGCGTTGCCGTCGATCGCGGAGACGGCCTGGACCTCGCGCGTGGTCGAGGCGAGGAAGGCCTCGTGGGCGGCGTGGAGGTCGTCGACGTGCCAGGTGCCCTCTTCGACGTGCAGGGCCTTGACCAGGCGGTCGCGGGTGATCGACTCGAGCACGCCGTCGCTGAGCGCCGGCGTGCGCAGCTCGCCCGCGGAGGAGACCCAGAAAATCGCCGAGGTGGGCGGCTCCAGCACCGTTCCCTCCGGCCGCACCAGCACCGCCTCGTCGGCACCGCGGTCCTTGGCGATCCGGCTCGCCTGCATGTTGGCGGCGTAGGAGAGCGACTTGACGCCGTTGAGGATCACGGTCGGGGCGTAGGTGACGGTGGCGACGCTGAGCGTCTCGCCGTGCGCCGGGATCGGCTCGGTGGCGGCGATCCGGCGGCCGCCGCGGGTGACGATCAGGCGCATCTGCCCCTCGATCTCGCCGGCCGCGGCGAGCAGCGCCTCGATCTCGCGCTCCAGGGCGGCGCGGTCGAACTCGAGCTCGATCGCGGCCGCCGAGCGGCCGAGCCGGTCGAGGTGGTCGACCAGGGCGAACGGCCTGCCGCCGTAGAGCCGGATCACCTCGAAGGCGCCGTCGCCGCGGTAGAGGCCGTCGTCCTTCAGCGGCACCATCGCCTCCGCCGTCGGGGTCACGGCCCCGTCGACGCTGGCCAGCTCTGGGAAACCCGAGTTCACCGCGGCGAGGCTACCTGAGAATCGCGCTCGGCTAGCCGCGTTTGACTTCGACCGGGCAGCGCGCCGCGTTGCTGCGCAGGCAGCGCACGCTGGCGCGCCGGAAGACGAAGCTGTTGTCCCAGGCCACCGTGTTCTGGCGCAGCACGTAGAAGACGGTCACGGTCGCGAAGTAGACCTTGGGCCCGTGCTGCCAGAGCAGTTCGCACTTCATCCGCGCGGAGCCAAGGCGGCGGCAGCCGCCACGCAGTCCCCGGTTCTGCAGGAAGAGGTTGCCGAGGTTGCCGCGCAGCACGCCGGCCACGAGGCCCTGGGCGCTTTCCTGGGTCAGCCGCGGCAGCTTCGCCTTCAGCGCCGGCGGCGGGGCGCCGGTTTCGATCGCCGCGACCCATTCCGCGGCCCAGGTCGAGACGAGGTCGGCGCGGGTGAAGATGTTCGGCACCTTGGTGCTGCACTGCGGCCCGCCGGTGCTGACGATGCCGATCTCGACCGGCGTGCCGTCGGCCCGCTGGGCGATCACCGGGCCGCCGCTGTCGCCGAAGCAGGCGCCGTTGCGCCGGTCGGGCGGGTCGATCGTGCACATCTGCTCGGCGGTCGAGTAGGGCGGGTAGTAGCTGCGGGTGCGGGACCTGCAGCTGCCGGGGTCGAGGACGACGTTCGAGGTGAAGCGCAGGTTGTCGGGCGCCGAGCGGGAGTTGGGGCTGGTCAGCCCCCAGCCCGCCAGCAGCACTCCGGCGCCACCCGCGTAGAGGGCGCCGTCGGCGGCGGTGGCGAGGGGGATCGCCGGGGCGGGCGTCGGCGTGGAGAGCACGAGCAGGGCGGCGTCGCCGCGGGCGGTCCCCGGGTCGAAGCGGGGGAAGACATGGGTCTCGGCGACTTGCGTCCGGTTGCCGCCGGCCTGGCGCGGGTTCGCGCTCCCGGTGACGACGGTGTACGCGCCTGGGGAGGTGAAGCCGCCGACTTCGAGGTCCTCGACGCAGTGGCCCGCGGTCAGGACCACGCGCGGTGCGATCACCGACCCGGTGCAGGTGAAGCGGTCCTCGGCGGCGATGAAGGCGAGCGAGGGGAAGTCGGCGATCGCGGCGGGGGTGCCGCCGATGATCGAGGCCTGCGCCCCGCGATGGTGGGGCCAGTCGCCGGCTGGTGCTGCCGGGACGGTTGGTTTCGCCGTGGCGGCGGGCGCCAGCGCCCAGACGGCGGTCATGGCGACGAGCGCGGCGCTGAGGCGGCCGCGGGCTCCGAATCTTGCCCTCCCCATGCAGAAAGCCTAGTCGCGTCTGAGCACTCGGGTGTATTAAGCGGGTCAGGTGGACTCGAATACGGTCGCGAGGCCCTGGCCGACGCCCACGCACATCGTCGCGATCCCGTATCTCGCACCGCGGCGGCGCAGCTCGCGGACCAGGGTCCCGGACAGGCGGGCGCCGGAGCAGCCGAGCGGGTGGCCGAGCGCGATCGCGCCGCCGTTGACGTTGAGGCGCTCCTCCTCGATCCCGAGCTCGCGGGCGCTGGCGAGGACCTGGGAGGCGAAGGCCTCGTTGAGCTCGACGAGGTCGATCTGGTCGAGCTCGAGGCCGGCGGCGGCGAGCGCGCGCGGGACCGCCGCGACCGGGCCGATGCCCATGTAGGCGGGGTCGACGCCGGCGACCCCGGTCGCGACGACGCGGGCGAGCGGCTCGACGCCGAGCCGGCCGGCGCCCTGCTCGGAGCCGATCAGCAGGCAGGCGGCGCCGTCGTTGAGGGTCGAGGCGTTGCCGGCGGTGACCGTGCCGCCCTCGCGGAAGACCGGGCGCAGCTGCGCCAGCTTCTCCAGCGAGGCGTCGGGGCGCGGACCCTCGTCGGCCTCGACCAGGACGCTCTCGCGGCCGCGGGGCGCCTCGATCGGGACGATCTCCTCGGCCAGCCAACCGGCCTCGGCGGCGGCGACGGCGCGCTGGTGGCTGCGCAGCGCGAAGGCGTCCTGGTCCTCGCGGCTGACTCCGTAGCGCGCGGCCACGTTCTCGCCGGTCTCGCCCATCGACTCGGTGGAGACGCTGAGCTCGGCCATGCGCGGGTTGACCATGCGCCAGCCGAGGGTGGTGTCGTGCATCGTCTGCGGGCCGCGGGGGAGGCCGCGCTCGGGCTTCTCGACCACCCAGGGCGCCCGGCTCATCGACTCGACGCCGCCCGCCAGGTAGAGGTGGCCCTCGCCGAGCTTGACCGCGCGAGCGGCGGCGTTGACCGCCTCCAGGCCGGAGGCGCAGAGGCGGTTGACGGTGGCGCCGGGGACGCTGTGGGGCAGGCCGGCGAGCAGCGCCGCCATCCGCGCCACGTCGCGGTTGTCCTCGCCGGACTGGTTGGCGGCGCCGAGGTAGACATCGGCGATCTGCGCGGGGTCGACGCCGCTGCGCTCGACCACGGCGCGGACCGTGTGCGCGGCGAGGTCGTCGGGGCGGACGCCGGAGAGGGCGCCGCGGTAGGCGCCCATCGGGGTGCGGACCGCGTCGAGTACGTAGGCCTCGGGCATCGCCCGGAACCGTATCCTCATTGAGATGCTGGCCTCCGCAACCACGCACGCCTGGATGACGAACGTGGCACTGCGCATCTCTGCGTCCTCGGGTTTGCCTTTGGCACCACCAAAGGCTGCACCCTGCGTCCTTGATCTGCTTGGCCACGCTCGTCCCCAGTCGCACGTGGCCGCGAAGGCCGGCATCTAGTGCTCTGGCTCCTCGGCACCCTTGCCCTGATCGCCTTCATGGTCGGCCTGCTGGTGCTGGTCGGGCGCTTCTATCCCGGCAGCGACGCCGACCTGATCGACTGGAAGCCGACCCGCTCGCCCGAGGTCGAGGCGCAGAACGAGATCGACGACATCCGTCAGATGATGGAAGCCCAGAACGAGATGCGCCGCCGCCGCGGCGCCCCCGAGCTGACCGAGGCGGAGCTGCAGGAGAAGGTCGCCGAAGACGAGCGCCTGCGCCTGCGCGGCCGCGGCCCGTTCGAGGCGCTGTAGCCAGCTTGGCGCGGGCGTTGATCGTTGGCTGCGGCTGCCGCGGCAGGGAGCTGGGAGAGGCCCTGCTCGCCGAAGGCTGGGCGGTGCGGGGGACGAGCCGCCGCGAGCAGGGACTGGAGGCGATCGAGGCGGCCGGGATCGAGCCGGCGCTGGCCGACCCCGACCGTCCGGCCACGGTCCTCGAGCTGGTCGACGACGTCGCGGTCCTGGTCCTGCTGCTGGGCGGTGCGGCGGGCAGCGACGAGGAGCTGGCCGCGGTCCACGGGCCGCGCCTGGAGCGGCTGATGGAACACCTGGTCGAAACCCCCGTGCGGGGAGTCCTCTACGAGGGGACCGCGGCGGGGGAGGAGATCGTGCGCACCGCCGCCTGCACCTGGCGCATCCCGGTGGAGATCGTCGGGGCCGAGACGGACCTGGTTGCCGCCGTCGGGGCGGTCCTGGCGGGCCGGCAAGGCTAAATAGCTAAACTCGGATGGGAATTAAGGAATATTGAAAATCAAGGCGCGAGAGGAGCGTTTCGATGGCTCTGCAGCTTGGTGACGTGGCACCGGATTTCGAGGCCGAGACGACCGAGGGTCGGATCAGCTTCCACGACTGGATCGGCGACTCCTGGGCGGTCCTGTTCTCCCACCCGAAAGACTTCACTCCCGTCTGCACGACCGAGCTCGGCTACATGGCGAGCATCAAGCCCGAGTTCGACAAGCGCGGTGTGAAGATCATCGGGCTCTCGGTCGACCCGCTCGACAAGCACGAGGGCTGGGCCAAGGACATCGAGGAGACGCAGGGGACGGCGCCCAACTACCCGATCATCAGCGACGCCGACTTCGAGGTCTCGAAGGCCTACGGGATGCTGGCGGCCGATGTCTCCGGCGACCCCGGCGACCGCACCCCGGCCGACAACCAGACCGTGCGCAACGTCTTCGTGATCGGCCCCGACAAGAAGATCAAACTGATCCTCGTCTACCCGATGACGACCGGGCGCAACTTCGACGAGGTGCTGCGGGTGGTCGACTCGCTGCAGCTGACCGCCCAGCACAAAGTCGCGACCCCCGCGCAGTGGCAGCAGGGCGGCGACGTGATCATCGCCGGCTCCGTCTCCAACGACGAAGCGAAGGAGACCTACCCGGACGGGTGGGAGGAGCCGAAGCCCTACATCCGCATCGTCCCGCAGCCGGCCGGCAAGAGCTAGCCGAGGCGGTCGAGCAGGTCGCCCAGGATCCGCGCGGTCGCTCCCCAGATCAGCTGTCCTTCCACCTCGTAGGTGGGGGTGTGGATGGGGACGCCGCGCCGGATCAGGCGGCGCATCTCATAGCCCTCCCGCAGGAGGTTGAGGGAGAAGGTGAGGACCGTCTCCACCTCGGTCGGGTTCGGCCGCAGGCCGAGCTCGCGGGGGTGGGCGACCCGCCCGACGAAGGGGTGGATGCGGTAGCCGGTGACGAAGGTCGAGGCCGGCGGCAGCGCCCCCGCCAGCTCGACCGTCTCCGGGCGCAGGCCGATCTCCTCCTCGGCCTCGCGCAGGGCCGTCACCGCCAGGTCGGCGTCGTCGCCGTCGCGGCGGCCGCCCGGGAATGAGATCTCGCCCGCGTGCCGCCGCAGGTCGGCGCGGCGCTCGGTGAAGACCAGGCCCGGGTCCTCGGGCCACCCGTAGATCGCGACCAGCACCGCCGCCTCGGTGCTGCCGTGGGCGTCCATCCGCGCCGCCTCCTCGGCGGTCAGCAGGAGTCGCGAGAGCTCGGAGCCGTCGGTCACGAGGGGATCATCCTCGAGCGGCCGCGCAGCAGCACGGTGGCCGCCCCGATCGCGACCAGCAGGGCCCCCGCGCCGGAGACGAGGAAGGCGGCCCGGGGCGAGGCGACTTCGATCAGCAGGCCGCCGACCGCGATCGCGACGACCATGCCGAGCGCCGCCGCGGTCGAGGTCAGGCCGAAGACCCGGCCGAGCAGGCGGCGGGGCACCTGCTGCTGGTAGATCGTCTCGCTGGCGACGATCTCGATCCCGTTGCCGGCCCCGGCGACCATCTGCACCGCGGCGACGGCGGCGATCGCCGGCGCCCAGCCGGTCAGCAGGGCGCCGACGGCGCTGAGCAGCAGCGAGCCGACGTAGAGCTGCGCCGGCGTCACCCGGGTGCCGCGGGCGATCGCAAGCGACCCCGCCAGCATCCCGATCCCGAACAGGGCGGCGACGACGCCGTAGGCGAACGCGCCTCCGTCGAGGGTGTCGCGGACGAGGAAGACCATCGCCACGTTGTCGATCGAGAGGAAGGCGATCGCGAGGAAGAAGGTCACCGTCACCGCCCGGATCAGCGGCTGGCCGGCGGCGTAGCGGATCGCGGTGCCGGCGCCGCGCAGGATCCCTTCGTGGCCGCCCTGCGGGGTCTCCGGCAGCATCGGCGGCACCGCCCGGGTCAGCCAGGCGGAGGCGAGGAAGGTGGCGGCGTTGGCCAGCAGCGGCAGGGTGAGGCCGCCGAGGGCGAACAGGAGCCCCCCGATCAGCGGCCCGATCGCGACGTAGAGGTTGAAGGCGGTCCCGGTCAGCCCGTTGGCGACCAGCAGCTCCTGCTCGGGGACCAGGTGGGGGACCGCCGCGGTGCGGGCCGGCGCGTAGGTCGTGCGCAGCAGCGAGGTCAGCGCCGAGAGCGCCAGCAGGGCGGCGAACGGCGGCGCCAGCGCCAGCAGCGCGAAGAGGCAGGCCTGGCCGATGTCGGCCCCGATCATCACCCGCCGCAGGTCGAGGCGGTCGGCGATTCCCCCGACCAGCGGGCCGAGCAGCTGCGGGACCGTCTCGGCGATCAGCAGGGCCGAGACCGCGGCGCCGGTCCCGTGGGTCTGCTGGACGTAGAGGGTGAGCGCGACCAGGGCCGCGCCGGAGCCGGAGTAGGAGAGCGCCAGCGCCAGCCAGAGGGCGCGGAAGTGGGGCCGCCGGCGCAGCAGCGAGAGGGCGCCGGCCGGCGTCAAATGATGACTTGGACGGTGCCGCCGTCGACCGACCAGGCGGCGCCGGCCACGTAGGAGGCGCGCTCGGAGCAGAGGAAGACGATCGCGGCGGCGATCTCCGCGGGGTCGGCGAGGCGGCCGATCGGGCGCTTGGATCCGGCCTCGGCCAGGGCCTCCTCGCGGCTGGCGGCGCCGCTCAGCGCCTGCGACTGGTCGAGCAGGCCGCCCGGGTCCATCCACATCTCCGATTCGACCGGGCCGGGGCAGATCGCGTTGACCAGCACGCCCGTCTTCGCGTAGCGGTCGGCGAAGAGGCGCGAGAGCGAGAGCTCGGCCGCCTTCGCGACCGAGTACTCGGGCATCGCCGCCGAGGGGCGCTTGCCGGCGGTCGAGCAGACGTTGACGATGCGCCCCCAGCCGCGCTCGGCCATCGCCGGGGCGGCGGCGCGCATCGCCCGCAGCGGCGCCATCACGTTGAGCTCGTACTGGGCGTACCAGTCCTCGTCTGGCACGTCCTCGAGCTGGCGCCAGGCGGCGGCGCCGGCGTTGTTGACGAGGACGTCGAGGCTGCCGAAGCGCTCGGTGGCGGACGCGAGCATGCGCTCGCCCGCGTCGTCGGCGGTGACGTCGAGGGCGAGGGCGGCGGCGCTGCCACCCAAGTCACCCGCCGCGCTCGTCGCCTCGGCGACCGCGTCGGCGAGGCGGTCCTCGTCGCGGGCGACGAGGAGCACGTCGGCGCCCTCGGCGCAGAGCTGGCGCGCCGTCTCGCGGCCGATCCCGCGGCTGGCGCCGGTGACGACGCAGGAGCGCCCGGCGAGCCCGAGGTCCATCAGGCGATCTCCATCGTCTCGTCGATCTCCCGGTCGTGCCCGGCGATCGCCCTGTGCACCGGGCATTTGCCGGCGACGACCAGCAGCCGCTCGCGCTGCTCGTCGCTCAGCTCGGCCGGCAGGTGGATCGTCGTCGCGTAGGAGGCGGGGACGAAGCCGTCGTAGCCGACCTCGACCTCCACCTCGACAGCGCCGAGCTCCCAGCCCTTGCGCTCGGCGTACATCTCCAGCGTGATCGCGATGCAGCTGGCGAGCGCCGAGGCGAGCAGGCGGGTGGGGGAGGGGCCGGCGTCGGTGCCCCCGGGCACGGTGGCGGGCTCGTCGACGAGGAGCCGGTGGGCGCCGGCGTCGATGTCGACCTCGTGGACGTAGCCCTCGCGGCGGCGGGCGACGACCTTCACGACTTTGACTTGCCGCGGCCCTCGAACAGGGCCGGGTCGTCGACGTCGGCGTAGCGGGCCATCGCGTAGACGGCGTCGGAGGCGCGGTTGAGGAAGTGGATCACGGTCTCGCTCTCGATCTCGCCGGCCTCGTTCAGCTCGGAGATCCGGCGCTCGGCGCGGCGCACGACGGTGCGGGCGACGTCGAGCTGGGCCGAGAGCTGGTTGCCGCCGGGGATGACGAACTTCGGTGGCAGCTCGACCTGGGCCATGTAGCGGTCGATCAGGCCCTCGAGCTCGGCGACCATCTCCTCGGTGGTGCGGCTGACCCCGGCTTCGAGGCGCGCCGCCGCCTCGGGCGCGGTCGCCAGCTCGGCCCCGGCGACGAAGAGGTCGTCCTGGAGGCGGAGGATGTCGGCGGCCAGCTCGGACTGGTCGGGGCCGCAGAGGGCGCGGGCGACGCCGAGCAGCGAGCAGGCCTCGTCGAGCGTGCCGTAGGCCTCGGTGCGCCCGTGGTGCTTGGGGACGCGGCCGCCGTACCAGAGCGAGGTGGTCCCGTCGTCGCCCTTCTTCGTGTAGATCTTGACCACGGTGAGCTCATCCTACGTGGGCGCGGCCGCTGCAAACCGGCGCATCTCGCGGTCCTCGGTCGCTCGGATCGGGTCACGCACAAAAGTGCGCTCCCCTCACCTCACTCCCTGCGTCCCACGACCTGCTTGGTTTTCGCGGCCGTGCGTGACCCTCAGTGCACCGGGTTGAAGGCGAACCCGGTCATCACCTTGGGGAAGAAGTAGGTCGACTTCGGCGGCATGTTCTCGTCGGTGGCGGCGACGGCGCGGACCTGCTCGACCGGGACCGGGCGCTGGATGAAGGCGACGTCGTAGTCGCCCTCGGCGACCATCGCCAGCGCGTCGGGGACGCTCTTCGCGTATTCGAGCCCGTCGCGCTCGTCGATGTCGTGGTCGCTCATCCCGGCCAGGCCCTTCAGCACCAGCGTCTCGAGGATCGCCGAGTCGAGCCGGCGGTAGGCCTCGGGCTTGCCCTCGAGTCGGCGGTCAAGCGCCTCGACGTCCTTGAGGCGCAGGCGGAACGCCTGCTTGTGGAAGCCGTCGTAGAGGCCGAAGACGCCGACGCCCTCCTCGCCTGCCGGGTCGATCTGGCCGGGCTCGACCGGGGTTGCGTCGAACAGCTCGCGGATGCCGGCGCCGAAGCGGGCGGCGAGCCCGGGCTCGGCGGCGAGGCCGGAGAGCAGGCGGTGGGTGGGGAAGACGGTGAGGCCGGGGTCGTCGAGGCCCGTCAGCGCCATCAGCGTGTAGTTGTGCGGGCCCTCGCCGCCGACCTCGTCGCGGAAGGCGCGCGCGGTCTCGTAGCGGTGGTGGCCGTCGGCGATCAGCAGTTCGGCGCCGGCGAGGCGCTCGCTGACCGCGGCGTGGACCTCGGGGTCGGTCACCTGCCAGAGCCTGTTGACGGTGCCGGTTTCGTCGGTGACCTCGCCCCACGGCTCGGCGGCGAGGGCCGGCGCGACCAGCGGCCAGGCGTCCTCGGTGCTGAGCGAGAAGATCGGCGAGAGGTTGTAGCCGGTGGCGCGGGTGAGCATGAGGCGGTCCTCGAGCGGGCCGGGATGGGTGCGCTCGTGCGGGCGCACGCCTTCGTCGTAGTCGACGACGCGGACCGCGGCGAGGATCCCGTGGCGGCTGTGCTTAGTGCCGTCGGGGGCGGTGTAGTCCTGGGTCAGCGCCCAGATCGAGGGCGCGTCGTCCTGGATCAGGGCGCCGTCGGCGCGCCAGTCCGCGATCGTCTTCGCCGCGCCCTCGTAGGGGTCGCCCTCGGGGTCGCTGGCCGGGTCGGCCGGGTCGAACGCCTTCGGCAGGTCGATCGCGACCGCGTTGTGGGGCGAGCGCGCGAGCAGGGCGGCCCGGCCGGCGGCGTCGATCACGTCGTAGGGCGGCGCCGCGACCGCGTCCAGCGACCCGACCCTGCCGAGGTCGTAGTGCAGAGCTTCGAATGCGCGAACGTCAGCCATCGGCCGCCACTCTAAACTGAGCCGCTCGGGGTGTGGCGCAGCCTGGTAGCGCGCCGCCTTTGGGTGGCGGAGGTCCCCGGTTCAAATCCGGGCACCCCGATTGCAGACAATAGGTTCCGGTACGTTTGCCATGATTCGGGCATGGCCGGTGCGGCAGGAGAAGGCGCGGGGCTGCAGGTCGCCGTAGCGCCTGCAGTTGAGCAACGGATCTTCGTGATTCGTGGCCGGCAGGTGATGCTTGACGAAGACCTGGCGGACCTATACGGCGTCGAGACGAAGCGTTTGATCGAGCAGGTGAAGCGGAATCTCGAACGCTTTCCGGATGACTTCATGTTCCAGCTCCGCAAGGACGAGGCCGCGGCTTTGAGGTCGCAGATTGCGACCTCAAACGCCGGCCGCGGAGGGCGGCGCTACGCCCCCTACGCCTTCACGGAGCAGGGTGTAGCCATGCTTTCCTCTGTCCTGCGGAGCAAGACGGCCATCGCCGTGAGCATCGAGATCATGCGAGCGTTTGTCGAGCTGCGCCGGGTCGCCAACTCCTACGCGGCGATCGAGAAGAGGCTGGAGCAGATCGAACAGGGAGTGGGCGAGCACGATGAGCAGCTGGAACAGATCTTCGGCGCTCTCCGTCAGCTGATCGCTCCGCCGCCGAAGCCAAAGCGGCCGGTTGGCTTCAGGGTCCGGGAGGAATGACGAGTGACCAGGCCGACGGTCGGCGAGGACGGCGCGACTCGTCTCTTGGCACGGCCGCATTCTCGCGTCTACTAGGCGAAGAGCTCGCGGTCGCGTGCCCGCTGCGGATCGGAGTAGTACTTGTCCCACCAGGGCTTCTCGCCTGGTTTGCGCGGCGGTTTGGCGAGCATCAGGGGCTTGCCGCTGTCTTTCGCCTCCTGCGAGACCACGCGAAAGTGGTAGTGATCGAAGATGCGCAGCGCCTCGACCGCGTAGGCGACGGCGATGCGGCGGTCGTTGACGACCAGGAGGTTCTCGCCGTTCTCGGTGTCGGCCGGGTTGGAGAAGTTGTAGGAGCCCAGGTAGACCCGCGCGGTCGGCTTGTCGAAGTCGATCACCACGAACTTGTGGTGCATCCGGGTTCCGACAGGGCCCGAGTTGGGCTCGGACTTGAAGGGCTCCGGCACGTTCTTGGTCAGGGCCGCGAAGGAGACCGGAGCGAGGTTGCCGTCGGGCTTCTGCAGGTCGATCCCGTCGACCTCCTTGTCGGCGATGCCGTAGACGAAGATCGAGCCGTCCTCGGTCACGGTCTCGATCGCCTGCCGGATCGGGCCTTTGGTCTGGTGGAGGAAGGCCAGCGAGTAGAGAATCGACGACTCGGCCCCGTCGCCGATGTCGTCGGCGACCGTCTGCAGCATCGCGTTGCCGGGCAGGTGCGGGGAGAAACTGACCCGGGCGTCGATCCCGGTCAGCTCGAGGTCGACGAGCTCGGCCGAAGGCGTCGCTCCGAACTCCTCGGCGTCGTCGTGCTCCCAGTAGGCCTCGAAAGCGTCCTGGAACGCGGCGACCGGCCCCTTCCCCTGGAGCACCACGGCGTTGTTCGCCTGCACGAAGAGACCGCGCCAGCTGAAGTTGGTCGAACCGCAAACGACCGCCTGCACCTGCGGACCGTCGACGACGATCGTCTTGTTGTGCTGGAGGTCGGCCATGTGCTGGCGCTTGACGTTGCCGGCGCCGGCCGAAGCGGCGAGCCGCGTCGCCGCCTGCGTCTCGCCGGAATGCGACTCGCCGTGCTCCCCGGAGTCGTCGACGATCACCCGCAGCCGCTCCCCGAGCTGCTCCAGCCGCGACACGACCTCGGCCTGGCTGAGGTCGTAGGCGACGACGCTGACCTTGGCCTGTTTGTCGGCGATCGCCCGGTCGAGCAGCGCGAGGATCGCCCGGCGGGCCTCGAACCCCATCCAGTCCAGCGCCTCGGTGGCCTCGGGGTGGGTCGGCTGGAAGTCGAGCCCGTCCGCCGCCTTCTTCGGCAGCAGGCTGGAGATCGGGCCGGCTGACTCGTAGCGGTCGACGAACGCCTGGGAGGAGACGAACCCCCTCGTGAAGGTGACGTTGAGCTGCTCCGGATAGGTCTCTCCGCCGAGGGCGATGGCGGCGGTCTGGGCGTCGCCGGAGCGCAGCTCGTCGTCGTCATCCATGAGCACGGGGGTGACCCGGTAGACGAACTCGCCGTCGACCTCTGCGTCGCGTGGAAAGTGCACCCAGCGGAACTTCTGCAGCGGCGCCAGCGTCGTCGGCTTCGGCGACGCGCCTACCTCCCCGTCGGCGGTTGGGAACGAGAGGCGGTTGACCAACGGGAAGAAGCGATCGCCGTCGGGTGGCCGGCACTCGATCGCGAACCCGACGAAGTCCTCCGGTGGCTTGCCGTCCTTCCAGTTCATCGTCAGCAGCGCCATCCCCTCGCCGCGCCTGACCCTCAGGGTGAAGGGCGCGGCGTCGGAGCGACCCTCGACTTCGAACTCGGTTGGCATCGCGCTCGATCCTAGGCTCGGCGCCGGGGCCCGGGCGGGGAGGGCGCGAAAACCTGTGTGTTCACCCGGTGCTTCGCGCCCGGGCGTGCAAGCCCGGGCGTGCAATGGACGTTTGTACACTCGGGTTTGCAGGCGTTTTTACCGATAGGGGGCGGGATGAGCGAAGGCGACCAGATTGCGCACCGCACCGAAAGGGCGGTCTTCGAAACCGACCGGCAGATCGTGGTTGGCGAGGTGACGCTGCCGCCGGAGGGCTATCAGAGCCGTTTCTCGGACGTGCTCAACCGGCGCGACTTCGACTTCCTGCCGCTGACCAACGTCGAGATCACGACGATCTCCGACGGCAAGGTGATCGAGCGGCCCTTCATGGTCCTCTCCAAGGCCAACATCCGGGTCGCCTACCCGTTCAACGCGTAGCGCTTCGGCGCGTCAGCTCCTCCTGGCCTTGTCTTTGTTCGCCCAGCCGGCGAGGTCGAAGAGGAAGGCGAGGATGACGATGAACCACTCGAAGCCGGTTACCGCGTTGGAGCTGGCGCTCCACATCACCGCGTAGGCGAGCGTCGTCCAGGGCAGGAGGAAGAACCCGAGCAGCGGCACGAACCAGCTATCGAAGGCGCGGCTGAGCAGGTCGCTGAACAGCCAGAGGAAGAACAGCGCCAGCCGCGGCGAGATCAGCGCGAAGAGGACGAGGAAGCAGCCCACGCGGGGACCGTACCCGGTCGATCGGCTTGTGCGCCTCGCTACCTTGGATGTATATGAACCGACTGGGAAAGCTGGTGACGATGCTCAATCCCGAGAAGACGCGGATGGTCGCGCCGGAGGAGGCGCTGCCGGGGCGCAGCGAGCCGGCCTTCGAGATTCCCGAGAGGCACGCGGTGCTCGGCACGGCGCTGAAGCCGCCGTTCCCGGCTGGGACCGAGGTCGCCTACTTCGCGCTCGGCTGCTTCTGGGGCGCGGAGCGGCTCTTCTGGGGGCTCGACGGCGTCTACACGACGGCGGTCGGCTACCAGAACGGGACCACCCCGAACCCGACCTACGAGGAGGTCTGCTCGGGCCGGACCGGGCACGCCGAGGCGGTCCTGGTCGCCTTCGACCCGCAGCAGATCGCCTACGCCGATCTGCTCAAGGTCTTCTTCGAGGAGCACGACCCGACCCAGGGGATGCGCCAGGGCAATGACGTCGGGACCCAGTACCGCTCGGGCATCTACTACGCGAACGACGCGCAGAAGGCGACGGCGGAGATGGCGCGTGACGCGTACGACGCCGACCTGCGCGCCGCCGGCAAGGAGCCGATCACGACCGAGGTCGAGCCGGCCGGCCCCTTCTACTACGCCGAGGACCACCACCAGCAGTACCTGCACAAGGTGCCGAACGGCTACTGCGGCCTGGCCGGCACCGGGGTCTCCTGCCGCATCCCGGCGGCCGCTTCCTGACCGCGGCGGTGCGCCGCCAGCGCGGCGAATAGCATCCCGGCCCCTTGGCACCCTCCTTCGGTTCCTACCTGGCCGGCTGCCTGGCGCTGATCGGCATCGTCGCGGCGCTCGGACTCGGCGCCTACTGGCTGCGGCGCTGGATCGTGCCCGAATTCTCCGGCGCCCTGGCGCGCCTGGCCGAGGCGACGCTCGCCGTCGCCCTGCTGGTCGTCTGCCTGCAGGTGCTGGGCTCGCTCAGCCTCCTCTACTACGGCTGGATCGTCGTCGTCTGCGTCGGGGCCGGGCTGGGCGCGGCCTGGCTCGGCCGGGCGAAGGCGCCGCGCGGGCCGGGCCGCGAGGTGGCGGCGCCGCGGGTCGAGACGATCGCCTTCTTCATCGCCCTCGGGGTCGCCTCCTTCACCGTCGCCGAGTGGACCTTCCCGGCCCAGTCGAGCCTCGACTTCGGGATGTTCGGCGGCGACACCACCTGGTACCACATGCCGTTCTCGGCCTTCATGGCCCAGGAGCACTCGACCGTGCCCCTGCACTACACGGACCCGCTGCGGCTCGCCGCCTGGTTCTACCCGGCCTGCACCGAGTTGATCAACGCGATGACCATCGTCCTCTTCAAGAGTGACTGGCTGGCGCCGCTGCAGAACCTGATCTGGCTGCCGATCGCGCTGCTCGCCGCCTGGTGCGTCGGCCGGCCCTACCGGGTCGGCCCGGCGACCCTGGTCGCCGCGGCGATCGTCCTCGACGCGGGGGTGATGATCGAAACCCAGCCCGGCGAGGCCCGCAACGACATCATGGGGCTCGCCTTCCTGCTCGCCTTCGTCGCCTTCCTGATCAACGGCCACCAGCGGCGGGCGCCGGCCAGCGGCGCGGTCCAGGACGCGCCCGACCGCGACGCGCCGCTGCTCGACAAGGGCCCGCTGGTGATGGCCGGGATCGCCGCCGGCCTCGCCATCTCCGTCAAGTTCACCTTCCTCGTCCCGGTCGCCGCGATCAGCGTCGGGGTGGTCCTGTTCAGCGGCAGGGGGCGGCGCTGGACCAGCGCCTGGGTGATGGCGGTGCCGATGCTGATCGTCGGCGGCTACTGGTACCTGCGGGCGATGATCAAGACCGGCGGCAACCCGATCCCGATCACCAAGTTCGGCCCGCTCAACCTGCCGACGCCCGACCAGATGCCGCTCGACCCGCGTCCCCGCTTCGCGGTGGCCCACTACATCGGCGACCCGACGATGTACCGGCGCTGGTTCTTCCCGGAGCTCGACAACGCGCTGGGGCCGCTGTGGCCGCTGATCCTGATCATCGGCGTCGCCGCCGCGGTCTACATCGCCTGGCGCTCGCGCAACGTGATCCTGCGCGTGGTCGCCGCCGCCGCCCTCGCGACGGCGGTCGTCTACGTCTTCACGCCGCTGACCGCGGCCGGCCAGGAGGGCTCGCCGACCGGGTTCTTCACCAACACCCGCTACCTGATCCCCGGCCTGGTGCTGGCGCTGGTGCTGCTGCCGGTGGCGCGGCCGCTGCGCGCGCCGGAGGGAAGGGCCTGGAAGACCCTGCTCTTCCTGACCGCGGTCTACGCGGTCACGGTGCTGGCGACGCCGCGCTGGTTCACGCCATACATCTTCGGGACCGTCTTCCTCACCCTGCTCCTGGTCTGGGCGCCGGCCGCGCTCAGCATGGGACGTGGCCGGGGGCGGTTCACCGGGCCGGTCGTCGCCGCCGCGACGGCGGTGCTGGTGCTGCTGGCGGTGGTGCTGGGGCGGGCGCAGGAGGTCCAGTACGCCGAGCAGCACTACCAGAACCCGCTGCCCTTCCTCGGCGAAGGAGGCCCGCGCGAGGCCTACGAGTTCGCCCACGACCTGCAGGACCAGCGGATCGGGATCATCGGCTCCAGCCAGATCATCTTCGGCCAGTACGGCTTCTACGGCGCCGACCTCTCCAACCACGTCCAGTACATCGGGGTCAAGGGCCCGAACGGGACCTACCGCCTGCCGACCAGCTGCCCCCAGTTCCGCCGCGCCGTCAACGAAGGCGACTACGACTACCTGATCATGAGCCAGTTCACGCAGGACTCGCCGGCGGCCGAATACTGGTACCCGATCTACGCCTGGTCGAAGACCGACCCGGCCCTGGAGCTGGTGGTCGCGGAGCGCAACATCACGCCCCAGCACGACTTCGTCTTCAAGGTGAACGGGAAGATGGACCCGGCCGGCTGCGCCGACCTCAGCGGGGACTAGGCCGGCGCGAGCGCGTGCTCGCGGACCAGCTCGGCGGAGCGTTCGGGCTGCTCCCACCAGAAGAGGTGGCCGACGTCCTCGAAGGTCTCGAGCCGGGCGCCGGGGACCAGCGAGGCGATCAGCGGCCCGTTCGGGTAGCCGAGGATGCGGTCGACGGTGCCGTGGACGACCAGGGTCGGGACGTCCAGCTGCGGCAGGCGGGCGCTGGTGTCGTGGGCGGCGATCGCCTGCAGCTGGAAGGCGATCACCTGCCGGGGCGCCGGCCGCGCCGCCGCCATCGCGGCGAACTCGGCGTAGCGGCTCTCCTCGGCGCGGAAGCCGGGGGAGAGGTTGAGCTCGTACATCGCCCGGAAGACCCGGTCCTGGTCGCCGGAGGCCATCGCCTCCGCCAGGGCCTGGAAGTCGGCGGGGTCCATCAGCTGCGAGCCGGGCCCGCCGCAGTAGGTGCAGCCGAGGGTCAGCGAGCGCACCTTCTCGGGGTGGGCGAGCGCCAGCTCCTGGGCAATCATCCCGCCCATCGAGATGCCGAGCACGTGGGCGCTCTCGATCTCCAGCGCCTCCAGCAGCGCGGCGGTGTCGGCGGCCATCTCGGCGATCGAGAAGGCCTCCGTGGCGGGGCCGGAGAGGCCCATGCCGCGGTTGTCGAACGAGACGACGTCGAAGCTCTGCTCCAGCCGGGAGGAGAAGGGCTCCCCCCAGGCCAGCAGGTTGGCCGACATGCCCTGGACCAGCAGCAGCGGCTCGCCCTCGCCGGCGCGCTCGTAGTTGAGTTCGATCCCGGGCAGGGCGATCTTCGGCATCCGCAAAAGGCTATTGCGAAACGAAGGGCCTCGTCCGTGCTCCTGTGAATCGGGACAGATCAGCGCTTCTTAAATGTGAAAGAGTTTTGCGATCAAAAAGGTCAAGCAGGAATTACGTGAGGCGATTGCGCGGGGTGAGCCACTGGCCCCGCCTGGTGTAGACGAGAATGCGCCAATTGCCGTGCCGGCCGGCGCGATCGCGGACCTTGCCTGCCGGCCCGTCGGCAAGAAGGGCTCGAAGATCCTCTGGCTCCGCCGCGCTCGCATCGTCGGAGACCTTGAACTGACCAGTCGTCTCATCGGCGTGCGCCTGCGGTTTGAGGACTGTGAGTTCGAAAACGAAGTGAACTTGGACCAGGCCGAGGCCGTGGACATCGCGATGTTCAGCTGTGTCATCGGAGGCAGGATGCGGGGCTACCAGTTGCGCGTCCAGCACAACGTGGTGCTGCACGATTCCACGTTGAAGAACGGCCTTGCCCTGATGGGGGCCCATATCGGGGGCCAGCTGTCGATGAACGGGTCCACCTTGGAAGGCGGACCACAGGGTGCCGACAGGACCGGCGCCGCCCTGAGCGCTGATGGCATCGAGGTGAATCAGGGAATCTTCTGCCGCGGGGGGTTCACCGCAAAAGGCGCACTGAGAGTGATCGGCGCCATGGTCGGAGGTCAGTTCTCCCTAACGGGTGCACATCTCGAAGGGCTTGGGACGGAGGACGGCCAAGAGGGCCCCTCCATCTGCGGAGATCGCATGGAGGTGAGGGGAAATTTTCACTGCGACGAGATCGATGCGACCGGCGAGATGCGGCTGCTCGGGGCCCGCGTGGGAGGGCAGCTCTCGTTTCGGGGGGCAACCCTCGCGGGCGGAAGGCGGGAGAGGTCGGGTTTGCAGCCGGCCCTGAACGTGGACGGGATAGAGGTGACCCAGGGTATGTACTGCGACGAGGGGTTCAGCGCCAAGGGCGAAGTGCGGATGGTCGGTGCGACCGTCAGGGGGCAGCTGACTCTGGCGAAGAGCGTGCTCGAGGGCGCCGAGGCTGCCGATCAGCTTCCCGGGCTTGCCCTGACCGCGGATCGACTCAGGGTGACCGGGAGCATGTACTGCGACGAGTGTGAGGTCGTCGGAGGCATCCATCTCTCCGGGGCCAGCATCGGTGGCCAGCTGTCCCTTGTGCAAGCGACCATCGATGGCAAGGGCAGGGGTGCGGTGGTCGCCGATGATCTGGTCGCCGTCGGCAGCGTGCTGCTCCCCGATCTGAAGAGCCGGGGCTCGGTGAGCTTTTCCGATGCGAAGGTCGGCGGTCAGCTGATGTTGAACGGCGCCACCCTCGATGCCGGAGACGACATCGATGGGGTGACCCCCGCCGCCCTGATAGGCGATCGAATGGAAGTGGCAGGCAGCGCCTACTTTCGGAGCGATTTCAGCGCCAAGGGGGAAGTGAGCATGGTCGGAGCCATCATCAAAGGCCAGCTCTCGATGAATGGGGCCACCATTGAGTGTGGACGTATCGGCCCCGATACCGCGAGCTTTTCGCTCAATTGCGATGGAATTGAAGTTGAACGCGGGATGTACTGCCGCGACGGGTTCAACGCCAAAGGCGAAGTTCGACTGATGAGCGCACGGATCGGATCTCAGCTGTCAATGCAGGGCGCCACACTCGCGGGAGTGAAGGGCAAAGATGGAACTGCCGATTCCCTCTGCGGCGACGGGATGGCCGTGGAAGGAGGTCTTGTCCTCGATGGATGCAGGACGACCGGGGACCTTCGGCTCCTGGGGGCAACCATAAGAGAGGAGCTGTCGCTGAATCGCGCGGTCCTGCGGCGGGAGGAGGGCGCCAGGGACGCGTTCAGCGCAGATAACGCCACCGTTGGAGGCAATCTCTTCTGCTCCGGAGTCACTGTGACCGGAGTGATGCGCTTTCAGGGAATCAGGGTCAAGGGGCAGCTGGCAATAGTGGAGGCTGAGATTGACGGCGGGAAGGATTCCGGCGTGAACCTCGTCGCAGCTGTGGTAGGTGAGCTGATTCTCGCGTTCGTCTCCTGCCAAGGCGTGCTGGATCTACGTCGCGCAACCGTGGAAAGCCTTTGGGACGCCGAAGCCGGCCAGTTCCTCGGGCAGGCACCCGCCGGGATGCGTTTGGAGGGATGCACATATGAGTCGTTGCGTGAGCCCTTGGAGGCGAAGCAGCGCCTCGAGTGGATCGAACGCTCTCAGGGAGACCGTCACTATCCGGGGGTGTACAGCCAGCTCGCCACTGCGTTCCGCCGTATCGGACACCGGGGGGACGCTCGCATGATCGAGATCGCAAGTGAACGGCGCGCCAGGCGAGATTCAAAGCCCGTGAGCTTTCGGGGCATTGGTCACGATCTGCTCTGGGTCACGATCGGCTATGGCTACCGAAACTGGCTTGCTGCGCTATGGCTGTCTGGGCTGATCCTTGTCGGTGCGGCGCTGTTCGCCCTCGACGAATCGTCGTTCGTCGCCACGATTCGAAATCCACCGGACTTCGATCCCCTGCTCTTTGCGATTGACATCACCATTCCGGTATTGGACCTGGGTCAGACGCGCGCCTGGTCGGCCACGGGGTGCATGGCCTGGGTGGGCCTTGTCCTGGCGGTCTCCGGCTACGCATTGGTGGCCGCGGTGATCGCCGCGGCAGCCGGGGTCTTCAATCGCGACCAGGTGTGAGCCGCAGCAGCTGCCGGGGGGGGGCGCCCCGCGAGCCTTCGAACGAAGGGGACCCCACCTGGGGCCCCTTCGTTCTCCAGGCAGCTCCCGCGCTAGCTCTGCGGGACGAATACCGTGAAGGCGGCGCTGTTGGTCGCCACCGTGATCACCGGTTCGCCGGGTTCCTGTTCGAGGTCGTAGGTCCGCACCTCGAGCTGGCCTTCTTCGCAGCCGATGACGGTGCCGCCGGCCAGCGGTTCGACGAAGAACCCGAAGCCGGAGGAGTCGGCCCAGTCGCCGGAGGCGACCGGATGCGTGATGTCGGTCTCGGGGTCGGGCGTCAGGCAGTAGACGCCGTCGGAGCCTTCGAGTCGTTCGACTCCGGCGAAGCCGGGATGATCGCCGCGGAAGACCGGAGGGAATTCCGGCACCACGGTCGCGTAGGCACCGCCGTTGGTGATTCCCTGCGGGCCCTGCGGTCCGACCGCCCCCGTGTCCCCCTTGGTGCCCTTCAGGGTGCTCACCGCCGCCGGCGTCAGCTTGCTGGCGTCGATGGTCGCCTTCTTGATCTTCTTGCCGGTGACGGCGTTGTTCTTGAGCTGCTTGGTGCCGACACTGTTCTTCGGCAGCTGCGTCGCGGCGTAGGCGCCGCCCCCCAGCAGCATGAACAGGCAGAGCGTCGAGATCACGTTCGCGTAAGTCAACTTGTCGCGCAGAGTGCGCATGAAGCCTCCCAGGTAGTTCATCCTCTCCCGATTGGTCGACGCCCTTCCCGCCGACCGGGCGTCAAACTACCAGCGAAGCCCCCGTAGCTCAGCTGGATAGAGCATCGGCCTTCTAAGCCGACGGTCGCAGGTTCGAATCCTGCCGGGGGCGCTACCAGTACCTTTTCGGACACTGTGGAGAGCCCAAAGGCAGCCGTTTCTCCGCCGGGCTGATGCGACGAGTGAGAGTCCTCGGCACGCAGCCGGGCGATAATGGCGAGGAGCCATCGACCATGGACATGCGCATGGACTTCTTCGATTTCGGCGCCACGCCGGAGATCGAGGTGCCCGATTCCGACGAAGTCTTCGACGCGACCGACATGGCTCGCGACGGGCTCGACATCTAGGGCTGCGGCTCATAGCGGGACCGTCGTCCAGCGCGGGCGTCCCGATCAGAACCCGGGTGGGTGCCGCACCACGAAGTCGCCGGCGGGGCGGCTGCCGAGGTGCCAGCGGGGGCCGCTGCCGCTTTCGGTGCCGGAGGTGTCCCAGCGCAGGCCGGCTATTTCGGCGAAGGTGTGGCCGGCGTTGGCGTAGACGGTGATCCACTTGCCGGGGCCGGGGGCGCCCCAGCCCTCGAGCTGGCCGGAGGTGAGCGGCTGCGGGATCAGGCCGCCGCCGAAGAGGGCGAAGCTGACCGCGCCGGAGCAGTCGTAGCCGTGCGAGTACCAGGAGCCGTGGCCGCCGCCCCAGATGTAGGGGCGGCCGACGATCAGGTTGGCGTTGTTGATCACGTCCTTGACGGTCTGGGGCGCGTCGGGCGGGGGCAGGGCGATCCCGGTCAGCAGGATCGAGGTCGAGCCGTCTCCGGAGGCGTGGCCGTTGGCGAAGATCTTTTCCCGCTCGGCGGCGCTGTGGCGCTCGATCTCGGTGCCGTTGGAGCCGGCGGAGGCCGGCGGCAGGGTCGAGGGGTCCCCGGGGACGATCGGCCCCGGCGGGTCGAGGCGCGCTTCCGCCTCGGCTTCGGCCTCGATCCGTTCCCGCGCTTCGATCAGGGCGAGGCTCGACCCGACCGCGGTGAGGGCGTGATCGGCGTTGGTGCCGGCGACGATCGCCCTGAGCACGGTGTCGCCAAGGGTCCCGAAGGCCCGCTCCGCGGAGGGCTGCGCGGGCGTCGCGGCTGCCGCCCCGTGCGGCACGGCCGCGCCGAGGAACGCGCAGAGAATCACGGCTTTGAGGAAGAGCTTCATGCGACCCTGACCGCAGAACACGATAATGACCGCCGCATGGAGGGGATACGGCTAACCCACGTCGGTGGGCCCACGGTCTTGATCGAGGTCGGCGGCTGGCGCCTGCTGACCGACCCGACCTTCGACCCGCCCGGCCGCAAATACAACTTCGGCTGGGGGACGAGCTCGCGCAAGCTGGCGGGGCCGGCGATCGCCGCCGCTGACATCGGGACGATCGACGCGGTCCTGCTCAGCCACGATCACCACGACGACAACCTCGACGCGGGCGGCCGGGCGCTGCTGCCCGCGGCGGGCACGGTGGTGACCACGGTGCCGGGCGCGAAGCGGCTCGGGGGTAACGCCCAGGGCCTGGAGCCCTGGGGGACGACCAGGCTGGAAGCGCCGGACCGGCCCACGATCGAGATCACCGCGACGCCCTGCCGCCACGGTCCGCCGGGGAGCCGGCCCCTGGTCGGCGCCGTCGTCGGGTTCGCGCTGCGCGGCGAGGGCGAGACCGGGGGAGCGCTCTGGATCTCCGGCGACACGGTCCTCTACGACGGCGTCCGCGAGGTCGCCGAGCGGATCGACGTCGAGACCGCTCTGGTCCACCTCGGCGGCGTCCGCTTCCCGGTCACCGGCCCCTTCCGGTACACGATGACCGCGGCTGAGGCGGTCGAGCTCTGCGGCCTGCTCGAGCCGCGCACCGTCGTCCCGATCCACTACGAGGGCTGGAAGCACTTCCGCCAGGGTCGCGACGCGATCGAGGCCGAGTTCGCGAACGCCCCCGCGGCCTTCCGCGAGAGCGTCCGCTGGCTGCCGCTCGGCGAGCCCGTCGCGCTCTAGGTGTTCTGGTACAGCGGGCCGTCGCCCCCCTCGGGCGGGGTGAGGCGGCCGCCCTTGGCGGTGATCGCTCCGCACTGGACGCAGTTGGTGTAGTTGACGATCACGTCGACGTCGCCGCTCTCCGGCGCGTCCTCGGGGATCTCGTAGACGCCCGCCGGGCACATCCAGGCCCAGGTCTCGGCGACCTCGCGCGGCACCCGCTTCTGCACGCGGATGTGGTTGGGCGCGTCGTCGCGGGTCGCGTTGCCGCTGATGAAGACGCTGGAGAGCTTGTCGAACGTGTACTTGCCGTCCGGCTGGGGGTAACCCTCGGCGGTATCGCCGACGAACATCGGCTGGGCGTCGTTGCGGTGGATCTTCCAGCGCCCGCCGGGGAAGCGGCCCTTGGTCGCGATCATCAGGTTGACCAGCGGCCCGCCTTTGATCAGCCCCTTCTGGAACGGCTGGCGGGTGTTGCGCTGTTCGTACAGTTCCCTACCGATGAATGACTGGTCGACCGCGCCCTCGTAGGCGGAGAAGTCGTTGCTTCCCTCCTTCAGCGCCGCGTAGATCGACTCCGCCGCCAGCATCCCGGCCTTGATCGCGTAGTTGACGCCCTTCAGCGCCGCCAGGTTGAGCATCCCGGCGGCGTCGCCGGCGATCACCGCGCCCGGGGCCGAGAGCTTCGGCATCGCCCAGTAGCCGCCGGCCGGGATCGCCTTCGCGCCCCAGCTGACCCGCTCGCCGCCCTCGAGGATCTCGCGGACCAGGGGGTGGGTCTTGAACTGCTGCAGGAGGTCGTGGGCTGAGGTGGTGGCGTCGGCGTAGTCGAGGTCGAGCACCCAGCCGATCGAGACCAGGTCCTCGCCGGTCTTCTCGTCCTTCATCGGGTAGATCCAGGAGCCGCCGATCTGGTGGTACCTGGAGCGGATCTTCAGCGGCCAGCCGGCGAGGGTGTGGATCACCCGGTCGAGCGGCTCCTTCACCTTCCACACCTCTTTCACCCCGAGCTCCCAGACCTGGGGCTCGCGGCCCTCGTCGAGGCCGAACTCGCTCACCGCGACGTCGGTGAGGTGCCCCCAGCAGCCCTCGGCGAGGACCGTCGCCCTGGCGGCGATGTCGGTCCCGGGCTCGAAGTTGGCCTGCGGTTCGCCGTCTTTGCCGCGGCCTTTGTCGCCGGAGCGGACGCCGACCACGGCGCCGTCCTCGACGATCAGCTGCGCGGCCGAGGTCTCGGTCAGCATGTAGGCGCCGTTCTCCTCCGCCTGGGCCTGCAGGTAGCGGCAGAGGGCGGCGACGGAGATCACCTCGTTGCCGTGGTTGCGCTGTGGCGGCGGGGGCGGGATGCGGAGCTTGCGCTTACCGTTGGGGAGGAGGTAGATCGCCTCCTTCTTCACCTCGCCGAAGCCGAAGCCCTCCTGGCGCCACTGCTCGCGGGTCAGGTCGGGGAGCAGCTCTTCCAGCGCTTCCGGGCGCATCACGGCGCCGGAGAGGTTGTGGCCGCCGCAGGTTTTCGCCTTCTCGATCACCGCGACCGGGACCTCGCCGAGCTTCTCCATCGTCTCCGGGTCGTCGGCCAGCAGCTGCAGCAGGCGGTTGGCGCAGGCGAGGCCGGCGGTGCCGCCGCCGACGATCGCGACGCCGATCTCGATCCGCTCGTCCTCGGCCTCGAGGGAGCGCTTGAGGAACTCTTTCTCGGGCTCGACGGGGGGCGGGAAGTCGGCGGGGGAGACCTTGCCCTTGCTGGAAGCCATCGTTGCAGCCTTTCGTGTCGATTGACTCGTCAGTCAATCCTAGCGGCCGCCCCTGTGCCCACTCTGGTGGGAGCGCCCCTTCTCTTCGGGGGCGGAACTCGCAGAAAAGCGAGCGCAAATCTCTTCCCGCCGGCGCCGCGCTCTCTTGACCGGCCGTTTAGCCGCGCGGGGGAGAATCGGAGGGCGTGAAATTCCTCCTGATTCCGCTTGGCATAGCCGCCTTCGTGCTCTTTCTGCTGGTGCTGGGAGCGGTCGGCCTGCTGGTCTCGATGGCGATCATCTCGGCCTTCGGCAGGCTCTGGAGACTGGTCTTCAGGGGCCCCGCGGGGGCGCCGCGCGGGAGCTGATCGCACGCGAGCTTAGGCATCGTTGTATATTCAGCGATGTCTTGATCAATCACCAGTTATCACCCCTGAACCACGCGTCCGTAGCTCAATCGGCTAACGACCATTTGCCCGTACCGGCAAGACGGCACGCTGCGATCACTCAGTCGGCGTCGAGGCTTCGTCTCATAACGGCCGACGATCGCGCCATGTCGCTTCGGCGGCTTTCGCGTGTCCTCTCTTCGACGGTGCGGCCACGGTTAAAGAGCAGCGGCCTTTGGCGCCGCAGATACGGGTTCGATTCCCGTCGGGCGCTCTTACCCTTCGACCTCCGGCCCCAGGCGGGCTGAGCAGGGATGAGCGCACCCAGCCCCGAAAACGGCCGGCCTGCCCGCGGCTACGACTTCGAGGCTGTGGAGCTGAAGTGGCAGCAGCGCTGGGCCGAGGCGAACGTCAACGCGACGCCCGACCCGACCAGCGGCCGCCCCTGTTACGTCTTCAACACGCCGCCGTTCACCTCCGGCGAGGCCCACATGGGCCACGTCCGCAGCAACTCGATCGGCGACAGCTTCGCCCGCTTCCGGCGGGCCAAAGGGGACGCGGTCCTGTACTCGCTCGGCTTCGACGCCTTCGGGCTGCCCTCCGAGCTCGGCGCGATCGCCCACGACATGACCCCGCAGGAATGGGTCGAACAGTGCTGCCGGCGCTTCCAGGAGCAGTTCACCCGGCTCGGCTTCTCCCATGACTGGGCGCGGACCTTCGTCTCCAGCGACCCCGAGATGTACCGGTGGACGCAGTGGCTGTTCCTGAAGCTGCTCGAGAAGGACCTCGTCTACGAGCGCGAGGGCCAGGTCGAGTGGTGCGCGAGCTGCCGCACCGTGCTGGCCAACCTGCAGGTCGAAGACGGGCTCTGCTGGCGCTGCCACGAGCCGGTCGAGCTGGTCAACCGCAACCAGTGGTACCTGCGGCGCAGCGCCTACAACCAGGAGAGCTACGAACGGCTCGAGGAGATGACCGAGTGGAGCGAGATCGCCCTGGCCGCCCAGCGCGCGACGCTGGGGCCGGTGGAGGGGGTCGAGTTCGAGGCGCAGGGCCTGGACGGGGCGCCGCTGACGGTCTTCACGACCTTCCCGGAGGCGATCGGCGAGACGGAGTTCGTGCTCGTCTCGCCGAACCATCCGGAACTCGAGCGCTGGACCGCCGGCGCCGAGGTTGCCGAGCGCCTGAAAGCGCTGCGGCGCGGTGGCGGAAAGCGCGAGGAACGGCGGGACGCGAACCTGCTCGCGGTCGACACGGGGACGCTGGCGATGGTGCCGGGCGTCGAGGACCCGGTGCCGGTGCTGATCTCGCCCTCGGTCGACGGACGCGTCGGCGCCACCGCGCTGCTCGGCATCCCTTCCCAGGACGACACCGACAAGCGCCTGCGCGAGTTCGTCCCGGCGCAGAAGACGGGCGGGCTCAAGATCAAGGGCCGCTCCGGGGCGCCGAAGACGAAGCCCGCGACCCGTTTCCGCGCCGAAGACTTCACGATCTCGCGCCAGCGCGCCTGGGGGGCCCCGATCCCGCTGGTCCACTGCGAGAAGTGCGGGACGGTGCCGGTGCCCTATGAGGAGCTGCCGGTGCGGCTGCCCGAGAACCTCGCCTCCGAGCCGGGGGCCGGGCTCGACCGCTTCCCCGAGTTCCTCGAGTGCGAGTGCCCCAGGTGCGGGGAGCGCGCCCGCCGCGAGGCCGACACGCTCGACTGCCACATCGACGCCGCCTGGTCGCACTTCCCCGAGGCGGTGCCGCCGGAGGCCCGCGGGGAGAACCTCTTCGACCATCCCGACCTGCGGCACTGGATCCCGGTGCGGCAGCTCGTGCAGGGCGCCGACAACGGCCAGTTCAGCCTCAACATGCGGCTTGGAGGCAAGCTGCTGCGCGACATCGGCGCCGCCGACTACCTGCCCGACGGCGAGCCGTTCGCCGCCTCGCTGATGCACGAGATGGTCCAGAAGGACGGCCGCAAGATGAGCAAGCACCTCGGCAACGTGGTGGCGCCGCAGGACCTGGTCGCCGAGCACGGCGCCGACGCGGTGCGCTTCGCCGTCCTCTACGCCGCCGCTCCCAGCCGCGCCTTCGACTGGAACGAGCAGGCGATGCGGTACTGCACCTCCTTCCTCGCCAAGTTCCGGCGCTACGCCCAGCCACGGCTGGAAGCGCGCACCGGACTGCCGGCCGGCGCCGAGATCGACACCGGGGACAAGCTGCGCTCGCGGCTGCTGCTCTGGTGCGACACGGCGATCAAGCGGATCACCGAGCACTACGAAAAGCTCGAGATGCACCAGGTGACCCGCAACCTGATGCGCTTCTTCGAGCGCGTCGAAAGCTTCGAGGAGCGGGTCGTGAAGCAGCGCGGCAAGCTCAGCGAGGAGGACCTCGACGCGCAGGCGATCGCGTTGCTGCAAGTGACGCGGATGCTTGCGCCCGTCTGTCCTCACCTCGCCGAGGAGCTGTGGAGCATGGCCGGGCGGGAGGGCTTCGTCTGCGAGGCCCCGTGGCCCGAGCCGAGCGGCCGGAGCGGGAAAGGCAAGAAGGGGAGAAAGAAAAACGACAAACCGAGTAGGGAGCCCGAGTATGCGCACTCTTGAGTTGGCACCAGCCGTCTCCAAAGGCATCGAGTTGGCCGCCGTCGAGGCCGGCCTCGACACGCAGCCGAGGGTGATCGGCGCCCAACTCGCGCCATACCTCCCCGACGCCGTCCACGAGGCGCTGATCGGCTACCGCCAGGGCTGCGACGAAGGTGCGCTGATGATCCAAGGCGTCGGCCCGGGCGAGGTGCCCGACGACGCGGAGACCTTCGAGGACCTGCCGACCGCCTCGCCACTGCTCCTAGGACTTGTCTCGTTGATCGCGACGCCGGTGGCGGCGCGTGACGAGTGGGACGGTGCCCCGCTCACCGACATCAAGGTGACGCCGGGCCTCGAGAACACCGTCTCCAGCAAGGGCAAGGGAGGGCTGCCGCTACACCAGGAGTCCCAGCACCTGGTTCATCCGCCGGACGGGCTTGCGCTGCTCACCGTGCGGGGCGGCAGCCCGACCCGCCTGGCCGCGACGCCGGACATCGTCGAGGCCGCCGAGTCGGCCGACTCCGGCGTCCTCGACGCCCTGCGCGAGCCGCAGTTCCGCCACCGCCTGCCCGACAGCTACGGCGGCGACGGAGCGGGGCCGGAAACGGCGGTGCTGCTCGGCGACGAGAGCATGCCGGAGCTGAACGTCGACCTCGCGACCACCGAAGCGACGACCGAGGAGGGCAACGCCGCGCTGGCGGCGCTGACCGAGGCGGTCCGCTGGGTGGCGAAAGACCTGGCGCTGACGCCCGGGACGCTGCTGGTCTTCGACAACCGCCGCTGGCTGCACGGCCGCGGCAGCGTGATCGAGGCCAGCCCGGACCGCTGGCTCCTGCGCAGCCTCTTCGTCTACGACAGCTGGCGGGCCCAGGGCCACATCCACCAGAACGGGCTCAGCGAGCTCGCGGTCTTCGCCTGAGCAGGGGGATGGCGGCGGCGGGGCGAGTTACCGTCGTATAGCGACGGAAACCCGCCCCGCGGAGCGAAATAGAGTTCCGCCCCATGGGAGAGCTGATCCTCTACGCGATCCCGGCCTTCGTGCTGCTGCTGGCGGTCGAGCTCTGGTCGTTCCGGATCGCCGCCGACGAGGACCTGGTCGGGTACGAGTCGCGCGACACCCGCACCAGCCTGACGATGGGGCTGGGGAACGTCGCGATCAACGCGGTCTGGAAGCTGGCCGTGGTCGTCGTCTACGCCGGCCTCTACGAGCTGACGCCGCTGCGGATGCCAGCCGACGAGTGGTGGACCTACGTGGTCCTCTTCTTCGCCGACGACTTCGCCTACTACTGGTTCCACCGCATTCACCACGAGGTGCGGGTCTTCTGGGCCAGCCACGTCGTCCACCACTCCTCCCAGCACTACAACCTCTCGACCGCGCTGCGGCAGACCTGGACGCCGATGACCTCGCTGCCGTTCTGGGCCGCTCTGGCGCTGCTCGGGTTCCCGCCCTGGATGATCCTCACCCAGCAGGCGATCAGCCTGATCTACCAGTTCTGGATCCACACCGAGCGGATCGGGCGGCTGCCGGCGCCGGTCGAGTTCGTCTTCAACACGCCCTCGCACCACCGGGTCCACCACGGCTCCAACGAGATCTACCTCGACCGCAACTACGGCGGGATCCTGATCGTCTGGGACCGCCTGTTCGGGACCTTCCAGGGGGAGGGAGAGCGGCCGCAGTACGGGCTGACGCAGAACATCCGCACCTTCCGCCCGACCAAGGTCGCCTTCCACGAGTTCGCGGCGATCGCCCGCGACGTGCGCGGGGCGAGCAGCTGGCGGCACCGGCTCGGCTACCTGTTCCGCGGCCCGGGCTGGTCGCCGGACGGGCGCGGCGGCGGGACGCGGGGCTGAGCGGGGCGCGCGCGGCGGTCGGGGGCTCGGCGGCGTCAGCAGGCGTGGACGCCGGCGGCGCTCTTCACGACCTCGAAGGCGCTGCCGGGGATCCGCTTCAGCTGGTTCAGGTTCTCGTCGTCCCAGCGACGGTCGCTGCTGCCGCTGAAGAACCAGTTGGAGCCGTTGTCGGCGACGATCAGGCCGTAGCGCTTCATCGCCTCTGCGATCGTGCGGGCGGGGCCGCTGAAGCCGCCGAGGCCGTAGCCGGCCTTGAGCCGCAGGCGCAGGCCCATCGGCGGCGCGGCGGGCGCGGAGGTGTCGCCGGCGCAGTGGGTGGCGGGGCGGACCCAGGCGTCGCGGGTGCTCTGCAAGGTGACGCGGACCGCGTGGTCGAGCTCGCCGGCGGCGACTTCGTCGTAGCGGACGAGGCCGGGGAAGATCGGCAGGCCGGCGGCGTCGGCGGAGGTCCAGCCGGCGGGGCGCAGCGCGGCCGAGTCGAGGTCCCAGGCGACGCCGGAGTCGGCGTTCCAGTGCGGGCGTGGGCGCGGCTTGTAGAAGGCGCGGTAGAGCTCGTAGAGGGTGCAGGTCGAGCGGTCGATCGCGAGCACATGGCGATCGCCGTCGCTGCCGTTGCCTCCCTCGACCGGGGCACCGGCCGGGACCGGGAAGGGGCCGGGGTCGCTCTCCTCGCCGTAGGCGGTGTAGTTGACGGGGAGCTTGCGCTGGCCGGGTCCGACGACGGCGAGGGGGAAGCCGTAGGGGCGGGGCGAGCCGAAGTCGGGATGGAGGCGGCCGCCGCCCTGGGCGTTGATGTGGGAGATGTAGGCGGCGGAGCGGGGGTCGCGCGGTGCCTTCGAGACGTCCTGGTTCCAGGCGGCCTGGCTGGGGAGGGACGGAGCGCGGGGCGAGAGCGAGGCCGGCGGGTCGGGGAAGACCTGGCAGGGGCCGAGGTCGGGATAGGGGCCGAGGGCCTGGGCGGGTGGGGTCGGAAGGCAGGCGAGCGCCGCGGCAACGATGCCGAGCAGGGCAAGAGATCGTTTCCAGCCTTTTCCCCGCCAGAGGGTGGACAACGGTGGAAACGATTCAGTCGCGGTCATTCAGTCGCGGTCATGGATCGTCAGGCGGCCGACCTCCAGCTCCTCGACCGTGAGCTTGCCGATCCTGGCGCGGCGGACCGTCAGCCGGCCGACGGCGAGCCGGCCGATTGCGAAGCCGCCGATTGCCGCCGCGCCCACCGCGAGCGCGCCGATCGCGACGGCGCCGCGAGCGCTGGCTCCGGTGGCGGCGGCGGGGACGGCGGTCCTCATGCCCTGAGGCTAGCCTGAGGCGACGATGACCCCGGACGACCGTCCAACCCTGCTGGCGATCCAGCACGTGCCCTGGGAGGGTCCGCACCGGATCCTCGACGCCTGCGGGGCCCTGCACGTGGAGACGGCGAAACCGCTGGCCGGGCAGCCGCTGCCCGCGCACGAGGAGGTGGCCGGCGCTGTGGTCATGGGCGGGCCGATGAACGTCGACGAAGTGGAGCGGTTCCCGGCGCTCGCCGCCGAGCGCAGTTGGCTGGCGGAGGCGGTGGAGCGGGGGATGCCGGTGCTCGGCATCTGCCTCGGCGCGCAGCTGCTGGCGCGGGCGCTCGGGGCGGAGGTGCGGCCGGGGGAGGGGCCGGAGATCGGGTTCGCGCCGGTCGAGGTGAGCGACCCCGGCGATCCGCTGCTCGGCGGGCTTGCTCCCAGCACCGAGGTGCTGCACTGGCACGGCGACGTCTTCGACCTGCCGGACGGGGCGCAGCACCTGGCTTCCTCGCAGCGGACCGAGTGCCAGGCGTTCCGGGCCGGCAACGCCTGGGGCGTGCTCTTCCATCCCGAGGCCGACCTCGCCCTGGTCGAGGCCTGGCTGGCGGTGCCGGAGATGATCGACGAGGCGGTCGCGGCGCTCGGCGACGCCGGTGAGCACGCGTTGCCGGAGCGCGCGGCGGAGGTCGAGGCGGCGCTGGTCGAGCGCACCCAGCCCGGCTTCGAGGTCTTCGCTGAGATCGTCGCCGGCGGGTAGGAGGAGCGCTATGGAGGTCTGCCTGATGATCGAGGGCCAGGAGGACGTGACCTGGGAGGACTGGCGGGCGATCGCGGCCGCCTGCGAGGAGCACGGGGTGGGGACGCTGTTCCGCTCCGACCACTACCTCTCGGTCGACGACCGGCGCGAGCGCGGCTCGCTCGACGCCTGGACGACGATCGCGGCGCTGGCCGCGGTCACGACGCGGCTGCGGCTGGGGACGCTGGTCTCGCCGACGACCTTCCGCCACCCGGCGGTGCTGGCGAAGTCCGTGGTCACCGCCGACCACGTCTCCGGCGGGCGGGTGGAGCTGGGGATCGGCGCCGGCTGGTGGGAGCGCGAGCACGAGGCCTTCGGGATCCCGCTGCCCGCGGTCGGGCCGCGCCTCGACGCGCTCGAGGAGCAGCTGCAGCAGGTTCCCCGCTTCTGGGAGACGACCTTTCCGAAGCCGGTCCAGCAGCCGCGCCCGCCGCTGATTCTCGGCGGCAAAGGCGGCCCGCGCAGCCTCCGTCTCGCCGCCCGCTACGCCGACGAGTACAACACGGTGATGGCGACGGCGGAGGAGATCGCCGAGGTCCGCAGGCGGCTCGACGAGGCCTGCGAGGCCGAGGGCCGCGACCCGGCGAGCCTGCCGCTCTCGATGATGACCGGCTGGCTGGTGGCGGCGGACCGCGAGGAGCTGCGCGAACGAGCGGGCCGCCTCTCGGAGTGGAAGGGAGGGGACGGGGACGGCGATGCCTTCCTGGCCGACCTGCGCAAGGGCACTGTCCACGGCACCGTGCCCGAGGCGCTCGAGCAGCTGAACGCCCTGGAGCAGGCCCGCCTCACCCGCCTCATGGCCCAGCACCTCCTCCACCGCGACCTCGACGCCATAGAGCTGATCGGCCGCGCCGTAAATCCCGCCCTGGCCCGGTAAATTGACTCCCGCGCGGTGGCAGTAGCTCAGTTGGTAGAGCTCCGGCTTGTGGTGCCGGCGGTCGCGGGTTCGAATCCCGTCTGCCACCCCTACCGAACCCCCTGTAAATCAGGCAGAAATAGCCTGATGGACCATGGATATGCAGGGTCATGCGGCGATTGCGCCGATTCACGTTCGCGGTAGCGCTTGTATTACGCTGTATTACAAATGGCAGCGCGCGACACGCAGACCTTCTCGGCCCGATGGGGCACCGACGTGCTCGATCGCTTGAAGCAGCGCAGTGAAATGGCCGGCACCAACAAGTCTCGCCTCGCCGAGCGCTACGTGGACGAGGGAACGCGCATGGACGAACACCCCGGCGTCGTGTTCCGAGGCGGGCCCGCCGGCCGCCGCGCCGCCTTGGCCGGCGGTCCCGACATCTGGGAGCTCATGTTCACCCTCAAGAGCGGCAAGGCGCGTGGGGAGGAGGCGATCACCGCCACCGCCGAGCTTCTCGATCTCACCGAATCCCAGGTGCGAACCGCGGTCCGCTACTACGGCGCCTTCCCCGACGAGATCGACCGGCGCATCACCCTCAACACCGCAGACGCCGATGAAGCCGAAGCGGCCTGGCAGCGCGAACAGGCCGCCTTGGCGTGAAGCTCCTCCTCGACGAGCAGATCAGCGGCAAGGTCGCGGAACGGCTCCGAGACCGCGGCCACGACGTCACCGCCGCCACTGATGACCCGAGCCTCCGGGGTCTGAGCGATCCGGACCTCTTCGGGGTGGCCCAGCAGCAAGGCCGAGCTTTGGTCACCTACAACCGCGTCGACTTCGAACCGATCATCCGCGAATACGCCCAGATGGATCGTGAGCATCACGGTCTCGTCATCGTCCACCCGACGCGCTTTCCAAGTTGGGAGTTCACTCGGTTGGCTGCGGCTGTCGAGGGCCTGATGAAGGGTCCCAATCTAGGAATGGGCTTTCATGTTTGGCTGCAGGTGCCAGGTAGTCGGTAGACCGAGTCTAGGAAGCCGTCGCGGGTCGAATCCCGTCTGCCACCCCTACTGGTAGGTGCTAAGCCTCCTCGAGCATCGCCAGGGTCTCGGGGCGGACGCCGTCGTGTTTCATGGCGGCGGCTGCCTCGTCGGTCGCGAGGATCTCTGGCAGGACGGACGGGTCCGGGACCTCGAGGATCAGGGCGACGCGGTTGGGGTCTTTCTGGTCCTTGAAGGTGCGGACCGTGATGCCATGAGGGCCGAAGAACTCCTCGCGCTTTGAAGAGCCGAGCCATTTGTCGAAGTCCTCTACCTCGTGGGACACGAGCACGGTTGCCATCTCTTTCTTCTCCTTGTCGTTGGCGGCCGGAATCGGATCGCTTTTACGTCGTGGCCACCCCCAGCGTCGCAGTTCCCGCGAAGCCGTCCCCCTCAGGGTCGCCGCCGGCCGGTGCGAGGGCTAGCACCGAACTCGAGCCGCCCTGTTCTCGATAGATGAAATCGGCGTCGCGGGCGGTGATCGGGGCCTGGTTTCGGTCGTAGGGGACCTGGGCGAAGACCTCCGCATCGCGCCGGTCCGTGGTGAACAGCTGGCCGGTGTGGGCGACGTGACCTCCACTGTAGGTGCCTCTGCCGTGGCGGCCGCCGAGGTGGACCTTGAGGTGGATGTGGGTCGTTCGGCCTGGGTACTGGCCGGGGTAGATGGTCTCGAACTCAGCCTTGCCGTCCTTGTCGGTGAGCTGGATCCCCCTCAGGTAGGCCTCGCCCTCGCTGCCCTCCGACTGCTCTCCCGAGTAGACGCCCAGGGCGTCGCAGTGCCAGATGTCTACGGCCGCGTCCGGGACCGGCTCGCAGGTGTCGGCGTCGACCACGGTCAGGGCGAGCGCCAGCGGCACTCCCGGCCGGTCCTCGACGATGTTCCTCCGCACCTGCGCCAGGTCGATGTAGAAGGGGCCTTCCTCCTGCTCGGGGGTGAGGACGCAGTCGGGCCTGGGCCCCGTCTGCCCCTTCGCCACGGGCGTCGTCGTCGCCTCCTCCTTGCCGCCGCCGCAGCCGTAGAGGGCGGCGCTGGTCAGCGCTCCCGCCGACAGCACCAGCATCTCGCGGCGCCGCATCGGTGCCCGCTCGTCCGGCATCGGACGAGCCTAGATCCACTCCCTAAAGCAGCGGTCAGGAACGCAGCTCGTCGAGCGAGGTGACCTCGAGGTCGAACGGCTCGTCGGCGGCGCGGCGGCGGCGGTACGGGGAGACGGTCACTCGGTGGGTCTCGCCGCAGGGGCAGGGGACTTCGACCGGGCTGGTGTCGGAGGAAGGGTCGGTGTCGACTTTGAGGCGGCGGAGGGTGCCGGTGGTTTTGCAGCCGAACGAGATCACCCAGCCGTACTCGCCGCGCTCTTTGCTTTTTTTCCGGCGGGGGGGAGGTGGCATCGGCGACATCCTCTCTTGTTTGGGGACCGGGTGGGTCGCGGGTGGAGGAATTCGTCCTCGGGGCGAACCGGGGACCACGAAAAATCACCCGGCGCGGGGCATGGCGGAGGCGTCCGCCGGGCGGCAGAGGTTGCGGCTCATGAGCCTTTCTGGGGGGCGATCACTTGCGGCCTCGACCGCCCTCGCCGGCGTGCTCGCCACCCCGATCCCTATACTGCGCCGCTGACCGCAACTGCCTAATCCCCGGTCCAAGAGATCGGGGAGCGGGGGAACCACAGGGGAGAGATCCCCGGGGGCGAATCGGACCCGATTGTCCGTAGCGCGACTCTTTCAGCGCGAGCCCGACAGCTAACCCCGCCGGCCGATGAGAGAGGAAGCGCCTTGGTCGGAAATATCGAGCGATCGGTCCGTTTGGGCGGAACCGTCCTTGCTCTTGCCCTGCTCGTTCTCACGGCGCTCGCCGCCGAGGCCCGCGCCGGACAGGGGGGGCTCAGCTCCGCCCCGACCGCGGAAGCTCCGGCGCTGCCGCCGAGCGCCGTCTCCCGCCAGGTCTTCCCGGTCCGCGGCCCGCACGAGTACTGGGACGGGTTCGGGGCCGGGCGCGGCCACGAAGGCGTCGACATCGGCTCGCCCTGCGGCACGCCGCTCGTCGCCCTCTCCGCCGGCAAGGTCCGCTTCGTCAAATACCACGCCCGCGCCGGCAACTACGTGGTCATCGACCTCAAGGGCTCGGTGCTCGACGTCGCCTACATGCACCTGCGCGAACCGGCCGTGGTCCTGCCCGGCCAGGCGGTCGTCGCCGGCCAGGGGATCGGCGCCGTCGGCGACACCGGCAACGCCTCCGGCTGCCACCTGCACTTCGAGGTCTGGGAAGGCCCCTACTACGGCGGCGGCGCGGCGATCGACCCGATGCCGCTGCTCGAATCGCTGGACAAGACCCGCAAGCGCCTGCGGCAGCGGTCGCGCTGAGCGGATGGCGGCCTTGAGCGGCCGCCCCTACTCGTACAGCGCCTCGATCTCGGCTTCGTATTTGCGCTCGATCGGGCGGCGCTTCAGCTTCATGGTCGGGGTCAGCTCCTCGCCGCCCGGGGCCCAGTCGCCGTCGAGGACTTTGTAGCGCTTGATCTGCTCGACCCGGGAGAGGCGCTGGTTGGCCGCCTCGACCGCTTCCTCGATCTCGGCCGCGATCGCCTCGTCCTCGGCCCCGGCGCCGCGGGCGGCGAGGGTCTCGGGGTCGAGGGTGAGCAGGGCGACGTTGTAGGGGCGGCGGTCGCCGATCGCGACCGCGTGGGCGATCAATGGGGAGGCCGCCTTGAGCTTGCCCTCGATCGCCGCCGGCGACATGTTCTTGCCGGCCGCGTTGATGATCAGCTCCTTCTTGCGGTCGACGATCCGCAGGTAGCCGGCCTCGTCGAACTCGCCGACGTCGCCGGTCAGCAGCCAGCCGTCCTCGGTGAAGGTCTCCGCCGTCTTCTCGGGCATGTTGCGGTAGCCCTTCATCACCACGGGTCCGCGCACCATCACCTCGCCGTCCTCGGCCAGCTTCACCTCGACGTCGGGGACCGGCGGTCCGACCGTCCCGACCCGGACCCTGCCGGGCGGGTTGATGGTTGCCACCGCGGTCGTCTCCGACATTCCCCAGAGCTCGCTGATCTCGATCCCCAGCCCAAGGAAGAATTCGAGCACGTCGGGCGGGGTCGGGGCGGCCCCGACCGCGAAGCATTCGACCTCGTCGATCCCGAGCATCGCGCGGACCTTCGAGAAGACCAGCTCGTCGGCCCGCTCCCATTCGGCCTGCAGCTCGGCGGGGACGTCGCCGGCCAGGTAGGCCTTGACCCAGCGCCGGGCGATGCCCATCGCCTGCTCGGTCGCGACGCTTTTGGCCTCGTCCTGCTCGGCCGCCATCCCGGTCTCCAGCGCCGCTTTCAGTTTTTCCCAGATTCGCGGCACGCCGCCCCACACGGTCGGCTTCACCTCGATCGTGTAAGCGACCAGCTCCTGCACCACCGGCAGGCAGTGGACGCAGCGGCCGTAGACCATCTGCGAGTAGAGGTTCCCCCAGCGGTCGGCGATGTGGGCGGCGGGAAGGAAGGAGATCGTGCGGCCGCCGGCGGGGAAGCCCCAGGTCTCCTGGCCCGAGCGCAGCTGGGCCATCATGTTGGCGTGGGTCAGCTGCACGCCCTTCGGCGGGCCGGTGGTGCCGGAGGTGTAGATCAGGCAGAGCACGTCGTCGGGCTCGACCGCGCGCCAGGCGCCCTCGAAGTCGAAGCCGGGGTCGCCCATCCGCTCCAGCTGCTCGACCGAGATCGTCCCCTGCGGCGCCTCGCCGTCGATCACGACCACGTGCTCGAGGGTCTCGACCCGCTCGCGCGCCGCCAGCACCTGGGGAAGGAACTCCTGCTCCGTGACGATCACCCGGTTGGCGGCGTCGCCGACCACGTACTCGATCTGCTCCGGCGAGGAGGTGTTGTAGACGGAGAAGCAGGTCGCGCCGAGGTGCATCGCGGCGGTGTCGGTGAGGAAGAAGGCGGGCCGGTTGGAGAGCATGAAGCCGACCGTGTCGCCGTGGCCGACCCCGAGGGCGGCGAGGCCGGCGGCGCGCCCGCGCACGGTCGCGGCGAACTCGCCCCAGGTCGCCGCGTAGTCGCTGTCCTTGAGCCGCAGGGCGGGTGCGTCCGGCCGTTCCGCCGCCGTCGCCTGGAACGCCCCGCACATCGTCGCCGCGGACAAGCCTTTCGGTGCCCCGTCTGCCTCCACTGGTCGCTCCTCCCGGTCGTGAATCTGGATCGCGCGGACTCTCCCCACGCGCATGATCACACCTGGCGCGCCTTTCGCATGCCACCATGAGCGGAAGCGCGTCGAAACCGAGACGAGATGAGCACGACTTCCAACCTCCCACCCGGCCCCTCGCTTCCCGCGGCCGTGCAGCTGGCCGGGTTCTGGACGCGGCCGCTCGCCTTCCTGGAGCAGTGCCGGGAGCGGTACGGGAAGCGGTTCACGCTCAGGCTCCCGTTCACGCCGCCGTTCGTGATGCTCACCGACCCCGACGAGGTGAAGCAGGTCTTCACGGCCCCGCCCGACGTGCTGCGGCCGGGAGAGGGCGCGCGCCGGGTGCTGGAGCCGATCGTCGGCAGCAACTCGGTGATCCTGCTCGACGAAGGAGCGCACATGGCGCAGCGCAAGCTGATGCTGCCGGCCTTCCACGGCGAGCGCATGGAGCGGCTGACCGGGGTGATGGAAGAGGTGACCGCCGAGGAGGTGGCGGCGCTGCCGCGGGACGTGCCGGTCGCCCTCCATCCCCACATGCAGGATCTGACCCTGAAGGTGATCCTGCGCGCGGTCTTCGGCCTCGACCCGGGCTCGCGCTTCGAGCTGCTGCGGGACCGGCTGCAGGGCATGCTCAGCTTCGGCGAGCGCCCGATCAGCCTGGCGCCGGCGGCCACGGAACTGCTGCCGGCCGCGATCGTGGAGCGGGTTGGGCCCTTCGCCCACTTCCTGCGGATGCAGCGGGAAGTCGACGAGATCGTCTTCGCCCTGATCGCGGAGCGGCGGAGCGAGGGCTCCGACCGCGACGACGTCCTCGCGATGCTGATCGAGGCGCGGCACGAGGACGGCTCGCCGATGAGCGAGCAGGAGATCCGCGACGAGCTGCTGACCCTGCTCGTCGCCGGCCACGAGACGACCGCGACCTCGCTGGCCTGGGCCTTCTCGCGGCTGGTCCACGAGCCGGCGGTGCTCGCCCGCCTGGTCGAGGCGATCGACGCCGGCGAGGACACCTACGTGACCGCGACGGTCCAGGAGACGCTGCGCGCCCGTCCCGTCCTCCCCAACGCGGCGCCGCGGCAGGTGGCGAAGCCGATCGAGGTCGGCGACTGGACCTACCAGCCCGGTTGCGCCCTGGTCGCGAACGGCTACCTGATCCACCACGACCCCGAGATCTATCCCGACCCCTACGCCTTCCGCCCCGAGCGCTTCCTCGACGAGTCGCCCGGCACCTACACCTGGATCCCCTTCGGCGGCGGCCGCCGCCGCTGCCTCGGCGCCAGCTTCGCGCTGCTGGAGATGAAGGTGGTGCTGCGGGCGCTGCTCGGGGCCTGCGAGCTGAGGGCCGCCGGCGGCGGGGTCGAGGTGGCGCAGCGGCGCAACATTACGGTCTGCCCGGCCGCGGGCGCCCGGGTCACCCTCGGCAATCGCGCGCGGGTGCCCGCGGCCGCGTAGCGCCCGGCCGGACCCGCGGACGCATCGGCGCCGGCTGCGCAACCCCGGCCGCCGGCGCGGGTTCTCTCCCTGGCATGGGGGAGAAACAGCGGTGTCGCCGCTTCATAGGGTGCCTTTCCGTTCTGTCGGTGCTGGCTGCCTTGGCAGTCCCCGCGGCCGCACCCGCCGCCGCGCCGCTGCAGGGGGTGCTCGACCGCTCCTTCGGCGACGGCGGCCGCGCCTTCGCCGCCCTCGGTGACACCTTCGCCCCCACCGCCTACACGGCGATGGTGCGCCAGCCCGACGGCGGGATCGTGGCCGGCGGCACGACCGTGGCGGTCAAGGGCATCTACAACGAACGCTCGGGCTTCGTGCAGCGGCGGCACCCGGACGGTTCCCTCGACACGGGCTTCGGCGGTGGCCTGATCCTGGTGCCCGGGGTGGGCGGCCTGGCGCTGCAGGAGGACGGCCGGGTCCTGGTCGGCGTGCGGGACCGTGACGACCCTTGCAGCTCCATTTCCACCGTCTGGCGGTTGGATGCGAGCGGTGCCCGCGACGGGAGCTTCGGCGACAGCGGCGTCAGCCCCCAGCTGCCGATCTCTGTCAGCCATCTCGCCGTCGACGGGGAGGGGCGGATCGTCGTCGCCGGCGTCACCAACACCAGCCCCTGTGGGAAATCCGCCGTGCCGTCCCCCGCCCTTGCCGTGGCCCGCCTGCTCCCCAGCGGAGCCCTCGACCCCAGCTTCGGCGAGAACGGGATCGCCCGCACCCCGGTCGTGAAGACCTACTTCTCGACGATCGGCTCGCTCTCGAATGGGCTCGTGGTCCGCGAAGACGGCTCGATCCTCGCCGCCGGCGTCGACGCGCTCCACGCCTTCACCCCGACCGGGGCGCCCGATACGAGCTTCGGCAACGCCGGGATGGTCGAGGTCGCCGGGACGCCGGGGGCGCTGCTCGGGCTTCCGGGGGGCAAGGCCGTCCTTGCCTCGACGAGCGCCGAGAGCTGCTGCAAGGCGGCCGGCCAGTTCGTGGTCAGCCGTTACCTCGCGAACGGCAGCCTCGATCCGGCCTTCGGCGGCGGCACCGTCAGCCTCGCGGTTGGAAAAGTCGACTCGCCGACCGCGCTCGCCGCCGGACCGGGCGAAAGCGTCCTGCTCGGGGGCGAAGCGGCGAGCAGCGACGAGTGCGACGGCGAATGTGACTTCGCCCCGTTCCTCGCCCGTTTCGCCACCGACGGGCAGCTCGATCCGGGCTTCGGCCAGGGAGGCCAGCTGAGTCCGGACCTGCCCGCCCGCACCCGGGTCGACTACACCCGCTACGTCGCCGCGCTGACGGTCGCGCCCAGCGGCCAGGTCCTCGTCGCCGGCGGCTCCGGCGACGCCGCCGAAGCGACGGTCTCCGCCCTCGGCCCGAACGGGGCGCCCGACACCGCCTTCGGCGCCGGGGGCAGGGCCTCCGACCCGCAGCCGCTGCCCAGCGTCACCTCCACCCGGGGCGTCGCGGTCGCGCCGAGCGGCGCCATCCTCGCCTCGGCCTGGAGCGATGCCGGGGCGCACCGGCCGCAGCCGATCCTCGCGGCGTGGGGGCGCGACGGCGCCCCCGACCGTGGAGCAGGCGGCGGCGCGGGCTTCGTCGTGCCCGGCACCGACGAGGGGCTCGAGGCCGATGGCCGCAACCGCTTCTACAGCGTGGCGACCGCCTCCTCCCTGCGCGGCGACGGCTACGTGGGCCGCTTCGACGCGCTCGGCCGGCCGGACCCCGGCTACGGCTCCGGCGGTCGCGCTGCGATCCCCTCGCGGTTCGACGTGCAGGCGCTGGTCGTGCGGCGTGACGGCACGGCGCTCCTCGTCGGCCGCGTCGCCCGCCGCTTCGGGATGGCCGCCTTCAAGCTGACCCCGGCCGGCCGGCCCGACCGCCGCTTCGGCCGCGGCGGGCTCGCCTTCGTCAAGTGGGGGCGGGAGGTGAAGGCGAACGCGCTGGCCGCCGCCTTCGATCGCCGCGGGCGGGTGGTGCTGTTCGGCAACTACGACAACTTCGCCACGGGGATGGCCCGCCTGCTGCCCAGCGGCCGGCTCGACCAGGGCTTCGCCCGTCGCGGCCGCCTGCTGCGCATGCCCGCCCTCGCCGGCGAAAGGAGCGCCGTCGCGATCGGGCCGCGCGGCGCGATCCTCCTCGCCGCCTCGTCGGGGCCGGACCTGGGGCCGCCGCCGACCACCTTGATCGGGTTCCGGCCCGACGGCGCCCGCGACCCCTCCTTCGGTCGCAACGGCGTCGTCCGCGTCGACTCGCGCGGGTCGATGGTCGGCTTCTTCGGCGGTGGCCGGCCGATCCTCGTCAGCGGCGCCGGCGGGTTCGGGGAGCGCGGCGTCACCATCCGAGCCTTCAAGGCGAACGGGCGCCTAGACCGGAGCTTCGGCCGCCGCGGCGTCGTCACCGCCGAGACTTCCAGCGCGAACCGCTTCCGGCCCGCCGCGGCCGCCCGCCTGCCGGACGGCCGCATCGTCGTCGCCGGCTCGACCGGCAAGATCGAACAGGCCGGCGCGACGATCAAGCTGCTGCGCTTCCGCTGAGGCGGAGCCGCCTCCGCGCTAGTCGTAGCTCTTGATCATGCGCACGTTGAGCAGCAGCATGATCACGCCCATCGCCCCGACCACGGCGAAGCCGGGGAGGATCTTCTCCCAGTCGAGGTCGGTGAGGATCAGCGAGCGCAGGGCCTCCATCAGGTAGGTGACCGGGTTGACGGTGGCGGCGATCTCCATCGGCCTGGTCAGCAGTTCGCGCGGGACGAAGTTCGGCGTCAGGAAGAGCAGCGGGAAGAAGATCAGCCCACCCGAGTTGACCGCGGCGGCGCTGCGCGTCTTCAGCGCGATCAGCTGCATGAAGCCGGCGTAGACGACGCCCCAGAGGGTGCTGAGCAAGACGATGAGGACGAAGCCGAGCGGGCCGCTGGCGATCTCGATCCCGAAGGGGAGGGCGAGGAGGACGATCACCGAGGAGATCACCAGCCCCTTCGCGCCCTCGGCGACCAGCCGTCCCAGCACCATCGAGTAGCGCGGGATCGGCATCGCCCGCAGCTTGTCGAAGTAGCCGCCCTCGATTTCCTCGACCAGGAACAGCGAGGCCATGCCGAAGGAGGCCGCCAGCAGCAGGGTGATCGGCAGCTGGAAGGCGCCGTAGCCCTGGCCCTCGAGGAAGTCGGTCGTTTCCGAGGGGAAGATCTCCGCCGCCTGGCCGGTGTTGACGACGAGGAAGAAGATCGGGATGAACATCGTCATGAAGAGGGCGTCGGGCTGGCGCAGCGCCTCGCGCAGCGAGCGCACGCCCAGGGTCAGGGTGGCGCTCACGCTCCCACCTCCTGAACCTCGCCGGCGGCGCGGTCGCGGCTGCGCCCGGTCGCGTCGAGGAAGACGTCGTCGAGGCTCACTTCGGCGCCGCCGCGGCGCTCGCTCAGCTCGAACTTGAGCGCGGCCGGGGTGCCTTCGCGCACGATCCGCCCGTCGTCGATGATCGCGATCCGGTCGCAGAGCTGGTCGGCCTCCTCCAGGTACTGGGTGGTGAGGAAGATCGTCGTCCCCTGCTGGTTGATCCGGCGCAGCTCCTCCCAGATCGTCAGCCGGCTGGCCGGGTCGAGCCCGGTGGTCGGCTCGTCGAGGAACAGCACCTCGGGCTCGTGCACGAGCGCCGCCGCCAGGTCGAGCCGGCGCTGCATGCCGCCGGAATAGCCTTTCGTCACCCGGTCCGCGGCATCCTCGAGTTCGACCAGCTCCAGCAGCTCCTCGGTCCGCGCCTTGGCCGCGGCCGGGTCGAAGCCGAACAGCCGCCCGTGCAGGGTCAGCAGCTCGCGCCCGGTCTGACGCGGATCGAGCCCGGCCTCCTGGAGGGCGACGCCGATCCGCTTGCGCACGCCTTCGGGGTCGCCGGCAACGTCGATGCCCGCCACCTCTGCGCTGCCCTCGGTGATCGTCAGCAGCGTCGTCAGCATCCGCACGGTCGTCGACTTGCCGGCTCCGTTGGGGCCGAGGAAGCCGAAGATCTCGCCCGGCTGGACCTCGAGGTCGACGCCACGCACGGCTTCGACCGCGTCGTCGCCGCCGTCGTAGTGCTTGACGAGCCCGGCGGCCCGCACGGCTGGTTGTCCCACTGTTTCCATCCCTTTTTCGGCGTTCGTCGGGGGGCGGCCCATGGAATCAAAAGGAGCGGCGCCCTGGTTTCACCCTCGCCGCGACGGGAATGGGAACCGCACGTTCTTCGCAATCAGGGCGATCTGGCCTTGGGGAGGTATCCAGTGAATCGTTTCGGACTTGCATTGGCGGCCACGGTGACCGCGCTGACGCTCGGCCTCGCGGCCTGCGGCGACGACGACGGCGACAGCGCGGGAGGAGGTGGAGGCGGCGGGCAGGTCGACCTGACGATCGGCAACCTGGTCCCGCTGACCGGCGACCTCGCGCCCTACGGCGCGGCCGGCGAGAAGGCCGGCGACCTCGCCTTCCAGCAGATCCAGGCGGCGATCAAAGAGGCCGGGTCCGATGACGCGGTCGAGCTGGTCACCGAGGACGGGGCCTCCGACGACCAGGGCGGCGTCCAGGCCGCGCGCAAACTGATCGCCGACGGCGCCACCTGCATCTCCGGCGACTACGCCTCGACCGCGACGGTCGCGGTGGCGCGCTCGGTCACGGTCCCCGAGGGCGTGATGCTGATCTCACCCGCCTCCACCGCCGACGCGCTCTCCGACCTCGAGGACGACGGGCTCTTCGCCCGCACCGCCCCGCCCGACGGCCTGCAGGGCAAGGCGCTCGCCGACCGCATGGAGCAGGAGCTCGGCGGGCTGCAGGGCAAGACGATCAACATCGGCGCCCGCAACGACCTCTACGGGACCGGCTTCGCCGACTCGCTGGAGGCGGAACTGGAAGAGCGCGGGGCGACGGTGGCGGAGAAGGTCGTCTACGACCCAGAACAGCCGAGCTACAACTCCGAGGCCGGGCAGATCACCTCCGGCAACCCCGACAACTTCGTGATCATCGACTTCCCGGAAACGTTCGCGAAGCTGGGGCCGGCGCTGGCGCGGACCGGTGACTGGAAACCCGAGCAGACCTTCATCACCGACGGTCTCAGCTCGACCGACCTGGCCGAACTGCTGGGGCCGGAGGCGACCGAGGGGATGCTGGGGACCGCGCCGGGCGCGTTCTCGGGCGACGCTCCCGACGCCTTCGACGCGCTGTACGAAAAAGCGCCAGGGCCGAAACGCAACCTGTTCGACTCGACCACCTTCGACGACGTGGTCCTCTGTTACCTGGGGGCGGTCGCCGCGGGGTCCAGCGACGGCGACGCGATCGCGGAGGCGATCGTCGACGTCACCGCGCCGGGCGGCCAGAAGGTCACCTTCGAGCAGCTGCCGGAAGCGATCGAAGCGCTCGAAGCCGGCGAGGACATCGACTACGAAGGCGCCTCCGGCCCGGTCGACTGGGACGAGAACGGCGACCTCAGCCGCTACATCTACGACATCTCCGAATTCAAAGGCGGGGAACTGGCGAAAGTCGACACGGTCGAGGTGAAAGCCGAATAGGCGGCCGCGCCGACTCCGAAGTTTGGGTGGCTATAGGCCCCCAGACTTCGGAGGGAGGGTGAGGACCTAGCCCCGCCCGTTCTCGTAGTCCGACTCGTCGATGCGGGCGCTGCCGCCGAGGTAGAGGCGGGTGACCTCGTCGTCGTCGAGCAGATCTCGGCCGGAGCCCTGGAAGCGGTTGCGGCCGAGGTCGAGCACGTAGCCGCGGTCCGACATCGCCAGCGCCCGGCGCGCGTTCTGCTCGACCATGACCACGGTCACGCCCGCCTCGTTCACCTTCTGGACCTGGGCGAAGACGGTCTCGACGAAGGCGGGGGCGAGGCCGGCCGAGGGCTCGTCGAGCAGCAGCACCTGCGGCTCGGGCATCAGCGCCCGGCCCATCGCCAGCATCTGGCGCTCGCCGCCGCTCATCGTCCCCGCCGCCTGGGTGCGGCGCTCGCCGAGCCGGGGGAAGAGCTCGTACATCGCCGCGGTCCGCTCGCGGGTGCGGGAGCGCTGCAGCGAGCCCATCTCCAGGTTCTCCTCAACGGTGAGGCTGGGGAAGACGTTGTCGAGCTGCGGCACGTAGCTCATCCCGCGCCGCGCGATCGCGTGCGGCTTAAGCCCGGCCAGCTCCTCGTCGCGCAGGGCGATGCGCCCGCGGCGCGGGGGCAGGAGGCCGAAGATCGTCCGGATCAGGGTCGACTTGCCGGCCCCGTTGGGACCGACGACGGTGACGATCTCCCCCTCCTGCACAACAAGGGAGACGCCGTCGAGGATGTCGACCTCGGGCACGTAGCCGGCGACCAGGTCCTCGGCGACGAGCAGGGGGGTCGGTGACGTAGCCGACATTGACCCCACTCCAGGGTGGTGAATGTCGGATGCGCCGCTCACGCCGGACCTCCCAGATAGGCGTCGATCACAGCCGGGTCCTCGCGCACCGCCTGCGGCTCGCCGCTCGCGATCGTCCTGCCCTCCGCCATCACCACGACCAGGTCGGAGTGGTTCATCACCACCTCCATGTCGTGCTCGACGTAGAGGATCGTCGTCCCGCGCTCGGCCCGCAAACGCTGCAGGTACTCGAGCAGGCGCCGGCCGAGGCTGGGGTTGATCCCCGCCATCGGCTCGTCGAGCAAAAGCAACTGCGGCTCGGTCATCAGCGCCCGCGCCAGCTCCAGCAGCTTGCGCTGGCCGCCGGAGAGGGTGCCGGCGTAGGCGCCGGCGTGCTCGGCGAGGTGGAAGAACTCGAGCACCTCCAGCGCCCGCTCGCGGACCTCGCGCTCGCGCCGGCGCACCGCCCGCGGGTGGAGGACCAGGTTGCGGAAGCGCTCGCCCGGCTGGTCGGGGGCGGCGAGCATCATGTTGTCGAGCACCGGCATCGCTTCCAGCGCCTTGGTGATCTGGAAGGTGCGGACCATGCCGCGGCGGGCGATCGCGTAGGCGGGCAGGTTGAGGACCTCCTCGCCGTCCAGCCGCACCGAGCCGCCGTCGACCCGCTGGAACCCGGTGATCGCGTTGAACAGCGTCGTCTTGCCGGCGCCGTTGGGGCCGATCAGCGCCGTCATCGAGCCGGCGGCGACCTCGAACCCGGCGCCGTCGACCGCGTGGACGCCGCCGAAGCGCTTGACCACGCCCTCGACCGCGAGCAGGGGACGCCCGGCTGCCTCAGTCACCGAGGACCATCTCCTCGCGCTTGCCGAACAGGCCCTGCGGCCGGAACGCCATCAGCCCGATCAGGACCGCGCCGACGATCGCGAAGCGCAGTGCCGCCGTCTTCTCCTCGCTGATCGGAAGCTCGACGAAGCGCGTCCCTTCGAGCAGGGTCCAGAGCAGGACCGCCCCGACGACGACGCCCTTGTAGTTGGCGAGGCCGCCGAGGACCAGCACCCCGAAGGCGAAGAAGGTGACGATCGGCTCGTAGTCGTCGGGGTGGATCGTCGCCAGGAAGAGGGCGAGGAAGAAGCCGGCGAGGGCGCCGAGCAGGGCCGAGATCGCCAGCGACTGCAGCTTGTAGAGGAGGGTGTTCTTGCCGAGCGCCCGGGTCGCGTCCTCGTCCTCGCGGACCGCCCGCAGAACCCGGCCCCAGGGGGTCCCCTGCAGGTGGGTGAGGGCGACGACGCCGATCGCGACCGTGACCCAGATCACGATCAGCAGCGGCAGCAGCGGCTCGGGGTCCGACCAGAAGTTCTCGAAGAAGCCGAGCATCGAGTCGGAGACCGAGCGCCAGGAGTCGTCGAAGCAGGTCTGGTTGACCCCTTCGAACTCGCAGTAGAGGCCTTTGTTGCCGCCGGTGAGGTCGCGGGCGTTCTGGGCGACGAGCCGGACCACCTCGGCCATCGCCAGGGTGACGATCGCGAAGTAGTCGCCGCGCAGGCGCAGCGAGGGCAGCCCGATCAGCACCCCGAACCCCATCGTGATCAGGACCGCGAGCGGCAGGGCCAGCCAGAAGGAGAGGCCGGCCTCTAGCACCAGGATCGCCATCGAGTAGGCGCCGACCGCCATGAACCCGGCCTGGCCGAAGTTGACGATGCCGGTGAAGCCGACGTTGAGCTGGAGGCCGAGGGTGACGACGGCGTAGATCCCGGCGGTGACGAGGACGCCGCTCCAGAAGCCGAAGTTGGTGAAGGCCTCGAAGCTGACGGCGAGGGGGAGGGAGGCCGTGCTCATGCGGCCCTCGCCTGGCCGAAGATCCCCTGCGGGCGGATCACGAGCGCGATGATCAGCGCCAGGAAGCCGAAGGTGAGCTTCCAGCGCGGGTCGACGACGAGGGTCGAGAGCTCGATCACGACCCCGAGCACGAGGCCGGCGGTGAGCGCCCCGAACGGGTTGCCGATGCCGCCGAGGATGACCGCGGCGAAGATCGGCAGCAGCAGCTCGAAGCCGAGCTCGGGGCGGAGGTTGGTGAGGGCGCCGGAGAGCACCCCGGCGAGGCCGGCGAGGGCGCCGGCGAAGAGCCAGGTGTAGAGGATGACGCGGCGGGTGTCGATGCCCGCCGTCTCGGCCAGGGCGAGGTTGTCCGAGAGCGCCCGCATCCGCTTGCCGAGCAGGCTGAAGCGGACGACGAGGCCGACCGCGAGCAGCACCGCGATGCCGACGACGACGACCATCAGCTCGGTCTGGCCGATCCGCAGCCCGAGGAACTCGACCGAGTCGGTGACGTTGACGTCGAGGGTGCGGATCTCGTTGCCCCAGAACCACTGGACCGCTGAGCGGATCACGAAGGCGAGCCCGATCGTCATCAGCAGCAGCTGCAGCCAGCCGGCTCCCCTGCCCCGCATCGGCCCCCACATCAGCCGCTCGGAGAGCAGGCCGAGTGCCGCCGTCGCCGCCATCGCGAGGGCGATCCCCGCCGCCAGCGGCAGGCCCCAGGTGACGTTGACCAGGTAGGCGATGTAGGCGCCGAAGGTGAGGAAGTCGCCGTGGGCGAAGTTGACCAGCCGCAGGATCCCGTAGACCAGGGTCAGCCCGACCGCCCCCAGCGCGTAGATCGTTCCCAGGGTGAGGCCGTTGAGCGAGGCCTGCGCGACCGCGTGCAGCCCTTCGGCGACGACGAGCGCCAGGGCGATCAGCCCGAGCACGCCGAACGCGGCCAGCGCCGGCCGCGCATCGAGGTGGTCCCTCACGGCTCCTCCCGGGAACGACGGGTTCATCAGCAACGCTTTACCCGCAACCGGCGCAGGCAAGCCGCTGGGGGTAACTGTCGTTAGAGCCGCGTCTCGCGGAGCTGGCCGCCTACTGCTTCGCGGCGGAGGCTCCCTCCAGCATCGACTGCGTCTCCACCTGAAGCTCGAGGGCGGCGTCGAGGGCGCTCTGCAGGGCCTCGGCCGAGTCGCCGGGACGGGCGAGCAGCTCGGCGACCCGCTGCGCGAAGCGCTGCGGGTGCCGCGCCAGGTCCCCAACTCGCCCGACCGCCCCCTTCTCGTTGACCAGGTAGGTGCGGTTGGCGGCGAAGAGCGCCTGCACCATGCAGGCGACCGAGCGGTACAGGCACCCGGTCACGTAGGCGACGTCGCCGCGCTTCGCCGCGGTCGCCGCGGTCTCCAGCGCGAACTTCGCCTCCCAGCCGAAGGTCCGGACCAGGGCGCCGGCGAGCTGCTCGGGGTAGGGGTCGGTGCGCTCGCGCAGCCGCGCCATCGTCCCGTCCGCGTCGAAGAGGACGACGTTGTCGTGCACCTCGCCGGCGTAGACGTGGTTGACGAAGCAGTGGGGATGGCCGGGCTGGTAGGCGGTGACGAGCGTGCCCGCCTCGCAGGCGTCGAGCACGGCTTCGACCCGCTCGATCTCGCGGAAGAGGAGGTCGGTCTTGGTGCCCTCGACCCGCAGCCAGGCGCCGCCGTCGATCCACGGCCCCCACTCGCCGTAGGCCCCGAACCCGTCCGGCTCGCCGCGGTCGTCGAGGTCGCGCGCGGCCGCCCGCAGCGCCTCGGTGTCGGGCGCGGTGTCGCGGCGGTAGTAGATCCCGACGTCGACGTCGGCTCCCGGGGCGGCGGCCCCGCGGGCGCGCGAGCCGCCGAGCACGAGGCCGGCGACGCCGTCGACCTCGCGCAGCCGGGCGACGACCCGCTCGAGGACCGCGTCAGGACTGGGCTCGGCGGCGCTGGGCACGGAGGGCATGGTGCCACTCCCGGCTCGCATTGCAACGGCGAGTCAAGGGGTCGCCGCGACCGCCGCCGCGAGGCCCGGGCTCGCCAGCTCGCCGGCGAGGGCCCTGACCGCGCGGGCCGTGCGGGTGACCAGCGGCGCGCCCACCGTGGCAGGCAGCTCGACGACGAAGGCGGTCCCCCGCGGCAGCACCCGGTTCTGCCAGCTCGAGGCGCTGCCCGGGGGGCGGGGGATGGAGCCGAGCGGGAGGCCGGCAAGCTGCGCGAAGCGGCGCTCGACCGCCACGTTCCCGCCGGAGCGGTCGACCAGGCCGAAGGGCTGGTGGAACCAGATCGTCAGGTCGGGCCGCAGGCGCCGGGTGAGCTGCGCGGCCGCCCGCGACTCGGGCTCGGAGAGGGGGCGGGGGCCGGAGTGTTCGAGGCCGCCGAGCGGCCGCCAGCCGAAGGGGAAGTTGCGGTTGAGATCGACGCCGTGGGCATTGCCCCGGGTCCCGGCGGCGAGGCCGTCGGGGTTGAGGGCGGGAACGATCCAGAGCGCCGCCCGGCGCAGCGGCGGGGCGCCGAGGAGCCGGCGCACGACCCGCAGGCCGGCCGGCTCGTCGCCGTGGACGCAGCCGACCACGAGCACCCGCAGCGGCGCCTCCGGGCTCCCGCTCAGGGTGGCGACGATCGGCCGCCCCTGCACCGAGTGGCCGATCACGGTCCGCTCACCCGCCGCCGCGCCTCCCAACACGTTTTCCATCCCACGGATGGAAAACGTGTTGGCGGCGGTGGCGGGGGGGAGGAGGAGACAACCGAGCAGCGCGCCCACGGCCGCCGCCCGCCGGGTGCCGCTCACCGCAGCCGGTCCCGCGGGACATCGAGGAACTCGGTTGCGGCGGAGAAGGCGAAGCCCGGGTCGGGGCCGCCCTGGAGCGCGTAGATCCGCATCCCCTTGACGGCGCCGCCGAGGCCGTGGCGGGGGGTGCGCAGCGGCGGCAGCGGCTCCCAGCGCCGCTGCCGCGGGTCGAACAGCTCGACCTCGGCGATCGTCGTCCCGCCCGGCGTCAGCTCCTCGCCGCCGAAGACGACCGGCCGGCCGCCGACGGCGACGGCGGCGAAGCCGCTGCGGGCGGTGTTCATCGGCGGCAGCGTGACCCAGCGGCGGCGCGCCGGGTCGAAGCGTTCGACCGTGTCGTGTTCGCCGGCGCCGGAGCGCCCGCCGAAGACGTAGACGCCGTCGCCGGTCGCGACCGCGGCGATATGCTCGCGCGGGGTCCGCATCGGCGGCGCGGGGCGCCAGCGGCGAGCGGCGACGTCGTAGACCTCGAGCGTCGCCAGCGCCTGGTCATCGACCCCGCCGGCGGCATAGAGCCTGCCGTCGCGCGCGGCGAGAGCGGCGGCGCCGCGCGGGGTCGGTGAGGCGGGCAGCAGCGTCCAGCGCCGGCTGCGCGGGTCGAAGCGCTGCAGGGCGGCGGTGACGGGACCGAAGGTCGGCTCCGTGTAGCCGCCGTAGACGTAGAGGAAGCCGCGGTGGGCGACCACGGCCGGGTGGTTGACGGCGATCGGCATCGGCTTGGCCCGCTGCCAGCGGTCGCGGCGGATGTCGTACCGCTCGACCGCGGCCGTGGTGTCAGACGGCTCGACGAACCCCCCGACCACGTAGATCGAGTCGCCGATCCGCGCCGCGCCGACCTCGGTCCGCTCCAGCCCGGCCTCGCTCAGCGCCCGCCAGGTCCCGGTCGCGCCATCGGCCCGCCCCCCGTCGTAGATCCAGACGCCGGCGCCGAGCACGAGCAGCGCGACCAGCAGGGCCGCGGCGCCGGCCAGGCCGGGACGCCGTCCCGTCGCTGCGCTGCGTTCCTGCACGCCTGCAGTATGGCTCGGCGCCCGATCACTCGCAGCCGACGAGGTCGCCGTCCGCATCGAGGCCGTGAGGATCTTCCCCCAGGACCGTGACCGTTTCGCCCACTTCGTCGCAGTCTGCGTCGGGTGGGTAGGGGGGCACGCAGCCGGAATAGTTCGGATCGCACCCGCTCGGAACCACTTCGTTCGATTCTTCTTCGGCCAGTTCTTCGGCTTCCCGTTCGGCCCTCGCTTCTTCCCGCGCCGCTTCCCGTTCTTCCCGGGCCACCTGCGCCGCGAGGCGACGGGTGGAACGGCGCTCCTCGGCCTCGGCGTCGGCCAGGAGGGCTTCGGCGGCGCGCAGCTCCCGGGTCGCTCTGCGCAGGCCCACCCTCGCCGCTTGCCGATCAGCGAGGGGCTTCGCAGCCGCTTGCCGGGCTGCCGTCGCCTCGACTTCCGCTTCGGCCAGCCCCGCTGCGCCGGGGCCGCTGGTCAAGGGCGCAGCGTTCTCCTGCAGGCCCGCGGGGACCGGCTTCGCCTCGGGCTCCTCGGCGAAGAGAGCGGCGCCCAGTCCCAGGAGCGCGAGCACCAGCATCAGGGCGGCGGTCCCATGGGAGACCCAGGCGGGGAGTCGCTCACGCTTCAGCAGCGGCCTGGCGTGGCCGTGTTGAACTTCGGCGGAGTGGCGACCGAGCAGCAGAGCGGTCGGGAGAACAAGCCCCGACCAGAAGAGAAAGGCGCCCAGTGCCCTGGCCAGTCCTCCTGCGTCCATCAGCAGTACACCGGTCACGAGCAACAGCAGGCCTCCCCCGAGGCAGAGGGCCAAGGCCCGGACGCGGTCGATCCGAGTGAGGGCCATGACCGCTGCGCCGGCCCGAAACCGGCCCCAGCCGAGTGCGACGGCTGCCGCCAGCAGCGCGGCCAGCCCGAAGCCCGCCGCCTCAGCGACGTCTTCGTCGTGTTCGTCCACCGCTTCGCTATGGGCGGTCTCGAGCGCGGCGATCTGCCGCTTGGCCCGCACTAGCCGAAGCCGAAGATCGGTCCGTAGCTTGCGCAGCTCGGCTTGCGCAGCGCGCGCCGCCGCGGCCGGCGACTCCGCTCGGCGGGCGGCGGCCGCGTAGCCGTCGCGAGCTCCCTCGGCGCGCGTCTCGGCTGCGGCGACTTCCCTCTCGGCGCTCGCCACCCGCGATTCGGCCTCACTGAGGTCGCCCTCCAGGCTGGCACCCTGGCCCGAGCCTGCCACGGCAAGAAGCAGGAGGGCGGCGACCGGCACGATCCGCGGCGCGCACCTCACACTCCCGATGACCCGCCTCCCCAGTGAGTTCACCTTCGGCGCAAGTTAACGGAACGAACCCTTACTGTGTGGAAAACACAACAGTACTTTTATCGATGTCTCTGGAGAGCGGCTTCCTGTCAGTGTTTCGGTGGCGGCGGCGCCCAGCGCTCCCGCATCGCGTAGAGCGCGATCGCGACCAGCGGGAAGAGGACGTCGGCGTAGAGGACCGGGCCGGTGTTGTCGGGGTCGTGGTTGTCGTTGACGATCGCCTGGTGGATGTGGCCGTAGGCGTCGCCCCAGAGGGAGATCGCGGCGACGATCAGGACCGCGAGCAGGTAGCGGTCGCGGAACCAGATGCAGAGCACCGCGGCGACGCCGAGCGCGAGGTCGCCGAAGCCGACCTCGGTCTGAAAGCCGCCGTCACCGCGGGTGAAGCCGATTTCCCTGGCGATCGCCGGTCCGTCGAAGAGGTGGAAGGCGGCGCCGACGATTCCCGCCACACCGATCGTCACCACCACCCACCATGTCAGCACCACCTCGATCGCGCGGCCGCGCTCGCGGTCGGCCGGGTGCCGCCAGAGGTGGACGGCCGCTCCGAGCACCGCAACAAGGGCGTAGAGGAGGTAGATCACTGGGGCCGTATCGGCGTCGCTCCGGGTCGGGTTGAGTGGGGGAGCCAGGGGCGGTGCCCGAGGCGCAGCGCCAGTTGCTTGCGACCGCGCCGCGCCTCGGTTGCGACGATCGTCCCCAGCTCGGCGAGGAGCTGCCGGCGCCGGCCGGGGCTCTTCGCGAAGGAGCTGCCGAAGGTGCGCAGGGCGAGTGAGGTGGAGAAGAGCTGCGAGGGCGGCAGCTCATGGCTGAGGACGCGCATCAGGTTCGCGATCAGCGCCGGGTCGGCGGCAATCCGGCGCATCACTTCGCGCTCGAGCAGGCGCGGCGGCCCCGAGGCGCCCATGCTGGATGCGAACCAGTACATCTCCCAGGCGTCGCGGTCCCGCCACGCCCACCACTCGCGCAGCGCCGCGTCGGGATCGCGATCGCCGCCGAGGGCGGCCTCGATCGCCGGCGCCAGCTCGACCGCCTGGCGCAGGGCGTCGGCGATCCCCTGCCCCGGGGTCGGGTCCTTGAAGTGGCCGGCGTCGCCGACCAGGGCCCAGCCGGGGCCGGCCGACTCGCGGAAGAACCCGTGCCAGTTGCTCATCATCCGGACCGGGGCCGCGCGCCTGCCCGAGGCGACGATCGGCCCGAGCTCCGGCAGCTGCCTCAGCCCGGTCTCATAGGCTCCAGTGCGGTCGCGGCGCAGCTCCTCGCGGCGCTCGATTGAGGGGGTGACTGCGGCCATGAACAACCCGGCGTCGGTAGAGCTGGCGAGGAAGCCGAGGTCGGCGAACGAGCCCAGCCAGACCCGGTGCGGGTCGGCTTCGACGCCCTCGAAGTAGCTCCAGAGGAAGGCGCGGCCGGGAGGGGTGCGGAGGTACTCGGCGGCGCCGACGAGGCGGGCGACGGTGGAGCGGGCACCGTCGGCGCCGACGACCAGCGGGGCCCGCAGCTCCCCGTCTGGGGTCTCGACGCCGACCACGCGACCGACGGCTTCAACCAAACCGGTGACCGCCGTCCGGGTCCGCACCTCGGCGCCCGCCGCGGCCGCCGTCTCGAGCAGGATCGGGTCGAGCGTGCTCCTGCGCACGTTCAGCATCGGCGCGCCGATGACCTCGAGCAGGCCGGTGATGTCGACGCGGACGTCCTCGACGATCAGGGTCCCGCGCACGATCGGCTCGCTCACCTCCAGTAGCCGGTCGGCCACGCCCAGCCGCTCCAGGACCCTGACGCCAGGAGGCTGGATCCCGTGGGTCGAGGGCGTGTCGCTGGGGAAGGCGTCGCGGTCGACGACGCAGATCCGCAGCCCGGCCCGAGCCAGCAGGGTCGCCAGCGAGGCCCCGGCGCAGCGGCCGCCGACGACGATCGCGTCGAAACGCTCAGGCATCGGTTCGTGCGTCCTTCGCAGGTGGCTCCAACATTGTTGTAACAACGTTATAACTAATCTCGTGAGAGCGCCTCCAGGTCCGTCAGACTTCCGCTCGAAGATGCCGGCCCACGCGAACCTGAGCCGCGGTGAGCGGCGTGCCCACGTGCTCGAAGTGGCGGCGGCGCTGCTGGAGGAGGAGGGGCCGGAGGCGCTGCGCGCCCGCGAGCTGACCGCGGCGGTCGGCTCCTCTACGCAGGCCGTCTACACCCTCTTCGGGGGGATGCCGGGCCTGCTCGAGGCCCTGGTCGCGGACGGGTTCGGGCGCTTCGCCGAGTACGTCGAAGCGGTCCCGGAGAGCGACGACCCGGTCACCGACTTCTTCGCCCAGGGCCGCGCCTACACCGACTGGGCGCTGCGGCACCCCCAGCACTACCGGCTGATGTTCGGGCTGACGGGCGCCGACCCGCGCCTGCGCGCGGGCCTGGAAGTGAGCGCGTCGCGCACCTACTTCGGACCGCCGGAGGGCCTCGCCGCTTTCCAGATCATGGTCCGGGCGATGGACCGGATCCAGGCGTCGGGCCGGATCCGGCCGATCGACTCGATCGTCGCGGCCGGGCAGTTCCTCAGCGCCACCCACGGCTACGTGCTGCTGGCGATCGGCGGCGTCTTCGGCCGCGAGGACGCAGGGCTCGAGGTGATCGCGACGCTGGCCGTCAACCTGATGGTCGGGCTCGGCGACGCCCGCGAGGCCGCCGAGCGCTCGATCGCTGCGACGCTGGGCTAGTCCCCGAGCGAGACCGGCCCGGGGCTCAGCAGCTCGGGGTCGTGCCCGGGCCGGAAGGCCAGGCCCGAGTCCCGCAGCGCCTGCAGGCGATCGGCGGACCGGTCCTGTGCCGTGAGGTCGTCGCCGAAGGCGGGGAAGCGGCGGTCGTCGAGGGTGGAGGCGAAGTAGGCGACGTCGGCGCCGAGCAGGAGGTCGCCGACCCGGACCGACTGGTGCCCGGGGGTGTGGCCCGGGGTCAGCAGCAGCTCGACCGAGCCATCGCCGAGGAGGTCGTGATCGCCGTCGACGAGGACGAGGCGCTCGGCGGCGCTCTCGTAGTCGCGCGGGAGGAAGAAGTTGCGCTCGATCGCCGCGCGCTCCTGGCCCGCCTCCCACTCGGCGCGCTGGACGACGACCGGCACCGAGGCGGGCAGCAGCGCGAGCCCGCCGGCGTGGTCGAAGTGCAGGTGGGTGAGGACGACCCGGGTCACGGTGGCGAGGTCGAGCTGCGCGGCGAGCGGGACCTCCTGCTCGAGCCCGAAGAGGGCGAGCGCGCCGGGCTGCCCGTAGTGCGCCTCGGCGTCGGCGACCGCCCCCGGGTGGAGGCCGGTGTCGATGAGGATGCGCTCGCTCCCGGTCTCGACCAGGTAGACGGGGACCGGGAGCCGGACCGGCCGCTCGGGCTCCTCGTCGTCGCGGCGCCAGAGCCCGGCGACCGCGGTCATCCAGCCGGCGTTCAGCATCTCGACCTTCACGCGCGGCCAGTATGAAGGTGCGATGGCCCCTACCGCCTCCAGCACCCGCGCCGCCGCCGCGATGGCGTTCGGCTCGATCGTCTCCGTGCAGTGCGGGGCGGCGCTGGGGACGACCCTGTTCGACGAGGTCGGCCCGAGCGGCGCCGTCTTCCTGCGGGCGCTGTTCGCGGCCCTGCTGCTGCTGGCTCTGACCCGGGGCAGGGGGGTCCTGCCGCTGCGGCGGGAGGGGCTGGGGGACCTGGTCCTGTTCGGGGTCGCCGTGGCGGCGGTGACCTTCTTCTTCTACGCGGCGCTCGACCGCCTGCCGCTCGGCGTCACCGTCACCCTCCAGTTCACCGGCCCGCTGGGGGTCGCGATCTTCACCTCGCGCCGGCGGCGCGACGCGCTGTGGGCGTTGCCGGCCGGCCTCGGGATCGTGCTGCTCTCCGACGGGCTCGGCGACGGCGGCATCGACCCCGTCGGGGCGGCGCTCGCCCTCACCGCCGGCGCCTTCTGGGCGCTCTACATCCTGCAGAGCGCCCGGGTCGGCCGCGCCAACCCGGGGCTCGGGGGCCTCGTCGTCTCGGCGACGATCGCGGCGGTCCTGCTTGCGCCGCTCGGCGTCGCCGCGGGCGGGGAGGAGCTGTTGTCCCCGCCGGTCCTCGCCGTCGGCCTGGTCGTCGGCCTGCTCAGCTCGGCGGTCCCCTACGTGTTCGAGATGGAGGCTCTGCGCCGCCTCCCGCGCTCGGTCTTCGGCGTCCTCATGAGCCTGGAGCCGGTGGTCGCAGCGCTGGTCGGGTTCGTCGCCCTCTCCCAGGACCTGGCCGCGACCGAACTCGTCGCGATCGCCCTCGTCGTCTGCGCCTGCGCCGGCGCCCTGCGCTCGGCCTCGGCACCGCCCCCGCGCGACGGATAGGCCGAGCCGCGCTTTTGGGTCGCACTACGACCCAAAAGCTCAGTTCGACCGTCGCTTGTGCGGGTCGCGGCTTTGCGCGATGCTGCGCCCGTGACCGAGCTCCGCACCGTCCGTGTCGCCGCCGTGCAGGCGACGCCGGCGATCCTCGACGCGCGGGCGTCGGTTGCCAAGGCGGCCGAGCTGATCGAGCGCGCCGCCGGAGAGGGCGCCGAGCTGGTCGTGCTCCCGGAGACCTTCGTCCCGCTATATCCCTCGCAGGCATGGGCCGCGCCGGCGGCGCGGTTCAGCGGCTTCGACGAGCTCTGGCAGCGGCTCTGGGAGAACTCGGTCGACGTGCCGGGCCCGCTGGTCGACGAGCTGGTCGCGGCCTGCGCCCGCAGCGGCGCCCACTGCGCGATCGGCGTCAACGAGCGCGAGTCCGAGCGCCCCGGCACCCTCTACAACACGCTGGTCCTGCTCGGCCCCGAGGGCGTCCTCTGGAAGCACCGCAAGCTGATGCCGACCCACCACGAGCGCCTCTTCCACGGGATCGGCGCCGGCGACGACATGGTCGCGGCGAAGACGCCGCTGGGCAGGGTCGGCGGCCTGATCTGCTGGGAGAACCGGATGCCGCTGGCCCGCTACGCGATGTACCGCTCGGGGCCGCAGATCTGGGTCGCCCCGACCGCCGACGACAGCGACAGCTGGCTCGCCAGCATGCGCCACGTCGCGATCGAGTCGGGCGCCTTCGTCGTCTCCGCCCCGCAGTTCATCCCCCGTGAGGCCTTCCCGCAGGACTTCCCGGTCGAGCTCCCGGACCGCGACGTCTTCGGCCGCGGCGGCGCCGCGATCGTCGAGCCGACCTGGGGCGAGGTGATCGCCGGCCCGCTTTACGGCGAGGAGGGTATCGTCGTCGCCGACTGCGACCTGCGGGCCGGGCTGCAGGCGAAGCGCTGGTTCGACTCGGTCGGCCACTACAGCCGCGCCGACGTGCTCTCCGGTGAGCCCGGCGAAGGCTGACAGGGCGGGCGCGACCGCGGTGCGCGCGACGGTGCGCGGCCGGGTCCAGGGCGTCGGCTTCCGCGACGTGACGGTGCGGCGGGCGCACGAGCTCGGGGTGCTGGGCTGGGTGCGGAACGCCGGGGACGGCAGCGTGCTCGTCCACGCCGAGGGGCCGGAGGCGGCAGTCGCGGGCCTGCTCGAGTTCCTGCGCGCAGGCCCGCGCGGCGTCGGGGTGGACGAGGTGGAGACCGAGCCGGTCAAGGTCGAGGGGCACGAGCAGTTCGCGGTCCGCGGCGTCAGCGCCGGCGTCTTCGTCGTCCAGGAGCACCAGGCGACCGCGCACCACTTCGACCTGCGGCTCGAGGTCGGCGGCACGATGCGCTCCTGGGCGGTGCCGAAGGGGCCGTCGCTGGACCCGGCGGTGAAACGCCTCGCGGTCGAGGTCGAGGACCACGAGCTCTCCCACAACGACTTCGAGGGCCCGCTGCAGGGCGGCGCGGTGATCGTCTGGGACCGCGGCAGCTACGAGCAGGGCGGCCGCGTGCCCTGGCCAGAGGCGCTGGACCGCGGCCACGCGGTCTTCGTCCTGCACGGCGAGAAGCTGCGCGGCGGCTTCGCCCTGCAGCGAACCCGCCCCGGCGCCAAGCCGCAGTGGCTGCTGATCAAGCGCCGCGACGAGGCGGCGCAGCCGGGCTCCGACGTGGTCGCCGAGCGCCCGCAGTCGGTGCTCAGCGGCGACACCCTCGCCGCTCTCGTCGAGAACGGCTGAGAAGCGCGCCGCCGCCGATCTCACGTTTTGGCGCCGCCGCACATTCTACCAATGAGCCAGACCATGGACGGCAGCCGACTCGCATGGACGATCTACGAGAGCCCGCTGGGGCCGCTGACGATCCTCGCCGGTGAGGCCGGGCTGAGGAACGTCCACTTCCCGGGCCGCTCGCCGCGCCTCCGCGAGGACGCGCGGCGCCCGCTGCCCGCCGCGGTCGACCAGCTCGAGGGCTACTTCGCCGGCGAGCGCCGGTCTTTCGAGCTCGGCCTCGACCTCCGCGGCGACCCGCTGCAGATGCGCGTCTGGGAGCTGCTGCGGGAGATCGCCTACGGCGCCACGACCACCTACGGGGAGCTCGCCTCCCGCGTCGAGGAGCCCCTCTTCCCCGCGGGGCTGGAGCCCTACAAGCGCCCCCGCCTCGTCGGCGCGGCGGTCGGCCGCACCCCGACCCCGATCGTCGTGCCCTGCCACCGCGTGATCGGCGCCGACGGATCCCTGACCGGCTACGGCGGCGGCCTGCAACGCAAGCAGGCGCTGCTCGACCTCGAGAGTCGCGGCGCCACAGGATCGGCACCCGATCCGAGTTGGGCAAATCGGCAGACCCAGCTGCTGTGAGCGCCCCTCGGGCTCTACCCTTGCCGCATGAGCCATCCGCCGATGCTCGCGCCCGCGACCGAGCCGCTGCGGGTCGGCGACGCGCTCGAGAACCCGTGCACCGGCGAGAAAGGCGTGCTGGTGAAGGTGCCCTGGGAAGGCGGCGACGGATCGCTGGAAGCCGACCTCTTCGTGCAGCCGGGCGGGGCGGTGGTCGGCGAGCACGTCCACGAGAACTTCGCGGAGCGCTTCACGGTCAGGGAGGGGCGGATCGGCTTCCGCCTCGACGGCGAGGAGTCGGTCGCCGGCCCGGGGGAGGTGGTCGAGATCCCGCGCGGGCACTGGCACGACTGGTGGAACGCCGGTGACGGGGTCGCGGTGGCGCGCGTCTGGGTCTCCGACGGCCTCCGCTTCACGCAGATGATCGAGACGCTGTTCGGGCTCGCCCGCGACGGCCACACCAACGCCAAGGGCATGCCCGACCCACTCCAGCTCGCGATGTTCGCGACCGAGTTCCGCGACGTGCTGACCCTGCGCCGCCCGCCGGCCCTCGTCCAGTCAGCGCTCTTCGGTTTGCTGCGCCCGATCGCCCGGGCGCGCGGCTACCACGGCACCTATCCCCAGTACGGCCGCTCCCTGCTGAGCGGCGACGCCTGACGGCTACCCCCGCAGGGCCTTGGCGACCTGCGAGAGCGTCCGCTCGACGTCCGCCCGGTCGATGTCGAGATGGGTGACGGCGCGGACCAGCGAGCCCCGGCTGCGCAGCTCGATCCCTGCTGCCGCCAGCTCCTCGACCAGGCGTCCGGCGTCGGCGACCTCGAAGATGACGATGTTGGTCTCGACCGTCGCCGGGTCGATCGCGACGCCGTCGACCGCGGCCAGGCCCTCGGCCAGGAAGCGAGCGTTCGCGTGGTCCTCGGCCAGTCGCTCGACGTTGTGGTCGAGCGCCCAGAGGGCGCCGGCGGCGACGATCCCGGCCTGCCGCATCGCGCCGCCGAACATGTGCTTGTAGCGCCAGGCCTCCTCGATCAGCGCGCGCGACCCCGCCAGGCAGGCGCCGACCGGCGCCCCCAGGCCCTTGCTGAAGTCGATCCAGGCGGTGTCGAACCCGGCGGCGAAGGAGGCGGCGCTCTGCCCGGAGGCGACGACGGCGTTGAGCAGCCGCGCCCCGTCCAGGTGCGTGCGCAGGTCGTGGCGGGCGGCGACGGCGAGCACGGCGTCGATCGCCTCGCGCGGCCAGATCCGGCCGCCGCCGAGGTTGGTCGTCTGCTCGACGCAGACCAGGCGCGCCCGCGGCTGGTGCAGGTCGGTGGGGTCGGGCATCGCGGCCTCGAGGTCGGCGCCCGCGAACATGCCCCCCTCTCCCTCCAGCGGGTGGGCGAGGGCGCCGGCCAGGGTCGCCGAGCCGCCCGCCTCGGCGACCAGCGGGTGCGAGGTTCGGTGGGCGTAGAGCTCGTCGCCCCCGGGCCGGATGTGGACGCGGACCCCGATCTGGTTGCACATCGACCCCGAGGGCAGGAAGACCGCCGCCTCCATCCCCAGCAGCTCGGCCACCCGCTCCTGCAGCGCGTTGACGGTTGGGTCCTGGCGGCGCTGCTCGTCGCCGACCTCGGCCGCGGCCATCGCCCGCCGCATCCCCTCGCTCGGCAGGGTCTGCGTGTCGGAGAAGAGGTTTACGCGGGCGGGGCTCACGTTCGCCAGAACATATTGGCGCCGGTTACCGTTCGCCTGTGCCAGTGACGCTCGACGAGCTGACCGTCGCCGACCCGGCCTCCGCCTGGGAGGCGGTCGGCTTCGAGGTGGACGGGGACACCTGCGTCGTCGGCGGGGTGCGGGTCCGCCTCGCCGGTCCCGACGCCGGCAGGGGCCTGACCGGCTGGTCGCTGCGAGGTGTCGAGAGCACCGAGCTCGACGGCCTGGCGACGACGCGCTCGGAGCGCGAGCCGCCGGCCTCGACGCCGACCCATCCCAACGGCGTCGTCGCGCTCGACCACGTGGTCGCGATCACGCCGGCGCTGGAGCGGACGGTCGCGGCCCTCGAGGGCGCCGGCCTCGACCTGCGCCGCATCCGCGAGGAGCCGACCCCGGCCGGCGCCCCCCGCCAGGCCTTCTTCCGGCTCGGCGCGACGATCCTCGAGGTCGTGCAGGAGCCGCCGGAGGCGATCGAGCGCGGGGGAGGGGCGGACCGGCCCGCCTTCTTCTGGGGCCTGGCCTTCGTCGCCCCCGAGCTCGACGCGACCGTCGCCGGTCTCGGCGACCGCGCCAGTGAGGCCCGCGACGCGGTCCAGCCCGGCCGCCGCATCGCCACCCTGCGCCGCTCCGCCGGCCTCGCCCTGCCGGTGGCGTTGATGACGCCCCCAAGTCCCTGAGCGGATCGTCGTTTCCAGCATTGTCCCCCCCATAGCGGGGAAAATGCTGGAAACGATCGCTGGTCCTACGATGCGGCGATGCAGATCGACGGGACGCTGCTAGATGCCCCTGCCGCGCCGCTCGGTGAGCTGCTGCGCGCCGGCCTCAGCGCGAGCCCGGACGCGGTCGCCCTGGTCTCGGCGACGCGGTCGCTGAGCTGGCGCGAGCTCGACGAGGAGAGCGACCGGCTCGCCGGCGGCTACCGCGGCCTCGGCCTCGCGCCGGGGGACCGCATCGCCTCCCTGATGCCGAACCGGATCGACCTCGTCGTCCACTACCTGGCCTGCTTCAAGGCGGGCCTGATCGCGACGCCGCTCAACTACCGCTACACCCACCGCGAGATCGACCACGCGCTCGAGGTCAGCGGCGCCAGGGCGCTGCTGGCCCACGTCGAGCGCACCGAGGACGTCGGCGCGAGCGCGCTCGTTCCCGGCCTGGAGCTGGGGACGATCGGCTACGCCGACCCGGGCGCCGGCGCCCGGGTCTGGGACCACGACTTCGCGGCGCTGCTGGAGGGCGACCCTCTCCCACCGCAGCCGGCGGCCGGCCCCGGCGGCCCCGCCGCGATCTTCTTCACCTCCGGCAGCACCGGCCCGGCCAAGGGCGTCACCCACACCCACGAGTCGCTGCGCTGGATGGTCGCCAGCGCCGCCGCGGCCTTCGAGCTCAGCGCCGGGGACGTGTTCCTGCCCGGCTCCTCGATGTCGCACATCGGCTCCTTCCTCTGGACCCTGGCGACGCTCTCGGTCGGCGGCCGCGTCGTCGTCGCCCGCAGCACCGACGCGCACGAGCTGCTGCCGCTGCTGCGCGAGCAGCAGCCGACGGTGCTGGCGATGATCCCCGCCGCGCTCTCGGCGCTGATCCACGACCACGAGCTGCAGCCCGGCGACTTCTCCTCGCTGCGGATCTGCCGCGCCGGGGCCGACAAGGTCTCGACCGAGCTGCTGCACGAGTTCGCCGCCGCGGCCGGCTTCCCGATCGTCGAGGGCTACGGGATGAGCGAGGTCGGCCTCGCCACCCTCAACCCACCCTCCGGGGTGGTCAAGCAGGGCTCGATCGGCCGCCCGATCGGCGGCTTCAGCATCGCGGTCCGCGACGAAGCCGGCGCGCCGGCCGGGACGGAGACGGTGGGCCGGGTCTGGATCCGCACCCGCAGCCGCATGGCCGGTTACTGGGAGGCGCCGGAGGCGACCGAGGAGGTCGTGATCGACGACTGGCTCGACTCCGGCGACCTCGCCCGCGCCGACGCGGACGGCTACCTCTGGTTCTTCGGCCGCAAGAAGCAGGTGATCGTCCACGACGGCTCCAACATCAGCCCCTACGAGGTCGAGGGGGCGCTGGTCGAGCACCCGGCGATCGCGCTCGCCGGCGTCGTCGGCGTCCACGACACGACCCACGGCGAGAACGTGCGCGCCTACGTGACCCTGGAGGAGGGCGCCGAGCGCCCCTCCAGCGCCGACCTGATCGTCTTCTGCCGCGAGCGGGTCGGCTACAAGGCGCCGGAGGAGATCGTCTTCCTGGAGGAGATGCCGCTCAACCCGACCGGGAAGATCGACCGGGTCGGGCTGAAGAAGATGGCCGAAGACCACCTGCACCCGCACGGCCTCGACTGAGCGGGGCGGGTCAGCCGCCGAGCAGGCGCAGCGTCTGCGGGTCCGCGGAGCTGTCGTAGAAGCGGTCGAGCACCCGGCGGAAGACCGCCTCCCCCGGCGCCGCGCGCGAGAACAGCGTCATCGAGGAGCGCAGCTTGACGGCGTCGATCTCGCCGAGGATCTCACGGGCGGAGCGGTCGTCGTGCGCGGCGAGGGCAGCGGCGCACTCACGCAGGCGCGGGCCGAGCAGCGGGTGCTCCAGGTACGCCTCGGCCTCGGCGAGCGAGCCGATCGCGTACCGGCGGGCCATCGTGCTGCTGCCGAGCCCGCTGAGCTGGGGAAAGACGAACCACATCCAGTGGCTCGCCTTACGCCCGGCTCGTAGCTCCGCCAGCGCACGCTCGTAGGTGCCGCCCTCGTTCTGGGCGGCGACGAAGCGCTGCAGGTCGTGCGGGTCCGCGGTCATGGGCCGAGCGGTTGCTCGGCCCGCAGCCTAGACCCGGGCGTCCCGCCCGGCGGAGATTCGCGGCCAGATCAGCAGCACGAGCCCGATGAGGATCAGGACGATCCCGAGCGCGTAGTGGACCAGGATCGCGAGGACTATTCCGATGATTATGAGCAGCAGTGCTAGTGACATGCCAGATCGATACCCCTGACCGGTTGCGGGCAAACAAGTGATCCGATTTGCGGCTCTGCGGGTAGGAATCCTGCATGGGCCGCAGCTCCGCAATCCGCGTTCTCGCCGTCGGCACCCTGTCGACGCGCGTCGCCTACGGCATCGCTCTCCTGGTCGTGCCGGCCCGGGTCGCCGGCAACCGCTGGCTCGGCCCCGGCGCCCGCGCACCCGCCGCGCAGGTGGCCCTGCGCGGGCTCGGCGCCCGCGAGGCCGGGCTGCACGGGCTGGCCCTGGCCGCCTACCTGAGTGGGCGCGATGCCCGGCCGCTGCTCGCCGCCAGCATCGCCGGCGACCTCGTCGACATCGCCTCCACCACGGCGGCCCGCGGCGGACTGCCCGACGGCAGCGCCCCCGCGACCGCGGCGGTCGCCGGCGGCTCGGCCCTGCTCACGGCGGCGGTGGCCGCAGGTCTCTCACGCTGAACCCCCACTCGCGCTGCAGCCGCTCCGCGATCAGCGAGCGGTGGCAGGCCTCGGGGTCGCGCTCGACGCAGAGCAGAGCGGCCGAGCTGCCGCCGATCCACCGCACGACCGGGGCGAGGTCGGCGGCGTCGAGGATCTGCTCGGTGTAGAGGCGGACGTACGCGGGGGCGAGGGAGGTGCGCGAGCGTTTGCCCTCGCCGAGCCGGGCGTCCTCGCGGTACTGGACCTGGCGCATCTCGGTGGTCGGCGCCAGCTCCTTCAGGTGCGAGTAGGCGATGCCCGCCTCCGCCAGCGCCGCCTGCAGGCGCTGGGCGTTGGCCCAGGCGTACTCGCTGCCGCGCACTCCCCGGCGCTGCCGGACGTCGAGCAGGAGGTCGACCTCCGCCTCGCCCAGGGCGGCGAGGAAGGAGTCGCGGTCGAAGCCGTAGACGCCGATCGTCGCGAGCGTGGACACGGGCCGCCGGCGGCGCTCAGCCGCGCTGCTCGGTGGGGCGGATCAGGACCTCGTTGAGCGAGACCCGCCAGGGCCGGGTCACCGCGTAGGCGATCGCGTCGGCGACGTCCGCCGCCTCCAGCACCTCGATGTCGGCGAACCGCTCCCGCACCCCGTCCCTGATCTCGTCGCGGATGTGGTCGGTGAGCTCGGTCGCGACGGCGCCCGGCTCGATCACGATCGAGCGCACCCTGCGCGAGGCGAACTCCTGGCGGAAGGACTCGCTGAAGGCGCCGACCCCGTGCTTGGTCAGGTTGTAGACGCCGGAGCCGGCGCGGGCGAGGCGGCCGGCGACGGAGCTGATGTTGACGACGTCGGCGCAGCGGCGGGGCGAGCTCTCGGCGGCGTCGAGCAGGTGGGGGAGGGCGGCGTGGGTGGTGTTGATCAGCCCCTTCAGGTTGAGGTCGATCATCCGCTCCCACTCCTCCGTGGGGGCGCCCTCGATCGGGCCGAGCAGCATCTGGCCGGCGTTGTTGACGAGGATGTCGAGCCGGCCCAGCTCGTCGACCGTGCGCTCGACCGCTTCGACCGCCTGCCCCTGCTCGGTGATGTCGGACCTGATCGCCAGCGCGGTGTGCCCGCCGCCGCCGATCTCCGCCGCCAGCCGCTCCAGCCGTTCGAGCCGCCGCGCCGTCACCGCCACCTTCGCGCCCTGTCCAGCCAGTGCCCGGGCCGTCGCCTCGCCGATGCCGCTGCTGGCACCGGTGACCAGGGCGACGGTCCCGGTCAGTGGTTCGCTCATCGCCGATCTCCTTTCGCGGTTTCGCGCGCCGCTGTTACCGCGGCCTCGCGGCTATGGACGCCGAGTCGCGCGTAGATGTGCTCGAGGTGCTTGCGCACGGTCTGCGGGCTGATGAACAGGGCGTCGGCGATCTCACCGGTACCCCGTTCGGCCGCGAGTAGGCGCAGGACCTCGGCCTGGCGGCGGGTGAGGCCGAGTGTGCGCAGTGCCGCGATCGTCACCGCCCGGCTCTCCTCCAGGATCAGCACCTGGCCCTCGGCCCCGCCGTCGGCCGCGCGGACCCGCAGCCGCCCGTGCCCGGTCTCGGTGGTGAGTGGGCTGGCGGCCGCTCCGCCCGCGAGCCACTCGACGACCTCGACGGGAAGCGCGGAGCGACGCGTCTCGGGGAAGTAGGCGGCCAGCAGCTCGAGGGCCGAACCGCTCGCGGCCGCGATGTCGCCGCCGCGGTCGAGCGCAAGGACCACCGCGCCGCGCTCGGCCAGGTCGTCCTCCAGCGCGCCGAGCCGGGCCTGCAGCTGCATCCGCTGCAGAACCTGGTCGTAGGCGCGGGCCAGGTGCGGCCGCAGCAGTTCCAGCATCGCGCGGTCGCGCTCGCTGAAGTCGCGGCGGCTGCGGTTCATCGCGATCCCGATCACCAGCGGCCCCGGCAGCCCGACCGCGATCTGGTCCTCGGCGCCGAGCACGCGGTAGAGCTCGTCGTAGAGCTCCAGCGCGTGGAACTCGCGGCGGCTGAGGAAGTCGGAGATCTTGTAGGTGCGGTCGTCGCCGTTCGCCTGCACCGAGATCAGCGGGTGCTGGTGGGCGAGCCGCCCCAGCGTCTCGCCGGCGATCTCCAGGGGCGGGTCCGGGTAGGTGATGACCAGCGCCGGGTCGGTCGCCGAGTAGACCTCGTTGTAGCCGACCAGGTCGGAGGGGACGAGCCTTTCCAGGCCGGGCAGGATCCCGTGCCGGAACTCGTCGAGGTCGCCGAACGAGTAGGCGTCGCCGACGAAATCGAGGGCCGCGCGCAGATCCTTCGCGGACAGTCGGGTCACGGAAGTCGAGTCTAAGGCCGCGCTCGCGACCGCACAGAATTACGGCAAGTTGCGTATACAAACCTGTCTGGTTCCTGGTACCGTCGCGGCCGCGATGGCGGGCACGACGCAGGCCGGGGGCTTCCGGCGGACGGGCTTCAGGGGACTTCTGGCGGCGCTGGCCGCGGTTGCCGCGATCGCGGCGCTGCCCGCAAGCGCCTCCGCCGCCCCCTGCCCGGTCGTCCCGGGTAACGCGACCGCCTGGATCGGCGGCAGCGGCAGCATCCACGACGAAGCCAAATGGACCAACGGCACCCCGAGCGCGGCCTGCGACGTCTCGATCACGGCCGCCGGCAGCTACACGGTGACGATGACCGGCGGCGTGAACACGAAGTCATTCGTCCTCGGCGGCCCCCTCTCGACGCCCCAGCTCGTCATCTCCGACGAGAGCCCGAACACGAACCTCGATGCGCAGCCGGCCGGGATCACGATCGCCGCCGGCGCCTCGGTGACGCTCACCTGCCAGGTGGGCGGCTGCCCGGGCGGAGGGCCGGACATCAACAGCGGTCCCAGCCCCTTCTCCAACGCGGGAACGATCACGGTCGGTACGAACACCGGCGGCGGGGCCGTGGTCGGGGGCCAGATCGCCAACACCGGCACGATCGACTTCGATCAGAGCGGGAGCCTCAGCGGCAAAGTGACGAACCAGAGCCTGATCAGCATCGCTGACGGGGCGACCGCGACCAACTCGGGCAGCTCCTGCGGCGACACCGGCGCCTCGGTCAAAAACGACACCGGCGGCACGATCGCCGCCGATGGCACCGGCACTCTCAGCGTCATCAACTACGAGCAGGGCAACGGCTCCGTCGGCGGCACCTCCCCTGTCCCGATCAACATTCCCTGCGGCACCGTCAAATACACCGGCAGCGGGACGAGCAAAGTCAAGGCCGTGGGAGGCTTCAACCTCACGGGGGAAATGCAGGCCGGACAGTCGTTGACGGTCAGCGCCGAGGGTGCCCCGAACGTGAACGCGACCCTGCAGGGCAACTTCACCAACAAAGGCTCGATCACGCTCACCTGCACCGCCGCCTGCGGCGCGGGCGGCGGAGCCGGCTTCAACGTCAACGACAAGGACTTCGTCAACAGCGGGACGTTCACCGTCGCCGGGGCCTCGGGAACCGGCGCCAGCGTCGGCGCCAACTCCGAAGGAACGATCCTCAACACGGGGACGATGACCTTCGACCAGAGCGCCGGTCTCGGTGGCCCGGTGACGAACCAGGGCGCGATCGACATCGCCGACGGCAAAACCGTCGCAATGGGCGGTGGCTGCGGCAGCGGCGGGTTTGTCAAGAATGACACCGGCGGCTCGATCAACGCGACCGGGACCGGCACCCTCGACATCGGCGAATACGAGCAGGGCAACGGAACGACCTCGGGCGCCAACCCGGTGCAGCTGCACGGCGGCTGCCTCAAGTACACCAGTGCGGCCGGGGTCGGCGCCAGCAAGGTGCTGGTCTACGCGGGCTTCAACCTGACGGGGGAAATGCAGGCGGCCCAGTCGCTGACGGTGACCAACGCCAGCAACAACACGAACCTGGTCCTGCAGTCGCCCTTCACCAGCAAGGGCTCGATCACCTTCACCTGTCCCAGCAGCCCCTGCGGCGGCCCCGGCTTCAACGGCAACGGCCACCTCTTCACCAACGCGGGGACGTTCACGGTGGCTGCTGCCGCCAGCAACGGCACCACCCTGGACATGAGCAGCGGTGGCATGACCAACTCCCCGACCGGGACCTTCCAGCTCAACGGCCACACGAACTTCAACGGCGCAGGCCCCTTCTCGAACCAGGGCACGCTGCAGATCGTGGCCGGCGCCAACACCCCGTCCTTCCCCAATGCGGGGACGGTGGTGCTCGATCAGGGCGCCACGAGCCCGACCCTGAACACGGGCACCCTGACCAACACCGGCACGATCGCGACCAGCGGCGCGTCGGCGAACACGTCGACCATCAACGGCACCGTTGACCAGACGGGCGCAGCCGCCCAGGTCATCGTCCCGGCGGGGACCAAACTCAGCCTCAACAACCCGCTGCTGCTGAAAGCCGGGAAGCTCAGCGGCGGAGGCACCCTCCAGGGCTCGGTCGACAACTCCGGCGGGACCGTCGCTCCCGGCGCCAGCCCGGGCACGCTGACCCTCAGCGGCAACTACACCCAGGGCGCCGGCGGCAGCCTCGAGATCGAGGTCGCGGGCACCGGCGCCGGCCAGTTCGACAAGCTCGCGGTCTCCGGCAACGCGAACCTTGGCGGAACCCTGGCCCTGCGGCCGATCGACGGCTACGCGGACGCGGCGGCGGTCGGCGACACCGCCCGCTTCCTCACCTACGGCGGCACCCGCAGCAACCCCTTCGCGGCCACGACCGTCACCCCGGCGCTCGCCTGCCCCAAGCAGATCGCCGCGAGCTACGACGACGCCGGCAAGGCGGTCGACGCCGTCGTCTCCAGCACCGGTTCGAGCTGCGGCTCCGGCGGTGGCGGAGGCGGAGGGGGTGGCTCGACCACGCCGCCCCCTCCGGCAGCACCGGTGCCCGACACCAAGCTGACCTCCAAGCCCAAGGCCACGGTCAAGACCAAGAAAGCGAAGGCGAGCGTCAGCTTCAAGTTCTCCTCGGACGTGGTCGGGGCCAGCTTCCAGTGCAAGCTCGACAAAGGCGCCTTCGCCGCCTGCAAATCGCCGAAGGCCTACAAGGTCAAGCCGGGCAAACACAAGTTCCAGGTCCGGGCCGTGGGCCCTGGCGGCACCGACGCCACCCCGGCGAGCTTCAGCTTCAAGGTCAAGAAGCAGCAGTCCTAGGCAACCCCGCCTTTTACTCAGCAAAGCGCCTGCTCCTCCCCGTACAACGGGAAAGGAGAACTTTGGCGTTGCGGAACTCAAGATGCCCTTCCCGGTGCCCGATGCCCTAGGACCGCCGAGCGCTCGCTCCGGCTCAGCCAACAAAACCAAGGGAGAGACACATGGCTCGCATCACCAGGAAGCGGGCGCTGCTGGCGCTCGGCTGTACCTTCGCGGTCGTTTTCGCCGCCGTCGCCTACGCATACTTCACCAGCAACGGCTCGGGGACCGGGACCGCCTCGGTCGGGACCGCCTCGGCCGTGACCCTGAAAGGGACGGTCACCTCGAGCCTCTACCCAGGTTCCTCCTCGCCGGTCTCCTTCACGGTCGACAACCCCTCGTCCGGGAACCAGCGCGTCGGCACGATCTCGCTGCAGAGCATCAGCGTCGACTCCGGCCACTCGACCTGCAGCACCGCGCTCGGCGGCGGCAACCCCGACTTCTCGATGCCGGCGGTGACGGTCAACAAAACGTTCGTTCCGGGCAACGGCCAGGCGGTGACCCCGACCGGGACGCTGACCATGAACGAAACCGGCACCAACCAGGATCCCTGCCAGGGCGCGACCCTGACGCTGAACCTGAGCAGCAACTAGGCCGCCGTTCATCTCCCGGGCCATGTACCGCCGGACCGCTGCCGCGCGAGTCACGACCAGGGTCCTGCCGGCCTTGGTCGTGCTCGGCGCTCTCGTGGTCGCGGCGGTGTCCTTTGCGGCGCCTGGGCGCGGCGGGGACTTGTCCGGACGCTCCGCTGACGAGCTGCGGCGACAGGCGCCGCGCCCTCCGGCCGCCCGGCCGCCACGACCGCAGATGACCAGGCATCCCGAGCAGATGTCGACCTCGGCCACCGCCGGCTTCGCCTTCAAGGCAGCGCGGGGCGCCCCGCGCTTCCAGTGCCGCGTCGACGGCAGTCGCTGGAGGCGGTGCCGCTCCCCTCTCGCGCTCAGCGTCGTCCCCGGCGAGCACAGCTTCTCCGTGCGGGCGATGGGCCGGCGGGGGCGCCACGGTGCCGCGACGACGTTCCGCTGGCGCCTGTTCGAGCCGAAGGACTTCAAGGTCGAGCCGCAGCTCTCCGGCCTCGGCGCCCTCTACCCGGGAGCCCCGGCGCAGGCCCTGCCGGTCGTGCTCAGCAACCCGAACCCGGTCCCGATCCTCGTCACCGGCCTGCGGGTCGCGGCGACCGCCAACCCGCCCGGCTGCGAGAGCGCCGCGAACCTCGAGCTGACCCCCTCCAGCGCTTCGCCCACGGCGCCGGTGCCGGTGCCGGCGGGCGGGTCGGTCGCCCTCCCGGCCGCCGGGGCCTCGGCCCCCTCGATTGCTCTGCGCGACCTCCCGGTCAACCAGGACGCCTGCCAGCTCGCCCGCTTCCCGCTCGCCTTCTCGGGAGAGGCGCACGGATGAGGTGCTCACGCCGTTCCTGGCTTGCCGGCGCACTCGTCGCCGCAGCGCTGGCGGCGATCGGCGGCAGTGCGATCGCCTTCTTCACCGGCGAAGGGGTGGGGACCGCCTCGGCCGGCGTCTCGAAACTCTCGGCCCCGACGATCACGACGGCGACGCCCGCGGTGGGGGGGACGGTGGCCCTGGCCTGGAGCACGGTCAGCGCCCCCGGCACCGGGACGGTCAAATACTTCGTGACGCGTGACGGCGGCGACCCGGCCGGGACCTGCGCGGCCCCGGCGGTGCCGACCGCGGCCACCAGCTGCACCGACAGCGGCCTCGCACCCGGTACCTACACCTACACGGTCACCGCCGTCTGGCGCTCCTGGAGCGTCACCAGCACGGTCAAAACGGCGAAAGTGACGATCGGTCCCGCTGCCTACTTCACGCTCGCGGCGGCGACCGCGACGCCGGCCGTCGCCGCCTCCAACAACCTCACGATCACCGCCAAGGACGAGAACGGGAGCACCGTCACCACCTACACCGGCTTGCACACGCTGACCTTCTCGGGCGCCACGGCGAGCCCGTCCGGCCAGAGCCCGACGATCGTCAACAGCTCCAACAGCGCGATCGCCTTCGGCGGCAACACCTCGATCAACTTCACGCTCGGGGTGGCGACCGTGACCTCGTCGCGCAACGGGGTGATGAAAATCTACCGCGCCGGTCCGGCGAGCATCGTCGCCACCGAGGCTTCCAGCGCGGTCACCACGACGACGCCGCTGGCGCTCACGGTGACCCCGGGGGCGGCGAGCAAATACGTCATCGCCGGGGCGACGACGACGCCGACCGCCGGTGCGCGCAACGACCTCACGATCACCGCCCAGGACGGCTACGGCAACACCGCGACCGCCTACGACGGGCCCAAGAACCTCGTCTTCTCCGGCGCCACGGCCAGCCCCGGCGGCAACCAGCCGGTCGTGTCCGACTCAGCCGGCACCGACGTCGCCTTCGGCGCCGCCACCGCGATCGAGTTCGACGCCGGCGTCGCGACCCCCGCGGGCACCGCGAACGGCGAGATGACCCTCTACAGAAGCTCGAGCACCGCAAACAGCATCACGGCCAGTGACGGCTCGGTCAACACGCCGACCGCCCTGAAAGTGACGGTCGCGGCGGCGCCGGCGGACAAGCTGGTCCTGAGCGCCGCCACGACGACGCCGGTGGCGGCGGCGAGCACCAACCTGACCACGACCGCCCGCGACGCCTACGAAAACACCGCAACTGGCTACGCCGGGGCGAAGAACATCACCTTCTCGGGGCCCCCCGCGGGACCGGCCGGGACCCTGTCCACGGTCGTCAACAGCGCCGGCACCGTGGTCAACTTCGGCACCCCCACCGCGCTCAACTTCAGCGCCGGCGTCGCCGCCGTCTCCTCCTCGAAAAACGGGCTGATGCGCCTCTACATGGCGGGTGCGACCGGCGTCTCGGCGACCGACGGCACGATCTCGACCGCCACGCCCCTGGCCCTGACCGTGGCCGTCGGCAGCGCCGCCCGCTGGGCGCTGAGCAGCGTCACCGCCAGCGCCGGCGCGATCGGCTCGCCCTGCCTCTTCACCTGCGCCGTCACCTCGCTCGGCAACGGCGGAACGATCACGGCCAAAATCGGGGTCACCGACAGCGCCGGCAACCTCGTCTCCAACGTCGGCAGCGGCCGCGTCGCGAAAGTGACGGCTAACGGGGGCACGATCGCCGGCACCCCGCTGACGATCGAAGCGGCCGGTCCCGCCCTCTCCGCCGCCACCTTCACCTACACCGCTCCCGCCAACGGGAACTTCAGTAACACGATCACCGTCGCCACCTCCTCCGGTACCAGCTACACCAGCGCCACCGCGACCGCGAGCCGGTAGGCGCCGCCGCGCGGTGGTACGGTCGCCGCGATATGGAGACGGCGCGAGAGGAGACGGTCCTCGTCACCGGCGGCTCGGGGTTTCTCGGCGGCTGGTGCCTGGTCGAGCTCCTCCGTCGCGGCTACCGGGTGCGCACCACCGTCCGCAACCTCGCGCGCGAGGCTGAGGTCAGGGCCAGGGTCGGGCGCGAGGTAGAGGCCGATGACCGCCTCTCCTTCCTCGCCGCGGACCTGGAGAGCGACGGCGGGTGGGAGGAGGCGGCGCAGGGCTGTGACCTCGTCCTCCACGTGGCCTCGCCGTTCCCCCCGACCCAGCCGAAGGACCCCGACGAGCTGATCGTCCCGGCCCGCGAGGGCACGCTGCGGGTGCTGGAGGCGAGCCTCGCCGCCGGCGCCCGGCGCGTCGTCGTCACCTCCTCGGTGGCGGCGGTCCGCGGTGGCGTCAAGGAGCCCCGGGCGCCCCTGACCGAGGCGAGCTGGACCGACCCCGACGACACGCGCCTCGAGCCCTACACGCGCTCGAAGACGATCGCCGAGCGCGCCGCCTGGGACCTGGTCGACCGCCGCGGGGAGCGCGAGCGGCTGGCGGTCGTCAACCCCGGGGCGATCCTCGGGCCGGTCCTCGGCGCCGAGGACTCCTTCTCCCTGCAGATGGTCGAGCGCCTGCTCGACGGGGTCCCGGGGACGCCGCGGATCGGGTACAGCGTCGTCGACGTCCGCGACGTCGCCGACCTCCAGGTCCGGGCGATGGAGGCAGCGGCCGCGGGTGGGGAGCGCTACATCGCGGTCGCGGAGTTCGCCTGGATGGGGGAGGTGGCGGCGATCCTGCGCGAGCGGCTCGGCCCGGAGGCGCCCAAGGTCCCGAAGCGCTCGCTTCCCGACTTCGCGGTGCGGGCGATGGGGCTCTTCGACCCCAGCGTCCGCTCGGTCGCGCGGCAGCTGGGGCAGCGGGTCGAGCTGTCCGGGGAGAAGGCCCGCGCGGAGCTCGGCTGGTCGCCGCGCCCGCTCGAGGAGACGGTCGTCGACTGCGCCCGCAGCCTGCTGGAACGAGGGTGAGCCGGCGCCTCGCCGTGTACCTGCTGCCGCTGGTGCTGCTCGCCGGCTGCAGCGGCGAGGAAGCGCGCGAGCGGACGCAGCGGCCCGCGAGGGTGGCTCCGTCTCACTGCCCACCCGGCGTGGCGGGCTGCCGCACGACCGAGGGCCGGATCGTCTTCGTCGAGCGGGTCGACCCCGACGGCGACGGAGACGCCCACTTCGTCGTCGCCGATCCGCAGGGGATCACCCTGCCCGGCCTGACCGCGATCGACGTGCGGGCGGGCCTGCGCCCCGAGCCGCTGCCCGGGATCGGCGAGCTGATCAGCGCCGCCGGCCCGGTGCAGACGGGCTCCTACGGCCAGAGCCAGATCCACGCGCTCGAGCTGCACGTGGCCGCAAGATAGCTCCGAGGCCCCGCTGTGCCGCGGGGCCTCGAAACCTGAGAATCAGCCGATGCCGTATGTCCCGGAGTTCGGCGAGTTGACCGTGAGCGAGCCGAACGATGTGTAGCCGCTCGTCGACCCGTGGAATTCGAATTCGGTGATCGCCGCCGGCACGTCGGGCGTCATTGTCATCGTCACCGTCTTGTCGAGTTCGGTGATCGAGCACCCGTTTTTGAAGGTGCGGCGGATGCGCATGCTTGTCACCGAGAGGTCCGACGCGTTCACGTCGAGCGTCCAGGGGAGGCTTTTCGCTTCGGTGGCGAGAACTTGGCAACCGGCCAGGGTTCCGAAGGCGCCGCCGCAGTTTTTGACTTCCCATTTTTTGATCGTCCCGGTGCTCCCGCCCGAGGTTGTGATCGTCGCGAACACTTCGCACGACATCCCGCCGGTGGCGGTTTCGAACACTTCGCCCCCGGTCAGGCCGATTTCGGTGTGTTTGGCGAGGTTGGAGCCACCGTGTTTCCAGACCGCCGCGGTGGCCGCGGAGGCGTTGATCGCAAAGGCGCCGATCGCGACGCAGAGCATCGCCAGCAGCAGACGCTTGTCGAACTTCATTTCTCCCGCTCCCTTCGAGTTTGCTAAAACGCGGCAACTATAGTCAGATTTTTTCAATAGGCGTCGCGACTTTTCGCTTCTCGGTGAGTCTGCGGGCGCGATCTCGCGTATAAGCCCTGACAAATCCGCTCGGTTCCCGTTGGGGAGCCGCAGACCTTGCACCCACTTGCTGGGGAGAGAAGCCCCCGTTGTCCATGGCGGGGCCTCACTGGCAAGGGCTCGGAACTTGGGGGTGCCCGCTGGATCTCTCTCCCGGGCGCCCCCAACCGGGCCTTCTCAGCGGGTCGCCTGGTGCTATACTGAACTAGATGGTTCAGTATCAATCGGTAGATCAAACGCTCGCCGCGCTCGCGGACCCGACCCGTCGAGGCGTACTCGAACGGCTGGGCCGCGAGGGCGAGGCGAGCGTCAGCGAGCTCGCCGGGCCGGTGGGCATCTCCCTGACCGGGATGAAGAAGCACCTGCAGGTGCTCGAGGAGGCGGGGCTGGTGCGCACCGAGAAGGTGGGCCGGGTCCGCCGCTGCCGGCTCGAGCCGAACGGCATGGGGGGCCTGCAGGACTGGATGAACTCCTACCGCACGATGCTGGAAGAACGGTTCGATCGGCTCGAGGAGCTGCTCGAGCGGACGAAAGGAGACGCATCATGAGCGAGCAGGAGGCAGCACCGAAGGCGACCGTGACGCTGCCGGCGGAGCGCGAGATCCACATCGAGCGGGTCTTCGACGCGCCGCCGCAGCGGGTCTTCGAGGCCCACGTCGACCCCGAGCTGATCCCGCAGTGGTGGGGGCCGCGGGGGACGGAGACGATCGTCGAGGAGCTGAACGCGACCGCCGGCGGGACGTGGAGGTTCCTGTCCCGCGGCTCGGACGGCAGCGAGATCGTCTTTCGCGGCGTGTTCCGCGAGGTGACGCCGCATGAGCGGATCGCGTGGACGTTCGAATGGGACGGCATGCCCGGCCACGTCTCGGTCGACACCGTCGTCTTCGAGGACCTCGGCGACGGCCGCACCAAGATCGTCTCCGACTCGATCTTCCACACCGCCGAGGAACGCGACGGGATGATCGGATCGGGGATGGAGAAAGGGATGAGCGAAACCTACGAACGGCTCGACGAGCTGCTGGCGGCCCAGGCTGCGGGCTGATCGCCCGGGCCGCCGGCGGGCCAGGGCCGTTGCGCTCCACGGCCTGCGCTATCCAGCGATCGTCGCGATCGTGCCCACCGCCCGGCGCAGTTCGCGCTCGCTCGGCAGCCCGTACCCCAGCACGAGGCTGGGCGGGTGCCGGTGGGCGCGGGTGAAGCTCTCCAGCCCCCGCAGGTGGACGCCGGCGCGCTGCGCGCGCTCGACCACCTCTGCCTCCTCGCGTTCCGGCGGCAGCTCCAGCACCGCGTGCAGGCCGGCGGCGATGCCGCGGACCCGGGCTTCCGGCAGCCGCGCGGCGACCGCCTCCAGCAGGGCGGCCCGCTTGCCGCGGTAGTGCTGGCGGGCGCTGCGGATGTGGCGGTCGAAGCCGCCGCCGGCGATCAGGTCGGCGAGGGCCCGTTCCTCGATCCGCGGCCCGCCCCCGTCGGCCATGGTGCGGGCGGTGATCGCGATCGCGACCAGCTCCGCGGGCGGCAGCAGCCAGCCGAGCCGCAGCGCCGGGGCAAGGGTCTTGGAGACGGTGCCGGCGAGGACGACCACGTCGGGGGCGAGGCCCTGGAGGGAGCCGGCGGGGCCGCGGTCGTAGCGCAGCTCGGCGTCGTAGTCGTCCTCGAGGATCAGGGCGCCGCGCCCCCGCGCCCAGGCGACCAGGTCGCGCCGGCGGCCGGGGGCCATCACGGCGCCGAGCGGCAGCGCGTGGGCCGGCGTCACGACGACCGCGTCCGGCGCCGCGGCGGCCACGGCGCCGACGTCGATCCCCCCGTCGTCGATCGGAGCCGGCACGACCTCCAGGCCCTCGGCTTCGATCGCCCAGCCGGCGACCGGGTAGCCCGGGTCCTCGACCGCGACGCGGCGGCCGCCGCGGCCCTTGACCAGCTGGCAGAACAGGCGCAGGCCCTGCTGGTAGCCGGAGGTGACGACAACCGCGTCCGGCGCGGCGGCGGCGGCGCGGACCCGGCCGAGGTGCTCGGCGAGGGCGATCCGCAGCTCGGTCGTGCCGCCGAACTCGCCGTAGGTGAGGCGGGCGTCGGGCAGCTCGGCGAGGGCGCGGCGCAGCGAGCGGCCCCAGGCGCGGCGGGGGAAGAGCGAGAGGTCGGGGGAGCCGGGGAAGAGGTCGATCCCATCCACGGGGGCTGGGATCGGGGCCGGCGCGGCCGCGGTCCCATCGGCCTCGACCGCTGCCGCGCGTGGTGCCACCCGCGTGCCCGAGCCGCGGCGGGCGAGGAGGTAGCCCTCGGCCGCCAGCTGCTCGTAGGCCTCCACCACGAGCCGCCGGGAGACGCCGAGCTCGGCGGCCAGCGCCCGCGAGGAGGGGAGGCGGGAGTCGGGGCGCAGGCGCCCGCAGCGGATCGCCTCGCGCAGGCCGGTCTCCAGCTGGGCGCGGCGCGGTCGCGCGGGGTCCCACCGCGGCAGCAGCAGCTCGGGCGAGGCGAGGGAGGAAGTGGACCCCGAATCAGGCATCCAATTGGACCTTATCGTGGTGCCACCCTGCCTCTAGCCTGCGTGCCCCGCTGCCCAGCCAGCCAAGGAGGCCCACGATGTCGAGAATCGAGCCACGTCAGGGAGTGTTCGCCGGCCTCGTCGCCCGCGGTGCCCGCCGCTCCTACGGGCGCGAGATGGAGGCCTCGCGGATCTACGCCCACCACCCGCGCCTGATGGTCGACTTCATGCGCTTCAACCGCGCCGCCGAGCGCGGCAAGCGGGTGCCGAAGGCGCTCAGCGAGCTGGCGGTGCTGAAGGCGGCGACGCTGGTCGGGTGCGAGTTCTGCATCGACATCGGCTCCGAGTACGCGCGCCGCTCCGGGCTCAGCGACGAGCAGCTTCTCGCCCTGCACGAAGCGCACGACTCGGGCCTGTTCAGCGCCGACGAGCTGCTGGTGATCGACCTCGCGGTGGGGATGACGCGCACTCCCGGGGAGGTCTCCGAGGAGCTGATGACGCGGGTCCGGGAGCGGTTCGGGATCAAGGGCTCCCTCGAGCTCGTCCACCTGATCGCCTGGGAGAACACCCGCGCCCGGGTCAACATCGCCCTCGACCTCGGCGCGGCGGGCTTCTCGGAGGGCAAGGTCTGCGCCGTCCCCGGCGGTCGGCCCCTTGCCGCCGCGGCAGCGCAACCCTGAGCCCGCAGCCGAGTTAGCAGTCGAAAGCAATGCCTAATCCCCGGCCACGGCCGGGGAGCGGGGGACCCACGTTTTCGGGGCGAGCCCACCTTCGGGTGGGGGCGCAGGCTCCTTCAGCGCCAGCCCGTCAGCTAACCCCGCCGGCCGACGAAGGAGGTAGCGATGTCGAACGCCCCTGGGGCGGCGGGGTACGCCGCCCGTTGGATCCTTGTCTGTGTCCTGCTGGCGCTGCTCGCGACGGCCCTGGTCGCGGCCTCGCCGGGGGCCCGGGCCTGGGCGGCGAGCCCTGGCGGGGTCTCCGCGGTCAGCAGCGTCCCCGCGCCCCCGCCGGCAAGTGCGCCGGTCGCTCCGCCGGGACGGGCGCTGCTGGTCGACGGGCGCGCCATTGCGCCGGCCGACGCGCCCGCCGCCGTGAAGCGGGTGATCGCCGCGGCGAACCGGATTCGCACCAAGCCCTATATATGGGGCGGCGGCCACGGTCGCTGGTGGGACCGGGGCTACGACTGCTCGGGCGCGGTCAGCTTCGCCCTCCACGGCGGCGACCTGCTTGACAGCCCGCTTCCCTCCGGGCCGATGATGCGCTGGGGCAGCGCCGGGCGCGGCCGCTGGATCACCGTCTACGCGCACGGCGGCCACGCCTTTGCGGTGATCGCCGGGCTGCGCTGGGACACCTCCGGCAACACGCGCGGCACCGGCCCCCGCTGGCACGCCGAGATGGCGAGCACCCGCGGGTTCGTCGCCCGCCACCCGACGGGGTACTGAAGGGCTGGGACGTTTTCCTCTCGTTATGCGAGAGGAAAACGTCCCACGGGGGTAGGGTCGAACCATGGAGCTTCCCCCGATCGTCAGCGAGGCGGAGTGGCGCAGCGCCAACGAGGCGCTGCGCGAGAAGGAGAAAGCGGCGACCCGGGCCTCCGACGCCCTGGCCGCCGAGCGGCGGCGGCAGCCGGTCACCGAGCTCTCCGCCGGGTACCGCTTCGAGGGCCCGGACGGGGAGGTCGGGCTGCTCGATCTCTTCGAGGGACGGCGGCAGCTGATCCTCTACCACTTCTGGTTCCCGGCGGGGGGCGAGCCGTGCGGCGGCTGCTCGATGTTCACCGACCAGGTCGGCCACCTCGCGCACCTGCACGCCCGCGATACCTCCTTCGCGCTCGTCTCCCGCGCCTCCCAGCCCGAGATCGCCGCCGTCAAGCAGCGGCTGGGGTGGCCGGTCCCCTGGTACACCGTCGTCGGCGAGGACTTCCAGCAGGCGCGCGGGACCACCGAGTACTTCTCGCTCGACGTCTACCTGCGCGACGGCGAGCGCGTCTTCCTCGCCTACGAGACGCGCAGCCGCGGCGTCGAGGAACTGGGCAGCGTCTGGACCTTCCTCGACCGCACCCCGCTCGGCCGCCAGGAGGACTGGGAGGACACTCCGCCGGGGCGCCCCCAGGGGCCGAAGTACGACTGGTGGCGCCTCCACGACGAGTACGAGTGAGCGCTACCCCGCCGGCTCGTCCCGGTCGGGTGCGGGCCCGCCCTCGCGTTGCAGCGACCCCTGGATCGCCGCGACCAGGATCGCGGTGAGGCCGGCGGCCATCGCGCCGGCGATCACGTCGGCGTGCCCGGGCTCCCCGGTCGCCAAATCGACCAGCGCGTAGACCTCGCCGACGATCAGGATCGCCACCGTCATCGCGCTGAGGATCCAGTTGACCGGGCGGCGGCGCCAGCGGATCGCCCCGGCCTCGATCCCGTAGGCGATCAGCAGCACGACGATGATCTGGGATGCCTGCTCCTGGAACTGCAGGCCGACCGATTCCTGCGGCAGCGGCCAGGTGACCGCGACGAAGACGACGAAGGGGGCGAGGAAGGGCACCTGCGGCGCCGCCCAGGCGACGAAGTCGACCAGGAAGCGGCCCAGCTCGCCGAGCCAGGCGAGGGAGGGGCGCGGGCGCGGGAAACCGGGCGGGTCCTCGCCGAACATCTCCAGCCGGTAGGCGACGAGAGCGCCGACCGCGCCCAGGGCGAGGGGAGCGAGCAGCACCCCGAGCAGCGCCGTCGCCAGTCCCGCCAGCAGCGAGAGCACGGTCAGCACCCCGGCGACGAGGGGGCCGCGCGTCCTTTCGTCGGGTCCCATGCCCCGAAGTTCTGTCACAACCGCGCTTAGCATGCGGCCCACAGATGCCCGAACCAATCAAGCGCAGCCAGCGCTACATGCCCGGACTCGACGGGCTGCGCGCGATCGCGGTCCTCGCCGTGATCGCCTTCCACCTCGGCTTCGGGTGGGCGCCGGGCGGGCTGCTCGGGGTCGGCATCTTCTTCACCCTCAGCGGCTACCTGATCACCGACATCCTGCTCTCGCAGCTCGCCCGCCGCGGCCACGTCAAGCTCGGCAGGTTCTGGCTCGCCCGCGCCCGGCGCCTGCTGCCGGCGCTGTTCGCGATGCTGATCATCGTCGTCGCCTGGGTGACGATCTTCGGCCCGGCGCAGCCGCAGCAGTTCCGCGACGCGGTCCTCGCCAACGCCTTCTACGTCGGCAACTGGCAGCTGATCCTCGGCGACGTCTCCTACTTCGCGCGCTTCGAGCCGCCGGGCCCGCTCAACCACCTCTGGTCGCTGGCGATCGAGGAGCAGTTCTACATCCTCTGGCCGTTCATCCTCCTGATCGGGGTGAAGCTGGTGCGCGAGGCGCCGCTGCCCTCCGGGGTGCGGCCGCGGCTGGCCGGCGCCACGCTCGGCCTGGCGCTGGTCTCGGCGATCCTGATGGCGGCCCTCTACCGGCCCAGCCTCGACCCCTCGCGCGTCTACTACGGCACCGACACCCGGGCGATGGAGCTGCTCTTCGGCGCCGCCCTGGCGATGGTCTGGCCGAGCCGCAAACTGAGCCCGCGGATCGGCAGCGGCGCCCGCAACACGCTCGACGCGCTCGGTGTCGTCGGCCTGCTGGCGATCGCGCTGATGATCTGGCAGACCGACCAGTACTCGTCCTTCCTCTACCGCGGCGGCTTCGTGCTGCTCTCGATCGCGACGGTGATGGTGCTGGCGCCGCTCGCCCACCCGGCCTGCCGGCTAGGCCCGGTGCTCGGCTGGAAGCCCCTGCGCTGGATCGGGGTCCGCTCCTACGGCATCTACCTCTGGCACTTCCCGATCATCGTCCTCACCACCCCGGGCGGCGTCGCCAACGGTCGCGAACTGGGACGGTCGGCGTTGCAGGTCGCGGCGATCTTCGCCGTCTCGGCGCTCTCCTGGAAGTACCTCGAGGAGCCGATCCGCCACGGCGCTCTCGGTCGCCTCTGGCGCCGCTTCCGCGCCGGCGAGTGGCGCCCGCAGAGCTTGCCGCGCGAGGGCTGGGCGGCGGTCGCGGTCGCGGCCCTCGTCCTCGTCGCCGCCGTCGCCGGCATGGCCGGGGTCAACTCGGCCCCGGCCGAAGGGTCGGCGAGCCGGGCCGAAGAAGCGCGCGCGGCCGGCGCGACCAAGCCGGCGCCGCTGACCCCGGCCCAGGCCGCCGCCTCGACCCGCTCTTCCTGCAAAGCCGTCGTCCACATCGGCGACTCGACCTCGGAGGGGCTGACCTCGGCCGAATACCTGCCGCTGGAAAGCCAGCGGATCGAAGCCCGCTATGCCGGCGTCGGCGCGGTCGAACAGCACATGGAGATCTCCGGCGCGCGCTCGATCGAAGAGCAGTTCGAAGGCGAACCGAACGCGCAGGAAGTGGCGGAAGCGTGGAAGAACGAAGGCTTCAAGGGCTGCTGGGTGCTGGCGCTGGGGACCAACGAGGCGGCCAACGTCTTCGTCGGCTCCGCGGTCGACGAGATGGAACGGATCGAGATCATGATGGAGACGATCGGCGACGAACCGGTGATGTGGGTCAACGTCCGCTCGCTGGTCGAAGCCGGCGACCCCTACGCGGAAGAGAACATGGAGAAGTGGGACGAGACGCTGCTGGAAGCGTGCCCCCGCTATCCCAACATGCGCGTCTACGACTGGGCCTCCGACGTCAAAGACGCCTGGTTCATCGAGGACGGCATCCACTTCACCTCGCCCGGCTACGCCGCCCGCGCCGAGCTGATCGCGCAGGCGCTCGCCCACGCCTTCCCCGCCAAGGGGGAAAGCGAAGGCGGCGCCAACTGCCTGGTCAGCTAGCGGCGTTTTCGCCGCTCGGCCTTTCGGGTAGCCGTCTGCCTTCACTACCGGAAGGACGGAGAACGATGGCTGACCTGAACGAGCGGGACGCGAAGCTGGTCCAGTACCTGAACGAGGCCTACGGCAAGGAGAAGGAGCTGGAGACGGCCCTGCAGGCCCACATCGCGATGACCACCAAGGCGCCCTACAAGAAACGGCTGCAGCAGCACCTGCGCGAGACCAAAGGCCACGCCAGGCAGCTCGAGCGCCGGATCAAGAAACTGGGCGGCGGCGGGCACGCGATCCAGACCGTGGTCGCGAAGGCGACGGCGGCGGCGAAGGGCCCCCTGCACATGCTCCGCGGCTCCGGCGAGCAGGAGAAAATGCTGAAGAACGCCAAGACGGAGTACTTCAACGAGCATGAGGAGATCTCCACCTACCTGGCGATCGAGACCTTCGCCGAGAAGGTCGGCGACAGGGAGACGGCGAAACTCGCGCGCGGCATCCGCCGCGAGGAGGAACGGATGGCGAAATTCCTCGCCGCTCAGATCAAGGCGCTCTCGGGCGCGGTCGCGACCGACGAGGTGCCGGCGGCGCAGCGGCGGGCCGCGAGCAACGGCGGCCGCTCCCGCAGGCGGGCGAAACCGAAAGCGCCCGCCAAACGGAAAGCAGCGGGCAAAAAACGGAAAGCGACGAAAGCGAAAGCGCGGCGCAAAAAAGCGACGGCTGGGAAACGCTAGGTCGCTGCTTCTTCGTTGGGCTCGTCGCGGGGCTCGAGCTGGATCTCCTGCTCGGCCCCCGGCCGCCCCTCCTCGATCTCGAGGCTGCGCTCGAGCTCGGCGTTGAGCTGGTGGCCGAAGAGGATCGCCAGGTTGCTGATCCAGAACCAGACGAGCAGGGCGACGAGCCCGCCCAGCGTGCCGTAGGTCTTGTCGTAGGAGCCGAAGTTGGAGACGTAGAAGGCGAAGGCGGCGGAGGCGACGATCCAGACCGCGATCGCGACCACGCTCCCCGGCGTCACCCACCGGAAGCCGCGCAGCTTGGCGTTGGGGGAGGCGTAGTAGAGGACGGCGACCATCAGCAGGAAGATCGCCACCATCGCCGGCCACTTGGCGACGTTCCAGACGTCGACCGCGGTGCCGCTGAGGCCGATCGGGGAGGCGATCGCCTCGACCACCGGTCCGGTCAGGACCAGGCCCACCGCGAGCAGCGCCATCATCACGATCATCGCCAGGGTGACGGCGATCTGCAGGGGGCGGAGCTTCCAGAACGGCCGCCCCTCCGGCGTCTCGTAGATCACGTTGGAGGCGCGCATGAAGGCGCCGACGTAGGCCGAGGCCGACCACAGCGCGACCGCCAGGCCGAGCACGAAGGCGAGGCCGGCGGTGCCGCGGCTTTCGACGATCGATTCGATCGGCCCCGAGAAGGTGTCCGCCGCCGATTCCGGCCCGATTTCGGTGATGATCTCGGTCAGGCTGCGGGTGGTCGTCTGCGGGTCGCCGAAGATCCCGATCAGCGAGACCATCGCGATCAGCGCCGGGAAGAGCGAGAGCAGGCCGTAGTAGGTGAGGGCCGCGGCCCAGTCGGTGAGGTTGTCCTCCTGGAACTCCCTGACGGTGCGCTTGAGGGTCTCCACCCGCCCCGCTTACCCGTCAGCGGGTGGGCGAACCGTCGATCTCGACCGGCTCGAGCTCGTCGGCCGGCTCGAAGCCGAGGATGCGGCCGTAGAAGTAGAGCTCCGCTTCGAGGCAGCGGATCTCGGTCTCGGCGCGGCGGAAGCCGTGGGCCTCGCCCGCGAAGGCGAGGTAGGCGTGGGGGACCCCGTTGCGCTTCAGCGCGGCGACCATCGTCTCCGCCTGGCTCGGCGGCACCACCTCGTCATCGAGGCCCTGGAAGAGGATCACCGGCTCGCGCAACTGCTCCACGTAATTGATCGGCGAGCGCTCGCGGTAGAGGTCGGCGCGCTCGGGGTAGGGCCCGATCAGGCCGTCGAGGTAGCGCGACTCGAACTTGTGGGTGTCGGTGGCGAGGGTCTCGGTGTCGGCGACGCCGAAGTAGCTGGCGCCGGTCGCGAAGGCGTCGTGGAAGACGAGCGCGCAGAGGGTCGCGTAGCCGCCGGCGGAGCCGCCGCGAATCGCCAGCCGCGCCTCGTCGGCCTCGCCGGTCGCGGCGAGGTGGCGGGCCGCGGCGATGCAGTCGTCGACGTCGACGACGCCCCAGGTCCCGCGCAGCCCTTCGCGGTAGGGGCGGCCGTAGCCGCTGCTGCCGCGATAGTTGACGTCGACGACGCCGATCCCGCGGCTGGTCCAGAAGAGGAACTCACGGCTCAGGGCCGGCGTCGCGTGCGAGGTGGGGCCACCGTGGCTCTCGACGATCAGCGGCGGCAGCTCTCCCTCCGGGGCGGCGAACTCGGGATTGGTCGGCGGGTAGTAGAAGCCGTGCGCGGTCTCGCCGTTCGTGGTCGGGAACTCGATCGGGCGCGGGATCGAGACGTAGCGCTCGTCGACCGCCTGCTCGGCGGCGCTGCGGACCTCCTCCAGGGCGCCGCCGCGCACGTCGAAGCGGACGATCGCGGTCTCGCGGGCGGGGCTGGCGGCGGCGAAGGCGATCTCGGTGCCGCGGGTAGACAGCGAGGGGAAGCCGAAGGAGGTGTAGGGCAGCTCGAGGTCGTCGGGCCGCTCGCCCCCCGGTTCGAGCAGGAAGAGGCGTTCCTCGCCGCGCTCGGTGCGGATCAGGGCGATCGCGCCGTCCTCGAGGAAGGCGTAGGTCGAGCCGCCGAACAGCCACTGGGGGTGCGCCAGGTCCGCTTCCTCCTCGGTCAGCTGCGCCACCTCCTCGCCCTCGTCGCGGTAGAGGTTCCACCAGCCGTCGCGGTCGGAGACGAAGTGGAGGCGACCCGCGGGGCCCCACTCGGGCTGGAAGACCGACTCCCCGGGACCGCCGGCGACCAGCGTCGCCGCGGCCGGTTCCGCCAGGGGCGCGACCCAGAGCTCGGTCCCGTCCCATGGCATGTTCGGGTGGTCCCAGCAGGTCCAGGCGATCTGCGTCCCGTCGGGGCTGGGGCGGGGGAAGGAGTAGAAGTCGTGGCCGGAGGCGAGGACCGTTGGCTCCTCGGAGCCGTCGAGCGGCAGCGAGACGATCTGGTTCTGAACCGGGTTCTGCGCTTCGCCCTCGCCGTGGGCCTCGCGCACGCAGAGGACGGTGGTGCCGTCCGGCGTCAGCCGCATGTCGGCGTAGCGCAGGGCCGCGGGCCGTTGGGGCTCCGGCGTGATCGGCACCGGCCCCTCGCCGAGCCGCTGGCGGTAGAGCCGCTGGTCGGCGAAGTTCGTGAAGAGGACGAAGTCGTCGGCCGCCGGCGTCCAGGCGCCACCGCCGTACTCGTGCACGCGGGTGCGGGCGTTGAAGCCCTCCGGGGTCACGTCTTCCGGCGCGCCCCCGTCCGCGCAGCGCACCAGCACCACCCGGCCGCCCTCGGTCGGCCGCCCTTCCGCCCACCAGACGGCCCCGTCGGCCGCGAGGGCCGGGGCGGCGAGCCGCCGTCCGGCCGCCGCGACCGTACGCGGGTCGATCGGCGAGCGCCAGGAGCCGTAAGGGGCGACCGTTGACACAGCCGCCCAGTCTAGGAGGGACCGCCTATGCGACGTGACAGTGGAACGGCCCGCGGTTCTTCAGCGTGATGGCCCCGCCGCGGTTCACTCCCCAGTGCAAAACCACGTCGCACTGGATCTCTTCTCCCGGTTCCGTCCCGGGCGAGAAGAGGCCGATCAGGCAGTCGAAACGGCTCGGGCTCCTCCGCTGGCACTGGCCGACGCCATAGCCGGTGCACTCCGAGACCCCGTCGCACAGTTCCTTTGCGAGTTCCTTGCTCGCGTTCTTCGCCTGTCCATAGGACATGTGCCACTTGAACGCCTCGGCGCTTCCCGCCGTTGCCAGCAGGGCAGTGGTTGCCAACAGCGCGATCTTCACCTTCATCTCCCCGTCCTCCACGCTAGTTATCTGTGAACGACGCGACTCTATATGGGTACACCCAAGTATTTCCAAGCCAGCGCGCTTTTCGGCGCATTCACCCGCATAGACTGCCCGGCCCTATGACCGAGACCTACGAGATCCCCCAAGAGTCCCGCGACCTCCGCGACATGGTGCGCCGGCTGGCGCAGGAGAAGATCGCCCCGCGGGCCGGCGAGATCGACCGCAAGAGCGAATACCCGTGGGACGTCCGCAAGCTGCTCGCCGAGCACGACATCCTCGGCCTCCCGTTCGCCGAGCGCTACGGCGGCACCGGCACCGGCACGCTGGTCCTGCAGATGGCGGTCGAGGAGATCGCCAAGGCCTGCGCCTCCTCGGCGCTGATCCTGATGATCCAGGAGCTCGGCACGCTGCCGATTCAGCTGTTCGGCTCCGACGAGCTGAAACAGCGGCTCCTGCCGAGGTGCGCGAGCGGCGAGCACTCGCCGGCCTTCGCGCTCTCGGAGCCCGAGGCCGGCAGCGACCCGGCCTCGATGCGCACCACCGCCGTCCGCGACGGCGACGAGTGGGTGATCAACGGGCAGAAGAACTGGATCACCAACGCGACGATCGCCGACTTCTACGTCGTCTTCGCCGTCACCGACCGCGAGAACAAGCGGATGAGCGCCTTCGTCGTCGAGAAAGAGCGCGAGGGCTTCGACCCCGGCCAGCTCGAGCACAAGCTCGGGATCAAGGGCTCGCCGACCGGCTCGCCGTCGTTCACCGACGTCCGCGTCCCGCACGAGAACATGGTCGGGGCCGAGGGCAAGGGCCTCAGCGTCGCCCTCGGGACGCTGGAGCGGACCCGGCTCGGCGCCGCCGCGCAGGCGGTCGGCATCGCCCAGGGGGCGACCGACTACGCCAACGAGTACGCGAAGGAGCGGATCGCCTTCGGCAAGCCGATCAACAACCTGCAGGGGATCCAGTTCAAGCTCGCCGACATGGAGACTGGCACCGCCGCCGCCCGCGAGCTGCTCTACAAAGCCTGCTCCATGGCCGACAAGCCGCAGCGTCCCGCCGACCTCGGCAAGTGGACCTCGATGGCGAAGCTGTTCGCCTCCGACAACGCGATGCGGGTCACGGTCGAGGCGATCCAGGTGCTCGGCGGCTACGGCTACGTCAACGAGTACCCGGTCGAGCGGATGATGCGCGACGCCAAGATCACCCAGATCTACGAGGGCACGAACGAGATCCAGCGCGTGGTGATCGCCCGCGCGATGGGCGGCTAGTCGACGGCGACCTCGCGCAGACGGTGCGTGTCGACGTCGTAGACGAAGCCGCGCACCGAGCCGCGGTGGGGGAGGAAGGGCGACTCGCGCACGCGCCGGACCGACTCGCGCACGGCGCCGTCGACGTCGGTGAAGGCGCCGATCGGGAATTCCGGCTCGACCCCGGCGTCCGCGGCCAGCTCGGCGCGGAAGCCGTCGTCGGTGACCTTCTCCAGGCCACAGTCCGTGTGGTGGATCAACATCACCTCGCGGGTCCCCAGCTTCCGCTGCGAGAGGGCCAGCGAGCGGATCGTGTCGTCGGTGACGACTCCCCCGGCGTTGCGCAGCACGTGCGCCTCGCCGTCGCCGAGGCCGAGCGCCGCGAAGACGTCGAGGCGCGAGTCCATGCAGGTGACGATCGCCAGCTGCCGGCTGGGCTCGACGTCGAGGTGCCGGTCGGCCAGCGGCTCGGCGAAGGCGCGGTTGTTGGCGAGCAGCTCGTCGATGGTGTTCATCGCGCGGCAGCCTAGACGCCGCGATTGGGTTCAGGCGGCGCGGGTACCGGAGAGGCGCACGGTCAACCGAGACGGAGGGAAGGGCGATGGAGGCAAAGAGCGTCGACAAGGGGATCCTGGACGGGGACAGCTCGGCCACCCGTGACCACATCGTCGAGCTGCTGAGGAAGGCCTACTGGATGGAGATCGAGACGGTGATGAGCTACCTCGCCGCTTCGACCAACCTCGACGGGGTGCGGGCGCAGGAGATCAAGGAGTCCCTGGCGGAGGACATCGAAGAGGAGCTCGGGCACGCGCGCCAGTTCGCGGCCCGGATCAAGGAGCTCTACGGGATCGTTCCCGGCTCCGAAGGCTTCAGGGCCGAGCAGAGTTTCCTGCAGCCGCCCGAGCACCAGACCGACACCGTGCACGTGATCCGCGGCGTGATCAAAGCCGAGACCGGCGCGATCGAGCACTACACGCGGGTGGTCGAGGAGACCGACGGGGTCGACCCCGTCACCCAGGACATGGTGATCACGATCCTGCGCGACGAGCAGGCGCACCGCCGCCTCTTCGAGGGCTTCCTGCGCGAGTACGAGTTCGAAGGGAAGGCCTGAGGCGGAGGTGCGCTACCTCCACCTCTGCGCGCACGAGCAGTTCCCGCCCGACGAGCTGCTGCTGCAGGCGGTCGCTGCCGGGCAGGCGGGGTTCGACGGGATCGGGTGCAGCGACCACGTCCAGCCCTGGTGGGAGGGCGGCGAGTCGGGGCACGCATGGGTCTGGCTGGGGGCGGCGGCGCAGGCGACCGGGCGCGCTTGCTTCGGGACCGCGGTCACCCCGCCGGGGCCGCGCTATCACCCGCTGCTGATCGCCCAGGCCTGGTCGACGCTGGAGATCATGTTCCCCGGCCGGCCCTACCTGGGGATCGGCTCCGGCGAGGCGCTGAACGAGGCCCCGGTGAGCGGCGAGTGGCCCTCGGTCGGCGAGCAGGTCGAGCGCATGGAGGAGGCGCTGGAGATCATCCACGCCCTCTTCGAAGGCGAGCGCCTGTCCGCCGAGGGGACGCACTTCACGACCGAGGGCGCCTACCTGCACAGCCGCTCCGGGCGCCGCCCGCCGATATACGTCTCGGCCTTCGGGCCGCGCGCGGCCCGGGTCGCCGGCCGCCACGGCGACGGGCTCTGGACCCTGGCCGACCCCGAGAAGGTGCCGGGGCTGATCGACGCCTACCGGGGCGCCGCCGAGGACGCCGGCCGGGAGCCCGGGGAGATCGTCCTGCAGGCGGCCTTTTCCTGGGCCGGGGACGACGACGCGGCGCTCGAGGGCGCGCGCGTCTGGAAGGGTGCGCAGCCGCAGGAGTTCTTCAAGGAGAAGTGGCACGACCCGAAGGCGATGTACGAGGAGGGGGAGAGGCAGGTCTCCGACGAGGAGCTGCGGGAGTCGATGATCATCTCCTCCGACCCCGAGCTGCACGCCGAGCGGGTCCGCGAGGTGGAAGCGCTGGGCGCCACCACGGTCGCGCTGATGAACAACTCCGGCGCCGACCCGCAGGGGGCGATCGGCGTCTACGGCGAGTCGGTGCTGCCCAGGCTCAGGAGCGCCTAGGGTTCTTCGGCGTGAGCGCAACCTCGCCGGAGACCTTCGAGCTGCGACCGATCGGCCGCGTCGAGTCGTCGCTGGTGGACCCGGTCGCGGCGCCCAAGCAGGGTGACGAGGGCGCGCCCGAAGCGACGCTCGTCTTCGAGAGGCAGGTCGGGGAGGCGCTGAGCGATCTGCGGCCGGGAGAGGAGGTCGTTCTGCTCACCTGGCTCGACCGGGCCGACCGCGAGGTTCTCTCCGTGCATCCCCGTGACGACCCGGCAAACCCGCGGACGGGTGTGTTCAGCACCCGCTCGGCTGACCGGCCGAACCCGATCGGGCTGCACCGGGTCGAGATCGTCGCGATCGACGGCACCCGGTTGCGGGTGCGCGGCCTCGAGGCGGTCGACGGCACCCCGATCCTCGACCTGAAGCCGGTGCTCGGGCCGGTGGGGGAGCGCTAGGTGGCCGCCGAGCCGAGGATCAGGCCGGCGACCGAGGCCGACGTCGAGACGCTCTTCGGCCTCGTCCTCGAGCTGGCCGAGTACGAGAAGCTGACCGACGCGGTGCGCGGCGACGCCGAGGTCCTGCGGCGCTCCCTCTTCGAGGAGCGGGCGGCGGAGGCGCTGCTCGTCGAGGCCGGGGGAGAGGCGGTCGGCTACGCGATCTTCTTCACCACCTTCTCGACCTTCGAGTGTCGCTCCGGGGTCTGGATCGAGGACGTCTACGTGCGCCCCGACCACCGCCGCGGCGGGATCGGCCGGGCGGTGATGGAGCACCTCGCCGCGCTCGCGCTGGAGCGTGGCCACGTCCGCCTCGAATGGTGCGCGCTCGACTGGAACGAGCCGGCGCTGCGCTTCTACGACGAGCTCGGCGCCACGCGGCTGGACGAGTGGAAGCTGCTGCGACTGGAGCGCGACGGGATGCGCCGGCTCACTCGTCGCGCGGGGTGATGCGGAAGAGCGAGACGACCTCGGCCTGGTGCGCCTCGGGATGGACGACGTAGGCGCTGGGGCCGCCGCCGAACCAGCCGGCGGCCTCGTTGTCGCCGACGAAGACGCCCGGATGGTGCTTGCCGTCGCCGTCCTCGACCCAGACCTTGTCGCCCTCCTTGAAGCCGTGCTCGATCACGTCGCTCATCACTGCGCTCCTCTCGGCTCGATCTGCTGGACGGCCCATCTGTTGCCGTCCGGGTCGGCGAAGAAGACGAACGAGCCCCAGGCGAAGTCCTGGACCTCGGAGGCCTCGATCCCCCGCCCGACCAGCTCCTCTCGCGCCGCCTCGATGTCCTCGACCACGAGCTGGAGCCCTTCGACCGAGCCGGGGGCCATCTCGCCGAGCCCGGTCCCGATCGAGATCGAGCAGGCCGAGCCGGGCGGGGTCAGCTGCACGAAGCGCAGCTCGTCGGTGACCTGGAAGTCGTGTTCGGCGACGAAGCCGGCCTGCTCGTAGAAGGCCTTGGCACGGTCGACGTCGGAGACCGGGACGTTCACCAGCTCGAGGCGGAAGTCCATCGCGCGAGTCTAGCCCGGTCGCTCAGCAGGGGCGCATCCGCGCCAGCTTCTGGCGGTACACCCGCATCGAGGCGTGGCGCCAGTCGCCGTGGGTCTGGCTGCGCAGGCTCGGCACCAGCTCGTGGTGGTACGGCGAGCTCAGGCTCTCGTTGTGGCCGATCGTGTCGCGCAGGCGGATCCCGAACCTGCAGCGCAGCCACTGGGTCAGCCAGAGCGAGGCCCGCAGCTGGCGGCGGTCGCCGAGCACGTCGCCGTCGCCGTAGCCGACGTGCTCGATCCCGATCGCGGTCCAGTTGAGGCCGACCGTGTGGCGGCAGCGGGTGCGCAGGTTGACCAGCTGGAAGATCCGCCCGGAGCGGCCCACCACGAAGTGGGCGCAGACGTTGGGCAGCTCGCCGAGCTCGACGTCCGGCACGTCCGGCGCGAAGGTGTTGTGGACGGCGGCGACGCTGCCGGCCTGCGCCATGTGCTCGACGATCACCTTCGGGTCCCGCAGCCGCCACTTGGCCGCGCCGTAGTGGCGCGCCGAGTAGGCGGCCATCTCACGCTTGCGTTTGGGCCCGAAGGGGATCAGGCGCTCGACGAGCGGCGGGCGGGACGGGCTCGTCGTCGCCGGCCCCGTTGGGCCCGACACCGCCCCGGTCGCAGCGGCGAGGAGGAGGGAGGAGACGAGCACGGCGAGCGCGGCGGTCGCTGCCCTGACGGCGTTCACCGGGTGCAGGGTAGCCTCGCCGCATGGCCCGCGCGACCGAGCCGATGAAGGCGAAGCTGACCGAGCGGGCGTTCAGCGACCCGGCCTGGGTCTTCGAGCGCAAGCTCGACGGGATCCGGGCGGCGGTGCGCAAGCGGGATGGCGAGGTGACGCTGACCTCCCGCACCGACAAGCCGCTGACCGGCGCCTATCCCGAGCTGGTCGAGGCGCTGGAGGCCGAGCCGGCCCCGAGCTTCCTCGCCGACGGCGAGATCGTCGCCTTCGACGGCTCGCGCACCAGCTTCGAGCGCCTGCAGGGGCGGATGGGGGTCCACGACCCCCGGCTCGCGCGGCTCACCGGGATCCCGGTCTACCTGTACCTCTTCGACCTGCTCGAGTTCGACGGCCACGACCTCACCGGCCTGCCGCTGCGCACGCGCAAGGCGACCCTGAAGCGGGCGCTCTCCTTCCACGACCCGGTCCGCTACACCCCGCACCGCAACGAGCACGGCGAGAGGTTCTTCGAGGAGGCCTGCGCCAAGGGGTGGGAGGGGCTGATCGCGAAGCGCGCCGACAGCACCTACGTCCACGGCCGCAGCGGCGACTGGCTGAAGCTGAAGTGCTCGTTCGAGCAGGAGCTGGTGATCGGCGGCTTCACCCCGCCGCAGGGCTCGCGCAGGCACTTCGGGGCCCTTCTCGTCGGCTATTACGAGGGCGGCACGCTGCGCTACGCGGGGAAAGTCGGGACGGGGTTCAGCGAGGCGATGCTGGCGCAGCTCGGGACGATGCTGGAGAAGCTCGAGGTCCCGAAGACCCCCTTCGAGCGCGGCGGCGGCCAGCCGCGCGACGCCCGCTGGGTCGAGCCGCGCCTGGTCGGCCAGTTCGCCTTCGGCGAGTGGACCCGCGACGGCAAGCTGCGTCACCCGCGTTTTCTCGGCCTGCGGGAGGACAAGCGCCCCGAGGAAGTGGTGCGGGAGGGAGCACCGGCTCGGTCAGGTTTGTCCATTCCGTCCAGGGGGTAGGTACCCGTCAGCGACCAGCAGTTGGTTAGTTGGGAACCGGGAACAAGGAGGGTGGAGATGTTCAAGTGCGAGCGCTGCGGGAGCGGCTACAACGCGAACCACATCGGGGTCGAGAACTGCCCACGCTGTCTCTTGCTCGACCGGGTGCAGTCGCCCCTGAGCTTCCAAATGTTCAAGATCTCCGGCGGTGCCACGCGAGCGCCGGAGGGCGAGCGGGCCGTCGAGCCGGAGCAGGTTGCCGAGGTTCAGCGCGTCCCTTCTGCCAGGTAGCTGAGCAGCCCGTTCATACCGGCCTCGCGGTGCACCCGGCGCTGGTCGTCGGCCCCGTTGCCATCGCGCAGGATCCGCTCGATCTCCTCCAGCGCTGCCTCGCCGCCGAGATCGCGGGCGCAGGGGCGCACCGAGTCGAGGACCCGGCGGCCGACCTCCCTGGCGGGCTCCGGCGACTCGGAGTCGAAGAGGATCTCCGCCTCGAGCCCGTGGCTGGCCGCCTGGAAGTAGGACTCCTCGAGCGACTCCCGGTAGAGGCCGGGAGCGGTCGGGTCCTCCAGCTCCTTGGCGGCGATCGCCTGGATCAGGGCGGCGATCGCGACCGAGCCGGCGGCGTCGGTCTGGACGTCGACCGCGCGCACCTCGACCGTCCCCAGCTTGGGGTGCGGGCGCACGTCCCACCAGATGTAGGTGTAGTCATCGACCCCGGCGGCGGCGATCAGCTGGTCGGCGACCAGGCAGAAGTCCTCGTAGTCGCGGAACTGCCGCGGCACCTGGAAGCGCGGGTAGCTGCGCACCACTTGGGTGCGGGCGCTGGCATGGCCCGAATCGGCGCCGCCCCGGAAGGGCGAGTTGGCGCTCAGGGCTTGCAGTACCGGCAGATAGAGGCGAAACGCGTTGGCGATCCGCACCGCGGTCTCGGGGTCCGGCATGCCGACATGTACATGCAGGCCGCAGGGGGGAGTGCGCAGCAGGTCGCCGAGATCCTCCCGCACGACCTCGTAGCGCGGTTTGGAGACCAGGTTGGCGTGCTCCTCGTCATCGGCAGGGTGGAGACCCGAGCCGAGCAGGTCGAAGCCGGCGTCCCGGATCGCCTGCCGCGCCGCACGCAGCTCGCCCAGGGCCTCGTCGGCACCGAGGCAGACCCCGGTCTTGAGCTCGATCTGGTCGGCAAAGATCTCCGAAGTCACCCGCCCCGCCATGGGCCCGGTGACCGCCTCGAGCACCTGCTCGCTGGCCGCGACAAGCCTCTGCCGCTCGTCGACCAGCAGCAGCTCCTCCTCGACCCCGAGCGAGAGCGGGGTGGAAGCGCCGAACCGGTGGGCATGCAGGTCCGACCCCGGCGAGGGGTCAGGCGTCGGGCTCCCGGTAGCCATCACGCCACTCTGCCTACCCGCTTGCCCCTTCTATAGACCTGGCTTGCCGGCCCAATTTGCAGCGGGCGGACGCACCAAAACACGCTGAGCCCCAATCGGCGACCCTGCGAACCCGCGAAGCGCCATTTTCGCGCAGTCGCATTTTTGCGGGCGCGCGCATCTGTCATCCAGCGATTTGCAGGCACTTCTGCTTCGGCCCAGCCCGAAATCGAGAGTTCAGAGGGCAATTAAGCAACCAGCCTTGACTAGTAGGAAGGTTGTCGGCTATTGATGCGCCGTCAGAAATCGAGGGCCCCGGCTAAACAGACAAGCGGTAGCCGAGACCCTCGACACACATCCCGGCCAGGCTTCCCGCTTGGACGGGACACAACTCAGGAGAGTAGACAATGTTCAAGAAGATGACTGTGCTCGCCATGGCCGTCGGCGTTGTCGCGGCGCTTGCGCTGCCGGCGTCGGCCTCGGCGACGTGGAAGCACCACCAATCGGCGATTCAATCCAACGCGCAACTCGGTCTCACAGGGCAAGCGAGGTTCCAAGGCACGCTCGGCGGGATTGAATGCCAAGTTACATCTAGGGCGGTGTTCATTGCTGGGCAAACAACAGGCACCGCGGAAACGTTTGTGCCGCACCCGACCAGCGATACAGCTAACTGCAAAGGTCTCGGGGGGCTGGCTTTTTGCCAAACCCATAACCTGACTCCGCAAGCTCCAGGGTGGACGTTCCACACAATCGTGGTCAACGGTGTTGCCAAAATCCAAGTCACAACGACCACCATTACAAGTCAAACGACAGGCGGCTTCTGTCCTGTCAAACACATCAGTCTCGCAGGGGGCGAAGTTACACTCGATCCCGCTCAAGATGAAACAGTTTCGAGTGCGAGCCTGAGCGGTACTTTGGGTGCTCAACTCCAAACAAACGACGGGACGATCGACTCAGAATCAGTAACTGTCAGCGGTACCCTGAACGTCGAGTCGCCGAACGCGGCTACATACTCGATCTAAGAAGTACTTCGACAAGCTGGTTTGCCTGTTTAGAGCAAGTAGAAGGAACCGGGGTAATGGTACCCCGGTTCCTTCCTTTGTAGGTACTTTGCTGTTCCTTGACAGGGCTGCTAGCGTCTCTCATCGGGAAATCGCCTTGGGAGGGGACCGCATGACCAAGCAGACTGGATGGACTGGGCACGCCCTGCGCGCGCTCCGCGCCCTATGCGCCTGCGCCATAGCCGCAGCAGCTACCGCAGCCTTCTTCGCACCGACCGCAGCCAGCGCCGCCACCGCCTGCCCCAACGAAGCCCTGCGCACCACCCAGGCCTCGACCACCCTCCCCGACTGCATGGCGCTGGAGATGGTCTCCCCGCCGAAGAAGTTCTCCCAGCCCGCCTACCTCCCCTCCTTCTCAGCCGACGGCGAGCGCGTCTTGATGATCGTCCAGACCGCCCTCGCCGACACCCCCGGCTACCAGTACTACGGAGGCGACCGCTACGTCACCACCCGCAATCCCTCCTCGGGCTGGGAAGTGGCCTCGACCTCCCCCCAGGAACCGGCCTTCACCGCCGGCGGCAGGCGCTGGGGATCAGCCGCCGCCTTCACCCCGGACCTC
>DASUQC010000004.1:0-59251 GCA_036280745.1 Solirubrobacterales bacterium
CGCACTCTCGCCGGGCTGAGGGGTCGGATCGCGTCGAAGCTTCTGGCGCTGGCCGCGGGTGTCTGGGTCAACAGCTGGCTGGGGCTGCCAAGCCGTTCCTTCGCTCAGTTCGCAGCCTGAGCGTGGAATCAATCATCTAGCGGAACGCCGGAACCCCTAGAATCGCCCCTCCGGGCCACCCCGCCCGACCCCGCGCCAGTAGCTCAGCCGGATAGAGCGTCGGTCTACGAAACCGAAGGTCACAGGTTCGAATCCTGTCTGGCGCGTCTCCGTTGTGCTCCGGGGAGTGCCGTGCTTTTCTCGGCGCAGAGCCAGATCGTCGGAACGCCCGGAGGAGGCTGACCGACGCGGAGGTCATCACCCTCTGCGCTGACCAAGCGTTCGGGCTTCCACAAGCGCCGCGACCGGCTCGCCGAGACGATCGAGGCGCTGACCGCGACCTTCGCCAGCCAGAGCCCCGGCTGGCACGACGACCTGGGTCGGCATCGCGGGTGGCGACTACGATGACAACCATGTCGATGACCGAGGAGGCTTTGATCGAGGAGGCTGGGCGCCGGCTTAGTGCGGCTGCTCCGGATGCGGACGTCATTCTCTTCGGCTCGCGGGCTAGAGGCGAGTCTCGCCCGGATAGCGATCTGGACCTGCTCGTAATCGAGCCCGAATTCAGCCGACGTGGGGAGGAGTATGGGCGGCTCCGCAAAGAGCTTCGGGGCCTCGATGTAGCGATTGACCTCGTGATCTATCGCAAGCGAGAGGCCGAAAAATGGGGCAATGTGCCCGGCAGCTTCCTTCATCGTGCTCTCGGGGAAGGCCGTGTCCTCGCCGGAGCCTGATCTCTCCGAGACTTCCCGAATCCTTCTCAGGAAGGCGGAAGAAGATGCGACCGCTGTCCGCGAGTTCGCGGCCAATCCGGAGATCGGCGACAGCATCATCGGTTTCCATGCCCAGCAGGCGGTCGAGAAGTGGCTGAAGGCCGTTACCGCAGCGAGTGGCGTCCGCCACAGCACCATCCACGACATCGATCGCTTGATCGAAATCGTCGAGGCGACTGGGATCGAGGTAACGCTCGATCGAGATCGGCTGGCGGTGCTGACTCAATACGCCGTTCCGTTTCGCTATGACGAACTGCTCGATGCTGAGTCGCTTGAGCGCGAGGTTCTAGTCGCGCTGGTTGACGAAGTTGCGATGTGGGTTGCCGATCAGACCCGTGCGGGTGGCGGGTAGTTCAGGTCGCATCCGGGTCGCATCGCAGCTCGTAAGCCGCATCGACACCCGCCTCACAGTCGGTCTACGAAACCGAAGGTCACAGGTTCGAATCCTGTCAGGCGCGTTGACTCGATTCCGCTTGGCGCTGCCGGGAAGGGCCGGCCCCACTCACCCGGAGAGCGCCGCCTCCATCTCCGCCAGCTGAGCCTCGATCCCGGCTGAGATGCCGTCGCAGATCTGGTGCACGCCGGGGTCGGCGATTCGGTAGATCGAGCTCGTCCCGCGCTTGCGGCGCGAGACGAAGCCCTCCGAGTGGAGGGCGCTGAGGTGCTTGGAGACGTTCTGCTGGGAGCCGCCGACCTGCTCGGCGATCTCGCCCACCGAGGCCTCGTCCTGGCGGCGCAGGAGGTCGAGTATTCGCAGCCGGGTCGGATCGGCGAGGGCGCGGAAGCGGCGCGCGATCAGCTCCGCTGCCTCTGGAGTCAAGCGGCTCTGTTTCATCGTGTTATTCTAACGTTCACAACTGATAAGTTGCACAACGGTAGATTTGTAGAAGAGTGGAGGAGATCAGATGGACACGGCACGAAGGCGGGGAGCGATCGGGCGGCTCGGGCATTACGCGGCAACTCACCGGCGCCGGATCTTCTTTGCCTGGGCGCTGATCGCGGTCGGCCTCGGCCTGCTGGCGCCCCGGGTCGAGACGGCGCTCTCGGGGGCGGGGTGGGAGGCCGGCGGCTCGGAGTCGGTTCGGGTTCGGGACCAGCTCCAGCGCGAGTTCGCCGGCGCCGGCTCCTACGCGCTCCAGGTCGCGGTCCGGTCCTCCGGGCCCGGGGCGGGCGAGGCGCGGCTCAGGCCCACCGTCGCCGTGGTCGAACGGCTGCTGGCCGCGGACCCCGCGATCGGCAACGTCGTCCCGCCGCGCCCCGGCACGTCGATCTCCGCCGACGGCTCGACCGCGATCGTGACCGGCGCCGCCGCCCGCGGGCCGAACGAGATGGTCGCCGCCGCCGATCGCCTCGGGCCCGAGATCGCCGCCGCGGCGCGCCCGGGGACCGAAGCGAACCTGACGGGTTCCGCGGCGATGTGGGCTGACTTCAACGAGGCCAACCGCGAGGCGATGCTGAGGTCGGAGCTGATCTCCTGGCCGGTGACGCTGGCGATTCTCGTCCTCGCCTTCGGCTCCCTGGTGGCCGCGGGCCTGCCGTTGATGCTGACGATCGTCGGCCTCGTCGCCTCCGCCGGCGTCCTCTACCTCGGCACCGTGGTCTCGCCGATCTCGATCTGGGCGATGAACTTCGCGCTGATGTTCGCTCTGGCCCTCGGGATCGACTACGCGCTGTTCGTCGTCATGCGCTTCCGCGCCGCGCTCGCGCGGGAGCCCGGCGCGGTCGAGGCGGTCGCCGAGGCGATGGACAGCGCCGGCAAGGCGGTCCTCTTCTCCGCCCTCACCGTGCTCGTCTCGATCTCGGCGGTGCTGCTCGTTCCCAGCCCCGCCTTCCGCTCGGTCTCGCTGGGGATCATGGTCTCGGTCCTGTTCGTGCTGGCGGCGACGCTGACGCTGCTGCCCGCGGTGCTGGCCAAGCTCGGGCCCCGGGTCGACAGGCTGTCGCTGCCCTGGGCCGGCGGCGGCGATCGGGGCTCGCCGCGACTCGCACGCTGGGGGGAGCTGCTCTGGCGGCGGCCGATCCTGTTCGGTGGCATCGCCCTGGTCCTCCTCGTCGGCCTCGCCCTTCCCGCCCTCGAGCTGAAGACGGGGATGCCGTCGATCAAGGTCGTCCCCAAAGACGATTCCTCGCGCGTCGGGTACCGGCAGGTCAGCGCGGCCTTCGGACCTGGCGCCCCGGCGACGCTGCAGATAGTCGCGCCGCGCTCCTCAGGCAAGGCGGTGCGGGAAGGGCTGGAAAACGATCCCGGCATTGCCGCCGTCGGCGCTCCCGTCGCCGGCAGCGGCGGCGGGGTCCTGATCGGCGCGGTGCCGACCGGCGCCGCGGCCACCGCCGAGTTCGGCGACACGGTCGAGCGGCTGCGGGGCACCCTGCCCCCGGCTGCGCTTCTCGGCGGCGCGGCGGCCGAGAACCACGACCTCGAGTCGGCGCTGGCCGCGAAGGCGCCACTCGCGATCGGGCTCGTCGTCGGCTTCGGTTTCCTGCTGCTGCTGGTCGCCTTCCAGGCGCCGCTGGTGGCGGCGATCGCGGTCCTCGCCAACCTGCTCTCGACCGCTGCCGCGTTCGGGGTCGCCAAGCTGATCTTCCAGGACGGCCACCTCAGCGGCCTGCTGGGCTTCGAATCGCAGGGCTTTCTCGACGCCTGGGGGCCGGTCTTCTTCTTCGCGATGATCTTCGCGATCGCGATGGACTACACCGTCTTCCTGCTCTCCTCGGCGCGGGAACACTGGGATCGGACGGGAGACGCAAAGGAAGCGATGGTCGGCGGCCTGGCCCGCTCGGGGCGCGTGGTCCTCGCGGCCGGGGCGGTGATGGTCGCGGTCTTCTTCACCTTCGCCCTCTCCGGCCCGTTGCCACCGAAGGAGATGGGCGTGATCCTCGGAGTCGCCGTGCTGCTCGACACCTTTCCGGTCCGCTTGCTGTTGCTGCCGGTGTTCCTGCGGCTCGCCGGGCAGGCAGCCTGGTCGATGCCGCCATGGCTCAACCGGACCCTGCCGGACGTCCGCTTCGGGCACGGCGACTAGCCGGCTTCGAGATGGGCGCGCTCCGGGCGCTACGTCAGCCGGACCGGAAGCGTTTTGAGCTGGTTGAGGAAGCCCGACTCGACGAAGACGGGCTTCCCGGCCGGCTCCATTGCCGGATAGCGGGCCAGCGTCTCCTCGAGCAGGATTTTCAGCTCCAGCCGCGCCAGCGCCGTGCCGAGGCAGAAGTGGCGGCCGCCGGCGCCGAAGGCCTGGTGCTCGGGGTTGCGCAGGACGTCGAAGCGGTCCGGGTCCTCGTAGCGGGTCTCGTCGCGGTTCGAGGACGCGTACCACATCACCACCTTCTCGCCGGCTTTGATCTGCTGCCCGGCGAGCTCGGTGTCCTTGGTCGCGGTGCGGCGGAAGTGGGCGAAGGCGGGGAACATCCGCAGCGCCTCCTCGACCGCGCCAGGGACCAGCGAGGGGTCGTCGAGCAGCAGCCGGCGCTGGTCGGGGTTCTCCATCAGGGCGCGCATGGCGCTGCAGTAGGTCGCCTTGGTGCTGTCGTTGCCGGCGGCGACGAGGAGGAAGAAGCCCATCACGATCTCGTGCTCCTCCAACCGCTGGCCTTCGACCTCGGCGTTGACGAGGACGGTGGTGAGGTCGTCGGTCGGGTTCTCGCGCCGTTCGGCGATCAGCTCGCTGCAGCGGGCGAAGATCTGCTGGACCGCTTTCTGGATCGTCTCTTCGACTTCGTCGACCGAGTCGCTGTAGTCGGGGTCGCCGGCCGCCAGCGCCATGTTCATCAGGTCCGCCCAGGCCTGGTCGTCCTCGGCGGGGATGCCCATGAAGCTGCCGATCACCCGCGAGACCGCGGGCTGGGCGACGTCGGTGACGAGGTCGCAGGTCTCGCGGCCCTGCAGCCGGTCGAGCACGCCGGTGACGATCTCGCGGATCGCCTCCTCGTGGGCGGCGATCCGCTTCGGGGTGAAGCCGGCCTGGAAGAGCGCCTTCAGCCGGTCGTGCTTGGGCGGGTCCATGCCGATGAACATCGCCCGCGCCAGCTCGATCGGGAAGACCTCGTCGATCACGACGACGCCCCCCAGTTCGGAGGAGTAGGTCTCCCAGTCGCGGCTGACCGTGTACACGTCGTCGGCCCGGGTGACCGACCAGAAGCCCTTGGCCGCGGGGAGCTCGGTGACTTCCGAGGTCCAGTGGACGGGGCACTCGCCGCGCATCCGCTTGAACAGCTCCAGCGGCGGCCCGCTCTCCCAGTGCTCGCGCTCGAGGACGAGCTCGTCCTTGACGTCTTTCGTTCCGGCCGCGTTCTCGGTTTGCTCCGCCACGCTCAGCGCATACTAACTGGCTGGCTGGCCAGTCTGAGCCCGGAAGCGAGAAAAGCTCTAGAAAGGCGCCTTCTCGCGGGCGCGCTTGCCGGCGGAGTGGCTCTTGTCGGTCGCCTGCCGCGATTTCCCGAACGACTTGCTGAGCAGGCGGCCGATCGGGCCGGGGGCCTTGCCGCCGGCCCGCTGGCCGAGCGAGAACCCCTTGTCGGTCCCGCGCTTGGCGCGGTTGGAGAGGGTGGGCACGAGGAAGCCCAGGATCAAGAGCAACACGCAGATTCCGACCACGACTCCGACGACCATCTCTCCTCCTTCGACCGATTGGCGTAGCCGTCGGGTACCCGCCTGCCGATTGCCCAACCATTCCGATCCGGGTCGGAGGGGGCGCCGGTTCTCGAAGGCGATTTGGCCTCGACTGCGCGGTCTGCTTCAATCGGAGCACCAGAGAAAGGAGGTGGTCCTAACTTGAGTCACATGCTTGGAGGGACTCTGGAGGTGCAGGGCCGCTAGGCGCCGCACTGGTTCGGGCGCCCGGTGGAATCCACCCCGGGCACCGGTGAGCAAAGGGAGGCCGGTCTTAGTCCCACCCGGTTGCCGTTCCCTCGCTCGCTTGATTGCACCAGCGCAAGGGCCGCCCACGGGCGGCCCTTGCTATTGGCCAGCCGCTCCTCGCGAATCTCCAGCGCGACCATTGGTGCAGCGCCGTTAGGCGGCTACAGTCGGAAACCCGAGCGAGCGAGGAGGAGGAGGAGCGAATGGCCAAGGATCTCTACACCGCCGAAGCCCGCGTCACCGGAGGGCGGGTCGCCGGCCACGGCCGCACCAGCGACGGAGCGCTCGAGGTCGAGCTGCGGCCGCCGTCCGAGATCGGGGGCGAGGGCGGCGGCACCAACCCCGAGCAGCTCTTCGCGGTCGGCTACGCGGCCTGCTTCGAGAGCGCGATCGAAGCTGTCGCCCGCCGTCGCAAGCTCGAGCTCGACGAGCTCGCCGTCGACTCCAAGGTGAAGCTGAGGACCGGGGAGGACCGCAGCTTCACGATCGCCGCCGAGCTGCACGTGAGCCTGCCCTCGCTCGGCGGTCCCGAGGCGGTCGACCTGGTCCGGGCCGCCCACGCCGTCTGCCCGTACTCGAACGCGACGCGGGGAAGCATGGAGGTCCTCCTGACCGCGAACGGCGCCGCGGTCGAGGACTAGGTGTAGTTCCTCACAACGTTGTTCATCCGGGCCTCCTTGAAGGCTGGGGGTGCGACCCACCCAGATCAAGGAGGACACCGGATGAAGATCCACCGTAATGCCCGCACCTGCCCGAACAGCCGCCGGCTGCTCGTCATGCGGATCGAAGAGGAAAGCTGGTCGCTGATGGTGGCGGCCGAGGCCGCCGGCATCAGCGAGCGAACAGCCCGCAAGTGGCTCGGTAGGTGGCGGGCCGAGGGAGACGCGGGCCTGCTCGACCGCAGTTCGGCACCCAAGCGCGTCCCCTCCCGCCTGCCCTCAGATCGCCTCGATGCGATCGAGGCCCTGCGCCGGCTGCGGATGACCGCGGCGGAGATCGCCGAGGTGCTGGGGATGGCTCTCTCGACCGTCTCGCGGTGGCTGAAGCGGATCGGCCTCGGCAGGCGCGGCGCGCTGGCCCCGCCCGAGCCGCCCAACCGCTACGAGCGCAAGCGCCCCGGCGAGCTGATCCACGTCGACGTCAAGAAGCTGGGGAGGATCAGCCGCAGGGGTGCCGGCCACAGGGTCACCGGCCACCGCCGCAGCCAGGTGACGGGCAATCGCGGCCAAGGGGTGACCGGCTGGGAGTTCGTCCACGTCTGCGTCGACGACGCCACCCGCCTTGCCTACGTCGAGGTATTGCCCAACGAGAAGGGCGCCACCGCTGCCGCCTTTTTGCGCCGGGCCGCTGCCTGGTTCAAGGGCATGGGCATCACGGTGGAGCGGGCCCTCTCAGACAACGGCGCCTGCTACCGCTCCAGGGTCCACGCGAGGGCTTGCGAGGAGCTTGGCATGCGCCACCTCTTCACCCGCCCCTACCGGCCACGCACCAACGGCGAGGCCGAGCGCTTCATCCAGACGTTGACCAACCGGTGGGCCTACGGAGCGATCTACGGCTCCTCGACAGAGCGCACCGCAGCGCTTCCCGGCTGGCTCGACCACTACAACTTCAGAAGACCACACGGCTCCCTTGGCCACAGGCCGCCCGGGGCTCGGCTTGCCGAGCTGGAACAACGTGGTGAGTAGCTACAGCTAGGAAGCGCCGCCCTCGACGAAGTCCTTCAGCTTCGCGGGCATGCTCTCGACCAGCTGTCCGCGCAGGACGCCCACGACGGGCCCGCGGATCACCATTCCCAGCACCCGGCCGAGGTCCACCTCGAGGCCGTAGGTCGCCCGCGTGCGCCCGTCGCCAAGGTCCTCCAGCTCCCAGCTGCCCTCGACCGACTTCAGGTCGCCCTCGTCCTGCACCCACGCGATTCGCCGTGGCGGCTCGAACTCGAAGCGGAGCGTCGAGTTGAGGCGGCGCACCTTGGCGTCGGTCTCCATCCGCACCAGTACCTGGTCGCCCTTGCCGTCGCGCTCCACGCATTCGGCGACCTTGATCTCCGGCTGCCAGCGGGGGGAGCCCTCGACGTCGGCGGCGACGGCGAAGACCTCCTCGATCGGCGCCTCGATCTCGGTGCTGGCTGAACCCACGATCGTTCCCATCGACCATCGAAGGTAGCCGATCGCGATCGCAGCCGTTTCCCCTTCCGGTCGGCGGGTACGGATTCCTTGACGGGTTCGCGACGCGAAAGGAGAGCCGCATGGGAATCATCGGATGGATCGTGCTCGGACTGCTCGCCGGTGCCATCGCCAAGGCGATCATGCCGGGGGAGGATCCCGGCGGGATCATCGTGACGATGCTGATCGGGATCGCGGGTGCGATCGTCGGCGGGCTGATCGCCAGCGCCCTCGACATCGGCGACATCGACGAGTTCTTCGACATCGGCACCTGGCTGATCGCGATCGGCGGTTCCCTGCTGCTGCTCGGCGCCTACCGGATGATCGCCGGCGACCGGGGCGGCCGCCCCATGGCACGGCGTTAGCGGGCCGGCATGCCCTGGTGGATCGCCCGCAAGGCCGCGCCCTCCGTCTGGAAGCGGATCCCGTGGAAGATGGTCTGGGCGATCGCCCTCTGGCTCGGTGAGAAGGGCCGGGAGCGGGTCCAGAGCAACCTGAACCAGAAGGAGCGGACCGAATTCTGGCACCTGCTGAAACGGTCCGGCGGCCGGCCGGGGACGCTCTCGCAGCGCGACCGGACGCGGCTGAAGAACATCGTCGGCAAGGCGATCCGCGGCGGCTGAACGATTTTCCCCCCTATAGGGCGGAAAATCGTTCAAGGAGTTGCTCGAAGGCGTCGGCTGCCGCCGCGGCGCCACCGGCCGCGGCGAACCCCGCGGCGACGCGCTCAGCGCCCGCTTTGCGGGCGACCGCCTCCTGCACCTTCGCCCGCAGCCGGTCCGGGCGCAGCCGCGAGGCCGGCAGGCGGGTGCCGGCGCCGGCGACCTCGACCCGCCGCGCGACCTCCGGCTGGTCGCGGCCGAACGGGACCGCGCAGACCGGGACCCCCAGCGCCAGCGCCTTCTGGGTCGCCCCCATCCCGCCGTGGGTGATCGCGCAGGCGCAGCGCTCGAGGATCGGCGTGTGCGGGGCGAAGCGCAGGACCGTCGCGTTGGCGGGGACGCTCAGTCCGTCCCCGCTTGCCGCCGGCAGGGTGGCGACGACGTGGAACGGCTCTCCCGCGAGCGCCTCCAGCGCCACCCGCACCAGGCGACCGTCGTCCTGGAACTCGGTCGAGGAGGTGACCAGCACCAGCGGCGCCTCGACCTCGCGCAGCGCGGCCGGCAGCTCCCCCGGCGGCTCCCAGAGGCAGGGGCCGACGGCGACGATGCGCTCGGGCCAGTCGGGGCGGGGGTACTCGAACGGCTCGGCGCTCATATAGATGAGCAGCGGCGGAGCGAGGAAGAGCTCTTCGGTGTGGGCGAGGGCGGAGAGGCCGAGCCGCGCCCGGCCCTCGTTCAGCCCGCGCAGGGAGATGCGGTCGAAGCCGCGGCGCAGCAGCGGCCGCAGGGCGGTGTCCCGCAAACGGCCGAGCGGGCCGGCGGCAGGGCGCAGCCCCAGCCCACCCGGGGGCCCGGCGCGAGAGCGAAGCGGCAGCGGGAAGGGGCAGAAGCAGGCCCAGGGCCCGCCCCACGCCTCGGCGGCACCCAGCGCCCCCCAGGTGAGGACGTCGACCAGCAGGGCGTCGGGCTCCTCCGCGGCGATCGCCGCCTGCAGGTCGGGAGCGTCGTGCTGCGCCCGGGCGAGGAAGACCCGCAGCGCCCGCGCACTCGCCCCGGCCGGGGTCCGCGCCTTCCAGTCGTCGGTCTCGATCGCCTCGATCTCGGCGGCGATCGGCGCCGCCTCGAAGCCGCGGGCGCGCATCCCCTCGACCTCGCCGGACAGCGCTCGCAGCACGATCTCGTGGCCGCGCCGGCGCAGCTCCTCGAGCACCGCGGTCAGCGGGAAGAGGTGGCCGTGGGCGGGCGAGCAGTAGGCGAGGACCCGGCTCAACCCGGCGGCCCCGTCAGCGCCTCGATCATCTCCCGCATCGCCAGCTTCGTCTGGGGCAGGCTCAGCTCGCGGTCGCGGCGCAGGATCTTCCAGACGTAGATGTCGGTCAGGGCGGCGAGCTGGACGGCGCGCCGCTCCCGCGCCTTCCCGCGCAGATCCTCCAGGGTGGGCGCGAAGGCCCGCTTGCACCAGTCGAGGTGGTAGGCGCGGCCGACCTGGGAGAGCATCCCGAGCGCCTCGTCGCGGCCCTCCTGGGAGAGCCAGCGCAGGATCCGGTCGCCGAACCGCTCGTAGTGGTCGACCAGGACATCGACGATCTCCTCGACGCCGGCGCCGGGCTCCAGCGCCCGGTTGTCGCCCATCTTCGTCGCCGAGTTGACCAGCGCCGCCGTGAAGAGGCCGTCGCGGCTGCCGAAGTGGCGCAGCAGCGTCTGCACCGAGACCCCGGCCCGCTGCGCGATCGCCGCCAGGGTGATCTCGTCGACGGGGCTCTCGTCGAAGGTGGCTTCCGCCGCGTCGAGGATCTTCTGGCGCGTCGCCTCGGTCGCCGCGGCGCGGGCCTGCATGCGGTAGGGCCGCTTCGCCCGCTCCGGCTCGCTCATGCGGGAAAGGTAAACCGGCCGATGGGCGGGTCCCCGTTCAGGGGAAGGGGCGACCCCGGCTCCAGGGGGCGGCGATCGCCAGCTTCCACTCGCCTTCGATTCGTCGCAGCACCAGCGTCGGGTCCAGCGTCTGTTCGACCTGCGGTGCCCCGCCGGCGCCGGAGCGGACTCGCCAGCGCTCGCTGGCCAGGACCACCTCGCCGGCCCCGACGAGGTTGCTGAACTCGACCGTGATCTCGGTCCGCCGCGCGACCAGCTGCGCGAGCAGGGGACGGATGCGCTCGCGGCCGTGCACGGCGGTCGCGTCGGGGGTGATCAGGCAGCCGTCGCGGGCGAAGCAGGCCGTGGCGGCGTCGAGGTCGCCGCCGTTCAGCGCCTGCACGAAGGGGAGGCGGGCGCGGACGGTGCGGGGGGCCTCGGCTCTTGCTTCCGCAACTTTCATATGAGTAAGATTAACGCGAAATGTTCACGGCGGCAAGGCTTTGATGCCGCCAGACCGAGGAGGAAGAGATGAGAAGGCAACTGTGTTGGGCAGTTGGCGCCGCGGTCGCGGCTGTCGCCCTGGTGGGCGGCCTCGCGATCGCGGCCAAGCCGAAGGAGCAGCCGGTCGTCGTCAGGGCGGGGAACATGGTCCTCACGCTCGACGGCGGGGTCACTCCGACGACGATGCCGAGGAAGGAGTTCGTGCCGCTCGGGTTTCACGCCAGCGGCAGCCTCGCGACCGTCGACGGCAGCCACCCGCCCGCCCTCAAGGAAGCCGTCTTCGACAGCGACAAGGACATCGTCGTCGACGTCGAGGGCCTGCCCACCTGCCGCTACGAGCAGCTCGTCGCCGTCGACACCAAACGCGCGGAGGCGGCCTGCGGCAAGGCGATCATCGGCAGGGGCAGCGCCACCGTCCGGGTCGCGTTCCCCGAACAGGCTCCGTTCGACACGACCGGGCCGCTGATCCTCTTCAACGGCGGCGAACGGGGCGGAGCGGTGACCCTCTTCGTCTACACCTACGTCGCCGTCCCGGCGCCGACCGCGATCGTCAGCACCGCGACCCTGACCAGGCAGCGCAAGGGCCCCTACGGCCTGCACTCGGTGATCGAGATACCGCGCATCGCCGGCGGCGCCGGCTCGTTCATCAGGGGGAACATCAGCGCCCGCCGCGTCTACACCTACCGGGGCGAGCGCCGCAGCGTGCTCTCGGGGCGCTGCCCCGACGGAATGGTGCGGGCCAGGGGAACGTTCTACTTCCGCGACGGCTCACAGCTCTCCGGCAGCCTGCTGCGGGCCTGCACGGCGAAAGGCTGAGGGGGCGCGGGCGAGGCAGGGGCATCCGGCGGGCGGCCTAGGCTGCCCGCCACCTTGCCCCGGCCGTACTTGTCTCGAGCCTTCCTCGCTCTTGCCCTGGTGGGCGCCTTCGCCGCCGGCGCGGTGCTCCCCGGCGCCTTCGCCAAGACCGTGGTCGAGCCGACCGCGGTCCGCGACGCGCTGGCCCAGACGGGCAAGGTCCAGGGCGCGCCCAACCGCACCCTGGTGCTGAGCCGGGTCGAAGTCGAGCCGGGGGCGCAGCTCGCGCTCCACCACCACCTCGGGACCCAGGTCGCCCACATCGAGGCGGGCACCCTCACCTACACGGTCCGCCGCGGCGCCGCCGTGGTCAAGACCGGCGAGTCCGACCAGGATCCGAAGCTGGTCCGCACGATCAAGGCGGGGCAGACCGCCCCGATCCGGAGCGGCCAGTGGATCGTCGAGCAGCCTTCCGACATCCACGAAGCCGCCAACCGCGGCTCGAGCCCGGTTGTCATCTACCTGGCGACTCTGCTGAAGACCGGCGCCGACGCGTCGACCCCGGTCACGCTTCCTTAGGCGCCCCCCGAGCCGTTCTTCGCCGCTCCCGGAGCGACCGTTGTTCGCTGTCCCTTGACATCCAGGAACCGATCTGTTTTCCTTCTGCCCTAGTTGATGTACGCGGTAGTTCAAACCGCGCCACAGGGATTAGGGACAACAAACCGAGCCTCAGGGAAGCGCCGCTAAGGGAAGTGGCCGGCAGAGGGGCTCACGGGACAAGGAGAAGACTTTGATGCTCTCGAGACTCCGCGAGCACCTCGGCGGCGCCGGCCTGATCGTGGCCGTGGTCGCACTGAGCGTCGCCCTCGCCGGCGGCGCGATCGCCGCCAACGGCGGCTCAGGCGACGGCAAGGCCACCGCCTCGGCGAAGGCGAAGAAAGGTCCGCGTGGCCCCAAGGGCCCGAAGGGCGACACCGGTCCGGCCGGCCCTGCGGGCCCGGCGGGCCCGCAGGGCGCCAAGGGCGACACCGGTGCGGCTGGTGCGAACGGCTCGAATGGCTCGAACGGCAGCGACGGCGCCAAAGGTGCTACCGGCGCCACTGGGCCGTCGGGGACGCAGGGAGCCAAAGGTGCGACCGGCGCGACCGGCCCCACCGGGCTCAGCGGCTTCACCAAAACCCTTCCGCCTGGTGAGACCGAGACCGGTACCTACTCGATCGTCTCGGAGAACGGAGAACCGCAGGTCCTCGAACTTCCATATGCGGTTGACAGCATCTCCTTCTCGATCCCGCTGGCCGCACCGCTCGACGATTCACACGTGAAATACGCCCCCAACGCCGGCCCGCTGCCGGCCGAGTGCGAGAACTCCGCACATGCCGGAACGGCGAGTGTGTTCAATCCGGAGGCGCAGCCGGGGTATCTGTGCGTCTACGGCGGAGTGGTCTCAGGGAACCTGAACGTCTCGGCCATGGAAATCTTCACGCCGAGTGGTTTTGGCCCCGGCGCTAACGTTTCCGGAACCCTCCTCTTGCAGGAAATAGAAGGTCCGGAAGCCTATGGGGCTGGTACCTGGGCCGTGACCGCACCGGTACCAGGTCCCTAGGTACGGCTCGGAGACCCGGTGAGAACTCTCGGATCGATGACGGGGCCTGCATCGAGACTACAGGTGCGCAGCGTGGCGGCGAAGGCCGCCGCCTGCGCTCTGCTTTGCCTCGTAGCAACCGCCCTTTACGCCCCGGGCCAGTCGGCAGCTGCGCCGGCTCCGAAAACGCTCTGGAAAGGATGTCCAACGGGTTCGGGAATGGCGCAGTGTCTCATTCCGCGCGGAATCGCGGCTGATCCCGTGACCGGCCACCTCTATGTCGCTGACCAGAGCAATTACCGGATAGTCGAGCTGACCGCCTGGGGGGAGTTCGTCAAGGCTTGGGGCTGGGGGGTCAGAGACGGCTCGCCTGAACTGCAGACCTGTACTGCCGTGTCCGATTGTCAGGAAGGATTGCCTGGCGCAGGAGCAGGACAGTTCGACGTTCCGCAGGGGATCGCTGTTGACAGCCTAGGAAATGTCTATGTCACTGAGTGGATCAATCGCCGCGTGCAGAAGTTCGACCCCACCGGCGGCCCCTCCGGAGATGAAAGCGAATTTCTACTCAGCTTCGGAAGTCCGGGAACCGGCGACGGACAATTCGATGGCTGGGTAGTCGGTAGCTACATTGCAAGCGGGCCGGGCGACGAGATCTACGTTGGCGATGAAGGTCGAATTCAGGTCTTCGACTCCAATGGAAGCTACCTTCGTGGTGTCTCAGTCCCGGGGGAGGTTGTCCAGTCATTGGCGGTAGACCCCGACGGCAATCTCCTTCTGGCATTCCTGAAAACCGAAGGTCTTTCGAAACCCAACATTCTCAAGCTCGATCCGAGCAAACCCGACCCGCTCACCGAACCAGTCTGCTCGGCGAAAATAGAAAATCCCCGCGCAATCGCCGCAGGCTCTGACGGCAGCTTCTATGCCGTCGATAGCTGGGTTCCCGGTGGGATACGGCCCCTAACCATCCGCAGGTTTGACTCCAGCTGCAAAGAAGTCCAAGACAGCGCCTACCCCTTCACCGACGGCTTTGAATCCAGTACGGGGATCGCGGTCAACACCGTCACCGAGGCCGGAGGGACCGGTCTTTATGTCTCGAACGGGTACTTCGAAGACAGCTACATCCGTGCCTACTACCCTCCGCCCGACAAGTGGGATCCGCCTGCGGCGGCGCCCACGGTGGTCGAACAGTACGCGGCCTCGGTCAACACCGACAGCGCCGTGTTGCGAGCCACCATCAACCCCAGGTTTTGGGATGACACCCGCTACCGGGTCGAATACGGAACCGAGAGCTGTTCGGCAGGGGGCTGCCAGGTCTACCCAGGCGCGCCTGGGAATCTCCTGGGAGGGGGGGTGGTCGACCGGGGCGTGACGAGCCCAGGCGTGATGTTGAGCGGTCTCGAGCCGGACACCACCTACCATTACCGTTTCGTCGTCCAGAGCGGCGGCGGCGGGCCGGTCTTCGGACCGGATCGCACGTTCACCACTTTCCCGGCGGTAAACCCGCCCAACGGACTCTGCCCGAACGCGACCTTCCGCACCGGCCCGGGATCGCGCCTGCCCAACTGCCGGGCCTACGAGATGGTCTCCCCGCTGGACAAAGAAAGCGGCGATGTCGGTGTTTTGGACGGGGCCGTCTCTGTGGGCGGTAGAACGGTTAAGGCGCGGATCGATCAGGCCGCTCCAGGGGGAGAGTCGATCACCTACTCGACCAGCCGGGCATTTGGCGCCCCCGAGTCGGCTCCTTGGTCGTCCCAGTACCTCGCATCGCGTGATTCCAAAGCGGGGTGGACGACCCGCGGAATCAACACTCCGCGCAGCAACCGCCTTCTGTACAACGAACTCGCGCTCGAAAATCCCTATAAGTCCTTCAGTGACGACCTCTGCAGCGGCTGGGTGCTTCAGGACTCCGACCGTACCCTTGTTCCGGGCGCACCCGAAAACGGGATGAACCTCTATCGCCGGCGCAACTGCGGAATCGAGGGGTTTGAACTTCTCACCTCCGTCAGCCCGCCCGGATTCAACCGGGAGGAAGCCCCAGTGATCAACTACCTCCCGATGATCCAAGGTGCGACCGGCGACGGTGCCCACTCCCTATTTCGCGCCAATGCAGCCCTCACGCCCGATGCTGCCGAAACCGTGACCTTCCAGCTCTACGAGAGCAGCGAAGGGTCGGAAAACAGGGCAGATTTGCGCCTGATCAGCGTCTTGCCGAATGGCGAGCCTGTCAACCGACACGCGTCGTTGGGTACCGCAAGCGGACCTGGCGCCACCGACTTTCGCAATGCAAGCGTTCATAACGCGATTTCCAGTGATGGCTCAAGGGTCTTTTGGTCCAGCAGTACCGAAGTCGACAGCGATCTCCCGATCCCGGACACCAATGGCACCGGTCCCGGCGAGGTCTACCTGCGAGCCAATCCCCTGGCAGAGCGGAGCCAGAGCGGCGAATGCGACGAAGCGGGGAAGGCCTGCACGCTTCAGCTAGCGGGTCCGGGGTCGTTTTTCTGGACCGCCGACCCAAGCGGTTCCACGGCGATCATCCAAACCGGCGAAGATCTTTTCGAAGCCCAGATCGAAGAGGTTGGGGGAGCACTCGTCTCCGTGCCGACTCCCATCGCCACCGGGGTTGGCGGCGTAATGGGGGCAAGCGAGGACGCAACCCGTGTGTACTTCACTTCTTCGAACGTACTGGCTCCCGGGGCGGTGGCGGGTGAGCGAAATCTCTATCTGCATGAGAGGGGGGCACCGATCCGTTTGGTGGGCACGCTGGGTCCTTTCGATTCCAATCCGGACGGCATCAATTCGCTGACCGCCGGTGTGATCGCCCTGGACAGCCCGAAGGCGGGCTGGCGCCTGTCGCGGGTGAGCGCGGATGGCTCCCATGCCCTCTTCATGTCGAGGGCGTCGCTCACCGGTAGCGACAACATCGATGTCGCCAGCGGTGCCCCGGATGCCGAGGTGTTCCTCTACGACGCCGAGGCGGAAGGAGGTGACGGGAGGCTGGTCTGCATCTCCTGCAACCCGTCCGGCGCACGTCCGGCGGGGCGCATCGGCGATACCTCCGGCGGCGCAACGGATACCCCTCTCTGGATGGCATCCCGGATACCCGTCTGGGAGCACCAGGGACATGCCCCCCGTGTCCTTTCCGAGGACGGCGAGTTCGTCTTCTTCGAGAGCTTTCAGGCGCTGGTCCCGTCCGATACCAATGGCGTTGCCGATGTCTACGAATGGAGAAGGGCGTCCGGCAGGATCGAGTGCGAAGAGTTGGGCGCCGCCCTCTACGTGGAAGACTCAGGCGGCTGCCTCAGTCTGATCTCCTCCGGCGAGAGCCCCCGGGACTCCAGCTTCATCGACGCCTCGGCCGACGGGCGGGACGTCTTCTTCGTCACCGAGGAGAGCCTCTTCGTGGAAGACCCTGGGCTGTTCGACCTCTACGACGCGAGGGTAGGCGGCGGCTTCGCACCCACGCCCGTGAGGCCTACGTGCCAAGGGGAAGCCTGCCAGAGCCCGGCCGTCGCGCCGACGGACATCACCCCGGCTTCGGCCTCTTTCCGTGGTCCGGGCAACCAGGCCCAGCGAACCGGAGCGAGGCGCTGCCCGCAGGGTAAGCGCAAGGTGCGCCGAGCGGGTGCGACGAGATGCGTGAAGCCCTCGAAGCAGCAGCGGAAGCGAGATCGCAAGAAGAACGGGAGGGCGGGACGATGAGGCGTGCGATTCTCGGGACCGTAGGCTGCGTGTTCGCGCTCATCGTCGCGGCGCCCGCCCAGGCCGGGTTTGGGCTCAATGGGCTCGACCTCACCCTGACGGCCAAAGACGGCACGCCCTCGATGGGAGCGGGGTCCCACCCGTTCGCGCTGAACACGACGATCCGGGCGAACACCACCCCGGACCCCGATCGCGACATGGTCCTGCCCGAAGGCTCGGCCCGGAACCTGGGCGTGCTGAACGCGCCCGGACTTGTCGGCAACCCGACCGCGGTGCCGCCCTGTTCGACGGCCGAGTTTCTCGGCACCAGGTACGCCATGGGCTGCGCCGACGCGACGGTGATCGGCGTGACCAAGACCAGTGTGCTCGAACCCGGTCCGGCCGGCGAAATCACCGCGCCCGTGTTCAACCTATCGCCGCCCCCCGGGGTGGCGATGTCGATCGGTTTCTGGACTATCGCGGTGCCGACCACGGTCGATCTGAGGGTCAACCCGGAGCCCCCCTACAACGTGATTGCAGAGGTCAGGAACATCCCCAATGCCGTTCCCTTCTACGCGTCCGAGCTCACCCTCTGGGGGGTGCCGGCGAGCCCAGCGCACAATGCCGAACGCGGGAACTGCGTCACCACCAGCACCGCCGATCTCTGTCCGGTCAGCATCCCGGAGAAACCCCTGCTCACCTTGCCGACCAAGTGCGACGGTCCGCTGCCGACCACCTTCGAGGCCGAGTCCTGGGAGGGCGACTTCTTCGCCGAGACGATCCTCAGTCACGACAACTCCGAACCACCGGTTCCCACGGGGCTGAACGGTTGCGGCAGTCTCGGTTTCGACCCCGAAGCGGCGGCGAAGCCGACGACCCGCTCTGCGGAGTCACCTTCGGGTCTCGATTTCACCCTTGCCTTCGACGACGAAGGTCTGACCAGCCCGACTGGCACCGCCCAGTCGACGATCGAAAAAGCCGTGGTGGCGATGCCGAAGGGGATGACGCTCAACCCCTCGGTGGCCGAAGGCCTTGGCACCTGCTCGATCGCCGAGCTGGATCGCGAGACCGCCACCTCCGAACCCGGCGAGGGCTGCCCGCTCTCCTCCAAGGTGGGGGAGGTCGAAGTCGAAACGCCGCTGCTGGAGGGCAAGCTGCTGCACGGCTCCCTCTATGTGGCGACCCAGGACCAGAACACCCTGGGAACCCGCTTCGCGATCTACATGGTGATCAAGGACCGGGGCCTCGGCATCGTCGTCAAGCAGGCGGGGGAGGTATCGCCGGACGAGCAGTCGGGGCAGATCGTCACCACCTTCGAGGACATCCCCCAGTTCCCGTTCTCGGAGTTCCGCTTCCACTTCCGCGAAGGCGCGCGCAGCCCGTTGGTCACGCCGCCGGCCTGCGGGACCTACCAGACGGTCGCAACCTTCACGCCCCACTCGGGCGCCGCGCCGCGGGTCGTGGTCGCTCCCTTCGCGGTCGACTCGGGGGTCAACGGCGGCCCCTGCCCGCCGGCCGGCACCCCACCCTTCCGGCCCGGCTTCGAAGCGGGCACGCAGTCCAACAGCGCCGGCTCGTACTCCCCCTTCTACATGCGCCTCACCCGCAGCGACGGCGACCAGGACCTGACCAGGTTCTCCGCCACGCTGCCGCCGGGGATGGTGGCCAAGCTGGCGGGCGCCGGCCAGTGCTCGGAGGCCGCGATCGTCGCCGCCAGGGCGCGGACGAGCGGGCGCGAGGAGCTGGCCGCGCCCAGCTGCCCGGCCTCCTCGCAGATCGGCCGGGTCCTCGCCGGGGCCGGGGTCGGGCAGGTGCTGACCTGGGCCAAGGGAAGCGTCTACCTCGCCGGCCCCCTCAACGGCGCCCCGCTCTCGGTTGTGGCGATCGTTCCCGCCGTCGCCGGCCCCTTCGACCTCGGCAACGTGGTCACCCGCCTGGCGCTGCGGATCGACCCGATCACGACGAAGGTGCTGGTCGACGGCGCCGCATCCGACCCGATTCCCCACATCCTCGAGGGCATCCCGCTCAAGGTCCGGGACGTCAGGACCTACGTCGACCGTCCCGAGTTCACCCTCAACCCGACCTCCTGCGAGCCCTCGGAGGTGGGCGCGACGCTGTGGGGAGGAGGCGCCGACGTCTTCGGTTCCGGCGACGACTCCCCCTTCGACCTCGCAGCCCGCTTCCAGGCTGCGAGCTGCGGCTCGCTCGGCTTCCAGCCCCGTCTCTCGCTGAAGCTGAAGGGTGACACCAAGCGCGGCGGCAACCCCGTCCTGCGCGGCGAATACCGACCCCGCCCCGGCGACGCCAACTTGAAAGGGCTCGTCCTGCGCCTGCCCAACTCGGCCTTCCTCGACCAGGCCCACATCCGCACGATCTGCACCCGCGTGCAGTTCGCCGCCGACAGCTGCCCGCCGGGAGCGATCTACGGCAAGGCGACGGCCTGGACCCCGCTGCTCGAGCAGCCGCTTTCGGGCCCTGTCTACCTGCGGGCCTCGAGCAACCCGCTACCCGACTTCGTCGCCGACCTGCACGGCTTGATCGACGTCGAGGCCGTCGCCCGCATCGACTCCAAGAACGGCGGAATCAGAGCCACGTTCGTCGACGTCCCCGACGCCCCCCTGACCAAAGTCGTGGTCGAGATGCGGGGAGGCAAGAAGGGCTTGATCGAAAACTCGGCAGACCTCTGCCGCACCACCAAGAGGGCCAACGCCCAGTTCGCCGCCCACAACGGCAAGCGGGCTGACGGCAAGCCGTTGCTGCAGCCGAGCTGTGGCGGGAAGCGAGGGAAATGAGGAGGGCTCTCCTTCTCGCCATCGCGCTGGCTGCCGCGGCCCTGCCCGCGTCGGCCGCGGCAGCGCCCGCGCCCCAGACTCTGTGGAAAGGGTGCGTCACCGGGTCCGCGGCTGGGGAGTGCAAAGTCCCCCGCGGGATCGCCGCCAATCCGACGACGGGGCGGGTCTACGTCGCCGACCAGGGCAACCAGCGGATCGTCGAGCTGACCGCCTGGGGGGAGTTCGTCAAGGCTTGGGGATGGGGGGTCAGGGACGGCTCGCCGCAGCTGCAGACTTGCACCGCCGTTACGGGCTGCCAGGAGGGGATCGGCGGCAACGGGGCCGGTCAGCTCAACTATCCGCAGGGGGTTGCGCTCGACAGTGCCGGCAACCTCTATGTGGCCGATCTGTTGGGCCGCCGGGTGCAGAAGTTCGACGCCGACGGCAACTTCATCCTCATGTTCGGTGGCGAAGTCAACAAGACCACGAGCGGGAACCTGTGCACTGCGGCCTCTGGAGATACCTGCGGCGTGGGCACGCTGGGCACCGCCAACGGCCAGTTCGGTACCTGGGAGGTCGGCAGCCTGATCGGCGTCGGCCCCGGTGACACCATCTACGTCGGCGACCAGGAAAGGGTGCAGAAATTCGACGCGAACGGCAACTTCCTGGCGGGTATTCCAATGCCGGCCGGCGAGTTGGTCCAGTCCTTGGCGGTAGACGGCTCAGGCAACCTCTTCGTCTCCTTCTTCAAAGACTTCGTCGGCGAAGTCAGCGCCAAAGAAAATATCCGCAAGTACGGGCCGGCTGGGGTGAGTGAAGCTCTCTGCACGGCGATCGTGAAAAACCCGAAAGCACTGGCGGTAGATGCTGCCGGAGCCGTATATGCGGTTGACGGGTTTCAGCTCGGTACGAACAGCCTCCACATCCGTAAGTTCAGCTCGTCCTGCGTTGAAGACCAGGGCGTCGGCTTCACTGACGGCTTTGAGCGCAGTACTGGAATCGCCACCAGCGTCGTCACTGAAGGCGGCGAGTCGGCTCTCTACGTCTCCAACTACATAAACACCGACAGCTACCTCCGCGCCTACCATCCGCCCCCGGACAGAGCGGAGTTCGATTCGCCGCCGACGGTACCGCCGACGATCGCGGCGCAGTACGCGACCTCGGCGACGGCCGAAACCGCCACCCTGGTCGCCGATATCAACCCTCACTTCTGGGAATCGCCCTTCCCCGAGACCACCTTCTTCGTCGAGTACGGGACCGGTCGGTGCTCTGACGGGGGTTGCAACCAGGTCGCTCCTGCCGACCCGGCGCCGCTCGAAGCCGGTGTGGTCGACGAGGCGGTCAGCACCGGTGATGTCGTCCTCTCCGGCCTCGAGCCGGGTACGACCTACCACTACCGCTTTGTCGCCGAAAGCGGAGGTGGGGGGCCTGTCCGGGGAGCCGAAGGCTCTTTCACGACCTTCGCCGCGCCTCTGCCCGCCAGGACCGACTGCCCCAACCAGGCTTTCCGCACCGGCGCCTCGGCGCGGCTGCCCGACTGCCGCGCTTTCGAGCTCGTCTCGCCGGCTGACCGCCGCGGGGGTGACGTCGGCGCTGCCTTCTTCGTCGGTCACGACCTCGCCGCCGCCGACGGCGAACGCGCCACCTACACCGCGCTGCGCGCGTTCGCCGAACCCGAAGCGGCGCCACTGCTGAACCAGCTTCTCTCCGTGCGGACCCCGGGCGGCTGGCGGACCGAGGCGATCTCCCCGCCGCGAAAACTGCCGGCCCTCTATGCGCCGGGCGGCGCCAGCCAGTTCAAGGCCTTCAGCCCCGACCTCTGCGAAGCCTGGGTCGTTCAGGACACGAACCTGGCGCTCACCCCGGGCGCACCGTCTGGGGTTCCCAATCTCTACCGGCGCTCCAACTGCACCGCCGAACCTGCCTTCGACCTGATCAGCTCGGTGCCCCCGCCCGGCGGCTTCGAGCTGGAAAGCGAAAGCAACTACTACGTCGACCTCGCGAACGTCTCCGCGGACGGCGCCCACGCGGTCTTCCGCGCCGACGCTCCGTTGACCCCCGACGCCTGCCCGGCGACGAGGATCTTCCAGGTCTACGTGAGCTCCCCCGGCGGCGAGCTGCACCTGGTCAGCGCCCTCCCCGACGGCACGCCCAACTGCACGCACGCTTCGGGGGGCTTGGCGACGACCCCGACCTACGACTTCCGCCGCTCGAGTGTCCTCAACGCGGTCTCCGGCGACGGGCAGACGGTCTTCTGGTCTGCCGGATCGGACGCCGCAGGTCCGATTGAACCGGGCTCGGCAGCACTCGGCGACGTGCTCGACCCAAAGCTCTATGTGCGCGTCAACGCTCTGGAGGAGCAAAGTGCGACCGCCGGCACGGAATGCACCGAAGCCGGGAAGGCCTGCACGCTGGCGATCTCGGAGGCGCCCGAGAGCGTCTTCTGGGCGGCCGACCAGGCTGGGACCACGGCGCTCTACACGGTCGGCTCCCTCCCCACCTCCAGCGGCGAACTCGGCCAGGCCGAGCTGCGCGAATTCAACGTGGAAGCCGGTGAATCGCAACCGGTCGCGGGTGGGATCAAGAGCGTGGTCGGGGCGAGCGATGACCTCTCGCGGGTCTATCTGGTCTCCACGGATGTGCTCAGCGGCGCCCAGGAGAACAGCGCCGGGGGCAAAGCGGTGGCCGGCCAATCGAACCTCTACCTCTACGAGAAAGCCACGGACACATTCACCTTCGTGGCGCTGCTGCAGGACAAGGAGGCCCGCGCCGCCGGCCCGGGCGGCGGGATCATCAGGCCGGGCCCCTCGGCGCCCGCAGCGCTGGAACCGCGGCTGCGCAGCTCTCGGATCAGCCCGGACGGGCTGCACCTCGCCTTCACCTCCTATCGGTCACTGACCGGCTACGACAGCACAGACGCGCACAGCGGTCAGCCCGACTCCCAGGTCTTCCTCTATGACGCCGAGGAAGGTGGGACCGGGGCGCTCGCGTGCATCTCCTGCAACCCGAGCGGGGCCCGGCCCGTCGGAGCCAAGATCGGCGCCGACTCCGACGAAGCGATCAACTGGGCGGCGGGGCGGCTGCCGGGCTGGCCCGACCAGATGCGACCGTCCAGGTTCCTCGGCCCTGACGGAAACCACCTCTTCTTCCAGAGCTTCGACCGGTTGGTCCTCGCCGACACCAACGGCAGGGAGGACGTCTACGAGTGGCGGCGCGCCGGGAGCGAGGCCGAGTGCACCGCCCAGGGCGCGGAAAGCTACGTCGAGGCGAGCGGCGGCTGCATCAGCCTCGTCAGCGGCGGTCGCGACCCGGTCGACTCGAGGCTGCTCGACGCGGGCGTCAGCGGGCGCGACGTCTTTTTCAGCACCGAAGAGAGTCTCGTCAGCCAGGACCCCGCTCTTGTCGACGTCTACGACGCTCGCGTAGGCGGTGGCTTCGAGCTTCCGGTGTCAACTCCGGCATGCGATCCCGGCGTCGAGGACTCCTGCCAGGGGCCCGCGGGTGCGCCGCCGGCTGCGTCCTCGCTTGGTACCGCCGGCGCCGGCGCCGGAAACGTGCGTCCGCTGCCTGGAAAGCTGCGCTGCCCGAAGGGCAAGCGCAGCGTCACGAAGAAGGCCAAGACGCGCTGCGTCAAGAGAGACGCGGGCAAGAAGCGGGCGAAGGCACGCAAGCACAGGGGGAGGCGATGAGAGCAGCGACCAGGGCCCTGCTCCTCTCCTGTCTTGGCGCGCTCCTGCTCGCAGCGAGCGCCGCGCCTGCCCACGCCGCCTTCGGTTTCGAGGAGCTCGACGTCGCCTTCAGCAACGAAGACGCCACGCCGGCAACCCTCGCCGGATCCCACCCCTTCCTGCAGCGGACCACGGTCGGATTCAACACGGAACCGACCCCTGACTTCTCGTTTGAGATCCCGTCCGGCGACCTCGAGGACCTGAGCGTCGTCCTGCCCCCGGGACTCGTCGCCGACACCACGGCGATTCCGCGCTGCCCGCAGGCGGACTTCGTCGAAGAGAAATGTGAGCCCGCCACCCAGGTCGGCGTCAACGAGATCCAGATCGGCGACCCGCCGGAGGCGTTCGGCAACACTCAGGCGGTCTCCGTCTACAACCTCGTTCCCAGCCCGGGGACGGTCGCCCGGCTCGGCTTCGTCGTCATCCAGGTCCCCATATCTCTCGACGTCATGCTCAGCCAGAGCTACCCCTACGGGGGCGTCGTCACCGTCGAGGACGCTCCCCAGGCGGTGTCGATCTACCGCTCGGAGGTGAGCATCTGGGGAGTGCCGGCGGACTCCGCGCATGACGCCGAACGCAGCGGCTGCGTCGGCGGCTGCGACCTGGGTCCCGAGCTGCCGTTCCTGACGATGCCGACCAGTTGCCGGGAAGCGACGCCGACTGCCTTCAGTGCAACCTCCTGGCAGCCCGGGACCCTTCCGGCCAGCGGCCTCTCGGCCTCCAGCCTGTCCGTCAGCGGCTGCGAGGACCTGGAGTTCGAACCGACGATCGAGAGCCGGTTGACCGGTACGTCGGCCGAGAGCCCGACCGGGATCGAACTCGACCTCGAGTTCGATCACCAGGGGTTGCTGGAACCCGAAGGCCGGGCGCAGTCGGCGACCGAGAGGGCCGTCGTCACCCTGCCGGAGGGATTGACGGCCAACCCTTCCGCCGCGGAGGGCCTGGAAGCCTGCGACGAGGACGACCTGGGGCGCGAAACCCTTGCCGCCGCCCCCGGCGAGGGCTGCCCGAATGCCTCCAAGCTCGGTACCGCGGAGGTCGAGACGCCCCTGCTCGCCGATGCTGTGGCGGGATCCGTCTTCCTGGCCGAGCCCTACGAGAACCCCTTCCAAAGTCTGCTCGCCGTCTATGTGGTGTTGAAGGACCCTGGCCTAGGGATCCTCGTCAAGCAGCCGGTGAGGATCGAGCCGGACCCGCGGACGGGACGGCTGGTCGGGATTGCCGAGGAGATCCCCCAGCTCCCCTTCTCGCGCTTCCGGCTGCGCTTTCGCGAAGGGCCGCGAGCGCCGCTCGTTTCGCCGCCTCGGTGTGGCGAGTACGCGATCGAAGCCGGGCTCTTCCCGTGGTCGGCTGGGCTGCCGGCGACCCCGGACTCGGCCTTCGCCGTCTCCTCGGGCCGTGGCGGCTCGCCCTGTCCTCTCGACGCCGCCCCGCCCTTTGCGCCTGGATTCGAGGCCGGTTCCGAGCAGCGTCGCAGCGGTGCCTACACCCCCTTCCACCTCCGCCTCACCCGCAGCGACGGGGACCAGGATCTGACCAGGTTCTCCGCCAAGCTGCCCCCCGGGTTGGTCGCACGGCTGGCCGGGACGAGCGAGTGCTCCGATGCCGCGATCGCTGTGGCGCGGGGGAGGACCGGCCCGCACGGTGGGAAGGTGGAGATCGCCTCGCCGTCCTGTCCCGCCGCGGCGCAGATCGGCCGCGTCGTCGCCGGCGCCGGAGTCGGCGACGTCCTCACCTACGTCTCCGGCAGGCTCTACCTGGCGGGCCCCTACAGGGGCGCGCCGCTCTCGGTCGTCGCGATCGTCCCCGCAGTGGCCGGGCCGTTCGACCTCGGCACCGTGGTCGTCCGCGAGGCGCTTCGGGTCGACCCCCGCACGGTCGAGGTCGAAGCCGACGGCTCCTCGGATCCGATTCCGCGCATGCTCGCCGGCATCCCACTGAAGCTGCGCGACATCAGGGTCGAGGTCGACAGGCCGCACTTCACTCTCAACCCGACCTCCTGCGAACCCTTCGCCGTGCGGGGAGTGCTCTGGGGGGTCGGAACCGATGCTCTCAGCGAGGCTGACGATTCGTCGTTCTCCCCACAGTCCCGTTTCCAGGTTGCGGATTGCAATGCGCTCGGCTTCAAGCCGAAGCTGGCGCTGAGGTTGAAGGGCGGCACCAGGCGTAATGCCCACCCAGCCCTCATCGGCACCTTCACCCCCCGGCCTGGGGACGCCAACCTGGCGGGCCTCGTCTTGAGCCTGCCCGCGTCGGCCTTCCTCGAGCAGGCGCACATCCGCACGATCTGCACCAGGGTGCAGTTCGCCGCCGCGGCCTGCCCTCCCGGGGCCGTCTACGGCCACGCAACCGCTTACACCCCGCTCCTGTCCGAGCCGCTGAGCGGACCCGTTTTCCTACGTTCCTCCGACCACCCCCTGCCCGACCTCGTCGCCGACCTGCACGGACAGATCGACGTCGAAGCGGTCGCCCGCATCGATTCCAGGCAACGCCGGATCAGGGCCACCTTCACTGACACTCCCGACGCTCCGCTGACCAAGGTCGTCGTGCGGATGCAGGGAGGGAGGAAGGGCCTGATCGTCAACAGCCGCAACCTCTGCGCTCGCCGGATCCGCGCCGACGCCGAGTTCACCGGCCACAACGGCAAGGTCCACGGCTCGCGCCCGACGGTGAAGGCGAGCTGCGGCAAGGGGCACAGGCCCGGTCGGCATGGGCGCCCGGAGCGTTAGCGGGAGTCGCGCGCAGAGCGAGGCGGGCGGCGGCGGGGGTCTCGCGGCGCGCTTGGAGCGTCGGCGCGAGGAGATCGAAGCGGCGGCACTCACCCGCGTGCACTCGATCGCCGACCCCGTCGAGGCCACCGACCCGGCCTACGTGGACGGCCTCGGGCTGGCGGTTACAGCCGCGATCGACTACGCCCTCGCGGCTATCGAGTGCAGCGAGGAGCAGGCTCCGCCGATCCCCACTGTCCTGCTCTCCCAAGCGCGCTTGGCCGCCCGCAACGGCGTCCCGCTCGAGACCGTGATGCGGCGCTACCTGGCCGGGTACACACTGCTCGGCGATTTCCTCGTCGGGGAGGGAGAGGGAGAGGTCTCGCTGCAGAGCACGCTGCGGGTGCAGGCCTCTCTCTTCGATCGCCTCCTCGCCGCCGTCTCCGAGGAGTACAACCTCGAGCAACCGCGCCGGCCTGCCTCCGCCGAGGAGCGCCGGGCCGAGCTGGCGAGGCGGCTGCTGGCGGGCGAGCAGCCCGATCCTGCCGGGCTCTGTTACGACCTCGACGTCCGCCACCTGGGTCTGGTCGCTTCGGGCGTCGAGGCGCCCGCGGTCCTGCGCCGCCTCGCCGCCGCGCTCGACTGCCGCCTGCTTCTGGTCCGCCGCGGCGAAAGCGATTTCTGGGCCTGGCTCGGATCGCGTCGCGGGCCCGACCCCGACCGGCTTGAGGACCTCTTGCGCTCCGGCCCTTCCGACTCGCTCTGGCTTGCCCTCGGCGAGCCGGGAGAGGGCCTGGCCGGGTGGCGGCTCACCCACCGTCAGGCCGCGGCGGCGATGCCGGTCGCGCTGCGCGGTGAGGGCGGCCTGACGCGCTTTCGCGACGTCGCCCTGCTCGCGGCGGTGCTGACCGACGACCTGCTCGCCGCTTCGCTGCGCGAGCTCTACCTCACTCCGCTGGCGGGCGAGGGGGGTGAGAGCCTGCTGGAGACCCTGCGCGCCTACTTCACCGCCGAACGCAACATCTCCTCGGCGGCAGCCATGCTGGGGATCAGCCGCCAGGCGGCGGCGAAGCGCCTTGGCACGGCGGAGCGGCGGCTTGGTCGGCCCCTTGGGGCCTGCGGAATCGAGCTGGAGGCGGCCCTGCGGCTGGAGGAGCTGGAGAGCGCGGAGGTTGGCAGTTCGCAACCGGGGCGTGGCTAGGGGCGGCAGATCGCACCCGCGGGGGGTGAGGCCACCGGCGAGGCTCGCCTAGGCGACCGGGTCACCGGTCGCCCAATGCAAAGAAAAAGGGAGGCAGTAATGAAGCGAGCAATTATCGTCGCTGCGGTGATGGCGATGACCGCCCTGGCAGGGGTGTCATCGGCAGCCGCCGCGGGCTTCGTGGCCGACGGGTATCCGGCCACCGTCAAAGCAGCCGGCACGAGCAACTACCACTTCACCCTCGGAATCCAGGAACTCAACTGCAGCAATGCGGGAACGGGTTCCACCGACCTTGCAGGCCCCGCCAAGTCGGCGACCCTGCAGCCGAACGACATGAGCTGTACGAACGGCAGCCTCGAATTCAAAGGCTGCAAGCTCACGTTCCGCCCCGCCATCGGCGGCGCCGGGGCGGTCGAGATCGGGCCGGCCGGCTGCGGGCCGATTTCGCTCAAATACAAAACCGCCTGCGAGGTTGCGATCAGCCCCCAGAGCATTCCCGCGAACTACGCGGTAAGCGGCGAAGGCGCCTCGGCCACCGTGTCGGTCGATATCGAAACGGAAAGCCTCGAATACACCCAGGTCAAATGCACCTCCGGTGGACCCCTCGTGCTCAGCGCCGGCTGGAAATTGAGCGCAACCAAAAACGCCAAATCCATCGGTTTGCAGACCGCGGCCAGCGCCTTGTTCATGGCAGGCGAAGAATCTGCCGAAGCGGCCAAACAGCCGCGCTTCGAGGCCGAATGGACCTCGAACTGGATTGGCAACCCCGGGGCGGCCTTCGGCTCCCAGAAGGCCAGCAGTCCGCACGTGCTGAAATTCTCGCTGCGCGAGTTCCGCTGCGGAGCCGTCGATTTCAGCGGGCAGTTTGCGAATCCGGACGATGAACTCCCGCTCGCAGCCACCTACACGGGGTGCACCGCCAGCGGCGGCTACATCGCTGACGTGAAGATGAACAGCTGCCAGTACGTCCTCGACGCGCTCAACGTCGGCCCGCCTTACTCGGCCGGCCTGGGCGTCACCTGCTCCAAAGAAGGGGACGCGATCGAAGCGGCGATGTTCGAAAACGCGACGAAACAGTCCGAAGGCAAATCGCTCTGCCTCTACAAAGTCGGCCCGCAGACCGTGGGCGGGAGCGTCGGTCTGGCAAACACCGGCACCGGCCTGGCGCGTGGCATCGACGCCAGCCTGAACCTGAGCGGGATCGCCTACACCGCTACGGGCAACCAGCTTGTCTGCGGCAAATCGCCCGGCAGCGCCACCTACACCGGAGGTTCGACCCTGGTCGGCCTTTAGAGGGGGAGGCACCGGAGCGGGGCGGCCGCAGTTTGGCCGCCCCGCTGCATTTGCGCTTCAGCCTTGTCGCGACCCTCGGGGATCGCCGCTAAAGTTGTCCGACCCGCCCGGATAGCTCAGTTGGTAGAGCACTTCCATGGTAAGGAAGGGGTCGTCGGTTCGAGTCCGATTCCGGGCTTCTGAGGGTTCGAGATCTGGGGCTACTCCAGGCTTCCTCAAGAAAGCCTCAAATGCCTTCAGGTCGCCGCTGGCCCGTCGATAGGCCTCCTGTGACCGCAGGAATGAAGACGAGGCCAAATGACCAAAAGACCCATGTGAACGCCCAGATCCCAGCCTGCGGTCACACCCTCCTGAACTTGGCGGATGCGGCCCCTCTCCACCCGTCCGCCAGAAATGCCGTCGCCTCTTCACGACGGCGCTCCGGTGCGAGCACCTGACCCACTACGTCCGCGTGACCGAGTCCTCGCGGGGTCGGTGGGTCAGGTGCTCTTGCCTGCCTACGGATAGACAGAGCGCAGCCGGGCGGCTTCGGCGACCCGCGCGATCGCTACCGCTTGGCCGGCCTCTCGCCAGGGGACCCCGAAGCGCTCTGCGCTCTCGGCGATCCGGTCCATCGCCGACTCCAGGTACTGGCGCAGCCGTGCCGTGATCTCGTCCGCCTGCCAGGAGTAGCGCTGCTGGTCCTGCGCCCACTCGAAGTAGCTGACCGTCACCCCGCCGGCGTTGGCGAGCAGGTCGGGGACGACCGGGATGCGTCGCTCCGCGAGGATCCGGTCCGCCTCGGGGGTGGTCGGGCCGTTGGCCGCCTCGACGATCAGCCCGCAGTCGAGCCGGGGGGCGTTTTCAGCCGTGATCTGGCACTCCAGGGCGGCCGGGATGAGGATGTCGCAGCACGTCTCCAGCATCCCCGACCGGGTCGCCTCGGCGCCGCCGGGAAATCCGCGCAGGAAGCGGTTCTCGGCCGCCCACCGCAGGGCGTCGTCGACGTCGATGCCGTCGGGGTTGACGATGCCCCCGGTGACGTCGCACAGCGCGACCACGCTCGCCCCGCGATCTCGCATCTCCTGGGCGATGACGCTGCCGACGTTGCCGAAGCCCTGGATCGCGACCCTGGTGCCGGAGATCTCCCGGCCCAGCCTCGCCAGCATCGCCTCCGCGCAGATCACAGCACCCAGCCCGGTGGCAGCCTTGCGGCCCTCCGTCCCGCCGAGGACGAGCGGCTTACCGGTGACGATGCCCGGCGTCGGGTGGCCGACATGCTGGGAGTAGGTGTCCATGAACCACGACATCTCGCGCTCGCCGGTCGCCATGTCGGGGGCCGGGATGTCCTGGTCGGGGCCGATCACCGGGACGAGCTCGCTGGCGAAGCGGCGGGTGATCCGCTCCATCTCAGTGGGGGAGAGGCGGTTGGGATCGCAGCGCACACCGCCCTTTGCACCACCGAACGGCAGTCCCAGCAGCGCGCACTTGAGGCTCATCCACAGCGCCAGCGCCGCGCACTCGCCGAGCGAGACTCCGGGGGCGAAACGAACACCCCCCTTGGTCGGCCCGAGGGCGAAGGTGTGCTGGACCCGGTAGCCGGTGAGGCTCTGCATCTCGCCGCTGTCGCGCCGGACCGGGAAGTTGGCGACGAGCGCCCGCCTGGGCTCGAGCAGGCGGGCGCGGGCGTCGGGCTCGAGGCCGAGCAGGTCGGCGGCCTGGTTGAACTGGGTGACGGCGACGCGCCACAACTCCGATCGCCACTCGTTTCCCGGGGAGACCTCGTAGGCCTCGGCCGCGAGGACGCTGTCCCAGCCGCCGCTGCCGCGGCGCTCGGCTCCGCCTGCCGCGGGCCCGGCGGGCGAGCTATCCACGGGCGGCAAGCGCTTCGTCGAGGTTGCCGACCAGCGCATCGACGACCTGCGGATCGAAGTGGGTGCCCCGTCCCTCTCGAATCACTTCGAGGGCATCGTCGACCGAAAGCGCGGACCGATAGCAGCGGTCGCTGAGCAGCGCGTCGAAGACGTCGGCGACCGCCGTGATCCTGCCCTCGATCGGGATCTGCTCGCCGGCCAGCCCCTGCGGGTAGCCGTCGCCGTCCCAGCGCTCGTGGTGGGTGAGTGCGATCGTCGCCGCGAGCTGCAGCAGCTCGCTCTCGGAGTCGGCGAGGATCTCGTAGCCGACCGTGGTGTGGCGCTCCATCTCCTCTCGCTCCGGCGGCGTCAGGGGCCCCTGCTTCTGCAGGATCCCGTCCGGGGTCGCGACCTTGCCGACGTCGTGCATCGGCGCGGCCGTGCGCAACAGCAACGCTCGGTCGCGATCGAGGCCGACCCGGTCGGCGAGGAAGGAGGCGAGCGTCGCCATCCGGTTCACGTGGCGGCCGGTCTCGCCGTCGTGCATCTCCAGCGCTTTCGCAAGGCGCTCGACGGTCTCCTGACGCGACGCCGTCAGCTCTTCGATCGCTTGGACCTGTGCCCGGGCGAGTTCCTCGCGCAGCAGTTCGGCCTGCCTTCTCCCGGTGACGTCCGTGGAGATCCCGTAGACGCCGACGATGTCCCCGGCGTCGTCGACGTAGGGGAACTTGACGCTGAAAAAGGTCCGCTCCTCGTCGCCCACCCGCAGGGTTTCCTCGGTCTGCAGGGTGTTGCCGCTGTCGAGGACCTTGCGGTCGGAGGCAGCCACCACCCGCTCGGCCTCCGGCGAGAGGTAGTCCGCGTCGCGCAGGCCGATCAGCCCGCCCGGCTCGATGCCGACGGATTCGTGGGTGACCTGGTTGGCGAGCAGGTAGCGTCGCTCGCGGTCCTTGATGTATATCGGGACCGGCGCCCGATCCATCAGTGTCTGGAGCCGGTCCTCCAGGGCTTTGCGATGAGCGCTCTGGGCCATTTCCAGCTTGCGCTGGCGCAGCGCGTTCATCGCCGTGATCAGCAACTGCCCGGGCCAGAACGGCTTGACGAGATAGCCGTGGGCGCCCGTCTCGAAGGCGCGCTTGGCCACCTCGGTGTCGTCCACGCCGGTGACGAGGACGATCGCGGTGTCGGGATGCTCGCGGGAGATCTCCTGGACCAGGACCAGGCCCGACTCGCCGGGCATCTCGATGTCGCACAGGGCCAGGTCGAAGGAGCCGTTCTCCGCCAATTTGCCGCGGGCCTCCTCGACGCTCCCGGCGAACTCGCAGGCATAGCGCTCCCCCAGGGAGCGGTCGATCAGGCGCAGGATCTCGGGGCGATCGTCGGTGGCGAGGATGCGAGGCCCCCCATTGCCCGTCCGCCCGTTTGCACCCGGACGCGACTGCGCCTGCGCGGAGGCGTTCGTCATCTGCTCGCCTCGTTCGCAGCGGCGTCGAGCAGGCCGCGGACGGTCTGCAACAGCTCGCCGGAGTTGAAGGGCTTCTCGATGAAGGCGGCCCCGCCTTGCTCGGCCAGCGCCTGCGGGGCCAGGACGTCGTGGCTGTAGCCCGACATGAAGACGACGCCGAGCTCGGGGCGGATCGCCTTGACCTGCTCGACCAGCTCGGTGCCGAGCATCCCGGGCATGATCACGTCGGTGAGGAGCAGGTCGATGGCCTGGTCGGCATGGCGGCAGACCTCGAGCGCCTCCTCGCCGCCGGCGGTTCCGATCACCGAGTAGCCGCCCTTGCCGAGGATGCGCTCGGCCATGCGCCGCACGTCCGCCTCGTCCTCGACGACCAGCACGACCTCGCCCCTGCCCGCCGGCCGCTCCTCGACCCTGTCCTCTCCGGCGCTGGGAGCGGCCGGGCTCGCGGGCAGGTGGACCTTGAAGGTGGTCCCCATCCCGGGCTCGGAGTAGATGTCCACCCGGCCGCCGGCGCCCGTGACGATCCCGTACACCGTGGCGAGGCCGAGGCCGGTCCCTTCGCCTTTTCCCTTGGTGGTGAAGAAGGGCTCAAAGGCGCGCTCGGCGGTGTCCGCGTCCATCCCCACGCCGGTGTCGCTCACCTTGAGCCGCACGTAGGGCCCCGCCTCGGTGGCGGGGTGCATGTAGGTGTACTCCTCGTCGAGCTCGGCGTTCTCGACCTCGATCAGGAGCCGGCCCCCGTCGGGCATCGCGTCGCGCGCGTTGACCGCGAGGTTGACGAGCACCTGCTCGATCTGGCCGGGGTCGGCCTCGACCGCCGCCACGTCGTCGTCGAAGCGGGTCTTCAGCTCCACCCGCTCGCCCAGTGCCCGGTGCAAGAGGTTCTCCAGGTCGGAAACGACCTTGCGCAGGTCGAGCAGCTCCGGCTGGACCACCTCGCGGCGGCTGAAGATCAGCAGCTGACGGGTGAGGGCGGCCGCGCGCTCGGCCGCGCGGCGGATTTCCTCGACGTCGTCGGTGGCCTTCGAGTCGGGTGGAAGCTCGTCGCGGACGAACTCCGCGTAATTGAGGATCACGCCGAGGATGTTGTTGAAGTCGTGGGCGATCCCTCCGGCGAGCTGGCCGACGCTCTCCAGGCGCCGGGACTGGTCCAGCTGCTCCTGCAACGCTCTCTCGCGCTCGCTTTCAGCCCGTTCGCTGATGTCTCGCACGGCGGCCGTGGCGAGGATGCCCTCCTCGGTTTCGATGCCCGAGAGGCTGATCTCCGCCGGGAACTCGCTGCCGTCCTTGCGAACCGCATACAGCTCGACGCCGGCTCCCATCGGCCGGGTCCGCGGCTCTTCGAAATAGCGCCTGCGGTGATCCGGGTGGGCTTCGCGGAAGCGTTGCGGTACCAGCATCTCGACCTGCTCGCCGATCAGCTCCTCGCGCCTGTAGCCGAAGAGCGTCTCCGCCTGCTGGTTGACGAGAACGATCTCTCCGTCTCGATTCACCCCGACGATCGCGTCGGGAGCGAGCTCGACGAACTGCTCGAACTTGCGCTCCGCCGCGCGGCTGGCGGTGACGTCGCGGATCGCCGCGGTGGCCAGCCTCCCGCTCTCCGTCTCGATCGAGGAGAGGCTGATCTCCGCCGGAAACTCGCTGCCGTCTCGGCGCCGGCCGTAGAGGTTGAGGTCGGCGCCCATCGGGCGGGTCCGCGGCTCGGCGAAGTACCCGCTGCGGTGCCCGGGGTGGGCGTTCCGGAACCGCTCGGGCACCAGCATCTCCACGTCCTCGCCGAGAAGGTCCGCACGCGCATAGCCGAAGAGAAACTCGACCTGGCCGTTGACGAGGACGATCTTGCCGTCATCGCCGACCCCGACGATCGCGTCGGGCGCCGCCTCGAGCAGCTGCTCGAAGGTTGAACTGTTGCCGTTTGACTCCGCTGGATCGGTGGGTGGCAAACCGATACCTCGATCCTGCCGCTCAGCTTGGGAGAGGACTCTAACACCGCTAAAAGTGTCAGGGAAATAAACAGATGAGTTCTTTGTACTGTAAGAAAAGCGTCCGTGCCTGAGTCGTGCCTGACAGTGATTCCTATCAGGCACGAGACCAGTTACCGCCCGAACCGTACACCTACCGCGCTGAGCGAGAGCGGAGGTGACGGCCGGGCGGCATGCCGACTTTCTGGGTGAGACGTAGGAGGTGGCTCTCGGCTCGCTCAAGATTTGCTCAAGAAGGGTGGAGCGCGGTGCTCTTACCGGGTTAAAGCGCGAGGACCCGCTCGGTGCGCCATTGCGTGGAAACGGTTCTCGCGACTTCCGAGGCAACCCGCTTACACCAGACATAGCGGCCCACCGTCTCCGCCGACACACTCCCGGTCGCTGCGCGGACCGGAACCCCGGCCATCAGGAAGTAATTGGCGATGACCGGCGAGGGGCCCTTCCAGCGCTCGCTGAGCTCGACACTGGCCTCGCGTTTGACCAAGGCGCCGGCAAGGCATCGCAGGTAGGCCGGGTGAATGCGTTCGGAGTCGACCCCAAGCTCGGCGAGGATGTGGAAGGGATCGGTCAGGACCACGGAGCCATCGCGCATCGTGGCGGCAGCCGAGGCGCGGACCAGCCACTCGGTCACCCGAGCCGGGCAGAGCAGTCCCACTTCGATCTGCCCGCGCGCCTCATCCAGGTCCATCGGGCCCATCGGAGTAGGGAGCCGACGGTGCGAGACGTAGATGTGATCCGCAAGGCCGGCAGAGCTCGGGAGCTCGAGCGTGCCCCTCGTATCGGTCACCTCCGCCTCCACGCCGCAGCTGACCTCGACGGCGCTCTCGCGCTGGGCTTTCCTGCAAGCCTCGCCCAGGTCCCCAACCCAGTCGGTGGAGGCTGAGACCTTGTCGACGATGCAGAGCTTTTTCAGGCTCCGCGCCTCGGCGAGGTGTACGGTCTGCCGGACGGTAGAGGTGCCATTGGAGAAGGTGGAGCTGACGTGCCAGTCTTCGTCAAGTCGGATAAAGCTGCTCATGCCGATCTTCTCGGCAGCCGAGGTTGACGTTGGATCTCCGGAGTCTCAAGATCTCCTCAGATGGCGCCAAGCCCCTGAAGGTGCTGATCGTCGAGGACGACCCGCAGCTCGCGACCGCGACCGCCAGGCTCCTGCAGCGCGAGTCCTTCGAGGTGGCCGTGTGCAGCGACGCGGAGAGCGGCCTCGAGAAGGCCCACGCGCTGCCCGCCGAGCTGGTCGTATTGGACATCAATCTGCCGGGGATCGACGGGATCGAGGCCTGCCGGCGGTTGCGTACCTTCAGCGACGCCTACGTGATCATCCTGACCGCGCTCGACAGTGAGACCGATCGCGTGGTGGGGCTGTCGGTGGGGGCCGACGACTACATGACCAAGCCGTATTCCCCGCGTGAGCTGGTTGCCCGCATCCGCGCCATGCAGCGTCGACCTCGGATGGCCGCCCCGAGCACTGAGGTGCGTGAGTTCGGGGCGCTGCGAATCGACTCGAGCGCTCGTGAGGTCACGGTTGGCGGGGTGGGGGTCGAGCTCAGCCGGACCGAGTTCGACTTGCTCGACGTCCTTGCCGCCCACCCAAGGGTGACCCTCAGCCGCCAGCAGCTCCTGGAACGTGTCTGGGGCGAGGGGTGGTTCGGCGACGACCATGTGATCGACGTCCACATGTCGAACCTGCGCCGTAAGCTCGGCGATGCCGCGTACGTGAAAACGGTTCGGGGGTACGGCTACAGGATGGGCGAGGGCTGACGCCGATATATCCGCAGGCCGGCGAACAGCGTGACCGCCAGCATCGCCCCCAGCGGCACTAAGTCGGGAAGGGCCGGGTTGAGGATGCTTCCAGCCAATACCACCAGCACCGCGTCGCTGAGGAACCCAAACGAGATTGCGCGGTGAAGGGAGCCGTCAGCGCCAATAGGGTCGGGGCGACCGACGGCACTCACGCTCAGCGCCAGCACAACGAGCAAGAACGCACAACTGGTGACCGCAAGCGTCTCCGTACTGATCGGCGGCACCTCCTGCAACTCACCCTAGGCCGAAACTGCACCCCACGTCAATACAAAGTCCTTGACTGAAAAACAAGTAGGTACGTTACTGGTGCTGGGAATCGCTGCCGCCGCCGCCGATCAGGCGGTCGGTGCCGCCCCCTCCGACGAGGCGATCGTCGCCGGCGTGGCCGATAACAGTGTCATCGCCGCCGCGGGCAGAGAACGTGTTCTCCCGGGCATCGCCGATCAGCGTGTCGGCCCCCGCCGATCCCTCCAGCGCCTCGACCGAGCCCTGAATGCTTCCGGCGCTGCAACCCTCGCCGGCCCGCGAAGCAGGGCCGCCGATCTGGGCCGTGACGCCGGGGTTGAACCTGACGAAGGACGCGGTGTCTTCCCCCGCGCCCCCGCTGAACAGATCGCCGTCGCAGGGATCGCCGCCGACCAGCAGATCGGACCCCTCGCCGCCGAGAAGGGTGCTCCTGCCGCTGCCGTAGGGGTTGGGAAGATCGGTGCGAGCGCCGATCAGAGCGTCGCTGCCGGCGCCACCGTCGAGTAGATCGGGATCGCCGTCGTCCCCGGCCTCGATCACGTCGTCCCCGGGCCCGCCGTAGAGGGCGTCGCCGCCCGGGCCGCCGCTGATCCGTACCTGCACACTTGCCGGCACGCTCTCCTCAACCCGGACCGAATCGCCGCCGCCGTCGGTCGCGATCAGGATCGACTGCACCCCGTCGGGGCAGTGGACCTGCGCGCCGCCGGCCGAGTCGCAACCCTGGGCATTGCCTTCCGGGAAGGGCCCCGCGCTGGAGACCGTGTAACCGGAGCCGTCGAAGCCGATCGTGATGGCGTCGCCTCCCGGGCCGCCGCGCACGGTCAGCGACGCGGTGCCGTCGATGCTCGTGGTCCGCACCACCGCGGGACCGTCGCCGGAGGTGTCCTCCTGCTCGCAGGACGCGTCGCCCGCGCCGCGGTCGCACTCGGCGCCGTCGGGGCCCCCGAAGAGCTGATCGGAGCCACCGTGGCCGTCGAGCTCGTCATAGCCTGCGCCGCCGTCGAGCCGGTTCGGGCCATCGTCGCCGTCGATCAGATCGGGGGAGGCGGAGCCGACCACATCCTCGAACCCAGCCAGGCTGTCGCGGCCGTCGCCCCTGGCGTTGCCGTCGCCGAGATCGACCGTGACGCCTTCCGTGGCGCCGGCGAACGAGGCGATGTCATCAATCCCAGGGCCGCCGTCGAGCCGGTCGAAGCCGAGATCGCCGCGGACGACGTCGCGGTTGCCTTCGCCGCCGTTGACGAGATCGCTGCCGTGGTTCCCGACCACGACGTCCCCGTCCCCGTCCCCGCCGTCGAGGCGGTCGTCGCCGAGGCCCCCGTCGATGTAGTCGGCCCCGGGGCCGCCGCTGGCCGGGTCGTTGCCGCGGTCGGTGAAGATCCGGTCGTTGCCGTCGCCGCCGTCGACCTGCTTGTCGGAGGCGCGGCCTGAGTAGAGGGTGTCGTCGCCGCTGCCGCCGTCGAGCCAGTCCGGCCCTTTGTCGGCGCTGAGGGAGTCGTTGCCCTCGCCCCCGTCGAGACGGTCCGGCCCCCTTTCGCCGGCCAGCGCGTCGTCGCCCGCTTCGCCGAGGAGCTTGTCGCCGCCGCCGTCGCCGGCGATCACGTCGTTGCCGGGGCCGCCGCAGATCGTGTCGTTGCCATTCGTGCCGCCGCTGATCCGGTCGTTGCCCCCGCCGCCGTAGATCACGTCGCTGGCGCTCTTTCCGACGATCAGGTCATCGCCCGCCGTTCCGACGATCGTCGCGCGCCTGCCGTCACAGCTCGCCGCCGCGGCCGAGCTCCCCGCGGGCAGCGCCACAAGGATCGCCAGCATCGCGGCAGCGAGCAGGACGACATGGAAACGAGAGATGTGCGTGGATCGGTGAGCCATTCCGGCCCACTGCATCGACCCCCCTCCTCGATCCTGGAGAGACCTTGAACCAACCTTGAGCGACCTTTACCGGTCGTTGACCTCCGCGCTTCGGCGGTCTGCTCAGCGTTGAATCTCGGCGCGCAAGGCCGCGGCCAGATCTGCCAGCCCTGCGACGTCGACGTTCCCCTGCCCGGCCTCGAAGCGCCGCTCCAGCTCGCGGGCCAGCTTCGAGCCATGTGCCAGGCCGAAGCTGCCGAGTGAACCGGACAGCTTGTGGGCGGCCGAGTGTGCCCTGGCGGCGAGTTCTCCGTCCAGCTCGCCGTCCTCCGCGGCCATCGCCGCGCGCTCGATCGTCCCCACCCGCTCGCTGATCGAGGGCAGGTTTCGCGCCCACACCTCCGCGAAGGCGGGGTACACCTCATCGGGTTCGGGGGTGTTGCCGATAGTAAGACTGAGGTGTACCAAGACGCGACCATCATCCTCCTGCCGGTGCTCGACGCCGCGGTCATCGCTGCGGCCTGCTTGGCCGCCCGTCGTTGCCGCGAGGTGCGCGGCCTCCAGGTCTTCTGGCTGCTGGTGGCGCTGGCCTGGAGCGCGCAGCTCTGCGCCGACTCGCTGCTCGTCCTCTACGACGTCGTCCTCGCGGAACCCAGGTTCCCCTCCGCCGCCGACGCTTTCTTCCTGGCCTTCTACCCACTGCTCCTCCTGGCCCTTCTGCGCGTGCCCGTCCGCTCGCGTGCTCGTTCCGAGCGGCTGCGCACCGCGCTCGACTGCGCCCTGATCGTCGTCGGGGGGGCAACCGCCGTCTGGTACTTCGTGCTGGGGCCGACGCTTACCGAGGGCAGCGACGATCTCCTGGCGACCGCCGTTTCGATCGCCTACCCGGTCGGCGACATCGTGGCCCTGGCCGCCCTCGCGGCGATCGTCCTGCGCCGCACCGATCCCCGCCTCGGCACCCCGTTGGTCTGGATCGCCAGCGGACTGACGCTGCTGATCGCCGCCGACACCGTGTACGGGTATGAGCTGCTGCACGGCAACTACACGCCGGGCGGGCCCGTCGACGTCTTCTACATGCTGGTGACCGTCCCGTTCTTCCTCGCCGCGATGAGCCAGCGAGCGGTTTCGGCCGGCGCAGTGGACCCGCCCAGCGAGTGGAGGGAGGCATCGATCGCGAGCCCCCTTCCCTACATCGGCATGGCGGTGGGCTTCTCCTTCCTGCTGACGATCGAGTGGGGGGACCGTTTCTTTCCCGACTTCAGCCTCTTGTTGTTCGCCTTCGCCGTGGTCGTGCTGGGCACCTTGCGCCAGCTGCTGACCCAGCGGGAGCAGCGACGCATGGCGGAGGCCCTGCGCGAGAGCGAGAGCCTCTTTCGTGGCATCTACACGAACACGGGTATCGGGATCGCGATCAGCGCCTTCGAGGGCGGACGGCCCAGGATCATCGACGTCAACCCGGCGTTCGCCCGCATGATGGGTTACTCGCCCGAGGAGCTGAGGGGCGGCGACTTTTCGATGCTCACCCCGCCCGAGCACCTCGACAGCCTCGAGCAGATCAGCGAGGCGATTCGCTCCGGGGCGGACGTGGTCGACCGCGAGCAGCCGTCACTGCGCAAGGACGGCTCGATCGCCTACGGGTCCCTCACCGTCTCCGTCATGCGTGACGAGGCGGGCCTTCCACGGATGCTCGTCGGCGCGATCGGGGACATAACCGAGCGCAAAGCTGCCGAACGCGCGAAGGACGAGTTCATCTCGATCGTCGGGCACGAGTTGCGCACGCCGCTCACCGCGATCCGCGGCTCGCTCGGACTACTGCAGGGCGGCATCACCGGTGAGGTGTCCGGCGATGCCAAAGGAATGATCGACACCGCGGTCGCCAGCACCGACCGGCTCGTGCGGCTGATCAACGACGTCCTCGATCTTGAGCGAATGGAATCCGGTCGCATCCAGTTGCGCATGGGGCCCGTGACCGCGCGTGAGCTCGTCGACCAGTCCCTCGATGTGGTGGGGACGATCGCCGAGGCTGCGGAGATCGAGCTTTGCGCGGAGGTACCCGATCTGTATGTGGAGGCCGATTCCGACCGCATAGTGCAGACGCTGACCAACCTGCTCGCCAACGCGATCAAATTCTCCCACCCCGGTCAGGGGGTCAAGGTCTCCGTCGACCGCGACGGTGACCGAGCACGGTTCTCGGTACTCGACCACGGCCGCGGCATCCCAGCCGATCAGCTCACCTCGATCTTCGAGCGCTTCGGTCAGGTGGACGCCTCCGACGCCCGGGAGAAGGGCGGCACCGGCCTCGGTCTCGCGATCGCCCAGCAGATCGTCGAGGGCCATGGCGGCCAGATCTGGGCCGAAAGCGGACCCGACTACGGGACCCGCATCCAGTTCACCCTGCCGGCCGCGGCGGCTCCCGCGGAGGTCCCGGGATGAGGCGGGTCCTGCTGGTCGACGACGACCCGGCGATCCGCGAGATCGCCCGGATCAGCTTGGAGCGAGTTGGCGAGTGGACCGTCACCTCTGCGTCCTCCGGCCTGATGGCGGTCGAGCTCGCGGAGGGGGAGCCGCCCTTCGACGCGGTGCTTCTCGACGTGATGATGCCGGGTCTCGACGGGCCCCGGACCCTTGCGCTGCTGCGCGAGCGGGCCGCGGTCGGGCCCGCCACCCCGGCGGTCTTCTTCACCGCAAAGCTGCAGCCGGCCGACCGGGAGCGGCTGCACCGAATCGGCGCAGCCGGTGTGATCGCCAAGCCCTTCGACCCGATGGGCCTGGCGGCGGAGCTCGATGCGATCGTGGACGGAGAGCGGGATGGCCCGTAGCGGGGAAGGCGGCGCGAAGATCCTCGTCGTCGACGACGACGAGACGGTCCGTGACCTCGTCGCCCAGGTGCTCGGCGGCTGGGGGCACCGGGTCATCCATGCGGCAAACGGCCGCGAGGGGTTGCGCACGCTCTACGCCGAGCGTCCGGACCTGATCGTGCTCGACGTCGACATGCCCGAGATGGACGGCTGGCAGACGCTTGAGCGCGTGCGCGAGCTGGGGCGGCTTCCGGTTCTGATGCTGACGGCCAAGGACGCCGAGCTGGAGAAGGTGCGGGCCCTGCGGGGCGGGGCAGACGACTACCTGGGCAAGCCGTTCGGCCCCCAGGAGCTGGCGGCGCGAATCGAGGCGCTCCTGCGCCGCGCCAGAGAAGCGGGAAAAGAGCTGGAATTCGAGGTCTACGACGACGGGCGAGTTGTCCTCGATCCGCGTCAGCGCGCCGTGGAGGTGGAAGGGCGCGAGGTGCGGCTCACCCCCTTGGAGTTTCGCCTGCTCTTGGCCTTCGTCTCCCATCCCCGCCAAGTGCTCAGCCACGACCAGCTGATCGAAGCCGCATGGGGCGATCCGTTGGTCCGTCCCGAGCAGGTGAAGCTCTACGTCGGCCGGTTGCGGCGCAAGCTCGAGGCGCCCGACGCGGTGGAGACGGTGCGCGGTTTCGGCTACCGCTACCTGCCGCCGACCGCGGCTGCCAGCCACTCATAGGTGGCCTCGGCAACATCCCTCGGCCCCGCCCCGGAGGCGTCCTTCGCCAGCATCGCGGTGAAGCGGTAGGTGCGCGACTCCCCCGCCTCGAAGCGGCCGAGGTCGATTCCCTCCGCAGGCAGAGAGCCGATCTCGCCGAGGTAGATCCGCCGGTTCGCACCTGCTCCGGCCTCGTGGATCGCGAGATGGAGCTGACCCGCGGCGAAGTCGTTGGAAGCGCTCCTCTCGCAGAGCCGGAAGACGGCGGGCAGAGCGCCGAGGTTGACGATAGTCACCTCGCCCCGCTGTCCCTGACCGGGCTTGAGGTCGGGACGGGCGGCGATCAGGGCCCCATTGCGGGAGCTGGCCCGCACCAGGCTCCCCGAGCTGGTGACGTTGGCCGGGTTCAAGGGACCTGTGCCTCGCCCGGGACCGCGGTCCATTCGTAGACGGCGCCGGCTACGCGGTCCAGCCGGGAGCCCAGCGCATCGACGGAGCAGCTGAGCGTAAAGCGATAGGCGCGCTCCTCTCCGGCCTCGAAGGAGCCGATGTCGATGCCCTCCGGGGGGAAGTCGCCGAACTCACCCGTGAAGAGGAGGGTGGACCCCTCTCCATCCGACTCGGCGATCTCGAGCGTCAGCTCGCCGGCCCCGAAGTCGCTCGATGCTGCGTCCTCCGCGAGCCGGAAGGACGCTGGCCGCGAGCTTGCGTTCGCGATTCGCACCGTGCCGATCCGGACCTCGCCGGGCCGCAGGTCGTAGCCGGTCGAGATCGCGATGCCCTCCGTCGAGTTGGCCTCGACGAGAGGGCCGAAGCTGTGGACGTTTCTTGCTGGGTGGGTCTGCATTTGGGTCTGCTCCTTGCCGTGTGGGGTGCATCCACTTTCGGCTGCCCGGGGAGCGATTCCGCCTGCCTGCAGGTATCAGCGAGGTATCGGCCCGAAGATGCTCAGAAGTCCCGGTCGAGCGCCCCGGCCTCCCCGATCGGGGCCGTCGAGCAGGGGCTGCCGCTGAGGTCGGTCGCGGCCGCCGAGGGCGTCCACGCCACCTGCGCCGGCGTCGTGGAGGTCTTCAGCGCCCCGCCCGACACGAGGGTGCCGACCGTGACCGTGAGCACGGTCGTGTTGATGCCCCCGAGGTTCTGCGTGGCGGCGGTCAAGGTCGCCGCGAAGATCGAGGTCTTGTTGTTCTTGACGAAGTCCCCGTGCAGGTTGACGCTCCCCAACCGGACCGGATTGCCGCCGGAGGTGTCGGTGGAGACCTGAAGGCTGTCGCCGGCACCCCCGGTCCCCAGCAGGTTGCCGTCGCGCAGGCGTAGGTACACGGCCGCGGACCCGCTGCCGCTCCAGCCGGGGAGGATCGAAGCGGGGTTCATCTGCTTGCTGAAGGTAAAGGCGATCGAGTCTCCCGCCTCGAGGCGGCCGAGCGATCCACCGACGCGGTTCACGGTCTGCACGTCGAGCCCACGCACCGGCGTGTTGTCGACCTGGCGGCCGGCGACGATCGCCGAGCTGACCACGGTCCCGTTGCCGGTCGTCATCACCGCCCGCAGGTCGTAGGAGCCGTCGGCGACGGCCGTCGTGTTCCAGGCGCAGGCATAGGGTGAGGCGGCGGCGCGACAGATCTCGATCCAGCTCGCCCGCCCGGCGAGCGAGCCCTGGATCGCCACCGAGGCAACGCCCGCGGTCGAGGAGGCATTGGCGGTCAGGGTCACCGTTCCGCTCAGGTAGGCGCCTGGGTCCTCGAGGGAGACCGAGTTGATCGTGTTGTCGACGCGGCGGTTCTGGGCGCTGGCGGAGGCAGCGGAATTGCCCGCGGCATCGGTCGCGAGCGCGCGGAAGTCGTGGAGGCCTTCGGCGACCGTGCGGGTGTCGAACCTGCACGAGTAGGGCACCGCCGTGGCAGTGCAGACGTCGACCCAGCCGGCTTTGCCCGCCGGCGAGCGCTGGATCGTCACCGAGGCGATGCCGGAGTCGGCGTCTGAAGCTTCGGCCGTCAGGATGACGACACCGGAGAGCGGCGAGCCCGGGTCGGTCATGGCCGCCGTCGGCGCGCGATTGTCGACCTGCACGTCGGCGATCGAGTCGGATGAGGTGAACCCCGCGTTGTCGTTGGCGACGGCGCGCAGGTCGTAATAGTCATTGGAAAGCGCGGTCGTGTCGAGGGAGCATGAGTAGGGGGCGCTCGCGTCCGAGCAGATCGCGGTCCAGTTGCCTGAGCCGGCGGCGGCACGCTCGATGCGGACCGAAGCGATGCCGGAGCCGTAGGGGTCAGAGGCGTTCGCCGCAAGCGTCACGGTCCCGCGGATCGCTGCCCCGGGATCGAGGAGAGAGACGCTCGGCGGCACCCAATCGGAGGCGCTGGCGACTTCCGCGGTGGGGTTGGAGGTGGAGGCGACGAAGGCCGCATTCGAGAAGCTGCCGGCTGAGGCTCCGAGCACCGGCAACAGCGCCAGCGCCAGCAGCAATGGCGCCCATCCCGCGCCGCACTGTCTGCCCCCGCGGGTCATCAAGAGCCCTGGGAGTTCCTCAGGAGCAGTGCCTCCTCTTCGAGCCGGCGCTCGGTACGGGCCTCGCCGATCAACCCCACCAGCACCGAGATCGCGATCAGCATCGCCGGGACGCCGACCGCCAGCATCCGCACCGGGCGGATCGAAAGCGCCGCCAGCGCGTAGCCGAGGTAGGGAACGTGGCCGACGACCTTTGCCTGGGTCGGCTGGTCGAGGGTGAAGGTCCAGGGGTCAGGGGCCCGGTTGGCGTCGCCCTTGGTGCGAAAGACGCGCTGACCGCCCGCCCGCTGGATTGAGTAAATCCTGTGGGTGACCAGGCCGGTGGCGTGGGCGGCGGGATCGCTTGCCGGAGGGGTGTAGGTGATGACGTCGCCAACCCGAAGGGAGCTGACCGGGACCTCGTCGTCAAAGGCGACCGAGCCCTGGTCGTAGGTCCCCGCCATCGAGCCACTGACGATCACGTAGTGCTCGAGGCCGAGCGCCGCGGGCACGAGCGTGACCGCGCCGAGGGCGAGGCAGACGGCGGCTGCCAGAGAGACAGCCGCCGTCCGCATTGCCTTCAGCCCGGTCACGGGGTGGGCACCGCGTCCCACTCGTAGTCCGCCTTGGCGATCTTGCCCTGATCGCTGTTGGGCGCTTCTTTGCTGAAAGTCGCGGTGAAGCGGTAGGTGTGCGCCTCACCCGCGGCGTAGCTGCCGAGGGCGATCCCTTCGGCGGGGACCTTGCCGATGTCGCCGCTGTAGACGTTGACCGATTTCTGGCCGGTCACGTCGTCGATCTTCAGCGCCATGTTGCCGGCGCCGAAGCCGTTGGACGCGTTCGACTCCGACAGCTTGAACGTGCCCGCGAGGGAGCCGGTGTTGGTGATCGTCACTTCGCCGCTGCGCACGTCGCCGGGTTTCAGGTTGGAACCGGTGACGATCGCGACGCCGCTCTTCGAGTTCGACTGCAGCAGGGTGCCGGAGGCGAACGTGTTGGCGGGGTTGGCGCTGTGGGAGGCGAAGTCGGCTCCCGATCCGACCGCCGCCGCGGCGGCGACGATGACGGTGATCAGCCCGACCAGTACGCGGCGGGGGTTTCGGGACAGGTAGTGCATTTGGGGCTCCTCCTTGGAGTCGGTTGCTTGCCCCGAGCACCTTGCTCCCGCCAGGGAGCTGTTCCGATGGCCACCGCGTATCAGTCGGGTATCGGACTCACCCGCCGTATTTCAGTGCCGCTTCGCGCAGCGCCTCGTAGGCGGGCTTGCGCGACCTGTCAGTGCGGAGCACGCCGTACCAGGAGTTGGTCCCGAAGTCCCGGTAGTTGAAGTAGATGACCTCGGCGACGTACCCGGTGCCACTGCACCAGGCGATGAAGTTGGTCAGGTTCGCCGCCTGCTCGGTCTCCGACCACTGCAGGCTGTCGCCGGTGCTGGCCTGGCCGATGGCGGTCGGCCAGCCGACCTCGGTCACGTAGATCGGCCCACCGGTCATCGCGCGGGCCCCTTCGACCAGGGCACGGTTGCCGAGCGCCGAGCTCGAGCGGCTGCCGGTGCCGCCGTAGGGGTGGACGACGAACCCGTCCACGTAGGTGGCCCAGTCCGCGGTCAGCCAGCGCTGGCCGAAGGTGAGCCCGCCGGGGCCGTCGAGCGTGCCGAGGATCTTCGGCGCGGTGGAGCCGTAGTGGCCGTGGAAGGCCGCGTAGGTCTCCTTCAGCAGGTTGCGGTAGCAGGCCGCGTTGGCGGAGCTGGTGGCGTTCGAGCCCCAGAACCAGGTCCCGCCGGGCTCGTTGAGCGCTTCGATGACGGGGGACTGGGCAGGGGTGGTGTTGGCCTTGTAGTAGTTGAGCGTGTTGGCGGCCCAGGTGGTGGGGTTCAGCGCGCAGACGCCGCCGGAGTTGTAAGGGCCGGGAAAGTTCAGCTGCACTCTGAGGCCGGCTTTCTTGTAGGCATCGAGTGCGCTCAGGCCCCGCTCGGTGTCGAAGCGGACCGTGTTGACGGCGCCGCGCACGTCGCTGGCGCCGGTGGTCCCGTAGTTGCCGGCGTCGAGGCCGACGATCATGCTTCCCGACGGCTCCGGCGCGGGGCTCGGAGCAGGCGGGGGCACGGAGACGGTGTTGGCGACGGTGACGTCGGTGGAGACCGAACGGGCGTTGCCCGCCGGGTCGTAGGCGGTAGCGGTCAGGGTGTGGGACCCGTCGGTGACGGTGGTCGAGTCGAGTTTGCAGTTCCAGGGAGCGTCTGACTCCGTGTTCAGCGATTTCTCGTCGACCTTGAAGACGACCCGGTCGATGCCGCTGGAGTCGGCGGCGGTGACTTCGCAGGCCGAGCTCTGGATCGTCCCCTTGACCGTCGCGCCGGCGCTCGGCGCGTTCCAGGCAACTGTCGGGGCGGTGGTGTCGGCCGGCGGAGTCGGCGACGGTTCGGGGGTGGGAGGGGGCACTGCCGTATTGGAGACGGTGACCGACAGGGAGGCCGAGCGCGAGTTGCCGGCCGCGTCGTAGGCGGTGGCGGTCAGGACATGGCTGCCGTCCACCACCTTGGTCGAGTCGAACCTGCAGTTCCAGGGTGCGTCGCTCTCGGTGTTCAGGGTCGATCCGTCGACCTTGAAAACGACGCTCGTGACGCCTCGGTTGTCGCCGGCACTCGCTTCGCAGGCGGAGCCGGAGATCGTGCCCCCCACCGTCGATCCGACGGTGGGGGCCTTCCAGGAAACGGTGGGGGCCGTGGTGTCCGACCCGCGTCGCGCCGAGAGAAGTCTGATGTGACCCATGCAGCCCTTTCGCGAGGACTGGCGCCGGGGGTGCTTGAGGCAAACGCTCGTCGCCGGCTTGGCGGAGTTGCCGGGGCCACTGGGCCGGGCAGCCGGGGAGCTCGTTGCGAGAAGCGCGAGCAGAGTGGTCAGGGCCAGGGTGAACACGGCGAACCGCGCTCCGAGATCGGTGATCGACATCTTTCGCTCCTTCGGTGGCTGGGCTGCCTCGGAGAGGCCCCTTGCTTTGCGACCCCGCCTCGCGACGGGTGTGCCTTTGTCGGGGTGAGTGGTCAGGACTCGCTTCGACAGCGAGGGTTGGCGGTCTCTCAGGCCGCCCTCAAGGTCGGCTCAAGAACCGCACCGTGCTGCTCTGGTTCGACTTCGCTTGGTAAGGGGTCGTCGGTTCGAGTCCGATTCCGGGCTTCATTCTCGGGCGAGGTCGTGCCCGGCCCCCCTGAGAGGGCCGGCGTCGAACCCAGATCTCGGCTCGCCCTCGCCAGCCAAATAAAGTCCGGCGAAAAGTACAACGCTTTTGCCGTTGTAAAGTTACCCGGTCTTTATTACGATCCAGGGCTATGGACTTCGTCGGGCGCGAGCGCGAGCTTGGACAGCTGCAGAATCGACTGGATGACGTGCGACGCACGGGAAGGGCAGCTCTTCTCGCGATGCGAGGCCGTCGCCGGGTCGGCAAGTCGAGGCTCGCCGAGGAATTCGCCTGCGGGGCGGGCTGCCCCTACGTCTATTACACGGCTGTCCAGCAGGCGGGGGAGGCTGAGCTGGGCCGCTTCGTCGAGGCGATCGAGGCGTCCGACGCACCGCGCGCCGAGGACATCCGCACCGGACTTCGCCCAGACAGCTGGGAGGCCGCCCTCGCTCTTGTCGCCGAGGGTGCGACGCCGGAGCGGCCGCTGATCCTCGTCATCGACGAGTTCCCCTACCTGGTGGCGAAGGAGCCCAGCATCGAGGCCGTTCTGCAGAAGGTCTGGGACCGTTCCCTCCAGGCGGCCCCGATCGTGATCGTCCTGATCGGCTCCGACGAGGCGATGATGCGGGCCCTGACCGAGCAGGGCCGGCCCCTCTACGACCGCGCGCGAGAGATGGTCGTGCGCCCGCTCAGCCCTGCTGCGATCGGGGACCTGCTCGGGCTCGGGCCCGCTGACGCCCTCGACGCGCACCTGGTCATCGGCGGCTTTCCTGTCCTGGCGACGGAGTGGGGGGCGGGCCGGACCCTCGAGGAGTACCTCGCCGAGGCGCTCGCCGATCCCACCTCCTTCCTCGTGGTCAGCGGCGAGCGGACGGTCGCGGCCGAGTTCTCCGCGCCCGCCACGCGGACGGTGCTGACCGCGATCGGCGGCGGTGCCCGGGCCCACTCCGCGGTCCTCGGCCGTACCGGCCTCGCCGCCACCACCGTCAACGACACCCTCGACTCGCTGCGCGAGCGCGGCGCGGTGCAGCGCCTAACGCCTTACTCGGCGAAAGCGACGAACAAGATCGCGCTCTGGGAGGTCGTCGATCCCTACATGCGCTTCTGGTTGCGCTTCGTCGACGGCGGGATCGACCTGATCGAGCGTGGTCGCGGCTCCCTCCTGCTCGAGGACTTCGAGCGCAGCTGGCCGACCTACCGCGGCCGGGCCATCGAGCACCCGGTGCGCGAAGGCCTGGAGCTGATGCTCCCCGACGCGGAGCGCTTCGGTCCGTCCCGTTACGTTGGCTCCTTTTGGAATCGCGTCGCCACCGTCGAGGTGGACCTGGTGGGCGGCGACGCCCGGCCCGTCGCGCAGCGGATCGGCTTCGTCGGCTCGATCAAGTGGCGCCGGGACAGGCCCTTCTCGCGCAGCGACGCCTTTGAGCTTGCCGCCGCCCGGGACGCGGTCCCGGGGGCCGGCGGGGAGACGCTCCTGGTCGGGGTCAGCTCCCAGGGCTTCGACTCCGACGCCCCACTGGACCTGCGCCTGGCGCCAGAGGACCTGATCGCGGCCTGGCAGCCGGGCCCGGCCGAGAGCCTCTAGGCTGCCGCCCGTGGACTTCTCCCTGAGTGACGAGCAGCGCGACTTCGTCGACGCGATCCGCGACTTCTGCGACCGCGAGTGCGGGACGCAGGACCAGCGCGAGCGGCTGACCGACGGCTACAAGGACCACCACAACTTCGAGCTGTACAAGCAGATGGCCGACCTCGGCTGGCTCGGCGTCACGATCCCCGAGGAGTACGGCGGCTCGGGCGGCTCGATGCTCGACGCCTGCCTGTTCATGGAGGAGACGACCCGCGGCCTCGCCCCGATCGGCGGCTACGCGACGACGCTGATCGTCGCCGGCGCGACCCAGCGTTTCGGCACCGAGGAGCAGAAGCAGGAGATCCTCGGCGGGATCGCCTCCGGCTCGGTCGAGGCGATCGCGATGACCGAGCCCGAGGCCGGCTCCGACGTCGGCTCGCTGACCACCAAGGCGGAGCGGGTCGACGGCGGCTTCGTGATCAACGGCCAGAAGGTCTTCATCTCCAACGCCCACATCAGCGACCACGTGCTCGTCGTTTGCCGCACCACCAAGACCGAGAGCAAGCACGAGGGCCTGACGATGATCTGGGTGCCGCGCGAGGTCGAGGGGATGGAGATCGTCCCGATCGAGACGATGGGCGGCCGCGAGACCAACACCCTCTACTTCAGCGACTGCGTCGCCCCCGAGAGCGCCGTGCTCGGCGAGGTCGACCAGGGCTGGACCCAGCTCATGGCCGGCCTCAACGTCGAGCGCCTGATCCTCGCCGCGACGATGCTCGGGATCGCCCAGCGCGCCTTCGACGACGCCCTCGCCTACGCCAAGGAGCGCAAGCAGTTCGGCCGCCCGATCGGCTCCTTCCAGGCGCTCCAGCACCGCTTCGCCGACCTCGCCACCGACCTCGAGGCGGCCCGCCTGATGACCCACTGGGTCGCGACCCTGACCGACGAGGACCCCGACCGGATGCTGCCCAAGGAGGCCTCGATGGTGAAGCTCTTCGTCACCGAGGTAGCCAAGCGCACCACCCTCGAGGGGATGCAGATGATGGGCGGCTACGGCTACTCCTCCGAGTACGACATGGAGCGCCTCGTGCGCAGCTCCCTGGTCTCGACGATCTACGGCGGGACCTCCGAGATCCAGCGCACGATCATCTCCAAAACGCTCGGGCTCTAGGGCCGGCTCCCTAAGCCGTCGCCGCGGTCGCCGCGTCGTCGACCAGCGCCGGCCGGCCGATGTGGAAGCCCTGCGCGTAGTCGATCTCGAACATCCGCACCAGCGCCAGCGTCTCGGCGTCCTCGATCCCCTCGGCGACGGTCTCCAGGCCGAGCGCCTTGGCGAACTGGACGATCGCCTGCACGAGCCGCTGGTCGTCCGGGGACCGGGGCAGCTCGCGGATGAACTCGAGGTCGATCTTGAGATGCTGGATCGGCAGTTCCTTCAGGTAGCTGAGCGAGCTGAAGCCGGTACCGAAGTCGTCGAGCCCGAGGCCGCAGCCGAGCTCGGTGACGGTGTGGGCGAAGCTGCGGGCGTCGTCCATGTTGGAGATCGCAGCCGTCTCGGTGATCTCGAAGTCGAGCCAGGCGGGGTTGAGGCCGTCGGCGATCGCGGTCCGCACGTCCTCGATCAGGCGCGGGTCCGAGAACGACGCCCCGGAGACGTTGACGGCGATCGGCTGCGAGCGGCCGGCCAGCTCGACCGCCTTGCCCAGAACGAGGCGGTCGATCTCGGAGATCAGCCCGAACCGCTCCGCGGTTGGGAGGAAGGACGAGGGTGGGATCACGTCGCCCCCCTCGTCGAGCATCCGCACCAGGAGCTCGTCGCGGGCCACGCAGCTGCGCCGCAGGTCGAGGATCGGCTGCGCGTGGACGACGATGCGCTGCCTGTCGATCGCCTCGCGGATCCGCTCCGCCCAGGTCAGCTTGCGATTCGGTCCGCTGGCCGAGTCGAGCGCCCGCCCGCCACCCTCCGCCTTCGCTTCGCAGAGGGCGATGTCGGCGGCGATCATCAGCCCTTCCGCCGTCACTTCCTCCGCCGTGCCGCCGAAGGTCGTCACGCCGACGCTGGCGCCGACGCTCGGCTTCCCGTGCTCGCGGACCAGGTCGATCAGCCGCTCCGCCGCCGCCATCGCCTGGTCGGGACCGGCCCGGCTCAGCAGCAGGGCGAATTCGTCGGCGCAGATTCGCGCCGGCAGGTCCTCCGCCCGCGCGTTCTCGCGCAGTGTCGCCCCGACCACGTTCAGCAGCCGGTCGCCGGCTTCGTGCCCCAGCGAGTCGTTGACCATGTGGAAGCCGTCGATGTCGAGCAGCAGCAGCGCCCCCGGCTGGCCCCGGAAGCGCGGGTCGAGGATCCGCTCTTCCACCGCTTCTACGAACTGGTCGCGATCGCAGAGACCGCTGCCGTCGACCCCTTCCCGCACCGCGCTCTCCGATCGCCTGGAGGGTTTACGTGGGAAATGACTGTACAAAGAATTCGGTAGCTCAAGGCAATGTCATTAGCCCTGAAGCGATTGTTTTCGGTCTGATCATCACTTTTTCGTTATAATCGTCAAGATGACTCCGGGGCAGCTGATCCGTGCGTCCAGGCTTCGCCATGGCCTCAGCCAGGAGCGGCTTGCGCGGCGGGTCGGAACTCGCCAGTCGGCGATCAGCCGGTTGGAGGCCGACGAAGTCTCCCCCAGCATCGAGACGCTCGAGTTGGTGATGCGGGCACTGGGGGAGTCCCTGGAGATCGCGGCCGGCCGGCCGCAGCGCGACTACGACCCTCTTCACCTCCAGGCGACCCGCGAACGCCCGCCCGCCGAGCGCCTCGCCCTCGGCATCTCCTGGAACCGCATGGCCGGGCGCCTCGCAGCCGCCGGCCGGGAGGCACGTGCCCGCCGCTGACACTCCGCTGGACGCCGAGCGCATCCTCAGAGCGCTTGCCGAGCACGACGTCGAGTACGTCCTCATCGGAGGGCTCGCCGTGCAGACCCATGGCCACGTTCGCACGACCATCGACGCCGATCTGATCCCGGCCCCGCAGCCCGCCAACCTCGAGCGCCTGGCGGCGGCCCTGCGGGCACTGGAGGCCCGAGTCCTCAACCCCGGTCAGGAGAATGTCGAGATCGACGCGAAGATGCTCCCGCAGGCGACCATCTGGCAGTTCGCCACCCGCGACGGTGGAATCGACGTCCTGCACGAGGTGCCCGGCGGGCGCCCCTACGAGGAGCTCAGCGCCCGGGCTCTGCGCGTCACGCTCGGCGACTTCGAGGTTCCGGTGGTCGGTCTCGACGACCTGATCCAGATGAAGCTGGCACGCGGGAGACCTGTCGATCTCGCCGACGTAGCCGCCCTTACTGACGAGGGCTCCGAGGCGCCGGGCGAGTAGCCGTGGGCCGCGTCGCTCGGCCCGACGCAGGGCGCTATCCTTCGCTCAGCCTCGTGCCCCGGGCCCGAGGTTTTTGTTTGCAACGACCGTCCTCAGGAACGAGGGAGAAGCATGGCTCGCGGAGATGTCCGCATCGCGGTGACCCTCGCTTGCGAAGACTGCAAGCGGCGGAATTATCAGACCAACAAGTCGCGGCGGAACTCGCCGGACCGGATCGAGATGCGCAAGTTCTGCCGCTGGTGCGGTCACCACACGGCGCACAAGGAGACCCGGTAGTCCCCGATGGCCAAGACCCGCGCACAGCGCAAGGCCGAGCGCCGCGCTCGGGAAGCTGAAGAACGGAAACGTTCCGGCGACGGGCGCGAGTCCGTCTCCCAGGCCCAGCACGACACGCAGGTCCCGGTCTCCGGCGACGAGGCCCTGGTCGAGGCGCGGGAGCGCGGCATGGCCGCCGGCGCCTCCGAGCAGGACCTGGCGCTGCCCGAGGACCCAAAGCCCTCGCGCGCCGAGAAGCGGGCCGAAGCCAGGGCGCAGAAGGAAGCCGAGAAGCGCAAGCGCGACGAGCAGAAGCGGCGCGAGAGCGAGCACCTGGCCAAGAAGCAGAAACAGGCCAAGACCGAACGCCAGCGCGGCGGTGTCATCGGCTTCCTCGTCTCCTGCTGGCAGGAGCTGAAGAAAGTCCAGTGGCCGGACCGCGACACGCTGATCCAGGCCACGGCTGTCACCATCATCTTCGTCGCCATAGCGGCCGCCTACCTGGGCGCCCTCGACGCGGCCTTCAACTGGCTCATCCAGCGGATCCTCTAGCGGGATCCCCGAACAAAGGCTTCCACCACCCATGTATCGCTGGTACGTGATCAACACCTATTCCGGGCACGAGAACAAGGTCAAGCACAACCTTGAGCACCGTGTCGAGACGCTCAGTCAGCACCAGAACGTGCGGCAGGTCGTCGTCCCGACCGAGGACGTCGTCGAAGTCAACAAAGACGGCCAGAAAGAATCGAAACCGAAACGGACGATGCCCGGGTACGTGCTGGTCAACATGGAGCTGACCGACGACGCCTGGAGCCTGGTCAAGAACACCCCCGGGGTGACCGGTTTCGTCGGGGCCGAGCGCAACAAGCCAGTGCCGCTCTCCAAACCGGAGGTCGACCGCCTGCTCCACCGCGAGACCGCGGCCCGGCCGCGCACGCAGGCGCAGTTCGCGATCGGCGAATCGGTCAAAGTCATCTCCGGCCCGCTCTCCGACTTCTCCGGCGAGATCGCCGAGATCAACGAGGACGCGGCCAAACTCAAGGTGCTGGTCTCGATCTTCGGCCGCGAGACGCCGGTCGAGGTCGGCTACGACCAGGTCAAGAAGATCTAAGAACACCGATCCCGCTACGCTCCGCAACCGCTCATGGCCAAGAAAGTCCTCACCGTCATCAAGCTGCAGATCCAGGCCGGCAACGCCAACCCGGCGCCGCCGGTCGGCCCGGCGCTGGGTCAGCACGGCGTCAACATCATGGACTTCTGCAAAGCCTTCAACGCGCAGACGCAGAACGAAGGCGGGACGATCATCCCGGTCGAGATCACGGTCTACGAGGACCGCTCCTTCACCTTCATCACCAAGACGCCGCCGGCCGCCGTGCTGATCAAGGAAGCGATCCGGATCTCGAAGGGCTCCGGCGAGCCCCACGTCAACAAAGTCGGGACGATCTCCCAGGACCAGATCCGCGAGATCGCCGAACGCAAGATGCCCGACCTCAACGCCAACGACATCGACGCCGCCTCGAAGATCATCGCCGGGACCGCCCGCTCGATGGGCGTCGACGTCAAATAGGGGAGACCGTGGCCCACGGCAAGCGCTACAGCCAGCAGTACGAGAAAGTCGATCGCGACCGCGCCTACCCGCCGGCCGAGGCGATCGCCCTCGTCAAAGCGACCGCCAGCGCCAAGTTCGACGAGACGGTCGAGCTCCACGTCCTGCTCGGAGTCAACGTCCGCCACGCCGACGAGCAGCTGCGCGGGACGCTGGCGCTGCCGCACGGGCTCGGCAAAGACGTGACCATCGCCGTCTTCGCCCAGGGCCAGCAGGCCCGCGACGCGGAGGCCGCCGGAGCGGACTTCGTCGGCGGCGACGACCTGGCGAAGAAAGTCGAAGAGGGCTGGACCGATTTCGACGTCGCGATCTCGACCCCGGACATGATGCCGACCGTCGGCAAGCTCGGCCGCGTCCTCGGGCCGCAGGGGAAGATGCCGAACCCCAAGGTCGGCACCGTCACCGACGACATCGAGAAGGCGGTCGGCGAGTCGAAGTCGGGCAAGGTCGAGTACCGCACCGACCGCCAGGCGATCGTCCACATGGCGATCGGCAAGGCCGGCTTCGACGCCGGGCAGCTGCTCGACAACTTCACCGCGGTGATCGACGAGATCGTCCGCGCCAAGCCCGCCTCGGCGAAGGGCAAATACATCATCTCCTGCACGCTGGCGACGACGATGGGGCCCGGCATCCGGGTCGACGCCTCGAAGGCCGGCGACCGCGAGCTCGGTGGCGGGGCCGCGACGGCCGCCGCCGCGGAGGAGCCCGCCGCCGAGGAGAGCTCGGAGCCCGAGCAGGGTGAGGCAGCCGAGGCCGAGACCGCACCGGAGCCGGCAACCGCCTAAACTCCACCGCCGCTGACCGCAGACCATCGGCGGAGCGTTGCTCAGAAGACCGGTGCAGGGAAGACGATGAACCGCGAGGAAAAGTCCGCAGCCATACAAGAGATCGCCGCCCAGATCGAGGAGTCTGAGGCGATCTTCGCTGTCGATTACCGCGGCATCAGCGTTCCCCAGGCCCGCGAGCTGCGCTCGAAACTGCGCGAGGCCGACGCCAGCTTCCGCATCGTCAAGAACCGGCTGACGAAAATCGCCGCCGAGAAAGCCGGCGAGGAGCGCCTCGCCGAGCTGCTCCAGGGCCCGACCGCGCTGACCTTCGTCCGCGGCGACACCGCCCAGGCGGCGAAAGCGATCTCGACCTTCAACAACGAGCATGAGGTCCTCACCTACAAGGGCGGCTTCATGGAGGCGACCGTCCTCGACGAGGGCGCCTTCAAATCGATCGCCAAGCTGCCCACCCGCGACGTCCTCAACGGCCAGTTCGCCGGCGTCGTCGCGAGCCCGCTGACCGGCCTGGTCCGCGGCCTCGGCTCGATGATCCAGGGGCTGGCGCTGCAGCTGGGGCAGATCGCCGAGAAAGGCCTGGTGAGCGGCGAGGCACCTGCAGCCGCCGCCGAGGAGCCCAAGGCTGAGGAGCCCAAGGCTGAGGAGCCGGCCGCCGCGGAGGAGCCGGCCGCCGAGGCTGAGGAGGCACCCGCCGACGAGCCCGAGTCGGCTGCGAGCGACGAGACTTCGAGTGACGACGACGAGACTTCTGACACTGACGACGCGAGCAAGGAAGAGGAGTAGATGGCAACCAAGATTTCAACCGAGGATTGGATCGAGGAGCTGAAAAGCATCTCGGTCCTGGAGCTCTCCGAGCGGATCAAAGCGCTCGAGGAGGAGTTCGGCGTCTCCGCGACCGCGGTCGCGGCTGCTGCTCCCGCAGCGGCCGCTGCGGGCGGCGACGGCGACGGCGGTGGCGATGACTCCGGCACCGTGGACGTGGTCCTGGCCGAGGTCGGTGGGCAGAAAGTGCCCGTGATCAAGGTGGTCCGGTCGGCGACCGGGCTTGGTCTCAAAGAGGCCAAGGCGCTCGTCGACGAGGCCCCGAAAGCGATCAAAGAGGGCGTCGAGCGCGATGAGGCCGACAAACTCAAAGCCGAACTCGAGGAGGCCGGGGCCACCGTCGAGCTCAAGTAGAGCCCCCGCCGTCCCGGCCCGGATCCCCAGGCATGGAGCCAAGCTCGAGGGCGCGTATCCCCGTGTGTTATTTTTTGCGGTCGCGCGTCATTTGAGTATCCCTGCCCAGATCTGCGCTGTACCCACGTCCCTCTGACCGCCTTGAGGAGTCGCCGACTTGGCACGTTCGAACGCTGCCCCCGTAACCCGTAGGAGCTTTTCCCGCCTAGACAATCCCCTCGAAGTCCCACACCTGATCGATATCCAGCGACGTTCTTTCGAAGAACTGACGGATCCGAAGAGCGGTGGGCTGAGGGAGACGATCAACGACATATCCCCGATCGAGGACTACACGGGGAACCTGCAGATCGTCTTTGGCGAGTTCAAGTTCGAGGAGCCGCCGCACTCGATCGAGGAGTGCCGTGAGAAGGACATGACCTTTTCGCGGCCGCTGACGGCTACCGTCGCCTTCCAGAACAAGGAGACGGGGGAGATCCGCGAGCAGGCCGTGTTCATGGGCGACTTCCCGTGGATGACCGAGCGCGGGACGTTCATCATCAACGGCACCGAGCGCGTCGTCGTCACCCAGCTCGTGCGCTCGCCGGGCGCCTACGTGATGGCGCCGAAGGACCCCGAAAAGCAGGTCTTCATCGCCAACCTGATGCCGGCCCGCGGCTCCTGGCTCGAGCTCGAAGTCGACAAAAAAGGCAAAGTCTTCGTCCGCATCGACCGCAAGCGCAAACTGCCGGTCACGGTGCTGCTGCGCGCGATGGGCTACGTCGAGGACCAGCAGCTGCTGGACATGTTCGACAACTCGATCTACCTCCGGCACACGATCGAGGCCGACACCGAGGCGACCCGGACCGAAGAGGGCGCCCTGATCGAGCTGTTCAAAAAGCAGCGCCCGGGCGAGCCGCCCTCGGTCGACGCCGCCAAAGGCCTGCTCGAGCAGCTCTTCTTCGACCCCAAGCGCTACGACCTCACCCGGGTCGGCCGCTACAAGCTCAACGCCCGTCTCGATCTCGACATCGACCTCGAGACCCGGGTGCTCACCCACGACGACATCATCGCTCTGGTCAAGGAGCTCGTCTCGCTGCCGAAGCTGCTCGGGATCCCCGAGGAGATCGACGAGGAGAACCCGATCAAAGACTACGCCGCGGAGGCGATCACCTACCCGCGCGAGCCGGTCTACGAGCACCTCGACGAGTACGAGCACTTCGGCAACCGCCGCCTGCGCACGGTCGGCGAGCTGATTCAGGAGGCCTTCCGGATCGGCCTCTACCGGATGGAGCGCGTGGTCCGGGAGCGCCTCACCACCGAGGACTCCGACGCGATCACCCCGCAGACGATCATCAACATCCGCCCGGTCGTGGCGGCGATGAAGGAGTTCTTCGGCTCCTCGCAGCTCTCGCAGTTCATGGGCCAGACCAACAGCCTCGACGGCCTCACCCACCGGCGCCGCCTCTCGGCGCTCGGTGCCGGCGGCCTCACCCGTGAGCGCGCCCCGATCGAGGTCCGCGACGTGCACCCGACCCACTACGGCCGGATGTGCCCGATCGAGACCCCGGAGGGACCGAACATCGGCCTGATCGGCTCGCTCGCCTCCTACGCGGAAATCTCCGAGCACGGGTTCGTCACGACCCCCTACCGGGTGGTCGAGGACGGCGTCGTCACCAAAGAGATCGTGCACTACGACGCCACCCAGGAGGAGGACAAGGTGATCGCCCAGGCGAACTCCGAGTTCGACCCCAAGACCGGCAAGCTCAAGGGCCCGCAGGTGCTGGTCCGCGCGGGCGAGCAGGAGTACGCGACCGCCACCCCCAAGGAAGTCGACCTGATGGACGTCTCGCCGTCCCAGATCTGGTCGGTGGCGACCTCGCTGATCCCGTTCCTCGAGCACGACGACGCCAACCGGGCGCTGATGGGCTCCAACATGCAGCGCCAGGCGGTGCCGCTGCTGAAGCCCGATCCGCCGTTGATCGGCACCGGCATGGAGCGCCGCGCCGCAACCGACAGCGGCGACGTCGTCCTCGCCACGAGCGATGGCGAGGTCACCCACGTCGACGCCCAGCGCATCGTGGTCACCAGCGGCTCGAAGAAAGACGAGTACCCGCTCCACAAGTTCATGCGCTCCAACCAGGGGACGATCATCCACCAGCGGCCGATCGTGAAGAGCGGCCAGAGGGTGAAGGAGGGCGACGTGCTCGCCGACGGCTCCTCCACCGGTGGCGGCGAGATCGCCCTCGGCAAGAACTGCCTGGTCGCCTTCATGTCCTGGGAGGGCTACAACTTCGAGGACGCGATCATCCTCTCCGAGCGCCTGGTCAAGGACGACGAACTCACCTCGATCCACATCGAGGAGTACGAGATCGACGCCCGCACGACCAAGCTCGGCGACGAGGAGATCACCCGCGACATCCCCAACCGCTCCGAGGAGAGCCTGCGCAACCTCGACGAGCGCGGCATCGTCCGCATCGGGGCCGAGGTCATCTCGGGCGACCTCCTGGTCGGCAAGGTCACGCCGAAGGGCGAGACCGAGCTGACGGCCGAGGAGAAGCTGATTCGCGCGATCTTCAAGGAGAAGGCGCGCGAGGTCCGCGACACCTCGCTGAAGGTGCCGCACGGCGAGGGCGGCGTCGTCATCGACGTCAAGACGTTCTCGCGCGCGGCGGGCGACGACCTGTCCCCGGGCGTCAACGACCTCGTGCGCGTGTTCGTGGCCAAGAAGCGCAAGATCGCCGAGGGCGACAAGCTCGCCGGCCGCCACGGCAACAAGGGCGTCATCTCCAAGATCGTCCCCGAGGCCGACATGCCGTTCCTGGAGGACGGCACCCCGGTCGACGTGATCCTCAACCCGCTCGGCGTGCCGAGCCGCATGAACCTCGGCCAGATCCTCGAGACCCACCTCGGGTGGGCCGCCGCGCAGGGCTGGTACGACGACGGCTCGGACGCCTTCAAGGGCTCCAAGCACGACTCCGACCGCGTCTACGTCGCCACCCCGGTGTTCGACGGCGCCACGCTCGAGGACGTCGACCACGCGCTCGTGCAGTGGCAGAAGGAGCACAAGGGCTCCATCCGCATGGACGTCGACGAGAACCGGCGGGCCGGTGAGAAGGCCTCCGGCAAGCTCACGCTGTTCAACGGGCGCTCCGGCGAGCCGTTCGGCCAGCAGGTGACGGTCGGCTACATGTACATCCTGAAGCTGCTCCACCTGGTCGACGACAAGATCCACGCCCGCTCGACCGGCCCGTACTCGCTCGTCACCCAACAGCCGCTGGGCGGCAAGGCGCAGTTCGGCGGCCAGCGCTTCGGCGAGATGGAGGTGTGGGCGCTCGAGGCCTACGGCGCGGCGTACACGCTCCAGGAGATGCTGACCATCAAGTCCGACGACACCGTCGGGCGCGTGAAGGCCTACGAGGCGATCGTCAAGGGCGAGAACATCGCCGAGCCGTCGATCCCCGAGTCCTTCAAGGTGCTCCTGAAGGAGATGCAGTCGCTGGCGCTCGACGTCAACGTGGTCTCCGAGGAGGGCACGCGCGCCGAGATGGGCGACGAGGACGACGACCTGCTGCGCGC
>DASUQC010000005.1:0-7802 GCA_036280745.1 Solirubrobacterales bacterium
CAGCAGGTCGAGGTCGGCGAGCATCGTGGCCCTCCTTGGGTCGAAGGTGCGATTAGACACCGCCGACTTCGACCTGCTGCCCTATGCCTCCTCGCAAAAGCTCCCTTCCACGCCTGACGGCGTGGAATCAATCATCTAGGCGGCGGCCGGCTTGTTGAGCCGGACGTGCCAGCGGACCGTGGCGCTGGCCACCTGGGTGCCGTCGCCGTCCGTGAGGAGAACCTCGCAGGGGAACTCGACCTTGCCCTCGGCATCGAGGGTGGCGAGGGCCTCGTCCTTGGGCATGCCGAGCGTCGCCTTGGCGACTATCGGGCCCCGGGCGATCTTTTCGTAGGAGATATCGGCGCTGCGGGCGAGCGGCGTCACGTCTGCCATGCGCTCGAGGAAAGCGCCGACGAAGGCCGCGCCCGAGGCGTTCTCGGCAGCGGTGAAGAGGGCGCCGGCGTGCTGGGAGCCGACGTGGTTGGTCAGCTCCTGGCGCTCGGGCAGGACGACCGTCGCCCTGCCTTCCGCCATCTCGGTGATCTCGAGGTCGAGGTACCCGGCGAAGGGCACCGCCTGGCTCATCCCCGCCGCGATCGCGTCGAAGTCGGTCATCGCCCGGACCCTAACGCCCCTCGAAGGTGGCGTGGCCGGGGCCGCCGTGCTCGAGGAAGGTCTTGACCGCGTTCTGCAGGTCCTCGGTGGCGAACAGCTCCCCCGCTTCGGTCCGCACCGCCTCGTCGGCGGCCGGAACCCCGCCCTCGCGGAAGCGCTTGAGGATGTGCTTGGTCATCGCGTGGGCCTTGGTCGGGCCGGCGGCCAGCTCCTCGGCGAAGGCACGGGAGCGCTGCTCGAACTCGTCCTCCGGGTAGATCGCGTTGACGACGCCCCAGCGCTCCATCTCCTCGGCGCCGAAGATCCCCCCGCTCATCACGAAGTGGCGGGCGCGGCCGCTGCCGGCGCGCTCGGCGAGGCGCTGGGTCCCGCCCATCGACGGGGTCAGCCCGACGACCTTCTCGACCAGGCCGAAGCCCGCCTTGGGCGAGGCGACGATCAGGTCGCAGGCGAGCGCGATCTCGAAGGCCGCGGTCAGGGTCAGCGCGTGAGCGGCGAAGACGATCGGCGCCGCCAGCTCCTCGAGCTGGTCGATCGTCCCCAGCAGGTCGTCCCAGAGCTCGCTCCCCTGCTCCGGCGTCAGCCCCTCGAAGACGTGGACGTCGACGCCGCCGGAGACGGCGCGGCCCTCGGCCCGGATCAGCAGCGCCCGCGGCGGCGTCGCCGCCAGGTCCCGGGTCGCCGCCTGGAAGTCGTCGATCATCCGCTGGTCGAAGAGGTTGAGTGGCGGGCTGTCGAAGGTCAGCACGGCCAGCCCGCTCTCCTCGCGCTCGAGTCTCGCCGCCACGCTCATGCCTCCGGCACCCTATGCACCTCGAACAGGTTCGTGCCCAGTTCCTGCCCGTCGAGGCCGGCGGTGATCGCGACCAGGTCGCCGGGCTCGGCGATCCCGTGGGTGGCGGCGAGCCCCGCGCAGTGGCCGAGCAGGCCGCGCAGCTCCGTCCCGAAGTCGCTCTGCACAGCGGTGACGCCGAACAGGAGGCTGAGGCGCCGCACCGTCGCCGTGTACGGGGAGACCGCCAGCACCGGCACGTCGGGCCGGTGGGCGGAGACGAGGCGGGCGGTGCGGCCGCTGTTGGTCGGCACCACGAGCGCCTTCAGCCCGAGCCGGTAGACGGCGCCGACGGCCCCCTGCGCGACCGAGTCGGCGACGTCCTGGGTCGCCTGGTCGGTGCGGGAGAACAGCCACTCGCCGTAGCGCAGGTCGGGCTCGGTGGCGCGGGCGATCCGGTCCATCACCCGTACCGCCTCGACCGGGTGCTGGCCGACCGCGGTCTCCTCGGAGAGCATGATCGCGTCGGTGCCGTCGTAGATCGCGTTGGCGACGTCGGTCACCTCGGCCCGGGTCGGGCGCCGCTCGGTGACCATCGAGGCCAGCATCTGGGTGGCGATGATCGACGGTTTCGAGCGCTGGCCGGCGATCGCGATCAGCCGCTTCTGTTCGACCGGCATCCGCTCCAGCGGCAGTTCGATCCCGAGGTCGCCGCGGGCGACCATCAGCCCGCCGTTGGCGACGCGGACGATCTCCTCGGCGTTCGCCGCCGCCTCCTGCTTCTCGATCTTGGCGATCAGCGGGATGTCGGCCCCGAGCTCGCGCAGGCGCGCGGCGACGGGGCTGAGGTCGTCGGCGGTGGAGACGAAGGAGACGGCGAGCAGGTCGACGCCGTGCTCGACCGCGAACTCGACCCAGCCGAGGTCGACGTCGGTGGTCGCCGGCAGCGGCGTGCCGCCGGGGATGTTCATCCCCTTGTGCGAGGTCAGCGTCCCCCCCACCTCGACCTCGGACTCGACCTCGCCCCGGTCGGGGTCGACGACCCGCAGCCGGATCGCCCCGTCGGCGAGGTAGACGTGCTGGCCCTCGCGCAGCTCCGTGATCCCCGGCCAGGAGACCGGGATCGTCTCGCGGTCACCCTCGACCGCGCGCGGGGTCAGGGTCACGTGCATCCCCGTCTCCAGCTCGGCGAAGTCGTCGCGCAGCGAGCCGATCCGCAGCTTCGGCCCCGGCAGGTCACCGAGCACCGCGACCTCGCGGCCGACCTGCTCGGCGGCGGCGCGGATCGTCTCGATCGTCCTAGCCTGCCGCTCCGGCGGGGCGTGAGAGAAGTTGAGGCGGAAGACGTCGGTGCCGGCCTCGACCAGCTGCTCGAGCACCGGCTGGTCCCAGCTGGCTGGGCCGACCGTGGCGATGATCTTCGTCCGCCGTCCCACGTGATCGCCCGCCAGTGATGGTTTCGCCTGCATCGCCTGACTCTAGAGCGCGTGCCCGCCACGCACCGACCCGGTGGGACGACTTCCTCTCGCATACCGAGAGCAAGTCGACTACGTGACCGACGTCGCGGAACTTGACACCGATCGGTGTAACATCTGTGGCGATGGCCACAGTTGCCGATCCCGGTCCCGTCTTCGCCGACCTGGTCGGGGAGGCGGCTCCCTCTCCCGCCGGCCCGATCGAGGCGGCCGAGCTCGCCGGCCTCTCCTCCCCGCCCGCGATCCGGCTGCCCCGTCTGGTCCAGTCGCTGCGCTTCAACCAGCGCCAGATCGAGCTCGTCTTCCGCGCCCGCCGCGAGCAGGGCGAAGTCTTCCGCATGCACGGCGCCACCGAGGACCCGGTCACGGTCACCAGCCATCCCGACCACGTCCGCTCGCTGTTCACCGCCTCCCCCGAGCAGGCTCCCTCGCTGACCGGCGAGTCGCCGCTGCGGCCGATCGTCGGCCCGGACTCGGTCCTGACCGCGGTCGGCCCGCGCCACATGCGCCAGCGCAAGCTGCTGCTGCCGCCCTTCCACGGCGAGGCGATCGAGGCCTACACGCAGATGATCGCCGCGGCGACGGAACGCGAGATCGACCGCTGGCCGGTCGGCGAGCCGTTCGCGCTCGCCCCGCGCATGCAGGCGATCACGCTCGACGTGATCATGGCCGGCATCTTCGGGATCGAGGGCAAGCCGCAGCGCGGCACCCCCGAGCACGGGCTGCGGCAGATGATCCGGCGCCTGGTCAACGCCTCGACCCGGCCGGCGGCCCAGATCGGCGAGCTCCTCCACATCGGCCGCGAAGAGGCGATCGGCCCGATGAAGGTCGGCCTCAACCTGCTCGACCGCCAGGTCTACGGCGTGATCAAGGCCCGCCGCCGGGCCACCGACCTCGACGAGCGCCGCGACATCCTCTCGCTGCTGCTGCAGGCGCGGACCGAGGACGGCGAGGCGCTGAACGACAAAGAACTGCGCGACGAGCTCCTGGTCCTGGTGCTGGCCGGGCACGAGACCACGGCCAACTCGCTGGCCTGGGCCTGGGAGCGCCTGGTCCGCACCCCGACCGCACAGGAGGCGCTGCTCGCCGCGGTCCGCTCCGGCGATGACGCCGAGGAATGGATCGAGGCGACGATCGTCGAGGCGATGCGCTCGCGGCCGGTGATCCCGATGATCGGCCGCCGCGTCCAGGTGCCCTGGCAGCTCGGCGAGTACGGCGTCCCGCCCGAGACGCCGGTGGCGATGAGCATCCTCCTCGTCCACCACCGCGAGGACCTCTACCCGCGCCCCTTCGACTTCCTGCCCGAGCGCTGGCTCGGCCGCAAGCCCGGCACCTACGCGTGGATCCCCTTCGGCGGCGGCATCCGCCGCTGCCTCGGCGCCGCCCTGGCGATGGCCGAGCAGCGCGTCGTGCTGGAGGCGATGGCCCGGCGCCTCGACCTCGAAGCCGAGAACCCGGCGCCCGAGCGCGCCCTGCACCGCAACGTGACGATGATCCCGGCGCGGGGCGCGCGGGTCGTGGTCCGCTCCCGGCACGGGTAGCGCCGGAGAAGGGGGACCCGTAGGGCACTCGCCGCCCCCTGCGCGACGAGTGCCCCGGGCGGGTGGGTCCTCGCCCCAGGTGCGGTGGTGCGGTACCGACACCTCCTCCCACGAGGCAAGCCTGGCCGGGGGAGACCGCCTCGCATGCTGGCGACTGGAGGGCTCTTTGGCTACCCCAAAGCTGTTGACCGGGTCGGGCAACTATTGTGCGTTTGGTAGCTAAAGGCAGACCCTGGGAGGACTCCTTGGCCAAGAAACGAGGACCGGACCTAGTCGATCCGCGCCTGATCAAGGCGTTCGAGCACCCGCTGCGGCTGGAAATCCTCAGCATCCTCATGATCGAACCCAGCAGCCCGGCCCGCATCGAGCGCCGGCTCGAGCACACAAGCCTCAATCTCGTCTCCCATCACATGAAGGTGCTGAAGGAAACCGGGTGCATCGAACTCCTCGAAACCGTCAACAAGAGCGGGGCCAAGGAGAGCATCTACCAGGCCGCCCGCAGCTTCGTGGTCAGCGACGAGGCATGGGAAGAGGTCGCCCCGAAGGCCCGCAACCCGTTCACGGCGGCGATCCTGCGACTCATCTCCGATGACCTAGCGGACTCGCTGGCCAGCGGAAAGCTCGAAGAGCGGCCCGACCGGCACCTCAGCCGGGTCCCGCTCAAGCTCGACGAGGAAGGGTGGGAGGAAGTGCGGAACGTCCTCGCCCGCGCCCTGGAGGAGGTGATGGCCGTGGGCACGCGAAGCGCCGAGCGGATCGAGAAGACGGGCGGGCCGAGCTTTCCGGCCAGCGTCGCGATCATGCTCTTCCCGCAGAGCGAGTCCGACGCCTGACCCGCCCCCGGCGGCAGCGGAGAGGGAGGGATTCGAACCCTCGAGAGAGCTTGCGCCCCCTACTCGCTTAGCAGGCGAGTGCCTTCAGCCACTCGGCCACCTCTCCGGGCGTTCGGTCGATTGTAGGTAGTAACCGGGCACGGCGGGGATAGGCTGACGCGGGTGTCCGCCCCTCCCCGCCAGTCCCACGAGCGCTACGAGCGGATCTTCGCCGAGGTCGAGGCGCCCTTCGCCTTCGTCGACCTCGACGCGCTGTGGGCCAACGCGGCGGCGATGCTGGAGCGGGCCGGCGGCAAGCCGGTCCGGGTCGCCAGCAAGTCGGTGCGCTGCCGGGCGCTGCTGGAGGCGATCCTGCGGCGGGACGAGCGCTTCGAGGGGCTGATGACCTACACGCTGCCCGAGACCCTGTGGCTGGCCGAGCAGGGCTTCGAGAACCTGCTCGTCGCCTACCCGACTGCCGACGCCGACGCCCTCGGCGAGCTGGCGCTGCGCTCGGCCGCGCATCCGGACGGGGCGCCGATCGTGATGGTCGACTGCATCGAGCACCTCGACGCGATCGAGTCGGTGCTGGGCGCCGACGCGGCGCCGGTCCGGGTCTGCATCGACCTCGACGCCGGCTGGTGGGCGCTGGGCGGGCGGGTCAAGGTCGGGCCGAAGCGCTCGCCGGTGCACACGGTCGAGCAGGCGGTGGAGCTGGCGCGCGAGATCGAGCGGCGGCCGCAGATCGAACTCGACGCGCTGATGGCCTACGAGGGGCAGATCGCCGGGGTCGGGGACCGCCCGCCGGGGCGGCGCCTGCGGGGTGCGGCGATCCGCTTCATGCAGCGCCGCTCCGCCGCCGAGCTGGCCGAGCGCCGGGGCGCCGTGGTCGCCGCGCTGGGCGAGTTCGTCGACCTGGAGATCGTCAACGGCGGCGGCACCGGCAGCCTCGAGCTGACCTCGGCCGAGGACGCGGTGACCGAGGTGACCGCCGGCTCGGGCTTCTACGCGCCCGCCCTCTTCGACCACTACAGCCGCTTCACCCTCACCCCCGCCGCCGGCTTCGCGTTGCCGATCGTCCGCAAGCCCACCGCCAGGGTCGCGACCGCGCTGGGGGGCGGCTACCTCGCCTCCGGCAGCGGCGACGCGGCGCGGCTGCCGGCGCCGTGGCTGCCGGAGGGGCTGCGCCTCGACCCGGAGGAGGGGGCCGGCGAGGTGCAGACGCCGCTGCTCGGCGACGCCGCCGCGGAGCTCGGAATCGGCGACCGCGCCTACCTGCGGCACGCGAAGGCCGGCGAGCTCTGCGAGTGCTTCGACGCCCTGCACCTGGTCGAAGGCGAGCAGATCGTCGACGTGGTGCCTACGTACCGGGGCGAGGGGAAGAATTTTCTCTAGCCGGCGCTACACCTGGCGCGGGACTTGATCTGGCGAAGCCCCGGCCTGACCGAAACCGGGGCGCCGCTGGCGCCCCGGTCAATGACTCAGATCGAGTATGTGTTTTTACTGCCACCCTCGATTTCGACGCTGCCGCTGAATGTACTTTCACCTGAATCGGTTGGCCCAGCGCCTTCTTTTGTTGTGAGCTGGACTGGGACGACACCGTTCATAGCGAAGCCCGTCAGTGTCTGGCAGCTTTCGGGCACACACGTCGCCCCGACCGTCGACGGTAGGTAGTGAACGGTGAAGGGACCTCCGGGACAGAACCCCCCTGTCATTTGAAATGTGACCGATTGAGTTTCGATGGTGATCGCTGTTTGATGTTGCGTCCCACTGCCACCAATTTGTGTTGTTTGCCAAGGGGCTGTGTGCAGCGTCCAGTTCACCGCTTGCGGGGCCATATTGTGAATTTGACAGAAGGCGTATCCGCCCATCCCCACACAATTGGCTGTGTCGCTGGTCGGGTGCGGTGAAAAGGTTTCGACATGCCCTGTTGTCGAGCCTGCTGTGAGCTTCACCCGTGTTGTGACCTGGCATTCAATGCCGACATATGACGCATCTGTTCTGATTTTGCCTGTAAGGCCAAATTGCACGTCTTCTTGAATCGGCGTTTGATGGTGCTTCCAGTTACCCGAAGCACCTCCCGGCACCGCCATCATCGCGACGACGCCAAGCGCCGTCGCCAGGACCGTGATCTTCCTCAACATCTCTCCGCCCTCCTGGGCTGCGGCCGCCGGACCCGACGACCGATTGACTGGTCGCCTCAGTAGTAGCCCAGGGCTGAGAGAACTTCAGGGTTTGCGAGATCTAGCGCCCGCAGGGATAAGAGGGCGCCAAAGCGCGCTAGCGCGCTTTGGCTTTGCCCGACTTCGAGCACTTCGCCTGAACAACAGGCCGGAACTCACGGGTGCGCCCGTTCTGCGCCGCCATCTTCACGCTCGCCTTCTGCTTCTTTCCTTTGCAGAGGTTGCGGGAGTTGACCAGCAATGACTTCTTGCCGCCTCTGAGCGTGAGGGTGAACTTGGTCACGGGGGCGTCGGGGACGAGGTCGAAGCTGTTGCGGATGCCGCCGTTGACGGAGTCGACCCTGCCTGCGAGCTCGATCTCGATCGGCTGGTGGGCCGGTCCCTTGAAGGCGATCACCATGTCTGGGAGCGGGTTGGAGGAG
>DASUQC010000006.1:0-35545 GCA_036280745.1 Solirubrobacterales bacterium
CCGCTGTTGCTCCGCCGACCCCTTACCCGACTCTCCCCCGACGCCCGAGCCGGCGCCGGAGTGCTCCCGGAAGAAGTTCCTGAGCCGCCCGACGCGAGCAACCGCCTCGTCCATCTGCTCGGCGCCGAAAGCCAGCGGCTGCCGGTAGTGCCCGGAGATCAGGTAGGCGACCACCGCCTCGCGCCCGTACCGGTCCAGGGCCTCCGACAGCTGGAAGATGTTCCCGTCCGATTTGGACATCTTCGCCGCGTCGGTCTCGATCATCCCGTTGTGCATCCAGAGGTGGGCGAAGGGCCGCCCGGCCGCCTCGGACTGGGCGATCTCGTTCTCGTGGTGGGGGAAGACGAGGTCCGAGCCGCCGCCGTGGATCGCGAAGGAGGCGCCCAGCTCAGCCTCGGCCATCGCCGAGCACTCGATGTGCCAGCCCGGCCGCCCCGGCCCCCAGGGCGAGTCCCACTTCGTGTCCTCCGCCGGCTTGTGCGCCTTCCAGAGCGCGAAGTCCAGCCGGTCCTCCTTGAGCGAGGCCGAGCCCGCCTCCTCGCCCTGGTCCATGTCCTCGATGCGGCGGTTGGAGAGCTTGCCGTAGGCGTCGAAGGCGGCGACCCGGAAGTAGACGTCACCCCCGGACTCGTAGGCGTGGCCGGCCTCGACCAGCTCACCGATCAGCGCGACGATGCCGGCGATCGTCTCCGTCGCCAGCGGCTCGGCGTCGGGCCGGCCGAGGCCGAGGCGGTCGGTGTCCTCGGTGTAGGCGCGGGTCATCCGCGCGGCGAACCCGGCCGACGGCTCGCCGGCCGCCTCGGCAGCGGCGTAGATCTTGTCGTTGACGTCGGTGACGTTGACGACCAGGCGCGCCCGGTAGCCCTCGGAGCGCAGGAAGCGGGCGAAGAGGGAGAAGACGACGAACGGCCGGGCGTTGCCGATGTGGATGCGGCTGTAGACGGTCGGGCCGCAGGCGTAGATGCCCACCTCCCCGGTGGGGTCGAGCGCCCGCAGCTCCCCGCTGAGCGTGTCCCTGATTCGCACCTCGCGCATCGCGAGGCCGAGACTAGATGATTGCCCCTGAGCGGACCCGGGAGGGCCTAGAAGGTCCGGTAGCCGGCCGTCGAAGGGGCCGACTCGCCGCGCAGCCAGGTCGGGGCGCCCTCCTCGGCCGCCGCCTGGGCCTCGCGCTTGGCGCGCTTGGCGCTGGCCTTGATTTCCTCCTCCGAGGCCTCGCGCACGCGCTCCTCGCGGCGCTCGGCCTGGATCCTGATCCGGTCGGACTCGAGCCGCAGCTGCTCCTCGGCCCGGGCGCGCGCCGTCTCCTCCGCCTCGCGCTCGACCTTCTCGACCAGGCTGCGGACGCTCTCCTCAGCTTCGCGGCGCACCTCGACGGTGCCCTCCATCACCCGGCGCTCGATCTCGGTCTCCAGGCGCACCGCCGTCTCGTGCGCCTCGGCGGCGGCGGCTTCCGCATCGGCGGCGCGCTGCTCGGCGGCGGCGACGCGGCGGTCGGCCTCGGTCTCGATCTCCTTGCGCGCCTCCGCCAGGCGGGCCCCGACCTCGGTCTCGAGGTTCTCCGCTGCCGCGGCGACCGAGCGCTCGGCCTCGTTGCGCGCCTCCTCGGCGCGGGCGGCCACGGCTTCGTTCTCCGCCCGGGAGCGCTGCTGCAGCTCCTCGAAGGCCCGCTCGGCCCGGTCGCGCGCCGCCTCGGCCCCGCTGACCCTGGCCTCGGCCCGGCGCCGCGCCTCGCGCTCCGCGGCGATCCGCTCGCGGGCCTCGTCGGCGACCTTCTTCAAGGTGCCCAGCGCCCGCTGCTTGAGCGCGTCGCCGACCCGGTCGGCGCGGGCCTCGGCCTGCGCCACCCGCTCCTCGCTGACCCGGACCCACTCCAGCGCCTGACTGGCGACGCCGTGCATGGTCTCGGTCGCCTCGCCGACGGCTCGCAGCTGCCTGGCCGGATCGCTCATTGCTGGCAACCTACTATGGGCACCGGAGGCGACCGGACGGCTGCAAATCCCGATTGCGCGCAATTTGCGAGCTGCCGTGCGATCAGGCTCCCACACGTTTTCCATCCCTGGGATGGAAACGTGCTGCCGGGCTCAGGCGGACCGCTGGGTCTCGCGCTCGCGAAGGTCCTTCTTGAGGACCTTGCCGGTGGCGTTGCGGGGCAGCTCGTCGAGGAACTCGATCTCGCGCGGGGTCTTGTAGGCGGCCAGATTGGCCTTGACGTGCGCCTTCAGGTCGTCCTCGCCGACCTCGCCGCCGGCCTTGACGACGACGAACGCCTTCAGCCGCTGGCCGAACTCGTCGTCCTCGACCCCGATCACCGCGACCTCGACGACCTCCTCGTGGTCGGCGAGCAGGTCCTCGACCTCGCGCGGGAAGACGTTCTCGCCGCCGGAGACGATCATCTCGTCGTCGCGGCCGTCGATGAAGAGGTGGCCGGCGTCGTCGATGTGGCCGACGTCGCCGCTGGAGAGCAGGCCGTCGATCGACTCCTTGTTGCCGCCGCCGGTGTAGCCCTCGAACGACATCTCGTTGCCGACGAAGATCCGCCCCACCTCGCCGTTTGGCACCTCCTGGCCGGCCTCGTCGACGATCCGCACCGTGGTCCCGCGCGGCGGCTTGCCGGCGGTGCCGGGGGCCGCGCGCAGGTCCTCGGGGGTGGCGACGGTCGCGTAGGCGACCTCGGTCGAGCCGTAGAGGTTGTAGGCGGTGTCGCCGAAGCGGTCCATCCAGGCGATCGCCAGCTCGCCGGGGAGGGCGGAGCCCGAGAGCGAGGTGATCCGCAGCGAAGAGAGGTCGTAGCGGTCGAGCGTCTCCTCCGGCAGGGCGAGGATGCGCTGGATCATCACCGGCACCACGGCGAGGACCTGGGCGCGGCTTTCCTGCACGGCCTGCAGCGTCCCCTCGGGGTCGAAGCGGCGGCGCAGCACCATCGTCGAGGCGGTCGGCAGGCTCATCACGAAGTGGAAGAAGCCCCAGGAATGGAAGAGCGGCGCGGCGATCATCATCGTCTCGCGGCTGCGGAAGGGGATCCTGTCGATCAGCGCCGCCAGCGCCAGCAGGCCGTCGGGGCTGGAGCGCTGCGCGCCCTTCGGCGTCCCGGTCGTGCCGGAGGTGAGGATGACGAAGCGCGGCTTGTCCGGGGGCGGGCGGTGGTTGGCCTCCGACCCGGCGGCGATCAGCTGCTCCAGGGTCGGCTCCGCCGGCTCCTCGCCCTCGTCGACCCAGGCGACCACCCGGGCGACCGAGTCGTCGACGCCCTCGAGCAGGCCGGCGAACTCGGAGTCGTAGACGAGCGCCTTCGGGCCCTCGCGGTGGGTGACCTCGACCAGCTGCGGCCCGGCGAACATCGTGTTCAGGTAGAGCGCGCTGGCCCCGAGCTTGGCCGCCGCCAGGGTCGCCTCGATGAAGCCGCGGTGGTTGCGGCACATGATCCCCACCCCGTCCCCGTACCCGATCCCCATCTCCGCGAAGGAGCTGGCGAGGGCGTTGGTGCGCCGGTGCAGGCGCTCGAAGCTGAGCGAGCCGCGTTCGTCGACGATCGCGATCTCGTGCGGGTGGTGGATCGCCGCCGTGGCGACGCCGGTCGCCGGCGAGGCGCCCCAGCGCAGGAAGGTGGCGCCGATCTTCACGGCCTTGTCGGGACGCAGCGGCTCGACCACGCCGGCCTCGTGCAGCACCTTCAGCTCGAATGCTTTGTCGGCTGCCGCGGTCCGCAGCTTCGCCGCGCTGTCGCTGAGAATGCCCATCGCCCCGCGAAGACTATTCGCTCTGCACCGAAGCGACGGCGATGCAGGCGATCCCCTCGCCGCGCCCGATCCAGCCCATGCCCTCGTTGCTGGTCGCCTTGACGCTGACCCGGGCCGAGGTCGCCTCGGCGATAGTCCGCTCCATCTCCGCCCGGTAGGGGCCGAGCCGCGGCTGCTCGCAGATCACGGTGGCGTCGACGTTGACGATCGGCCCGGCGACGGTGCCGACCACCGTGCGGAGCAGGTCGATCGAATCGGCCCCGGCCCAGCGCTCGTCGTCGTCGGGGAACATCGTGCCGATGTCGCCACCCCCGGCGGCGCCGAGGATCGCGTCGATCACCGCGTGGGTGAGGACGTCGGCGTCGGAGTGGCCGGCGAGGCCGAGCGGGTGGTCGATCTCCACCCCGCCGAGGACCAGGGGACGCCCCTCGGCGAAGCGGTGGCTGTCGTAGCCGACACCGACCATTCCTCAGCCGACCCGGCTTCCGAGCGGGACGAGGTGCCGCTCCCGCCGCTCGAAGACGCAGATCTCCCCCACCCCGAGGCCGTCGAGGAACTCGACGGCGCGCTCGTAGGCGAAGCCGACGTGCTCGGGCAGGTGGGCGTCGGAGGAGAGGGCGAAGGAGGCGCCCGCCTCGACGCAGAGCTCGGCGAAGCCGCGGGCCGGGTAGAGCTCGCCGACCGGCTTGCGCAGCCCCGCGGTCGAGACCTCGACCGCGATCCCGCTCGCCGCGATCGCCTCCACCGCCGGCTCGTAGAAGCGCCGCAGGTCGCCCTGCGGCAGCGGCCGATCGCGTCCCCAGACCTTGACCAGGTCCGGGTGGGCGAGGATGTCGAAGAGGCCCGCCCCGGCGCACTCGGCCAGCGCCTCGAAGTAGCGGCGCCAGACCTCGTCGGGGTCGTCGCCGCCCTCCCAGACGTCCCAGCCCGGATGGTCGACCGCCTGCTCGCCGACGAAGTGGACCGAGCCGACCACGTAGTCGAAGTCGCGCGACTCCAGCAGCTCCGCCGTCCGCTCTTCCGCTCCGGGGACGAAGTCGCACTCGATCCCGAGCCGCAGCGGCGTGCCGCGGACGAACTCGCAGTAGGCGTCGAGGTCGTCTTGGGCGTTCTCCTCCCAGAGCGGGTGGCGCCAGACGTCGAGCGCCTGGCGGAAGCGGTAGACGTGCTCGGAGACGCCCAGCTCCTCGACCCCGGCCGCGTCCGCGGCCGCCAGGTAGCGGTCGACGTTCGCGGCGGTGAAGTAGCGCTCGGCCGTGGTGCCGTCCTCGTCAGGGCGCAGGTGCAGGTGGTAATCGGTCAGCATCCCGACGAGCCTAGATGACCGCCGGCGCGGGCCGCGGCTACGCTGACCGCCATCGTCCACCTGCGGATCATCGTCCCCAGCCACCTCTCCGGGAAGGTCGCGGAGCTGCTCCGCGCCTCCCCGACCGTGTGCAACGTCGTCGTGCTCCCGGGCACCGCCCGCAAGCCGGTCGGAGACGTGATCCTCTGCGACATCGCCCGCGAGGAAGCGAGCGTGCTGATCGCCGACCTGAAGGAGCTCGGCGTGCATCGCGAGGGGTCGATCGCGCTCGAGCAGATCGACTCGCAGATCTCGGAGGCGGCGGACCGGGCCGAGCGGGCGGCGCGCGGCGCTCCCTCCGACGCCGTCGTCTGGGAGGAGGTCGAAGCGCGCACCTCGGAGACCACCGAGCTCGGCGGCACCTTCCTCGCCTTCATGGTCCTCTCCTGCCTGCTCGCCTCGATCGCGCTCTATCTCGGCTCGCCGATTCTGATCGTCGGCGCGATGGTCGTCGGGCCCGAGTTCGGCCCGCTCGCCGGCCTCTGCGTCGCGCTCGTCGACCGTCGTCTCGACGTCGCCCGGCGCTCGCTGCTGGCGCTCGCCGTCGGGTTCCCGGTCGGGATCACCGCCGCCTTCCTCTTCACCCTGATCGCCCGCGCCACCGGCCTCCTCGATGCGGACTTCAGCAACAGCCAGAACTCGCTGACGAAATTCGTCCTCGAGCCCGAAGCCTTCTCCTTCCTCGTCGCCGTGATCGCCGGCGTCGTCGGCGTCCTCTCGCTCACCTCGGCGAAGTCGGGGGCGCTGGTCGGGGTGTTGATCTCGGTGACGACGATCCCGGCGGCGGCCAACATCGGCATCGCCGCCGCGATGGCGAACTGGTCGGACTGGCGCGCCTCGATGGCCCAGCTCGCCCTCAACCTGACCGGGATCTGTCTCGCCGGCGTGGCGACTTTGTTCATCGAGCGCCGCATGTACCGGCGGCGGCGCATCCGCCACTTCGGGGACGCGGCCAGGGACGCGGCGGGGCTGCCGGAGCGCCGGCGTCGCTGACCCGCCGGCCCTGGGCGCTACTGCGGGACTGAGCGCTCGGCCAGCAGCAACTCGGCCAGTCTCAGGTCGAGCGGGGTCGTCACCTTGAAGTTCTCCGCCGAGGTCGGATGGATCAGCACCCTCCCCCCCGCCGCCTCGACCAGCATCGCCTCATCGGTCGCAGCGTCATGCGTTGACGCATCGACCTCGAGCGCCGCGCGCAAGGCCTCGGTGCGGAACACCTGCGGCGTCTGCGCCGCCCATAGCCGCGAGCGGTCCACCGTCCGCTCGACCTCGAACTGAGCTTTTTGGTCGTACTGCGACCCAAAAGCGCGGTTCGACTCCTTGACGGTGTCGGTGACGGGGGTCGCGGCGATGACGCCGGCCGCCCCCGCCTCGGAGTCGAGCGCGGCGACGAGGTCGTCGACCAGCTCGCCAGTGACGAGTGGCCTCGCCGCGTCGTGGATAGCCACCAGCTCGGTCTCCACGGCCGCGAGAGCGTTGGCGACCGAGTGGGCGCGGGTCGAGCCACCCTCGACCACGCGGACATCGCCACCGAAGTCAAGATCGGCGCCCGGCGGCACCGCGATGACGCTCGCGCCAACCGCTTCGCTCGCCCCGAAGGCGTCGAGGGACCACTCGATCATCGGCCTTCCCGCCAAAGGCACGAAGGCCTTCGGGCCGCCGGCTCCGAGACGCTCTCCGGAGCCGGCGGCGGCGATGACCGCGGTCACTGCTGCAGCGTTACGCCGTGGCGGCGAAGCGGTCCTCCAGCAGGCCGTCCAGGTATTCCTCCGCGCCCTCCTCGTCCTTGTCGAGCGCGTACATGAACTCGGACGCGAGAATCTTCTTCGCCCGCGTGTACATCTGCTTCTCGCCGGTGGAGAGACCCTTCTCCATCTCGCGGAGCGCCAAGTTGCGCACCACCTCGGCCAGCTCGAAGACGTCGCCGGTCTTGATCTTCTCGCGGTTGTACTTGAAACGCCGGTTCCAGTTCTTCGGCATCTCGGAGACGTCGTCGGTGAGGACGGCTGTGACCTTTTTGATTTCCTCCTCGTCGATGACGCGGCGCAGGCCCGCTTTGCCTGCGTTTTCGCAGGGGACCATCACCGTGAGCTCGTTGTGGAGGATCTTGATCGTGAGGTATTCACGTTCCTCGCCCATCAGCTCTCTGGTCTCTTTGGTCAGCACCAGGCCGGCCCCGTGATGCGGGTAGACGACCTTGTCGCCCTCCTCGAAGTCGCAGACGTACTCGACGTCCTCGAAGACCTCCTCAATCGCCTCTTCTAGCTCGGGAATCGGGTGCTCCTTTCTGTTCTGGACGGCATCCATCGCCGTCAGCTCTGCAAGTACCGATCGACCAGGTCGACGTCGCGGAGCCGCCGCAGGCCTTCGCGGATGTCTTTGGCGCGGGGGGCGCCGACTCCGTCGATGGCGGCGAGGTCGGCTTCGGAGGCCGCGAGGACCTCCTCCAACCCGCCCAGCTCGTGGACGATCTTCTGGACGACAAGCTTGGGGATGCGCGGGACCCGCCCCAGCGCGCGGTAGCCGCGCGCGGCAACGGTGAAGTCGACGGTGTTGAGCTTGCGGTCGTAGCCGAGCAGCTCGGCGAGGCGACCGAAGTCGAGCACGTCCTGGTGGGGCATGCGGCTGAGCGCCTGCAGCGTCGCCGCCAGGCTCTGCTCGGTGTCTTCCATGCTGTAGTCGCGGATCAAGGCCGTCTTGTCGGAGGCGACCCCGACCATCGTCTCCTCCAGCTGCATCTCGATCAGCCGGCCCTCGGTCCCGAGCTCGACGATGTAGCGCTCGACCTCGACCGCCATCCGGGTCACCAGCTCGGCCCGCTGCAGCACCGAGAGGGCGTCGTGGAGGACCGTGCGGCCCTCGAACTCGAGCACGGTGAGGCGGGCCGAGACCTGGTCGAGGCGCTCGCGGTACTTCTCCAGCGTGGCCAGGCCCTGGTTGGCCTTGGCCAGCACCGCGGGGATGTCCTGAAGGATGTACTTGGTCCCCTCGACGTAGAGCGAGACGACGTCGCGGCGCTGCGAGATCGCCACCACGAGGGCGTCGGTCTGTTTGGAGACGCGCTCGGCGGTGCGGTGCCGCGTGCCGGTCTCCGAGGAGAGGATCGTCGGGTCGGGCATCAGCTGCACGTTGGCCCAGGCGATCGTCGTCGCCTCCTTGTTGAGCACGATCGCCCCGTCCATCTTCGCCACCTGGTAGAGCATCGCCGGCGTGTAGTCGACGTCGAGCTTGATCCCGCCGGAGAGCAGGTGGGAGATGTCGTCGAGGTCGCCGACGACGATCAGGCCGCCGGTCCGCGAGTGGACGATGTTGTCGATTCCCTCGCGCAGCGCACCGCCGGGGGCGACGACATCGAGTGCCCTCAGTAGCCGAGGATCCTGACGTTCCGATAGCTCGTGAAGCTCATCCCCAGACAACGGTGGCATCCCCTCTAGGATGGCAAAAACGGCTCTGGAATGCGGTCTGGTAGTACCCGAGTTGACTGCTCGGGATTCGATTTGTCAACCGGATCTATCACTCAAGAAATCCGGTGTATCGGATTTGGCTTCAGAGGTGGAAACGACGGTGGTGCCGATGATGGCGCATCTCGGCCACCGGGGGCTCCCCCGCCACCGCAGGGTCCGGTCCGGGCGGGTCCGGGTCGCGAACGAAGGCCCAGGTGAGGGCGACGCCGGCGGCGCAGAGAGCGGCGGGGACCCAGGTCGAGCCGGCGATCGCCGCGGCGAAGGAGTCGCCGTCGCCGAGCAGCGCGTGGAAGACCGCGCCGGTGGCGGCGAGGGCGACGGCGCCGGCCAGGACCCGGTCCATCGCCAGCACCCCGGAGGCGATCCCGACCTTCTCCCCCGGCATCGCCGCCATCGCCGCCGTCGACATCGGCGCGTAGACGAGGCCGAGCGCGATCCCGAACAGCAGGTAGGCGACGAGGACGAAGGCGAAGGAGGTGTCGGGGCCGAGCGCGGTGAGCGGGAGCAGGCCGGCGAGGCCGCAGGCCATGCCGGCGGTCATCAGGTCGCGGGCCCCGTAGCGGGCGATCAAGCGGCCCGAGAAGGGCGAGATCAGGACCATCGGCGCGGTGATCGGCAGGATCAGCAGCCCGCTCGCGATCGGCGAGTGGTCGCGCACGTCCTGCAGGTACTGGGGCTGGAAGAACATCAGCGCCCAGTAGGCGCCGACCAGGCAGAAGGCGGCGGCGCTGGCGCCGAAGTAGGGGCCGTTGCGGAAGAGGGCGAAGTCGACGATCGGGTCGCCGACCCGGTGCTCGATCCGCCAGAAGGCAAAGAGAGCGGCGAACCCGGCCAGGGCGAGGGCGGCGACCCGCCCGTCGCTCCAGGCCTGCGCCTGCACCAGGGCGAGGACGACGGCGGTGACGCCGGCGCTGAGCGTCGCCAGGCCGGTCCAGTCGACCCGGGTGCCGGACCCCGGGTCGGTCGACTCCGGGGCCGCGTAGGCGGTGATCGCGATCCCGATCGCCGCCACCGGCAGGTTCATCCAGAAGATCACCCGCCAGTCGAGTTCGATCAGGAGGCCGCCGGCGAGCGGCCCGATCGCCAGCGCGACCGCCGAGACCGCCGCCCAGATCCCGAGCGCCCGCGGCTGCTCGGCGGCGGGGAAGGCGTTGCAGACCAGGGCCAGCGAGAGCGAGAGCATCGGCGCCGCACCTGCCCCCTGCAGGATCCTGCCGAGAATCAGCATGTCCTGGCCCTGGGCCGCGCCGGAGACGACCGAGCCGATCGCGAAGACGACCGTGCCGAGCAGGAAGACCCGCTTGCGCCCGAACATGTCGCCGAGCCGGCCGGCGGTGACCACCAGCACCGCGATCGTCAGCAGGTAGCCGTTCATCACCCACTGCAGGCCCTCGCTGGAGGCGCCGACGTCGCCGCGGATCTCCGGCAGCGCCAGGGCGACCACGGTCGAGTCCAGCATCAGCAGGAAGAGGCCGGCGCAGGCGCCGGCTAGCGTCCACCACTTGCGCGTCATCTGCGCGAAGTTATCTGCTGCGGGGGAGGGATCGGGGCATCCTCTCCGTCGCAGATCTGGAGGCTCCTCCGAGGATGCCCCGATCCCTCAGCGCGCGGCGGTGAGGTCGATGCTCCAGCGGTCGCCCACCGCCGCCAGCTCGGGAGTGAGGGGCCAGCGGTCGGCCTGCTCTTCGCCTTCGAAGTCGGGGTTGGCGCCCTTCAGCGCCATGCTGCCGGTGTTGTCGCCGATCGCGCGGATCTCGGTGACGTACTCGGCGCTGAGGCGCTGCTCGGGGAGGTTCGCCAGCTCGACCCGCTTCGCCTCGATCGGGCAGGCGTCGGGGCCGATCTCCTGGATCAGGGTCGGTGCGACGGACTCGACCGCGGGGTGGGCGAGGTTCCACTGGCAGGCCAGGTGCATCGGCGTCAGCTTCGCGCGTTCGGCGATCGGCATCAGCCGGTCGAGCTTGGCGAGGCCGCTCTCGATCCAACCGGCGGGGCGGAACTTGCGGTGGTCGCGCTCGGCCAGCTCGGTGTCGGCGCGCAGGTCGCCCCAGAAGAGCCCGCCGTAGTCGACGACCCGGGTCAGCACCTTGACGTCGTGGCGAGCGGCGGCGTCGAGGCAGAGCTCGCCGGGCCAGGGCTCGAGCGGGTTGAGGATCACCATCGCCCAGTCGATGCGGTCGCCGAAGCGCTCGAGGCAGTCGATCAGGTCGAGCGTGAAGCCGTTGGCGGGCCCCGGCGCGACGCCGATCCGCGCCGTCAGCCCCGCCTCGCGCAGCGCCGCCATCCCGTCCCAGACGACCTCGCTCGAGTAGCCGGTCCGGTCCGGGTTGTGGAGCAGCAGCAGGTCGAAGGAAGAGGCGCCGATCCGCTCCAGGCTCGCCTCGGTCGCCATCCGCAGGTAGCTCGCGTACCCGTCGGCACCGCGCAGGGCCGGGTCGGTGAAACGCGGGAACCCCTTCGGGCCGTTGCGCTCGCCCTCGTAGAAGTCGTGGCCGACGGCGCCTACCAGGCAGTAGCTCTCGCGCGGCACGCCCGCGAGCGCGCGCCCCAGCACCCGGTCCGCCTCGCCCTGCCCGTAGGCGTCGGCGCTGAGCAGGGTGTCGACGCCCTTGCCGGGCCGCAGCAGCGCTTCCAGCCGCTCCTCCTCGATCGCCTCGCCGAAGTGCAGGAAGCGGCCGCCGCTCCAGGTGCCGATCGCGCTGCGGCCGGGCTCGCGCACGGGACCGCTGCGCTCAGGACTCGGGGTCGGCGACCGGCGGCTCGTCGCCGTCGCCCGCGTCGCCCTCGCCATCGCCGCGCTTGGCGCCGACCCCGACCTTCTCGGGCTCCGGCTCCTGCGGGGCTTTCTGCTTCGGCTTCCTGGGGGCGATGATCTCGAGGCTGAGCGGTTTGTCGTCCTCGTCCCCGGAGGCGTCGCGGGCGACCATCACCGTCGAGCCGGGCGTCATCTCGCCTTGTCGCAGGACTTCGTCGGCCAGCGGATCCTCGATGTAGCGCTGGATCGCGCGACGCAGCGGGCGGGCGCCCATCGAGGGGTCCCAGCCTTTCTCGACCAGGAGATCCTTCGCCTCGTCGGTCAGCTCCAGCTGCAGTTCGTGCTCGGCGACCTGGACGCGGACCCGGTTGATCATCAGGTCGATGATCTCCTTGACCTCTTCCTTGGCGAGCTTGTGGAAGACGATCACCTCGTCGATCCGGTTGAGGAACTCGGGCCGGAAGACTTTTTTCAGGTCGCTCATGATCCGGTTCTTCATGTCGTCATAGGACATGCCGGTCTCGTCGGAGACGGTGAACCCGATCGAGGTGTTCTTCGAGATCTCGCCGGCGCCGATGTTCGAGGTCATGATCACGATCGCGTTGCGGAAGTCGACCGTGCGCCCCTGGGCGTCGGTGAGGCGCCCGTCCTCGAGGATCTGGAGGAGGATGTTGAAGACGTCCGGGTGCGCCTTCTCGATCTCGTCGAGCAGCAGCACCGAGTACGGCTTGCGGCGCACGGCCTCGGTCAGCTGGCCGCCCTCGTCGTAGCCGATGTAGCCCGGGGGCGAGCCGACCAGGCGGCTGACCGCGTGCTTCTCCATGTACTCGGACATGTCGATCCGGACCATCGCCTCCTCGTCGCCGAAGAGGAACTCGGCGAGGGTGCGGGCGAGCTCGGTCTTGCCGACCCCGGAGGGGCCGAGGAAGATGAAGGAGCCGGCCGGGCGCTTCGGGTCCTTGATCCCGGCGCGCGAGCGGCGGATCGCTTTCGAGACGGCGGTGATCGCGACCTCCTGGCCGATCACGCGCTTGTGGAGTTCCTCCTCCATGCGGATCAGTTTCTTGGTCTCGGCCTCGGTCAGCTTGAAGACCGGTATCCCGGTCCACATCGAGACGATGTCGGCGATCTCTTCCTCGCCGACCTCGGGCCGCTCGCCGTTCTCGCCCTCCGCCCACTCGTCTTCGAGCTGGCGCTTTTTGGTCGTCAGCTGGCGCTCGGTGTCGCGCAGGTTGGCGGCCTTTTCGAACTCCTGGGCCTCGATCGCCGCCTCCTTCTCGCGCCGCGTCGTCTCGATTTCCTCCTCGAGCTCGCGGTAGACCGGCGGCGAGCTCATCGACTTGATGCGCATCCGCGAGCCGGCCTCGTCGATCAGGTCGATCGCCTTGTCGGGCAGGAAGCGGTCGGAGATGTAGCGGTCGGCGAGCTCCGCGGCCGCTTCGAGCGCGTCGTCGCGGATCGTCACCCGGTGGTGCTGTTCGTAGCGCTCGCGCAGCCCCTCGAGGATCTTCACCGTGTCCTCGGGCGAGGGCTGGTCGACCCGGATCTGGGCGAAGCGGCGCTCCAGCGCCGAGTCGCGCTCGAGGTACTTGCGGTACTCGTCGAGCGTGGTGGCGCCGATCGTCTGCAGCTCGCCACGGGCCAGGGCCGGCTTCAGGATCGAGGCGGCGTCGATCGCCCCCTCGGCGGCGCCGGCGCCGACCAGGTTGTGGAGCTCGTCGATGAAGAGGATGATGTCGCCGCGTTGGGTGATCTCTTTCATCACCTTCTTCAGCCGCTCCTCGAACTCACCGCGGTACTTGGAGCCGGCGACCAGGGCAGCCAGGTCGAGCGTGTAGATCTGCTTGTTCTTCAGCAGCTCGGGGACCTCGCCTTTGTTGATGCGGGCGGCCAGGCCCTCGACCACGGCGGTCTTGCCGACCCCGGGCTCGCCCAGCAGCACCGGGTTGTTCTTGGTGCGGCGGGAGAGGATCTGCATGATCCGCTCGATCTCGGTCTCGCGACCGATCACCGGGTCGAGCTTGCCCTCCTCGGCGAGGCGGGTGAGGTTGCGGCCGAACTGGTCGAGCAGTTTCGAAGACTTTTTGCCCTCGCCGGAGGCACCACCGCCACCGCTGCCCTGGCGGCGTCCGCCCGGGCCGGAGAGCATCCGGATCACCTCGTTGCGGATCTTGTCGGAGTCGGCGTCGAAGTCGAGCAGGATGCGGGCGGCCACGCCCTCGTTCTCACGCACCAGGCCGAGCAGGATGTGCTCGGTGCCGATGTAGTTGTGGCCGAGCGAGAGCGCCTCGCGCAGGGCCAGCTCGAGCACCTTCTTGGCCCGCGGGGTGAACGGGATCTGGCCGGAGGTGACCTCCTCGCCGGAACCGACGATGCGGACCACCTGCGAGCGGACGCGTTCGACCGTGATGTCGAGCGACTCGAGGACCCGGGCCGCCAGGCCCTCCTCCTCGCGCAGCAGCCCGAGCAGGATGTGCTCGGTGCCGATGTAGTTGTGCTTGAGCGTGCGCGCCTCCTCCTGGGCTAGGACGACAACCTGGCGAGCTCGCTCCGTGAATCGCTCGAACAAAAGATCCTCTTCCTGGTCGAACCCGGTGAACCCGGGTTAGTACCGGTAGACGCAGACGCCCAATCGAGACCGGAAGGCGTCCATGTGCTTCCCAACGATACCGGGACGGCCAGTCCGGCTTCTGGTCCCAAGCGCCCGGAGAGAGCGGAAATTCAGCGGCTTTAGGTACGCATCGCCGGAAATAGCAGGACTTCTCGCAGGCTGCTCGCCCCGGTCAGCATCATCACCAGGCGGTCGATGCCGAGCCCGACCCCCCCGGTCGGCGGCATTCCCTGCTCCAACGCCTCGACGAAGGCCTCGTCGTAGGGCTGGGCCTCTTCGTCGCCGCGGTCCTGCTCGACCGCCTGCTGCTCGAAGCGCCGTCGCTGCTCGTCAGGGTCGTTGAGCTCGCTGAAGGAGTTGGCTATCTCGACCCCGCCGACGAAGGCCTCCCAGCGCTCGACCACCCCCTCCTCGGAGCGGTGCGCCTTGGCGAAGGGCGAAAGCTCGACCGGGTAGTCGAGCACGAAGGTGGGCTGGATCAGCCCCGGCTCGACGTCGCGCGCCAGCAGCCCGTCGACCAGCTTGCCCCAGCCCTCCTTCGGGTCGGGCTCGGTCCCCATCGCCGCCGCCAGCGCCTCCCGGGTCGGGTGCTCGGCGACGTCGATGCCGGAGCGCTCGCGGATCGCCTCGCGCAGGGTGATCCGGCGCCAGGGGGGCGCGAAGTCGATCTCGACCTCGCCGCGCATCACCTTGGTGGTGCCAAGCACCCGCTCCGCGACCTCGGCGACCAGCAGCTCGAGGTCGTGGGCGGTCTTCTCGTAGTCGGCGTAGGCCTCGTACCACTCGAGCATCGTGAACTCGGGGTTGTGCTTGTGCGAGACGCCCTCGTTGCGGAAGTCCTTGCCGAGCTCGTAGACGCGGTCGATGCCGCCGACGACGAGGCGCTTGAGGTAGAGCTCGGTGGCGATCCGCAGGTAGAAGTCGCGGTCGAGCGCGTTGTGGTGGGTCGTGAACGGACGCGCCAGGGCGCCGCCGTAGAGCGGCTGCAGGACCGGCGTCTCGACCTCGACGAAGCCGTGTTCGTCGAGCCAGCGCCTCACCTCGCTGATCGCGCGGGCGCGGACCGCGAACAGGCGGCGGCTCTCCTCGTTGGCGATCAGGTCGAGCTCGCGGCGGCGGAAGCGGGTCTCGGTGTCCTCGAGGCCGTGGAACTTGTCGGGCGGCGGACGCAGGCTCTTGGCCAGCAGCCGCCAGTGGTCGAGCGTCAGCGAGAGCTCGCCGCCGCGCCGGGTCGCCATCGCCGTGCCCTCGGCGCCGACGATGTCGCCGAGGTCGAGGTCGACGAGCAGGGCGTAGGCCTCCTCGCCGAGCAGGTCCTCGCGGGCGTGCAGCTGGATCTGGCCGCTGCCGTCGCGGACGTCGAGGAAGCAGGCCTTGCCGTGGCCGCGCCGGGCGACGATCCGCCCCGCGACCCGGTGCCGCGAATCGGTCTCCATGCCCGCAGCCAGCCCCTCATGTGCGGCCCGCACCTCGGCGATGTCCTCCCGTTCGGCGAACTCGTGCGGAAACGGCTCGACTCCGGCGTCGCGGATGCGGTCCAGCTTCTCGCGCCGGTCGCGCAAGACATCCGACAATTTCGGCTCTTCAGTCACGAAGCGCCGAGCCTATAGAGCCGATCCCGGTAGGGGTGAAACGTCTTGTACTTTTTTTGCGGCGCCCATCTCGGACGGGCGCGACCTGTCTTCAAAAAAAGTTAAGTGAAACCCCTACCGGGATCGGCTCGTCAGGCCTTCTCGATCTTGGTGATTTTGAGTTTCTTCTTGGGGCCCCGCGGCACCTCGACGGTGACCACGTCGTTGCGCTTGTGGCCGAGCAACGCCTTGCCGATCGGCGACTCGTTGGAGAGCTTGTGCTCGGCGGGGTTGGCCTCGGTCGAGCCGACGATCTGGAATTTCTGCGAGTCGCCGGATTTCTGGTCTTTGACGTGGACGATCGAGCCGAACCCGACTTCGTCGGTGCCGAGCGCCTTCTCGTCGATCACCTGGGCGCGGCGCAGTTTCTCTTCGAGTTGGGCGATCCGGTTCTCGAGCAGCGCCTGTTCGTTCTTGGCGTCGTCGTATTCGGCGTTCTCGGAGATGTCGCCGAATTCGCGCGCCTCCTTGATCCGCGCCGCCACCTCGCGGCGTTTGGTCGTCGAGAGGTACTCGATTTCCTCTTTCAGTTTTTCCAGGCCCTCCGGGGTGATGACCGCCTGACGACTCACTTCGACTACCTCGCTTTTGCTGGGAAAGAGCCGCGAAAACGGCTCAGGGCCGAAAAAAACGCCCTCGGTGCGGCCGCCGACGGCACCACACCCGGGCACAGAGTCGCGGGATTATAGCGAGGGCCGGGGGCCGACAATCAGGGCGTTTCAGGCAACCGCGGCGGGGGTCGCGTAAGCGCCGATCAGCTCCCGCGCCCGCTCCATATCGGCGCTGCGGTGGAGCTCGTCGACGACCTCGGCGGAAGCCTCCAGCCGCGCCGTGTACCAGGGGTAGAACTTGCGCAGGTAACGCTGCGCGCGCTCGGCCCCCAGGTGCTCCTCGGCGCGGTCGAGGACCCACAGCAGCTCGGTCGCGATCTCCTCCCGGGAGGGAGGCCCCTGGCGGCGCCCGACCAGCTCCTCGAACAGCCACGGGTTGCCGAAGGAGCCGCGGGCGATCATCACCGCGGCGGCGCCGGACTCCTCGTAGGCGCGGCGGGCGGCGGCGGCGCTGTCGAGACCGCCGGAGACGATCACCGGCACCTCGACCCGCTCGACCAGCTCCCGGGTCAGCTCGTAGTCGGGCTTGCCCTTGTGGCCCTTGGTGGCGACCCGGGGGTGGAAGGCGATCGCCGCCACGCCGGCCTCCTCGACCAGCCTCACCGCGAGCTCGAAGCCGGAGCGGTCGCCGGCCTCGATCCCGGAGCGCAGCTTCACCGTCACCGGCACCCCCCCACCGCCCTCGCTCGCGCCGCGGGCCAGCGCCAGCGCCAGCTCGGGGTCGCGCAGGAGCTGCGCACCGGCGCCGGTGCGGCGGACCTTCGGGACCGGACAGCCCATGTTGATGTCGATCAGGTCGGCCCCCGCTGCGGCGGCGATCTCGGCGCCGGAGCGCATCACCTCGGGGTCATGGCCGAAGAGCTGGATCGAGACCGGGTGCTCGTCGGGGTGGATGCGCAGCATGTCGCGCAGGGTGCGCTCGTTGCGGTAGTGCAGGGCGAAGCTCGAGACCATCTCCGAGACGGCGAGGCCGGCGCCGTGGCGTTTCGCCTGCAGGCGCACGAACCAGTTGCCGATCCCGGCCAGCGGGGCGAGCAGGACGCGGTTGCAGATCTCGACGTCGGCGATCCGGAAGGGATCAGTCAGCTGTGGGCGCGTTGCGTTCATGGATCAGGCGCAGCCCCTTCAGGGTAAGCAGGTCGTCCACCTCGTCGATCGTCTCCGTGAAGGGGACGACGGCCGAGGCGTACCCGCCCGTGGCCAGCAGCTTCGGGTTCGGGAGTTCCTCTTCGATCCGCTGCACGATCCCGTCGATGAGGCCGGCGAAGCCGAAGATGAAGCCGGAGTGGATCGCGGCGCGGGTCGAGCGGCCGATCGCTTCCTGCGGCTCTTCGAGGTCGATCCGGGTGATCCGGGCCGCGCGTTCGATCAGGGCGCTGAGCGAGGGCGCGAGGCCGGGTCCGATCGCGCCGCCGAGGTACTCGCCGTCGGCGGAGACGCAGTCGATGTTGATGCCGGTGCCGAAGTCGACCGAGACGCAGGCCGCGCCGAAGCGCTCGTAGGCGGCGATCGCGTTGACGAGGCGGTCGGCGCCGACCTCGAGCGGGTTCTCGATCCGGATCGGCATCCCCGTCTTCACCCCGGGGCCGATCGCCAGGCAGTCTGCGTCGAGGTAGCGCCGGGAGAGCTGTTCGAACTGGCTGCCGAGCGGCGGCACGACGGAGGAGACGCAGACCGCGTCGACGTCGCCGAAGGACATGTCGCAGAGCGAGAAGAGGCCGGCGATCCGCTCGGCCAGCTCGTCCCCGGTCGCCCCCGAGCGGGTCTGGAAACGCCAGTGCTCGACCAGCTGCTCGCCGTCGAAGACCCCCAGGTGCGTCTGCGTGTTACCGACGTCGGCGGCGAGGAGCATGGGTCGGATTATCGCGGCCCGCGACTGGCCAGGTGGCCAAACGGGCCCGGTTGCGCTTAGGATCAGCGCCGTGAGCGCCCGTCTTTACGTGATCCCCGCCTCCCACCCGGCCATCACCGCCGAGCTGATGCTCCAGCACAAGGGCATCGACTACAAGCGCACCGACCTGCTGCCGGTGATCTCCAAGGGCGCGCTGCGCGCGGTCGGCTTCCCCGGCGTCACCGTGCCGGCGCTGAAGATCGACGGCTCCAAGGTCCAGGGCTCACGCCAGATCGCCCGCGAGCTGGAGCGGCTGCGCCCCGAGCCCCCGCTCTTCCCGGCCGACCCCGAGCGGCGGGCCGCCGTCGAGGAGGCGGAGCGCTTCGGCGACGAGGAGCTCCAGCACCCGATCCGGCAGATCCTCTGGTGGGGCATGAAGAAGGACAGGGCGCCGCTGCGCAGCTACTCGGAGGGCGCGAGGATCGGGATGCCGATCGGGCTCGCGGTCAAGACCGCGGCGCCGATCGTCGCCCTCTCAGCCCGCTTCAACGAAGCCGGCGACGAGAACGTGAAGCGCGACCTGGCGGCGCTGCCCGGCCTGCTCGACCGGGTCGACGAGTACATCGCCAAGGGCACGATCGGCGGCGAGCAGCTCAACGCGGCCGACCTGCAGATCGCGACCAGCCTCGGGCTCGCCCTCACCCTCGCCGACCTCAGGCCCCACATCGAGAAGCGGCCGGCCGGCGAGCTGGCGATGCGCGTCGTCCCGGACTACCCCGGCCACATGCCGCCGATCCTGCCGGCCGAGTGGCTGGCGCCGCTGCGCGCCGCCTAGGACGGCCGGTAGCCGCGGCGGGCGCGGCGGAACGGGTTGGACCTGAAGAGGTCGAGTTCGACGGGGCCGAGCAGCACCCGGGCGCCGGCGTAGAGGAAGATCAGGAGGAGGCCGATCAGGACCGGCAGCGGGATCCCGCCGGCGCCGGAGGATGCCTGCTCGTTCCCGCCCGCGGCCGAGATCCCCTTCACGGCGATCGCGGGGCGAGGCGAGCCTTGCGACGACGCTCGGGCCACCGCGTCGGCGGCGCCGAGGGCAACCGGGCCCGGCTTGGCGATCGGCTCCGCCGGCCGCGGCGCCGGCTCGGCCGCGGGGGCCGCTTCGGGCGCGCTGACCGGCTCCTCGAAGGTCGAAGGGGCCGGGGCTGCGGGCTCGTAGGCGCTCGGGGCGGGGGCCGGCGGGGGCTGTTCGCTGCTCGCAGGCTGCTGAGCGGGCGACCGGGGCTGCCCGGAGCTGCCGCCGCTGCCGAGCGAGCTTCCATGCTGGGCCGGCGCGGCCGCAGCGCCGCCTTCTTCGGCCGAGTCGTCCTGGGGAACCCAGCCGGGCGCCGGTGCTTCGGCCGGCGGGGAGGGTTCCGAGCCTTCGGGGACTTCGGCTTCCGCCGCCCCCGCGGGCGCGGCGGAGATCGGCACCAGCGCCAGTGCGACCGTGAAAAGCGCGAGCCGATGCCGGGAGCGCAACTTCCTCATCTGCCCCGCCTTTTCGCATTCGATCGCATGGATGGACGGATATTCTAATTCGGTATGGCCAAAGCGCGCATGAAGAGCTTGCTGGGAGCGACGAAAGCTTGAGCCCGAGGCTCGGGCGCGTAGGGATCTGGGCTGGCGCAGCAATCGCGACGGCCTTCAGCCTCCTGCTCGCGGTCACTGCCCCGGCAGCACCACCGACCCTCAGCCTGAGCGCAACCGACGCGACGATCGGGCAGACGATCGGTGCGACCGCGGACCTCTCCGAAGGCCCCACCGCGTCCGGGGAGATCTCCTTCGAAGTCTTCGGGCCAGACGATCCGACCTGCACCGGGCCGGCGCTGGAAACCAGCCAGGCGACCGTCTCCGGCGAAGGGCAGTACGCCTCCGCAGATTTCACCCCCGCCGTCGCCGGTCTCTACTACTGGAGCGCCCACTACCCGGGTGACGGGGAAAATGCCGCCGCCGAAGCCCCCTGCGCGGCGATCTCCACCGTCGCCAAGGCCACCCCGGGTCTGAGCGGCAGCGCGAGCGACGGCGTCGTCGGCAGCGCGATCCACGACGAAGCAACCGTGACCGGCGGCTTCTCCCCCAGCGGCGAAATCACCTTCTCGGTCTTCGCGCCAGGCGACAGCGGCTGCTCGACTCCCCTGGCGACGACCTCCTCGGCCCTCGCTTCCGGCGCGGCCACCTCCGCCGACTTCTCCCCCCAGCAGGCCGGCGGGTTTCGCTGGACGGCGACCTACCCGGGCGACTTGAACAACGAGGCGGTGAGCACGCCGTGCGGGGCGGCCGGCCAGTCCTCTTCCGTGAGCAAAGCCTCGCCCGGGCTCTCCGCCGCGGCGACCGCGGCCGTCGTCGTCGGGCAGACGATCACCGACGAAGCGACCCTCAGCAGCGGCTTCGGGCCGGGCGGCAACCTGGTGTTCCGCGCCTACGGCCCCGGCGACGAGACCTGCGCGGCGGCGCCCGCCTACGAAGCGACGGTCGCGGTCAGCGGCAACGGCCCCTACGCGCCGTCCGGCTTCGCCCCGGGGCCGGGGACCTACCGGTGGACCGTCGCGTACCCCGGTGACGCGAACAACGAGGCGGTCAGCCTCGGGTGCAACGCCGGCGGGCAGACCTCGGCCGTCGCCAAGGCGAGCCCGGGAATGACCGGCAGCGCCAGCTCCGGCGTCGTCGGCACCGCGGTCCGCGACACGGCGACGCTGACGGGCGGCTTCTCGCCCGGCGGCGAAGTGACCTTCTCGGTCTACGGGCCGGCGGACGTCGCCTGCGCAACGCCGCTGGAGACGACGACCGCTGCGATCGCCGGCGGTGAGGCGATCTCCGACGACTTCCTCCCCCAGCAGGCCGGCAGTTTCCGCTGGACGGCCAGCTACCCCGGCGACGCGAACAACGAGGCGGTCAGCCTCGGGTGCAACGCCGGCGGGCAGACCTCGGCCGTCGCCAAGGCCGCGCCGGGCCTGGCGGCGGCGGCGACCTCCACGGTCGTCGGCCAGGCGATCACCGACCAGGCCACCCTCAGCGGCGGCTTCTCCGCCGGCGGGCAGATCGTCTTCCGGGCCTACGGGCCGGAAGACCCGAGCTGCGGCGACACGCCCGCCTACGAAGCGACGGTGCCCGTCAGCGGCAACGGCCCCTACTCCCCGGCCGGCTTCGCCCCGGGGCCCGGCGTGTACCGGTGGACCGTGGGGTACGCGGGCGACGCGAACAACGAGGCGGTGAGCGCGCCCTGCGGCGCGCCGAACCAGGCCTCGGTCGTGAGCAAGGCTTCGCCGAACCTCTCAGGGACCGCGACCTCGGTGATCGTCGTCGGGCAGACGATCACCGACGACGTCGAGCTGGGCAACGGCTTCGAGCCGGGCGGCGAACTCGTCTTCCGCGCCTACGGGCCCGGCGACGAGACCTGCGCGGCCGCGGCCGCCTACGAAGCGGCGGTGCCCGTCAGCGGCAACGGCCCCTACTCCCCGCCGGGGTTCGCCCCGGGGCCGGGGGTCTACCAGTGGACCGTCGCGTATGCGGGTGACGCCGACAACGAGGCGATCGAGCTCGCCTGCGGCGCCGCCAACCAGGCCTCGGCGGTGGGCACGATCGACGTCAGCTTTACGGCCGCTGCCGGCGGCGGCACCGTGGGGCAGCCGATCGAGGCCACGGCGACGATCCAGGGAGGAGCGACTCCCGCTGGGCAGATCGTCTTCAAGGCGTTCTCCCCGGGAGATGTGAACTGCTCCGGCGCCGCCGCCTTCAGCTCGACGGTCGGGGTGGCGGGCAACGGCTCCTACCGCTCGGAGGCCTTCCTACCCTCGCGGGTCGGCAGCTTCCGCTGGACCGCCGCCTACTCGGGAGACCAGAACCACGCTCCCAGGGCGAGCGCTTGCGGGGAGGCCGCCTCCAGCGTCGCCCGGGCAAAACCGACGATCGCCGGCGCCGTCCCGCAGCAGGTCACGGTCGGCTCCGCGTTCCGGGACACGGCGACGCTGCAGGGGGCCTACGCTCCCGGCGGCACGGTCACCTTCCGGATCTACGGCCCGAACGCGAGCGGCTGCGCCAAACCGGCGTTCGTCAACACCGTCGCGGTCAGCGGCAACGGCACCCTCAGCTCGGACCCGTTCATCGCCGGCACCCCGGGGCGATACAGCTTCGTGGCCAGCTACTCGGGCGACGCCGCGAACCAGGGCGCGACCGAGCCCTGCGACTCCACCGCGCAGGTGGTCCAGGTCCGGAAGCGGGTGCCGCGGGTGAGGCCCCGCGCGCGGCTCCTCGGCGGCAAGCAGATCTCGATCCGGGCGCGCCTCTCCGGCGGCGCCTCGCCGATCGGCGCCGTCACCTTCCGCCTCTACGGCCCGGGGGACAAACGCTGCAGCCGTAAGCCGGCGTTCAGCGGCAGCGTCACCGTCGAGTCGAACGGGACCTTCCCCCTCGCCCGCTACATCGCGACCAGACCGGGCATCTACCGCCTCGGCGTCGGCTACTCCGGCGACCTTCGCAACCAGCGCGCCCGGATCAGCTGCGCCGGCGCGCAGCCGATCCGGGTCCGTCACTCGTCCTAGCTCATTTTTCCGCCACGTAGAGCGGTTCCGGCGCGGTCACTGTGTAGTCGGCTTCCAGCGTCGCGGTGGCGGGACAGAAGGCGCCGCCGGCCACCTTGTTGAGCGTCGCGTCGACGTCCATTGTCGCCATCGCTCCGCCTGTCAGGGCCCCCAAGGGACCTTCTCCATAGATGCAGTGGCCCATACAGTTGAATGTGACCTGGGTGTTCGCGATGGTGAGCCCGGCGTTCATGGTCCCGTTCGTCCAGGCCGCGCTCATCGAGCCGGGTTTCAGCGTGGTCACCGGGCACCCGCATTCTTCGAACGAGAACTGTTCGAGTTTGAGGATCACCGGGGCGCCTTCGGCTCCCGCGTTGCTGATGCTGCCGTTGACGTTCGATTTCCCGCATTTGATTTCCGCCAGCCCGGCTTTGATCACAGCCTGGCCGGCCTCGAGCGAGCTTTTGAATTCGGTGTTGACCGCCCACCGTTTTTCGGCGGGACAGGGTGTCGCGTTTTCTTTGCAGAACACGGTCGCCGAAGCGGAACCCGCTCCGGCGGTGGCCATCAGGGCCGCGACCGCCACGGCGGCCAGGCCGAGGGTCTTCAGGTGCTTCATCTCCCACTCCCTTCCGGCACGCCCACGCGCCGGTAGCTCTGGACAGGAGTTAGAAAAATACTCCTTACTATTTGGAGTCCAGGATGTCCACTCGCTGATCCGCGCCGAGCTGCGAGAGGGCGTCGGCGAGGAGGGTGCCGTCGGGGAGCGCGAGCTCCGGGTCGAGCTCGAGCAGGGGCACGAGGACGAAGCGGCGTGTCGTGACCTCGCGGTGCGGCAGCTTCAGGCGCTCGGTCTCCAGCTCCAGGTCGCCCAGCAGAAGCAGGTCGACGTCGAGCGGACGGGGGCTGTGCCGGGGGGCCTCGAGGGAGCGGCCGCGCTCGGCCTCGACCGCCTTGCAGACGTCGAGCAGCGCCTCCGGCTCGAGGTCGGTACGGACCCGCACCGCGGCGTTGAGGAAGTCGGGCTGGTCGAGCACCTCGCCGACCGGCTCCGTCACATAGGTCGAGGAGACCGCCTCGACCTCGACGCCACGGGCGCGCAACAGCTCGACCGCCGCCCGCAGGTGGGCGGCGGAGTCGCCGACGTTGGAACCGAGCCCGAGGTAGCCGGTGCGCACCCGGCTACTCCCCTGGCGCCTCGGCCTCGTCCTCGTCGACGACGCGCTCCTGCGTGACCTCGACCGCGACCTCCTGGATCGCCAGCGGCAGGGGCGGCTCCGGCTTGGCGGCGCGGACCCGTACCGATTCGCAGTTGTAGCGCTCGATCAGGCGTTGCCCGACCACCTGCGCGAGACGCTCCAGGGTCTTGTAGCTGCGCTCGGTCGCGGCGAGGGCGACGATGTCGCAGACCTGGGCGTAGTCGACGGTGTCCTCCAGCCGATCCGTGAGCACCGCATCGCAGTCGGGGACGTCGAAGGAGACGTCGAACTCGAGCCGCTGCCCGACCTCCTGCTCGGCGTCGGTGACGCCGTGGTGGGTGTAGATCGAGAGCCCGCGCAGCTCGACTTCGGCGCTCGACTCGATTCCGCTGCCATGGGCCTCCATCACGCAGAAGCTACCCGAGGACCGCGCCGGCGACGGCCATCGCCTGGCCGACCTCGGCGACGTCGTGGACCCGCAGGACCTCGGCACCCTCGGCCGCGGCGAGGACCGAGGAGGCGATCGTCCCGCCCAGTCGCTCGCTCGCCTCCGACCCGTCGACCCTGCCGATGAAGCTCTTGCGCGAGGTCCCGACCACCAGCGGCCGCCCCAGCTCGCTCAGCTCGCCGAGCCTTCGCAACAGCTCGAGGTTGTGCTCGGCGGTCTTGCCGAAGCCGATCCCGGGATCGAGCCAGATCCGCTGCTCGGCGATACCGGCGGCGGTCGCGGCTTCGACCCGGCCGGCCAGGAACGCCTTCACGTCCTCGACGACGTCGTCGTAGCTGGGTCCCTCCTGCATCGTGCGCGGCGTCCCGAGCATGTGCATGAGGATCACCGTGACGCCACGCTCAGCGCAGAGCGGCGCCATCTCGGGGTCACCGCGCAGGGCGGTGACGTCGTTGACGATGCCCGCCCCCGCGTCGAGGGCGGCCTCGGCGACCGCTCGCTTGGAGGTGTCGATCGAGATCGCAGCCTCGCCGTCAGCCAGCCCCGCGACCACCGGCTCGACCCGCCGCAGCTCCTCCGCGGCCGGCACCTCATCCGCCCCGGGCCGCGTCGACTCCCCGCCGATATCGAGGATGTCGGCCCCGGCCGCCGCCAGCTCCCTCCCGTGCGCGATCGCCGCCGCCGGGTCCAGGTACAGGCCCCCGTCCGAGAACGAGTCGGGGGTCACGTTGACGACCCCCATGAGCTTCATGGGCGCGGTTAGGAAGCGTCGCCGCCGGCGAAGCCGGGACGGGGGGCCGGGTTGGGCCGAGCGCCCTCGCGTGCGGCCGGCTCCGGCTCGGGGGCGGGCTCGACCGGCTTGGTCGGCTCCTCGTCGTCCGCGAAGACCTCGTCGGGCGACTTGCCTTCGAGCAGCTGCACGAACTCCTTGGCGTCGATCGTCTCCCGCTCCAGCAGCAGGTTGGAGATCCGGTCGAGGTCCTCGCGGCGCTCGTTGAGCAGCCCCTTCGCGCTCTGGTGGGCGCCCTCGACGATGCGGCGGATCTCGTCGTCGATCTCGCGCGCGATCTCATCGGAGTAGTCCGGCTCGGAGGAGAACTCGCGGCCGAGGAAGGGCTGGCCGCGATCGTGGCCGAAGACGCGGGGGCCGAGCCGCTCGGACATCCCGAACCGCATCACCATCTGCTTCGCCGACTCGGTCACCTTTTCGAGGTCGTTGGAGGCGCCGGTGGTGATTTCACCGAAGACGATCTCCTCGGCGGCGCGACCGCCCAGGGTCATCGCCATCGTGTCGGTCAGCTCGGCGCGGGTGGTGAGGAACTTGTCCTCGGTCGGCAGGCTGATCGTGTAACCGAGCGCCTGGCCGCGGCTGATGATCGAGATCTTGTGAACCGGGTCGGTGTTCTCCAGCAGCTGGCCGACGATCGCGTGGCCGACCTCGTGGAAGGCGGTGACCAGGCGCTCCTTCTCGCTCATCACCCGGGTCTTCTTCTCCGGGCCGGCGATCACGCGCATGATCCCCTCCTCCAGCTCCTTCATGCTGACCTCGCGGCTGCCGGAGCGCGCGGTCAGCAGCGCCGCCTCGTTGATCAGGTTGGCGAGGTCGGCACCGGTGAAGCCGGGGGTCTGGCCGGCCAGCGTGTCGAGGTCGATTTCGCGGGCCAGCGGCTTGCCGCGGGTGTGGACCTCGAGGATGTGCTTGCGGCCCTTGCGGTCGGGGCGGTCGACGACGACCTGGCGGTCGAAGCGGCCCGGCCGCAGCAGGGCGGGATCGAGGATGTCGGGCCGGTTGGTGGCCGCGATCAAGATGATGTTGTCCTTCATTTCGAAGCCGTCCATCTCGACCAGCAGCTGGTTCAGCGTCTGCTCGCGCTCGTCGTGGCCGCCGCCCATACCGGCGCCGCGGTGACGGCCGACGGCGTCGATCTCGTCCATGAAGATGATGCAGGGAGAGTTCTGCTTGGCCTGCTCGAAGAGGTCGCGGACGCGGCTGGCGCCGACGCCGACGAACATCTCGACGAAGTCCGAGCCGGAGATCGAGAAGAAGGGAACGCCCGCCTCGCCGGCGACGGCGCGGGCGAGCAGCGTCTTGCCGGTCCCGGGCGGTCCGTAGAGGAGGACGCCCTTGGGGATCCGGGCCCCCAGGGCCTGGAACTTCTTCGGGTTCTCGAGGAATTCCTTGATCTCCTCGAGCTCCTGCACCGCCTCGTCGACGCCGGCGACGTCACGGAAGGTGATTTTCGGCGCGTCCACGGACATCCGTTTGGCTTTCGATTTGCCGAAGTTCATGACGCGTGACCCGCCGCCCTGCATCTGGTTCATGAGGAAGATCCAGAAGGCGAAGAAGAGGATGAAGGGCAGGATCAGGGTCAGCAGCGAGAGCAGGCCGGAGCTGCCGGACCCCTTGACGTCGGTCTTGACGTCGTTCCTTTCGAGCAGGTTGAGCAGGCTCTGCTCGGTGTAGGGCGGGTAGCCGGTGGAAAACGTCTCGCCGTTCTTTTTCTTGACGTCGAGAGTGTTGTCCTTGGTGTTGACCGTGACTTCGTCGATCCGGTCGGTCGCGATCAGCCCCGTTTTCTCGTTGATCAGTTCGTTGTACGGGGGCGCGGGCGGGCCGTCGTCGCCGCCGATCGCTTTCTGGGCGACGAACGCCAAGACGACCACGAGCAGGATCGGAAATGCCGCACTTTTGAAAAAGCGCCTCAAGGGTGAAATCAGCGTACCAGGGCGGTTTTTCGGGCTCTACTCGGAGAGGGCGGCGACGAAATCGAGGTTGCGGTACCGCTGGGCGTGGTCGAGGCCGTATCCGATCGCGAAACGGTCGGGGATCTCGAACCCGACATAGCGGGGCGAGAGGTCGACGCGCAGGCGCTCCGGCTTGGTCAGCAGGGCGCAGGCCTGCAGCGAAGCGGGCCGCCGCGCCTTCAGGTTGCGCATCAGGTACTGCAGCGTCAGGCCGGAGTCGATGATGTCCTCGACGATGAGGACGTGGCGATCTTCGATCGGCGCGTCGAGGTCCTTGAGGATGCGGACGACGCCGGAGGAGTCGGTCTGGGAGCCGTAGCTGGAGACCGCCATGAAATCGATCTCGCAGGGCGCCTCGATGTGCCGCATCAGGTCGGCGAGGAAGAGCACCGCCCCCTTCAGCACCCCGACCATGATCAGCTCCTTGCCGGCGTAGTCGTGGCTGATCTCCCGCCCGAGCTCGGCGATGCGGCGCTGCAGGTCCTCTTTGGCGACGAGGGTCTCGCCGATCGCCGGGTCGCTCACGGCGGGCAGTCTAGATATAGAGAGCGGCAGGGTCAGTCCTGCTCGGCGCGGAGGACTCCGCCCTCGACCACGGCGCGGACCCCGCCACCGAGGTCGAGCATCGCGGTGCCGGTGCGGCGCAGGCCGGCGACCTGCTCGGCGAAGCGGGCGGCGCCGGGAACGGGACGGCCGGCGGCGCGGTCGGCGAGCCGCTGCAGCACGAGCCGGCGCAGCGCCGGCGGCAGCTCGGCCAGGCGCGCCAGCGCGATCGTGCCCCGCCTCTCCCCCCCGGAGCCGTCGAGCTCGGCGTCGACGAGCGCGTCGAGCACCGCGGCCTCGTCGCGCAGCAGCGCCGCCGTGCGCAGGACGTTCTCGGCCGCGGCCGGGTGGACCTTCGCCAGCTCCGGCAGGAGGCCGTGGCGGATCCGGTTGCGGGCATAGGTGAGCTCGTCGTTGCTGCTGTCGTCGCGCCAGCCGAGGCCCCGCTCCTCGCAGTAGGCGGTGGTCTCGGCGCGGGTGAAGCCGAGCAGGGGACGGGCCAGGCTGCCGTCGTGCGGGCGCATCCCCAGCAGGGCGCGGCGGCTGGGCGAGGAGGCGAGCCGGTAGAGGATCGTCTCGACCTGGTCGTCGGCGGTGTGGCCGGTGACGATCGTCGCGCCCCGCGCCAGCGCCAGCCCGGCGGCGGCGGCGTAGCGCGTGTCGCGGGCCCAGGACTGGAGGTTGCCGGGGCCCTCGGGGCGGCGCGGCCGCTCGATCGCCAGCGCCGCGCCGAGCCGCTCGCAGAGCTCGGCGCAGTGACGCTCGTCCGCGTCGGAGTCGTCGCGCAGGCCGTAGTTGACGTGCAGGGCCGTCACCTCACCGGCGCCGGTCGCGCGCACGGCGAGGTCGAGCATGCAGACCGAGTCGCGGCCGCCGGAGAGCATCGCGACGACCGGCGTGCCGGGCCCGACCAGGCCGTCGGCCAGCACCCGCTCCAGCATCAGGTCGGCGTCCATCGCCCGAGTCTAGGTTCGCTGAAGCCTTTTGCGTGCCAGAGCACGTCAAAGGCTTCAGGCCGCCGCTCAGCCTGAGGCGGCGCGGACTACGAAGAGGTCGGTCGGGACCGGGAAGCCCTTGAGACTGACCTGGCCGATCGCCTCGAAGGCGAGCCGGTGGCGCCCGGCGCTGGCGGCCACAACCCGGTCGGTGACCAGCACCTCGCCGGCGAGGGCGCGGTTGACGACCCGGTGGGCGAGGTTGACCTGGCTGCCGAAGTAGTCGCCGTCGCGGTAGACCGCTTCGCCGCAGTGGATGCCGACCCGCGGCTGCGGGCGCCGGGGGAAGCGGTCGAGCAGCGCCACCGCCCATTCGGTCAGCGCCGCCGCGTCGGGTGAGACGACCATCACCTCGTCGCCGATCGTCTTCACGATCGTCGCCTCCTGGGGCAGCGTCGATTCGACCGTCTCGACGAAGTTCTCGACCACGTCGAGCGCCTCGATGTCCCCCTCCTCCTCGGTGTAGCGGGTGAAGCCGGTGAGGTCGATGAAGCAGAGCGTGACCGTGACCTGGCCGAGCTCGATTTCCGCCGTGTCCATCCCCAGCCCGGACTCCATGTGCCCGACCACGTCCTGGTCGACGAAGAAGCGCAGGTAGCGGTTGTGCAGGTACTCGGTCAGCGGCGTCGCCAGCGGCAGGATGTCGGCGGCCAGCTCCCCCATCTCGGCCGCCATCTCGAGCTCGGGGACGGCGTCGCGGATCAACGGTTCGTGAACGTAGAGGTGGAAGAGCCGGACCTCGGCGTCGGCGATCCGGCGCATCGACTGCACGTAGACGCGGACCAGCTGCAGGAAGGCGACGAGCGGGAAGCCGGCGGCGAGGACGCGGGCGCAGTGGCGCAGCGCGGCCGCGTCTTCGGGGGTGAGGCGACGCTCCCTGCCCTTCGGCGTCCCGAGGATGACGAGGATGCGCTCGACCAGCTCGGGCTCCAGGCCCGTTTCGGCGGCAACTTCCTCGACGGTCAGGGTCTCCTCGGCGCCGGAGACGACTTCGCCGGCGAAGCCGAAGGCGAGGCGGCCCTCGCGACCGGCCTCGCGCAGGTCCTCCAGCGAGTAGCCGCGCTCCCGCATCTGCGCCACAACCCGCGCCTGCGCCGCGGCCGCCGCGGTCCAGCGGCCACGGCGGACGGGGACGATCTTCTCCGCGGCCCAGCGTTTGAGGGTGCTGGCGGGAACGCCGGAACGGCGCGCCGCCTCACTCAAACTAATCCGCTCGTCAGCCATGGCTAGCCGAGGCTAGACCCCGAGCCCGACAGGCCTCCGGAGCCCAGCCGACCCGGTCTCGGCTGGGGCGAAACGTCTTGTACTTTTTTTGCGGCAAGGACCTCGGACGGCCGCACCCTGTCTTCAAAAAAAGTTAAGTGAAGCCCCTGCCGAGACCGGGTCGGCAGGGGCTTGATGCTCATCCGGGCTTTAGCTCGGGATCTCCGACTCCTCGTGCAGCTGGAGCACCGGCTCTCCGCCCTCACCAGTGCGGATGCGAATCGCCTCCTCCACCGGCAAGACGAAGATCTTGCCGTCGCCGACCTCACCCGTGCGGGCGTGTTTGAGAATCGTCTCGACGACCACGGACTTGTCTTTGTCCTCGACCACGACCTCCAGCTTCAACTTCGGCCGGACGTTGACGGTCAAGGTCGAGCCGCGGTACTGCTCGACGATTCCTTTCTGGCGACCCGAGCCCTTGGCCTCGACGATCGACAGGGAGGGGAAACCCTTGTCGAGCAGCTCGGCCCGGATCGGCTCGAACGCCTCGTGGCGAATGAACGCCTCTATCTTCTTCATGCGCTCAGCCCTCCTAACTGGTCTCGGTTGCGGTCATCTGGGCAGGTACCGGCGTTGGGGCCGGCGATGCGCTGCTGCCCATCGTGTTGGGCAGGCCCGTCGAGTACTCCGGCTGCGGGATGAACGCCTCCGGGTACCCGTACATGCCGTGCGAGCTGATGTCGAGGCCGGCGTCCTCCTCCTCGGGCGGCACCCGCAGGCCGATCGTCGCTTTGATCGCCGCGAACGTGGCGATCGATATTGCGAACACGACGATGAACGTGAACAGGACCGCCAGCCCCTGGACGCCGAGCTGGCCCAGCGCGGTGCTGAGGGACTCGTCGCCGAAGATCCCGTACCAGACACCCGACCCGGCACCTTCGGAGATCAGCCGTGGCGAGGCGAAGAGGCCGACCGCGAGGGTGCCCCAGATGCCGGCCAGGCCGTGGGCGGAGAGCGCCCCGACCGGGTCGTCGAGCAGCTTGTCGATCGCGAGGACCGCGCCAACGACGATCAGGCCGGCAATGAAGCCGATGATCGGCGCCGCCCAGTACTCGACGAAGCCCGACGGCGCGGTGATCCCGACCAGGCCGGCGATCGCCCCGTTGCCGGCCATGCCGACGTCGAGCGTTCTGCTTTTCATGTAGACCGCGAGGCTGGCACCGATCACTCCGGCTGCCGCCGCGAGCTGCGTGTTGAGCATCACCTCTCCGAACAGGTTGCCTTCGGCCCCGAAGGTCGAACCGCCGTTGAACCCGAACCAGCCGATCCAGAGGATGATCACGCCGAGGCCGACCAGCGGCATCGAGTGCCCCGGGATCACCCGCGGCTTGCCGTTGGCGTCGTACTTCCCGATCCGCGGGCCGAGCAGCAGCAGCGCCGCCAACGCCCCGGTGGCGCCGGTCAGGTGGACCACCGACGAGCCGGCGAAGTCCATCACCGGCTTGCCGCCGATGTCGGAGAGCAGGCCGCCGCCCCAGACCGCGTGGGCGACCAGCGGGTAGACGATCGCGCCGAAGACGATCGCGTAGATCACGTAGGCGCCGAACTTGATCCGCTCCAGGGTCGTGCCCCAGACGATTGCCAGCGAGACCGCGCAGAAGGCGAGCCCGAAGAGCATCAGCATCGCGGTTTCCCCGGTCACCGCTTCACCCGCGACCACCTGGTCGAAGTGGAAGAAGAAACCGCTGTCGCCGAAGAAGTCGTTGCCGCCGCCTTCGGCGATCCCGTACCCGATCGCCCACCAGGCGATCGTCACGAGCGCGAAGTTGACGAAGATCTTGGCGACGCCGGTACCGGCGTTCTTGCGCCTCGAGAAACCGACCTCGAGGAACATGAAGCCGGCCTGCATCAGGAACACGAGGACGCAGGCGATGCCGACCCAGACCATGTTCAGCTCGCTCGTCCGTTCGGTGAGCGCGCCGGCGACTTCCCCGACGCTTGCCGCCGAAGCGGCCCCGGGCGCCACCAGCGCGGCGATTGCCGTCAAGCCGGCGGCAATGCCTACTTTCTTTTTCATCGGAACTCCCTCCTTGCCCACCGGAGCCATGCTGCGGCGGTCGCGGGTTTTGGCGATTCCGCAGCAACGTAAATTCGGCTCGGGAAACTGTGTTTAGACGGCTGGAGGAAATCCGGCGGGCGCGTTTCTCACTAGTGGCACGCGCTCGCCTGGAAGCGGCCCGCGGCGATATCCGACCTGATGACTCGGATTGCGTTAGGCTTGCCGAAGCTCGTGTTAGGGAGCCCTAAAAGGCCCTCCCGCGTCCGTCCATCAATAGGAGGCACCCGTTTTGAAGAAGCTCAGAGGCAAGGCCGTGCTCGCGTTCGCCGCGCTGGCCCTGGCGACGACCGTGGCCGCGTGCGGCAGCGACGGCGAGGAGACGACGGCCGCGGACGCGGGCGGCGCCGAACTCGCACCCGTCAAGGAGTACCTCACCGAACACTCCGCCGAGCTGGTCCGGCAGGTGAACCTGCTCCGCCAGCAAGCCGACGCCTACTACGAACTGGCCGAATCGGTCGACTTCGACTACGGGCGACTGCTCGCGGAGCACGGCGATGAAGTCGAGGAGATCCTCGGCACCTCCAAGGAGAACTTCGTCGTCGCCAACCCGGCCTACGAGCAGATGGAGGGAATCGTCGCCGGCGTGCCGCGCCTGGCCCAGTACGACGTCGACATCGACGCCGGCTCCGACGCCTCGACGCCCGAAGACGCGGTCTCCTTCAGCCTCACCACGCCCGCCGGCAAGCAGCTGAAGCAGCCGGGCAACCTCTTCTTCCTCACCGAGACCGCGCTCTACGGGACCAACCCGGAGCTGCAGGCGCAGGGCGCGCAGCCCGACGTCGACGGCGACGGCAAGGTCGAGTTCGGCGAGGGGCTCCCGGACGCCGACGTCTACAAGGCGACCCTGGACGAGTTCGCGCGCCAGGCGAAGAGCCTCGACGAAGACGCGCAGGAGTTCGAACCGACGCCGTCCGACGCGCTCACCTCGATCGTGGTGATGACCCCGACCATGAGCGAGTACTTCGAGGCCTGGAAGAACTCCCGCTTCATCGCCGGCGAGGGGGCCGAGGAACTCGGCTTCGTGGCGACCTCACGCCTCTCCGACATCGCCGACATCCTCGGCGGCATCCTCGTCACCTACGACGGGATCGAACCGATGATCGCCGCCGAGAACCCGCAGCAGGCGAAGCAGACCCGCAAGGAACTGGAAAACCTCGTCGCCTTCGCCTCGGACCTGCGCGACCGCGAGGCCCAGGGCGAGAAATTCAGCGCCAAGCAGGCCGACGCGCTCGGCGCGCAGGCGCAGGCGCAGGCAGAGGCGATCGCCGGCCAGGTGACGCAGGCGGCAAAACAGCTCGACGTCGAACTGCAGGAAGGCTAGGGGGCGGTTCCGGCGAGACCGAGAGGCAACCGCCCGTACGGCAAGACCGCCGCGGCCGCACTGCTGGCCGCGGCGGTCTTCGTCTTCTCGCTTGCCGGCTTCGTCGCCACCGCATCGGGCGCCGCCCCCTGGCAGGGAGCGGACACGATCCGCGGCGAGCTGTTCGAAGCGCAGAGCAAGATCCTCTTCGACGAAGACGCGCAGCAGCCGGTCGCGGAGGCGGAGGCGGCGCTGCGAGGAGCGCTGCGCCAGGGCCTCGCCGCCGACGCGCCGCGCGAGCTGAAGGAGGTCGAGAAGGCACTCGCGGAGGCGAGACGCGCCGCGGGGTCCGGTGACGAAGCCGCCCTGGCAGCGGCTCGCGGCCGGACGATCGCGGCCCTGCGTCGCGGCGCGATGGCGGTGGCGGTCGCCGCCGCCCGCCGCGACGAACCGGTGCAGGCGCGGAGCTGGCTGCAGATTCGCGACTTCCGCAAGGCGACCCGCTTCACCCGCCCCGGGGTCGACGGGACGGCGGCGATCCAGGAGCTGGCCGCCGGCGAGATCTCCCCGCACGAGGCCGTCCTGCAGATCGAAAAAGACCTGCTCGACACGTTCCAGGCGCGGCTCGTCACCAACCTCGACGAAGCGGCGCAGGCGGCGGAACGCGGGTTCGACGGGCGCCTGGCGGAAACGGCGGCGCTCGTCGCCGGCTACTGGGAGGCGATCGCGCCCGAGTACGGGGACCAGCGCGGCGAGGCCGAACGCCGCGCGGTCGACCGCGACTTCGCGATCCTCGCCGCCACCGCGGCGGCGACCGAGGTCGCCCGCTTCGAGACGGCGCGGAAACGGGTCGAGGATGCCCTCGTCGGCTTCACCGCGGCGCCGCTCACCCCCGACGAGGAGGTCAACCGGGCGAGCCAGCTCGAGCGCTTCCTCGACCTGGTCCCGAAGGAGTACGAGAAAGGGGTCAGCGACGGCCGCGTCACCATCCCCTTCGAGGTGCAGGAGGCGGTCGCCTTCATGGACGGGGTCGAAGCCGCCTTCTCCGACCTCGAGCCGGCGCTGCTCCAGCGCGACGAAGCGACCGTCGAGGCGATCCGGGCCGACTTCGCGGCGCTGCGCGCGGACGTCGACGACGCCCAGCAGGGTCGCGCGGTCGCCGCCGAGGAGGACGTCACCGCGATCGCCGAGGGGGCGGCGGAGAAGATCGAACGGATCTCCCCGGAGGAGTGGAGCGAGGGCGGCGACGAAGCCGACTACGAACTGGTCGCGGTCTCGCTCGACCAGCTCGAAGCGGCCGCCGGGGCCGGGCAGTACCAGGCCGCCGAGCAGGCGCGGCTCGCCGCCTACGGCTTCCTCGAGTTCGGGCCGGAGCTGAAGCTGCGCGCCTTCGACCCGCAGCTGGCGCTCGAACTGGAGGGGTTGATCTGGTACGGGGCCGACGGCGACAAGGGCCTGGCGAACCTGGTCGCCGACCGGGCCCCGCTGAGCGAGATCCGCGAGACCCGCCTCGACCTCGACGAAAAGCTCGCCGACGCCCGGGCGCTCACCGGCGAAGGGGCGAGCGCGATGACGACGATCGTCAACTCGGCGCTGATCGTCTTCCGCGAGGGGCTGGAGGCGATCCTGATCATCGCCGCGATCACCGCCAGCATGCTCGGCCCGCGGGCGCCGCTGCGACGGCCGATCTACCGCGGGGCGCTGCTCGCGATCCCGGCCAGCATGCTGCTCTTCGTCCTCGCGATCCTGCTGCTCGACTCGCTCTCCAAATACGGAGAGAAGCTGGAGGCGGTGGTCGGCATCGTCGCGATCGGGGTGCTGCTGCTGGTCATGAACTGGTTCTTCCACCGCGTCTACTGGACGGAGTGGATCTCGTCGTTCCACAAGCGCCGCCGCGCGCTGCTCGCGCGCGACGAGGACGCGCGGGTGGCGTTCTTCAGCGCGCAGGTGCTCGGGCTGTTCCTGCTCGGGCTCTCGAGCGTCTACCGCGAGGGCTTCGAGACGACGCTGTTCCTGCAGTCCCTGGAGCTCTCGGCGGGCTTGGGGCCGACCGTGGCCGGCGCGCTGCTCGGGCTCGCGGCGACCGCGCTCGTCGCCGTCATCACGTTCCGGCTCCAGCGCAAGCTGCCCTACAAGCGGATGCTGATCGTCACCGGCGTGCTGCTCGCGTTCGTGCTCGTGGTCATGGTCGGCGCCACCGTGCGCACGATGCAGGGCGCGGGCTGGGTCCCGATCCACTCGATCGACGTCGACCTCCCGTACTGGCTCGGGACCTGGCTGGGCGTGTTCCCGACCTGGGAGACGCTCGGCGCGCAGGTGGTCGCGCTCGCGTTCGTCATCGGCTCCTACTACGCGGCCGAGTACGTGCGCATCACGCGCCCGCGGCGGCAGGCGGCGCTCCGGAAGGAGGCGGACGGAGCGCCGCGCCCCGCCACGGCGGCCGAGCCGGAGCGCG
>DASUQC010000007.1:0-30222 GCA_036280745.1 Solirubrobacterales bacterium
CCGTCTGCGCCGCCGAGCGCCGCGCCTCGCACGAGGCCGCCCGCGCCGCCCACGGGCGCCTGCGCCGGGCCCTGCTGCGCCGCTAGCAGCGCTTTTCCGCTGGTTGCGGCCTCTCGGTCGAACGGCGTCCGCGGGCACCGCTACGGTGCCAAGCCATCCGGGACGACCTACACTCGAGAGCGCGCGCCTATGCCTGATCGCCAGACCCGTTTCATCTTCGTCACCGGCGGCGTCGTGTCATCCCTCGGCAAGGGCATCGCCGCCGCCTCGATCGGCCAACTGCTCGTCGCGCGCGGCCTCTCGGTGTCGCTGCAGAAGTTCGACCCGTACATCAACGTCGATCCGGGGACGATGTCGCCGTTCCAGCACGGCGAGGTCTTCGTGACCGAGGACGGCGCCGAGACCGACCTCGATCTCGGCCACTACGAGCGCTACACGGACGCCAACACGTCCCGCGCCTCGAACGTCACGGCCGGCGCGGTCTACAACTCGGTGATCAAGCGGGAGCGGCGCGGCGACTACCTCGGCGCCACCGTCCAGGTGATCCCGCACATCACCAACGAGATCAAGCAGAAAATCCTCATCGTCGCCGAGTCGCAGGCGGTCGATTTCGTGATCACCGAGATCGGCGGCACCGTCGGCGACATCGAGTCGCTGCCCTTCCTCGAGTCGATCCGCCAGCTCTACACGGACCTCGGGCCGAAACGGAGCATGTTCGTCCACCTCACCCTGGTGCCCTACGTCGGCCACGCCGGCGAGCTGAAGACGAAGCCGACCCAGCACTCGGTCAACGAGCTGCGCCGGATCGGGCTCCAGCCGCACGCGCTGGTCTGCCGCTCCGAGGGCCGCCTCGACCGCGAGATCCGCAGCAAGATCGCGCTCTTCGCCAGCCTTCCCGTCGACGGCGTCATCTCCGCCCACGACGTCGACAACATCTACAAGGTGCCGCTCGTCTTCCGCGCCGAGGGGGTCGACGACCTCGTGCTCGACCACTTCGGGATGGAGGCGCCGTCTCCCAACCTGGCCGAATGGGAGGAGATGGTGCGCCGCGCCGACGCCGCCGAGGGCAAGGTGCGGATCGCCGTGGTCGGCAAGTACGTGCAACTCGCCGACGCCTACAAGTCGGTGATCGAGGCGCTCGAGCACGGCGGCTTCCACCACGGCGTCGAGGTCGAGGTCGAGCTGGTCGACTCCGAGAACATCGATCCGGAGGCGCTCGAGGGCATGGACGGGATCCTGATCCCCGGCGGCTTCGGCGAGCGCGGAATCGAGGGCAAGGTGCAGGCGGCGCGGATCGCCCGCGAACGCTCGATCCCCTACTTCGGCATCTGCCTCGGGATGCAGATCGCGGTGGTCGAGTTCGCCCGCCACGTCGCCGGCATGGACGGCGCCAACTCGGCCGAGTTCGACCCCGAGACCCCGTTCCCCGTGGTCGACCTGCTGCCGGAGCAGAAGGAGGTCTCCGACATGGGCGGCACGATGCGGCTCGGTGCCGACCCGGTGAAACTGCACGAGGGCACGAAAGCGCGCGAGATCTTCGGCGAGGCGGTCATCTACAAGCGCCACCGCCACCGTTACGAGGTCAACAACCAGCTGCGGCGCCGGCTCGAAGACGAGGGCCTGGTCTGCGGCGGCACCTCGCCGGACGAGCGCCTGGTCGAGATGGTCGAGCTGCCCGACCACCCGTTCTTCGTCGCTTCCCAGTACCACCCGGAGTTCAACTCCCGGCCGAACCGGCCGGAGCCGCTGTTCCGCGAGTTCGTCGGTGCGGCGGTCGCCCACGCCGGCAACAGGCCCGCGGGCGAAGCGGAGCCCGAGCCGGTCGAGGAGACCGAGACCGGCGACGTCGGCGTCCGCCGCTCGGCCTGACCGCCTAGCCTTGCGGGCGTGAGCGCGTCCCGCCTCAACGACACGTTCGTCCGGCTGTGCGAGATCCGCTCGCCGACGGGTCAGGAGCGGGAGGTCGCCGACACGGTCACCGCCGAGCTGCGCGCCCTGGGCCTGGAGGTGAGCGAGGACGAGGCTGCCGGACCGGCCGAAGCGGGGGCGGGGAACCTGCTGGCGCGGCTGCCGGGGCGCACGGATGAGTGGGTGATGTTCTGCGCCCATCTCGACACCGTGCCCCACCGCGGCCAGGTCGAGGTGATCGAGGACGAAGGCGTCTTCCGCAGCCGGGGCGAGACGATCCTCGGGGCCGACAACAAGGCGGCTGTTGCGGTCTTCATGGAGCTGGTCGCGCGGCACGCCGCCGCGCCGCCGCCGGTCGGGATCGAGCTGGTGCTGACGGTCGCCGAGGAGCAAGGCCTGCGCGGGGCGAAAGCGTTCGACGTCTCCTCGCTGCGCTCCGAGGTCGGCTTCGTCCTCGACCACGCCGGGCCGATCGGCCAGGTGATCGTCGCCACCCCGACCCAGCAGAAGGTCCGCGCCGACTTCAGGGGGGTGGAGGCGCACGCCGGGATCCGTCCCGAGGACGGCAGCAGCGCGATCGCCGCCGCAGCGGCCGCGGTCAGCCGCATGGAACTGGGCCGCCTCGACGAGGGCACGACGGCCAACGTCGGCCTGATCGAAGGGGGCACCTCGGGGAACGTCGTGCCCGGCCACTGCTGGATTCAGGCCGAGGCGCGCAGCCTCGACCCCGCCCGCGCCGCCGAGGTCGCCGGCCAGATCTCCGACGCTTGCGCCTGGGGCGCGAGCGAGCACGGCTGCGACGCCGACGTCCGCATCGAAGAGCTCTTCCGCGGCTACGAGGTGCCGGCGTCCTCGCCCGCCCTGGGTCTGGCCGAGGCGGGGCTGCGGAGCGCCGGGGTGGAGCCGCGGCGGGTCGCGATCGGCGGTGGCAGCGACGCCAACGCCTTCCGCATCGACGGGTACGACTGCGTGCTGCTCGCCAACGGCACCGCGAACGTCCACACCGCCGACGAGCAGGTCCCGGCGGCGGGCCTGGAGAAGATGCTCGAAGCCTGCGAGGGGATCGTCGCCGCGGTGGCGGCCGGCGAGCCGGCGGACGCGGGCGCGTGAGCGGGCGGCTGCGGCTGCGCCGCGGGGTCGTCGTCGCCACCGACCCGCTCGTGGTCGAGGTGGACGGCGCGGAGCGGCCCGCCTGGGCCGACACGACCCTGCTCGGCGAGATGGGGGAGGGGGACGAGGTGGTGGTCAACGTTGCCGCGCTCGACCTCGGCCTCGGCTCCGGCGGCTTCGACGTCGTCCACGTCAACCTGACGCGGGGCCTGGATCAGCAGGCGGACGGCGAGGAGCACGTGATCAAGCTCAACTACACCTCGCTCCAGCACGCGGTCGAGCCGGTGGAGGGACTGCCCGGGCAGGGCACGGCGGAGGGCGAAGCGGAGTCGGCCGCCGCCTCGGCTCACGCTCCCGTTCTCGTCCTGCCGCTGCACGGGCACCTCGCCCCGGCGGCCTGGGCCGTCTCTCGGGCGGCGCCGGGCAGCCGCGTCGGCTACGTGCAGACCGGCGGCGGGGCGCTGCCCGGCTCGTTCTCGCGCGACGTCGCCGAGCTGCGGGAGCGCGGCCTCCTCTGCGGGCACATCACCGCGGCGCCGGCCTACGGCGGCGAGCACGACGCGCTCAGCACCGCGGGCGCTCTCGACGCGGCCGCGAACCGGCTCGGTTGGGACGCTCTGCTGGTCGGCCCGGGGCCGGGCATCATCGGCTCCGGCACCGAGTTCGGGCACGGGGGGATGGCGGCCCTCGACAGCGCCCACGCCGCCCTCTCGCTGCGCCTGCCGACGACGCTCTCCCCGCGCCTCTCCAGCAGCGACCCGCGCGATCGCCACGTCGATGTCAGCCACCACACCTACACGGTGCTGGAACTGCTGCTGGCTCCGGTCGACGTGGTCGTGCCGGCGGGGGAGGAGGCGATCGCCGCCGCCCTGGAAGAGGCGCCCGGGAGGCATCGCCTGCGTTCGGCGCCGGCCGACCTGGCCGGCTACGAGGCCGCCGGCCTGCCCAGCCGCACGATGGGCCGGAGCCTGGCCGAGGACCCGCTCTTCTTCGCCGCTGCCCTCGCCGCCGGCTGCGCGCTCGGCGAGCAGGTCGCGGCCCGCTGACACTCCGCCCGGGCCGCCCGCACAGTCCTTTGCGCGTGGAGGGAGGCCGGCGGGCGGCACGAACCAGCCGTGCATGGCGATCGCCGTCAAACCCGCTGTGCCCTCCGCGCCCGCCGGCCCGGGGGCGGACGCGCGCTTCGAGAGCCTGGTCCTCGACTTCCTCTCCTATCTGGAGCTGGAGCGCGGCCTCTCGCGCAACACCCTCAACGCCTACCGCACCGACCTGTTCCAGTACGGCGAATACCTCTCCGCCCACGATTGCGACGCCCTGGCCGCGCGCCCGGCCGACGTCGCCGACTTCCTCGCCGAGCTGGCGACGGGAGAGGGCGAGCGCCCGGCCTGCTCGGCCTCGACGATCCACCGCAAGGCCGCCTGCCTGCGCTCCTTCTACAAGCACCTGCGCCGCGACGAGCTGATCGGCGACGACCCCACCGCCGCCCTGAACGCCCCGCGGCGGGCGAAGAAGCTGCCGCAGGTCCTCAACTACTCCGAGGTGCAGAAGCTGCTGGCGGCCCCGCGCGGGAGCGAGCCGACGACGCTGCGCGACCGGGCGCTGCTGGAGGTGATGTACGCGTGCGGGCTGCGGGCCTCGGAGACGATCGGCCTCGAGCTCGCCGACGTCGACACCCACGAGGGCTTCCTGCGCGCCCGCGGCAAGGGCTCGAAGGAGCGGCTGGTCCCGCTCGGCCGCCAGGCGATCGCGGCGATCAACGCCTACCTGCGCGGCGGCCGCCCGAAGCTGGTCGGCGACCGCCACGAGCCGAAGCTCTTCGTCAACTTCCGCGGCGGCCCGCTGACCCGCCAGGGCCTCTACAAGATCGTCCAGAAGCACGCCCGCGACGCCGGCCTCTCCGGCCGCATGAGCCCGCACACGCTGCGCCACAGCTTCGCGACCCACCTGCTCGCCGGCGGCTGCGACCTGCGCGCCGTGCAGGAGATGCTCGGCCACGCCGACATCGCGACCACCCAGATGTACACCCACCTCTCCGGCGACCGCCTCAAGGAGGTCTACTTCAGCGCCCACCCCCGGGCGAGCTCCGAGTGACGCTCGGCGTTCGTCCTTTCCTGCGGTATCTCGCCGAAAGGACGAACGCCGCGTAGTAGAACTCGGAGCATGCCCGAGCTGCCCGAGGTCGAGACCGTCTGCCGCCAGCTGGAGCCGGAGCTCGAAGGGCACCGGATCGAGCGGCTGGAGGTGCTCGACGAGCGCTGGTCGCGGCCGGTCCCGCCGGCCGAGCTGGCCGAGGCGGTGAGTGGGAGCACGATCGAGGGTCTCGGGCGGCGCGGCAAGTACCTGCTGCTGGCGCTCGACGGCGACCGGACCCTGGTCATGCACCTGCGGATGACCGGCAACCTGATCCTGCGCGAGGGCGAGGAGATGCTCGACCCCTCGGAGGGGCGGCGGCTCTACGAGAACGAGCGCTCGACCGAGGAGCGGCACCTGCGCGCCCGCTTCCTGCTCGACGACGGGCGCGAGGTCTGGTTCACCGACCCGCGCCGCTTCGGCGAGGCGTTCCTGATCGACGACGTCGACCTCGAGGGCCGGTTCGCCGGCCGGGTCGGGGTCGAGCCGCTCTCGCCCGAGTTCACGCCGGAGGCGCTTGCCGCGATGGCGTCGGGACGGACCGCCCCGCTGAAGTCCTTCCTGCTCGACCAGTCCGGGGTCGCCGGCGTCGGCAACATCTACGCCGACGAGGCGCTCTTCCGGGCCCGCCTGCACCCGCTCTCGCCGGCCGGCTCGATGAAGGCCGAACACACCGAGGCCCTGCGCGACGCCGTCGTCGCCGCCCTCGAGGCCGGGATCGACCACGGCGGCTCCTCGATCGACGACTACCGCGACGGGCGCGGCGAGAAGGGCACGATGCAGGACGAGTTCCTCGTCCACACCCGCGAGGGCGAGCCCTGTCCCTCCTGTGGGACCGAGATCGTCCGCATCGTCGTCGGCGGCCGCTCCACCTACTACTGCCCGAGCTGCCAGGTGCGGCTGCGGCGGCGTCCGCGCCGCCGGGCAAAGTAGGAGGGTGGCCGGAAAGACCGTCAAGACGGAGGCGGTGGTCCTGCGCAGCATCCGCTACGGCGAGGCCGACCGCATCCTCCACCTCTACTCGAAGACGCGGGGCCGCTTCGGCGCGATCGCCAAGGGCGCCCGCAAACCGAGATCCCGCTTCGGCGGCCGCCTCGAGCCGTTCTTCCGCCTCGACCTCGTCCTGCACGAAGGGCGCGGCGACCTGATGACGGTGACCAACGTGGCCACCGTCGACGGCTACCCGCGGCTGCGCTCCTCCGGGCCGGCCCTCAGCGCCGGCGCCCGCGCCTGCGACGCGGTGCTGCGCCTGCTCGACTCGGCCGAGCCCAACCAGCCCGCCTACAACCTGCTCTGCCGTTACCTGGCCCTGCTCGACGACCCCCGGTCGGAGGCGACGAGGCTCGAGGTGGCGCTGGCGTTCCGCCTCAAGCTGGCCCTGGCGGCGGGTTTCGCCCCCGAGCTCGCCTCCTGCGCCCGCTGCGGCGAGGCCGAGCACTTGACCGGGTTCTCCGGCGCCGCGGGCGGGGTCGCCTGCGCGAGCTGCGAGGCCGGCGCCTTCGCCCTCTCCGAGGAGGCGCACCGCTTCATGGTCGCGGCGCTGGCGCAGCCGCTAGCCGAGGCGCCGCCGGCCGAGGCCCTGGCGCTCCGTCAGGTCGAACGGGCGGTCGGGGAAACGCTGGAGCACCATGCGCATGTGCAGCTTCGGGCTGCTGCGTAGAGGGAGACAGGGAGAGGGTCGGCGGAGCAACAGCGGGGAGGCTCCGGCGACCCTCTCCCTGTCTCCTTATGATCGTCGGAGTGCCCGCAACCGCCACCTTCGAAGCTCGCATCTCCGCCTGGGAGGAGGAGTTTCTGGCGCCGGAGGCGACCCGGTCCTATCCGGCGGTGCGCGCGGTCGAGGAGGACGACAGTCCCTTGCGGACGCCGTTTCAGCGGGACCGCGACCGCATCGTCCACTCCAAGTCCTTCCGGCGGCTGAAGCACAAGACGCAGGTCTTCGTCTCGCCCGAGGGGGACCACTACCGGACCCGGCTTACGCACACGCTGGAGGCCTGCGGGATCGCCCGCACCGTGGCGCGGGCGCTCGGCCTCAACGAGGACCTCACCGAGGCGATCGGGCTCGGCCACGACCTCGGCCACCCGCCCTTCGGCCACGCCGGCGAGGAGGCGCTCGACGCGGTGCTGCGCGAGCGTTGCGGCCGCAGCTTCAAGCACAACGAGCACTCGCTGCGGGTGGTCGAGGTGCTGGAGCGGGACGGCCGCGGCCTCAACCTGACCGAGCAGGTGCGCGACGGCATCCTCAACCACACCGGCGGCGCCAAGCCGGCGACCCTGGAGGGGCGGATCGTGAAACTCGTCGACCGCGTCGCCTACATCAACCACGACATCGACGACGGCCTGCGGGCGGGCATCCTGCGCTCCGCGGACCTGCCGGTGGCGGAGATCGAGCTCCTGGGGGCGACCGGCTCGGAGCGGATCGACACCCTCGTCCGCGACATCGTCGCCCACTCCGAGGGCGCCGGCGACATCGTCCAGGGACGCGAGATCGGCGGCGCGATGCTGCGCCTGCGCAAGTTCATGTTCGACCGCGTCTACCTTGGCCCCGAGACCAGGCGCGAGCACGAGAAGGTGGCGCACGCCATGCGCGGCCTCTTCGACCACTACCTGGCGCACCCCGGGGAGGTCCCCGAGTGGGACCCGGAGGCGGACGACGCCCAGCGCGTCACCGACTACATCGCCGGCATGACCGACCGCTTCTGCATCGCCAAGTTCACCGAGCTGATCGTGCCCCAGGAGGCGCGCCTGCCGTGGCGCTGATCTCGCCCGAGAGCCTCGAACGCCTGAAGCAGACGGCGGACATCGTCGAGGTCGTCTCCGCCCACACCGACCTACGCCGCCAGGGCGCCCGCTGGGTCGGCCTCTGCCCCTTCCACGAGGAGCGCACCCCCTCGTTCTCGGTCGACGCGCAGGAGAAGCTCTACCACTGCTTCGGCTGCGGGGTCGGCGGCGACGTGATCAAGTTCGTCGAGGAGAAGGAGGGCCTTGGCTTCGCCGAGGCGGTCGAGCTGCTGGCCGATCGCTACGGGGTCGAGCTGGAGCGCGAGCAGGAGGACCCGCGGGCCGAGGCGCGGCGCCAGCAGCGGCGCCGGCTCGAGCAGCTGCTCGAACGCGCGGCGACCTTCTACGCCACCTTCCTCTGGGACTCGCAGGAGGCGGCCAAGGCGCGCGACTACCTGGCCGGGCGCGGGCTCGGCGAGGAGGCGCTGCGCGGCTTCGGCGTCGGCTACGCGCCCAGCGCCTGGGACAAGATCCTCGTCCTCGGCCAGCGGGCCGGGTTCAAGGTCGAGGAGCTGCGCGCGGTCGGCCTGGTCCAGCGCGGCCGGGGCGGGGGGGAGTACGACCGCTTCCGCTCCCGGATCATGTTCCCGATCCGCGACCGGCGCGGCCGCACGCTCGGCTTCGGCGGCCGCGCGATGCGCGCCGACCAGGGCGCCAAGTACGTGAACACGGCGGAGACCGACTTCTTCCACAAGAGCCAGCTGCTCTACGGCGTCGACAGGGCGAAAGCGGCGATCGCCAAGGCGAACCGCGCCGTCGTCGTCGAGGGCTACACCGACGTGCTGGCGCTGCACCAGGCCGGGGTCGAGGAGGCGGTCGGCGTGATGGGCACGGCGATCACCGGCGAGCAGGTGGCGACGCTGTCGGGGATGGTCGACGAGGTGGTGCTGGCGCTCGACGCCGACTCGGCCGGGCAGGAGGCGATGCTGCGGGCGCAGCGGGTCGCGGCGGGTCGCAAGATGCGGCTGCGGGTGGCGGCGATGCCGGCCGGCGAGGACCCGGCCGAGATGATGGCCGAGGAGGGTGGCGCCGAGCGCTTCCGCGCCCTCGTCGACGCCGCCGCCGAGCTGGAGGCGTTCCAGGTCGGGCTCGTGCTCGACCGCACCGACGCCGCCTCGCCGGCCGAGCGCGACCGGGCGCTCGACGAGGTGGCACCGGTCCTGGCGGCGATGGGCGAGGGCGCCAGCCGCGAAGACCTGGTGCGGCGCGTCGCCGAGCGCCTCGACTTCGAGCCGGCGATGGTGATGGGGCGGCTGGTCGCAGCCCGCCCGGCCAGCGGCGGCCCGGAACAGGCGCCTGCCGGCCCATCCGCCGCCCCGGCTGCGCCCCGCCGCAGCGCCGAGCTGACCTCGCGCGAGCGGCGCGAGCGGGCGCTGCTGGCGATGTGCATCGCACTGCCGGAGGAGGGGAGGGAGTACCTGGCCCGCCTCACCGATGCCCACCTCTCGCCGACCGGGACGCGGATCGCGGCCTGGCTGCGCGAGCACCCCGAGGACCCCGCCTCGAACCTGCCCCAGGACGATGCCGAGCTGGCCGGGCTGATCGCCGAGCTGGTGATGCTCGCCCACGACGAGCCGGCCTCCCACGACTCGATGGAGCTCAACTACCTGCTGCTCGAGCAGCGCCGGATCGAGGGGGAGATCGCCGCCGCCGGCGAACGCGACGACTACGAGCAGCGCGCTGCGCTCAGCCGCGAACGCGCCGCCTTGGTCGAACGGATCGCCCACGCGCAGCGGGTCGGGAGCTGAAGCGGTCGCGAGTCGGTAAATTCCGAGCGGTCCGGCAAAAGCGCCGGACCGCGCGTTCCGGGGTAGCTCAATCGGCAGAGCATTCGGCTGTTAACCGAAGGGTTGTGGGTTCGAGTCCCACCCCCGGAGCTCTTTTCTCTCAGGCGCTGACCGCGCCGCCGCGCCGCGCGGCGAGGCGCTCGACCAGCGCCGCTCCCCGCTCGGCGCCGTCGTTCTCCCGGCCCCAGGCGGCGATCTCCGCCGCGCGGGCGGCGAACCCGGGGTCGGCGAGGATCCGCCGCGCCGCCCAGCGCAGCGGCCCCGGCCGGCAGAGGCGCCAGGGCAGCGAGAGGCCGGCCCGCGCCCAGGCGACGCGCATCGCGGTCTCGCTCATGTCGCCGGTGATCGGCGAGATCAGCACCGGGGTGCCGGCGCCGAGGGCGCGGGCGACGGTGCCGTGGCCACCGTGGGAGACGACCAAGGCGGCAGCGGGCATCAGCTGGCTGTAGCTGAGCCAGTCGACGAGGACGGCGTTGGGCGGCACCTCGATCGGGCGCTGCGGCTTGACCCGGTTGGTCGTCGCCACGACCCGCACCGGCTCGGCCGCGAGCGCCTCCAGGGCGGTGCGGACCAGGTGGTTGCCGGAGTCGTGGGCGGTGCTCGGCGCAACCAGGACCAGCGGCCGCTCGCCCGGCGGCAGCTCGATCTCCGGGTGCGGGACCTCGAAGGTCATCGGCCCGGTCACCTCTACCCCCGGCGGCCAGGGGCGCGGGTACTCGAGCTGCGGGTAGGTCGCGACCAGGGCCAGGTCGGGGCTGATCCCGCCGTGGAAGCGCTCGACCGGTGCCAGGCCGAGCCGCTCGCGCTGCAGGTTGAGGTCGCGGCGACCGTGCTCGAGGCCGACGTCGAGCGCCCGCTGCCCGGCCCGCCAGACGGCCCGGCCGAGCGGCGTCCGCGGCGGCCGCAGCCCGATCGCGAAGAAGGGGAAGCCCGGCTCGACGACCGGGTAGATGTGGGGGATCAGCGTCGCCAGCGGCACCCCGGCACGCTCCGCCGCCAGGGAGGGGGCGAGGGTGAGGATGTCGCTGACCACGACCTGGGGCCGCAGCTCCTCCAGCAGCGGCAGCAGCGCCCGGGCCGCCTCGGCAGCGTGCTGCCCGTCCGCCGAGTCGGGCTCGGGGGGCGGAAACATCTGGTATTCCTCGGCCGCGGCGAAGCCGAGGCCGGCGCCCTCGACGGCGGCGCGCCGCTCCTCCCAGGTCTCGACCACGACCTCGTGCCCGCGCCCGGCCAGCGCCCGCCCCAGCGCGATCGCCGGAAACGCGTGTCCGGCGTCGCCGAAGGCCGCTACGAGGACCCGAATTGACGAGGCTCTGGGGTTGCCAGGCAAGGACGCAGGGAGCCCTAATGGCAGAGCCATTTGGGCGACCGAGGACGCAGCATGGCGACGCCAGAGGCCGTCAAGGCGTGTCGAGGCCCTCGCCTGGGCGGGTGAAGACTATCTCCGGCACGTGGCAGTTGGGGGAGGTGCGGAGCAGGAAGCGGACCGCCTCGCCGAGGTCGGAGGGCCGGATCATCTGCTCGGGCGGGATCTGGCCCTGGACGAACTCGGTCATCGGGGTCTCGACGAACCCCGGGGCGAGGGCGGTGCACTGGATCCCGGCGGCGCCGGCCTCGCGGTGGGTCGACTGGGTGAAGTTGATCACCGCGGCCTTGGTCGCGGCGTAGATCGATAGCCAGGCCTGGCCGCCCTTGCCGGCAATCGAGGCGGTGTTGACGATCAGCGCCTTGCCGTGCTCCTCCCCGGCCGCGCGCAGCAGCGGCAGCCCCTCGCGGGTGCCGAGGATCAGCGCCCGCAGGTTGACCGCGAGCTGCATGTCGAGGTGCTTGGTCTGGATCTCCTCCATCGGCGCCCCGATCCCCACCCCGGCGTTGTTGACGAGGGCGTCGAGGCGGCCGTAGGCCTCCCTGTGGGCGGCGAAGACGCGGACCACGTCCTCCTCCTCGGTCATGTTGGCGGCGACGGAGGTGACCTCGAAGCCCTCGGAGCGCAGTCCCTCGGCGGCCCCCTCGAGCTTCTCGGGGCGGCGGGCGGAGATCGTCAGCGCGTGACCCTCTTCGCCGAGGGTGCGGGCGATCGCGAGCCCGATCCCGCTCGAGGCCCCGGTCACCAGTGCAGCACGCTCCGCCATCCCGCTCTCCTCCTTTGCTTGACGCCGCCGCGCACCCTATCGCCCGTCTGGGTGCCCTCGCGGCGGACCGGTCCAATTCGCCGTCTCAATAACATGGCGCCGATGCGTGCCGCCCCTCGCCTCGTCCTGGCGCTTGCCTGCCTGCTGGCCCTCGCGCCGGCGGCTGCCGGCTGCGGCGGCGACTCCGATTCCGGCTCGACTTCGAGCTCCGACAGCGCCGAGAGCCGGCCGGCCCCGCCGAAGAGCGCCTTTCCCGCGACGGAAGGAAGGACGCTGCGCGCGGTGCTGAAAGCGACCGACGGCCGCGCCGAACTCGTCGTCTCCCCGGCGGCCCTCGCCTTCTACCGGGGGGAGAACCGCTACCCGTTCGGCGTCTTCGAGTTGGACCGCACGCAGGTGCCCGACGCGGAGGTTGCTCTCTACATGGCCAAGGCGCCGGCGCCGAAGCCGGGCGGCCAGGCCAAGTCCGGCAACGAGGGCCCGGCGGCCAAAGCGAACAAACAGGCGCTCGACGAGCCGGCGATCGGCCCCTTCCCAGCCTCGATCGAAAGCCTGGTCACCCAGCCCGCCTTCCGCGCCAAAACCACCAGCGACGACCCCGACGCCGCGACCGTCGTCTACTCCACCGAGCTCGACTTCCCGAGCGACGGCGAGTGGGTGATCGCCGCCCTGGTCAAGGAAGGCGGCGAAACCAAGGGGACGGTGGTCGGGAGCAACGTGGTCGGCGAATTCGGCGGCGTGCCGCAACCCGGCGACCTGGCCCCGCAGATCCACACGCCGACGGTCGAGGACGCCGGCGGCGACCTCGCGCAGATCGACACCCGGATCCCGCCCGACACCCAGCACCAGGTCGACTACGCCGACGCGCTCGGCAAGGAACCGATCGCGCTCTTGTTTGCGACCCCCCAGTTCTGCCAGAGTCGGGTTTGCGGCCCCGTCGTCGACGTGGCCGAGCAGGTGAAACAGGAGTACGGAGACGAGGCGGCCTTCATCCACATGGAGATCTTCAACGACAACGATCCCGGCAAGGGCCCGCGCCCTCAGGTGCGGGCGTTCAACCTGCCCGCCGAGCCCTATCTGTTTGCGATCGACCGCGAGGGGCGCGTCAGCTCCGTGCTGGAGGGCGCCTTCGGCCCCGAGGCGCTGACCGCCGCGGTCCAGAAGGCGGTGGCGGAATGAGCGACAAGGCCGCCAAGGACGGCGACGCCGTCTCGCAGGAGCTGCTGGAGAGCTTCGCCGAGGAGGCGCGGCGCCGCTGCGACGTGATCGCAGCCGGCCTCGCCACCGAGTCGGCCGACTTCGAGACGATGCGGGCCGAAGCCCACGCGCTGCGCGGGACCGCGGGCGTCGTCGGCCTGCGCCGCCTCGCCGAGCTGGCGGGGCTGATGGAGTCCGACCTGGCGGAAGCGAAGACGACCGGCACGATCCGCGGCGGCCGCTCCCACCAGGTGGCAGACGCCGCCAAGGCCCTGGCCGAGGGCGCCGCCGCCGCGGCCAAGGGCGAAGAAGAGCCCCCCGACGTGGGCCGCTCCCTCGCCCAGCTCTTCAGCGCCTAGGACCCGCATCCCGCGCTACGCTCGCCCTCCGGGGCGGTAGCTCAGTTGGTTAGAGCACGGGACTCATAATCCCTTGGTCGCTGGTTCGAGTCCAGCCCGCCCCATGCCTCCTCGACGGTTCCATCTGAAGTGGATGATCTCCTTTTGCGCCATGAACCCATGTAGGCTCGCGGCGTGATCATCGAAAGTCTCAAGATCAATGGATTTCGATCGTTATATGAGACGGTGGTGGAGCCTGGATCCTTCACTGTTCTCGCTGGGGCGAACAATGCTGGTAAGACGACGCTCGCCGACGCCTTGGATTTCCTGGCAGAGGTCCACCGTTTCCGCCTGGAGGTCGCCCTCAGTCGCAAAGGGGGATTCGAGAACGTTGCTTTTCGTCGCATGCGCCGTACGCGGCGTCCAATTAGCTTGGAGATTACGGCTGCGATAAACCTGAAGCACCACCCACGTGTTCGCCGCCGTTTGGCCACGGAATATCCAGAATCACTTTCTGGGCCGATTGGCGAAGCAGTGATAACTCATCGGTTCTCGTTCAAGGCCGCATCCTCGGCTATCGCTGCAGATTTCTCCATTGTCGAAGAGTGCATCACGATTGGCTACAGAGAGGATCCTGAGACGGCGGTGGAAGAAGTTGCTTCTCTGCATAGAAAGGGAGCGAAACTAAGTACCCATGCTGCTCCAGAGGAGAACATCCCGCCGCCTCTGGCAGTTATGCGTAACTTCCGAGACGAGTTTTTCCCCGCGCCTGCTGAACGGGAGATTCAGATCGAGGACACGGTCTTGCTTACGGAGGCCTTCCCCTTGTCTCCGATAACGCGGGAATTCGTCAGCGGAATGTCGGGTATCAGGATCTACCAGATTTCTCCACTTGAGTCTCGAAGGGCGGGTGTTCCTACGCCAAATCCTCCTTTAGAGCGATATGGCGAAAATCTTCCCGCCCTAGTTGACTACTTTCGGAAGCGTGCAAAAAAGTCGTGGAGAAGCGTCTTTACGGCGATGCAGTTAATCGTCCCTCATCTTGTTGACATATCAACGGATTTCTCTATCGACCGGAGGCTGGTGCTTCAGTTCAAAGAGCAGGGAGTCGGCCGTGCCTGGAATGCCAGCGAGGTTTCGGATGGCACGATCCAGAGTCTGGCTTTGTTTTGCGCGCTGTTTGATCCTCGCACGACTTTGGCGTTTATTGAGGAGCCCGAGAATTCTGTGCACCCCTGGATTGTCCGAGTGTTTGCGGAGGCGTGTAGGACCGCATCTGAACAGGACAAGCAGATCTTTGTGACGACGCATTCCCCCGCCCTGCTGCAGCAGGCCAAACCTTCGGAGGTAAAGCTGATGTGGAGGTCTGAAGGGCGGTCATCGATTGCTTCCTTGCTGGAGCTAGATCCGGAGGCTGGCGGTCTTTGGGAGAGCGGCGATATAGATGTATTTGAGTTGCTCGATAGCGGAGCCCTTCGCCAGGCTGTGCCGGAGGGCAGCGCGTGAAGATTGGGTTGATCGTTGAGGGGCGGTCGGAGTACACGGCATTGCCCGAACTGAGGGATCAGCTTTGCGCCGAGACGAGTGCATCAAGCGTGAAGGTATTGCACGCGTGCTACGACCCATACGCCCGTCCCGGGCGAATCGTTAGGGGTTGTCAGGGTGCGGTCAAGCAGCTTGCCGGGCGCAAATATGACCTCGCTCTTGTGCTGGTTGATCGAGAGCGGCAGACCAAAGCGGCAAGCGAGATTGCGGGTGAGCTTGAGGCCGCTTTTGGCTCAGTTGATTGGGGAATTCCTCTCAAGGTCGTCGTCAAGGACAGATGTTTCGAGAACTGGCTGGTGGCCGACCTAAGCGCCTTGAGGAAGCTCAGGGCTCGATTTGAGGTAACGGTTGGGATGATGACTGCCGTTGAGCCCGATCGCGCAGACCGGGCGAATGCACTTGATCTCCTAAGGAGGGCGGCAAAAGGGGATGCTTTCGGAAAGGTTGATGACGCACGTCGGATTCTTGGAGGGGCCACTGTCGCTCAGATGGCTCAGCACTCCCGAAGCTTTCGCTGCTTCTTGGCCCGGCTTGGCCACCCCGATTTCCAGAATGGAAGCTGCGCCCCCCGCCTTCCGTAGTGATCTGGCCTGGATCCAGGTTTGCCGGATCCTAGACATTTAGCTTTATCGGCTACGGCTCTGGACGGATGTCCGGAGCCCCGCGGCGCAACCTCGGCCCCGGTCCTGGGTCAACTCTTTCGCAGCTCGGGCTCGGTGCCGGCCGAGCCGATCGAGTTGCAAACATTTTGGTTCCCAGCCACCTCAGAGATGGAGAGAGAGTGATCAGCGGCAGCGGATGGGGCGCCGCGCGCGCCCGCACGTTCTTGGTGAGCGCGACGATGGCGATGGCCCTGGCGATCGCGGTCGACGCAGCGGCGGCGGTGAAGGTGGGCGGGCCTGGGCCCGACACCCTGGCCGGCACGGCTCAGGCCGACACCCTGCGCGGCCTCGGCGGGGGGGACACGCTGACCGGCAAGGGCGGCGGGGACAAGCTGCTCGGCGGTCCCGGCGGCGACAGGATCACCGGCGGGCCTGGCCCGGACCAGCTGCTCGGCGACGCCGGCGACGACCGCCTGCTCGCCAGGGACGGCACGGCCGACACCGTCAGCTGCGGTGCCGGCGGCAACGACTTCGCCGCGGTCGACCCGGTCGACAGGGTCGCGGCCAGCTGCGAGCGCGTCGAGGGCCTGGCCGCCGACCAGCCCCCGGCGCCGTCCACGCCCTCCTCACCCTCCGCGGCGGCGAGTCCCGCCTCCCCCGAACAGCCGAAAGAAGAAGAAAAAGAGCCGAACCCCGGCGACGAAGACGGGGAAGCCGAGTTCGAAGAGCGGCCGATCGCGATGTTCCCCTTCGGCCACGGCTGGAGCAACAACGGCGTCGGCAGCTTCGGCGACGCGGGCGGCCCGTTCATCGTCAACGGCGACCGCTCCTACCGGATCACGAGCAACGGCCTGGGCGCGGAGTCGGTCGCGACCTCGCCTCAGCTCGAAGCGGTCGACCTGACCAAGTCCCACGTCTCCGTGCATGCCCAGGTCAGCTTCAGCAACCGGCTCAAAGAGGTGAAGCTGCGCCTCGCCTCCGGCAACATCGGCAGCGACTATGCCGAGGCGACGGTCTGGCGCGAAGACTTCGATCCGGTGATCCTCGGCAGCACCTTCGAGTTCCAGTCGCTGCCGCGCGGCGACTTCGCGGTCACCGGCAGCGTCGACTGGTCGGAGATCGACCGCGCTCAGCTGATCGTCACCGACAACGACAACGGCACCGACCCGGTCAGCTTCTACGTCGCCGGGATCTACGCGGTGCCGACGAAGAGCAAAGCCACGATCAGCTTCGCCTTCGACGACGGGCACGCTTCGACGATCAGCCGCGGGCTCAAAAAGCTCTCGGCCTACCGTTATCCGGCGACGGCCTACGTGATCGCCGACATCGTCGGCAACCCGAACGTGGTCACGCTCGAACAGCTCTACGAGCTGCGCAACCAGCACCACTGGGAGATCGGCGGCCACTCCTACTCGATCGCCGCCCACAACCTGCCCGACGGCCTCACCGACCTCGACCCGGCCGAACTCGAGGCCGAGATGGACAACATGCGCGACTGGCTCGACGAAAATGGCTTCCGCCGCACCAGCATGGCCTACCCGAAGGGAGCGCAGAACCGCGACGTGCGCCAGTATGTTGCCCGCGACTTCTGCTTCGGCCGGGTGACCGCGCGCGGCCCGGAAACGCTGCCGCCGCGCGGCAACTTCACGATCCGCGGCTGGTCGATCAACGGCCTCGAGACCAAAGCGCCCGAGGTCGAAGCGACGATCGACAAGGCCGCCGCCGACGGCACCTGGCTGATCCTCTCCTTCCACGACCTCGTCGGCGGGCCGCCCTCCGAATCGACCGATTTCAGGGACTCCGAATTCGACAAAATCGTCGACCACGTTCGCGCCCTCCAGAAAGAAGGGAAAGTGCGGGTGAGGACGGTCGGCGACGCGGCGGCAAAATACTGCTGAGTCGGTCACGAAGAGGATTCACGCTCATCCCCCCGGGTAGCTGACCAGCGCCGGCCCGAACAACCGCGGGCCGGCGGATCGGGGGACCAGTGAGTGGAAGAGCGACGAAGTTGCTGTGCGCGGGCATCCTCGGTGCCGTCGCGGTCGGGCTTCTGCTCCCCGCCTCACCGGAGGCGCTGCGGGTCCTCTGCGGGGGCGAGGAGGCGACGATCGTCTCGGTCGAGGGCTCGATCCAGGGGACGCGCGGTCCGGACGTGATCCTCGGCGGTCCCGGGCCGAACGCGATCGCCGGCGGCAGGGGCAACGACACGATCTGCGGCGGGCCGGGACGCGACACGATTCTCGGGGGACGGGGGAAGGACGCGATCGCCGGCGGCGCCGACCTCGACGTCGTCCACGGCGGCCGGGGCTCCGACGCGATCGCCGGCGGCGCCGACCGCGACCGCGTGTTCGGCGACAGCGGCAACGACACGGTGCGAGGCGGTCCCGGCAACCGCGACCTGGCCGACGGCGGCCCCGGCGACGACCATGTGGCGGGCGGTCCCGGCAGCTACGACGCGGTCGTCGGGGGGATCGGCAGGGACCGCGTCGACGGGGGCCCCGGAGGGCACGACGTCGCCTCCTACCGGACCGCGGGCGGGCCGATCGAAGTCGACCTCGTCAGGGGCGTCGTGGGTGGCGCCGAGGCGGAGCGGCTGTCGGGGATCGAGGACGTGGTCGGGGGCCTCGCCGACGACGTCCTGACCGGATCGGGCTGGGCCCACAACCGGCTCGAGGGTGGGGCGGGGGACGACCGCCTGCTGGGTGGCATGCCCGGCGACGAGGCGTTCGGCGGCCCCGGCAGCGATCTCTGCTCCGGCCCGTTCGCGGTGTCGAGCTCCTGCGGCCTCTCCCCTGCGGGCACGGGCACCCGGATCGAACTGCACGGCGGGCTGGGCCAGGCGCCCAGCCTGGCGATCGTCGGCGACGACGGCCCGGACACCGTCGCGGTCAGCCTGCGCGGGAGCCGCTACGTGGTCCGCAGCGCCGGCAACCTCCTGCGGCTCGGAGCCTTCCCGGCGGGGTCCGGCTGCCGGCACCGCCAGCCGTTCGTCTCCTGCCGGGGGCCGGTGGACTCGATCGTCGTCTCGCTGGGGGCGGGCGAGGATCGTCTCGCGCTGCGTGGGCAAGTGCCGAGCGGCGTGCTCGTCACCGCCGACGGGGGACCGGGTCGCGATCGCCTGCAGGGTGGGCCGGGCGCCGACACCCTCTACGGCGGCGACGACCAGGATCCGGACCGGCTCAGCGGGGGCGGCGGCAACGATGCGCTGTTCGGGGTCAACATCCTCCATCCCCGGCGGGACAGCGGCGCCGCGAGCCTGCTCGGCGGCGCCGGCAGCGACCTCCTGGTCGGCGGCCAGCCCTGCGAGGGCGACCGCTTCCACGGCGGCGGCGGCGCCAACGACAGCGCCTCCTTCGCGCGCGTGCGCAACGACGGGACCGTGGTCGAGGCGACGGTCCGGGGTGCGGTGCGCGACCCGGACGTGGCCGGCTGCGCCCCGGGGTGGATCGACGGGGGCGTCGAGAAGATCGAGGGGTCGACCGGGCCCGACATCTTGAACGGCTCCTTCGCCGACGAGACGCTGCTGGGTCGTGGCGGGCTCGACCTCCTCGACGGTCGCGGCGGGCAGGACCGGTGCATCGGCGGTCGCGCCGGCGACCGCGCTCACCATTGCGAGTACGTGCGTTGAGTCTGGTCCGCTATCTTCTCTCGCCAGTACAGGTTTATTGAGTGCTTGACGGCTGTTGATGCGAAACAGCCAGGGAGGCGGAGATGAGCGTTCTGGCGAAGGAGATCCCGCAGGACTGGTACCAGACGGCGTTTGCCGACACGGCCGACATGGCCTGGACGGACCGGACCGAGAAGGAAGTCGAGCGGGCGATGCGGATGCTGAAGCCGCAGGGCGGCGAGCGGGTGCTCGACCTCGCCTGCGGCTCGGGCCGGCACTCCCTGGAGCTGAAGCGCCAGGGCTTCGAGGCGGTCGGCGCGGACATCTCACCCGAGCTGCTGGAGATCGCCCGGCGCGACGCCGAGAAGGAGGGACTCGATGTCAGCTTCGTCGAGGCCGACCTGCGTGAGCTCGACTTCGAGGCCGAGTTCGACATCGTCCTCAGCCTCAACGACGGCGCGATCGGCTACCTCGAGACCGACGAGGAGAACCGCCGCACCTTCGAGGTGATCGCGCGCTCGCTGCGCCCGGGCGGGAAGCACCTGATGCAGCTCCCGAACGTCCTCTACGCGCGTGAGCACCTGCCGCAGAAGTCGTGGATCTCGGGCTCCTCGATGATCGAACTGGTCGAGCACCGCTGGAACAAGGGCGACCGCTACATGGAAGGGGCGATGATCCCGATCCGCTTCGGCGAGGTGCTGGACGAGCTGAAGCCGATCGAATTCCGCCAGCGCCTCTACACCGTGGAAGAGCTGACCGAGATCATGTCCTCAGTGGGCATGGAGCTGGTCAGGGTCTTCCACGGCAACGGCAAGGTGCGCGAGCCGACCGCCAAGCAGTTCGAGATCTTCGTCGAGAGCCACCGGCAGGCCGGCTAGGCCAGAGTCGCTACGGCAGGTACTTTTCCGCCTGTTCCTGCGCTTCCTCGATGCCTTTTTCGGCCTGGGCCTTGCCTTCTTCGATGCCCTTTTCAGCCTGCTTGACGCCTTCTTCGATGCCCTTGGAGGCGCTGCCTTTGCCGTCTTCGATCTGTTTCTTGGCTTCTTCGAGCCCCTTTTCAGCTTCCTCGGCGCCTTCCTTCAGGCCCTTTTCGGCTTCCTGGACTCCCTGTTCGACTTCTTCCTTGGCCTGGTTGGTGCTGTCGGCGGTCTCGTCGTCGCCGCAGCCCGACCAGACGACACCGCCGGCGAAGATCGCGAACACGGCGAGGACAAGGGTCAACGTGCGCCGCTTCTTACCAGCCTCTGCATCTCTCATAAGGTCTCCCCGGGGTGGATTCTCGGTGGCGATGACTCTACCGTTGCCGCGATGACAGAACCCGGGCCGATGGGCGAGTTCGAAGAGCTGGTCGCCGACGCGATCGATGCGCTGCCGGAGGAGTTCCAGCGGGTCCTGATCGAGCTGCCGGTCGTCGTCTCGGACCTGGGGACGGAACGCCGCGCCTACGGCGAGTACTTCGGCGACGGGATCGCCCGCGACGGTTTCGAAGACCGGATCGTGATCTACCGCGACACCCTCGAGCGTGACTTCGGGCACGACCGCGCGCTGCTCGCCCGCCAGGTCGAGCGCACCCTGCGCCACGAGCTCGCCCATCACCTCGGCTGGGACGAGCACGGCGTCGGCGGCCTGGGGCTGAGCTGAGCCTCAGCGGACCCGGCAGGTGCGGGTCAGCGTGGTGTCGATCTTCTTCCCGTCGGCGAAGAAGAAGGTGCCCCGGGCCAGGGAGAACGGCCCGCCGGAGAAGCCGGGCGGCGCGGCACAGCTGGCGCTGAGCAGGCTGCGCCGCTCGCCCCGGTAGCTGTAGGTACGGCCGAGCGTGAGGTCGATCTCCGTGACCGAGCCGAGCCCTCCCGCCAATGAGGGGATGCGGGCACTGAGCACATGGCCGAACTGCCCGCGATCGCGGCGGGAGATCTTCAGCGCGATCACCAGGGTGGTCTGGACCGGCGTCGTGATGTAGAGGTGGATCAGGACCGCCGGCTGGCCCGACCGGCTGCCGAAGAAGGCGAGGGCCCTGCCCTTCGCCGGGAACGGCTCGACGCCGGGGAATTCGACTTCGGCGCCGAACTCTCCGCGGCCGACCAGGGCCGGGCGGCAGCGGGCGAGGGCGGTCTCGCTGCTGGTCGACTGCAGGCGGGCGCGGGGGCAGGAGGGGAGCCCGGCGGTGGTCAGGCGGCCATCCCGGTTGAGGGCGATCTCGACCCGCCGCACCGGTGGCGGGTGGCTGCCGTCGGTGGTCCCGATCGCGCCCCTGACGTGGACCGTGATCGGCGCCGGGCGGTCGCGGGGCAGCGAGCGGGGCGAGAAGTCGCCGTTGAAGGAGATGCGCACGTTGCCGTCCTGGTTGATCTCGCTCTGGGCAGGGCCGGCGGCGAGCAGCACGGCGAGCGCGAGGAGGATCGGTGGCAGCAGGCGCTTCGGCATCTGGTGTCCAGTCTAGGTACCGGAATCTGCGGCTAGGGTTGAGCGATGGTTGAGCCTCGGGACTGGAGCGAGCTCTCCGCGGGCGACGAGTTCGCCGGCTACCGGGTCGAGGAACGGCTCGGGCGCGGCGGCATGGGGATCCTCTACCTCGCGGTCGAGCCCGGGCTGGAGCGGCGGGTGGCGCTGAAGCTGATCGCGCCCGAGGCCGCCGCCGACGAGGTCTTCGCCAAGCGCTTCGCCGAGGAGTCGCGGATCGCAGCGGCGATCGAGCACCCCAACGTGGTGCCGATCTACGCGGCCGGCGAGGAGGCGGGAGTGCCCTTCATCGCCATGCGCTTTGTCTCCGGCTCGGACCTGAACCGGCGGCTGGCCGAAGGGGGGCGGCTCGAGCCGCAGCGGGCCGTGGCGCTGACCGCCCAGATCGCCGACGGGCTCGACGCGATCCACGCCGCCGGCCTCGTGCACCGCGACGTCAAGCCCGCGAACGTCCTGCTCAGCGGCGGAGAGGGGTCCGAGCACGCCTACATCACCGACTTCGGCGTCGCCCGCAACGTCGCCACCGCGTCCGGCCTGACCCAGACCGGGCGTTTCGTCGGCACCCTCGACTACGTCGCTCCCGAGCAGATCTCGGGTGGGACCGTCGACGCCCGGGTCGACGTCTACGCGCTCGGCTGCCTGCTGTTCAAGCTGCTGACCGGTGAGGTCCCCTTCCCGCGCGACGGCGAGGCGGCTCGGCTCTACGCCCATCTCAACGACCCCCCTCCGGCCCCGTCGCTGTACGCGCCGGGCGTCCCGATGGCACTCGACGACGTCGTCGCCCGGGCGCTCTCGAAGGAGCCGGACGATCGCTACCCGTCGGCCGGCGACCTCGGCCGGGCCGCCGAGGCGGCGCTGAGCGGGGCGCCGGTGGCGGTCCCCGAGCACACGGTGGCGACCGGGGCGGCCGCCACCCGTGAGACCGCGACGGCGCCGACCCGGGCAGCCGAACCGACGGCGTCGACCAACCGGGTCGAGCCCGGCTCGGGTCCCGGCGGTGGGCGCCGGCGGCTGCTGCTCGCCGCCGGCGCGGCAGCGGCCGTCCTGATCGCGGTCGCCGCGATCGCGCTCTCCGGGGGCGGGGGAGGGGACGGGAGCGGCGGCGAAGCGACCGCGACCACCACTCGGGAGGAGGCACCGAAGAAGAAGCCGAAACCGGAGGCTCGGCCCTTGAGCGAGGCGCAGCTGATCGAACGGGCCGACCGCATCTGCACCGAGAGCAAAGACCGCTACAACGCGATCAGGGACCCCGAAAGCGAGTTCTCGGCCGACGTCCTCTACGCGGAGGAGCTGGTCCGGATCGCCCGCCCGCGGATCCGCGACCTGCGGCAGCTGGACCCGCCGCCGGCCCTGGCCGGGCCGTATCGGGAATACGTCGAGGCCCAGGAACGCGTCCTCCGGACCGACGAGGAAGCTGTCGCGGCCGCCAGGCAGGAGGACGACGCCGGCGTCGAAGCGGCGCGGGCGCAGCGCGACTCCGAGGATGACCTGCGCGAACAGCTCGCCCGCGAGATCGGGCTCGAGGTCTGCAGTGTCCGCCAGTGACCCCAAGGAGGGCCGATGAAGTTCGCGACCAGACACCTCACCTTCGAGACCCCCGAACGGCGTCAGCTGATCCGGATCACCGAGGAGGTCCAGGCGACCGTCGACGAGGCGGGGATCGCGGAGGGCATGGTGCTCGCCTCGGCGATGCACATCACCGCCGGGATCTGGGTCAACGACGACGAGCCCGGACTGCACGAGGACACGATGGAGTGGCTCGACAAGGTGGCGCCGCCGAGCTGGGCCGCGCCCGCCAACGAGGTCGCGGAGGCGCTGCTGCCCACGGGCGGCGACTACCGCCATCACCGCGGCGGCGAGGACAACGGTGACGCCCACCTCAAGAACCTCCTCGTCCACCACCAGGCGATCGTGCCGGTCACCGCCGGCCGCCTCGATCTCGGCCCCTGGCAGCAGGTCTTCTACTGCGAGTTCGACGGCGGGCGGCCGAAGCGGGTGGTGATCAAGGCGATGGGCGAGTGAGTGCCGAGCGCAGCTGGGATGCGGAGCTGACGGTCCCGCTCGAGGGCTCGCTGGTCACCCTCGAGCCGCTCGCTCCCGCCCATGCCGATTCCCTCTGGGAGGCCGCGCAGGCCCCGGAGATCTGGCGGTGGCTCGCCCACGTCGGCAGCAGCCGCGACCACTTCGACCGCTGGCTCGCTCTTGCGCTGGCGGCGCAGCGGGCCGGTGAGGAGGGCGTCTTCGCCGTCCGCGACCGGCGCCGCGACGCGATCGTCGGCAGCAGCCGCTACCTCGCCCTGCGCCCGGAGCACCGCGCCCTGGAGATCGGCTGGACCTGGTTCAACCCCGCGGTCTGGCGCACCGGCATCAACGTCGAGGCCAAACTGCTGCTGCTCGCGCACGCCTTCGACGAGCTCGGCTGCGTGCGGGTCGAACTGAAGACCGACGCCCGCAACGAGCGCTCGCGGGCCGCGATGGCGGCGATCCCGGCCCGCTTCGAGGGCGTCCTCCGCAACCACATGATCGTCCCCGACGTCGGCCAGCGCGACTCGGCCTACTACAGCGTCATCGCCAGCGAGTGGCCGGACGTGCGCGCCAACCTCGAACGCAGGCTCGCTCGCTAGGGAGTTGACGGGTTGGACCCCTCTGAAGGGGTCGAACTCGTCAACTGTCGTCGCGACCGCCCGGGTGGGTGATGCGGTCGGCGCGCTGCCGCACCTCCTCGACCGCCTCGCGGGTCGCGGCGGCAGCCTCGTCGCGGGCCGCCTCCAGACCCTCGCTCGGCTTGCCGCCGACGATGTCGCGGAAGGCGTTCTTGAAGCGCTCGGTGCGCCGGTCGGGCGGGAACCGGGCCTCCGCCCGCGCCAGCTTCTCGGGGTTGCGGCCGCGGTAGCGCCGCCGGCCCCAGGTCGAGCCCGGCTTGCCGAGCCGGCAGGCGCCGTAGAGGGCGATCGGGAAGATGAAGAAGCCGACCGTCCCGTGCAGCACCCGCTGCTTGGCGAAGCAGATCGCGACCAGGCCGAGCACGAAGGCGGCGCTGGCGATGCTGCCGATCACCGCACCGGCCGAGCCCGATTCGACCGTGAATGGCGTGAAGCCGAGCAGGATCAGCCCCATCGCCGCGGCCGCGATCACCGTCGCGTCGATCGAGCTGCGCCCCTCCTCGGCCCAGTAGACGTCGTCGAGGTAGACCCAGAGGGCGAACTCGTCGATCGTCAGGCCGGCGCCGATCCCGAAGGCGAAGGCGCAGAGCTCGGCCCAGGGGCTGTTGCCGAAGGAGAGGAAGCCGAGCGTGCCGGCGGCCATCATCGTCACGATCCCGAAGACCAGGTGGTGGAGGTGGACGCCGCTGTCGCTGACCACGCTGCCTGGCCACCAGGGGACCCTGGGGCTGCGCATCAGCCGCGTGCTCATGCGGATGAAGCCGAAGGAGAGGAGGAAGCCGAGCAGGACCAGGAAGAGGCCCTGCTGCTCGTGGTCGACGAGCTTGTCCCAGAACTCCGAGAAGATCGAGGCGGTGGTCATGCGGCGGTGGCGACCGGCGCCGGGGCGGGTCGCGGGTTGAGCTGCGGTCCGGTGCCGTCCTTTTCCGCGATCAGGTCGAGGGTGAGGAGGACGGCGGCGACGGCGAAGAGCGGGCTGAAGAGGAAGTTGGCCACCGACTCGGCCAGCCAGGTGGCGAGGAAGGTGTCGCCGAGCAGGTCGTGGACGAGGTGCCCGGCCCACTCGCCGAGCGAGTCGCCGACGATCTCGATCGGGACGAAGACGGCGAACACGGTCCAGAACTTCCCGCGCACCAGCTGCCAGCTGCGCTTCAGCGCGCCGCGCACGGTGCGCCGCTCGATCTCGATCACCGGGCCGGCCAGGCCGAGGTAGACGAAGGCGGCGACGCCGGGGGCGAAGAAGAGCAGCATCCCGACGACGACGATCGCGACGTAGAGCAGGTCGACCGCGATCAGGCGGCCGTAGTCGACGCGGCGGGCGATCTCGCGCAGCGGCGGCGGTCGCTCGTGCTCGGGGTGCGTGAGCGAGATCGCGATCGCGCCGCTGTAGAAGACCTCGCCGATCAGGCTGGTCGCGGTCAGGGCGCTGATCGCGGCGACGAGGGCGGCGATCTTCAACCCGCTGTCGAGGTCGAGCGAGTCGATCTCGAGCGTGGTGCTGAGCGCGTCGATCAGGCCCAGCGGCAGGAAGACGACCACCGCAAGCAGGAGCAGCGAGGGCGCCCAGGACAGGTACGTCCGCCCGATCCTGGCGTAGAGCGAGGCGACGCGGCGGAGAAAGCCCATCTCAGTTCCGCCGTCGGCCGGGCTTGCTGCGGCCGCGGGCTTCCAGCCGCGACGGGCTCGACTCGGAGGCCGGCACCTGCCGCAGGTTCCCGAGCTCGGGGATCAGCAGCTCGTCGGCGCACTGGCGGTGCCAGTGGTGGTGATCGGTGCCGCCGAGCTTGCGGACGAATTGGACGATGGTGTGTTCGTCGCCGACGTCGATCTCGCCGTGGCAGCCGGGGCAGCGGTAGAGCTTGCGGGCGATGCCGCGGATCAGCCAGACCTCGTCGCCCTCTTCGTTCAGCCCGCGGAGGCTCCAGCGCGTGCTCGGCTGGCCCTCGAACCGGCCCATGGCTCAGCGCCTCGACATCCAGGCGAAGCCGGCGGCCATCGCCACGTTCGCGGCGCCGGCCAGGTAGAGACCCAGCTTCGCCCCGGGCCGGCTGACCGCCGGCGACTGCGCCCAGAGGGCATCGGTCGCGATCTCGGTCCCGCGCAGCCAGGCGAGCGCCTGCCAGTCGCCGGGGCGCCCGCGCCGCTCGGCGACCGCGTGGGCGGCGGCGAAGGTGAGCCAGATCGGCCCGCAGCGGCGGAACAGGTGCTTCGCGTCCGGCGAAGGCTCGTCGTGGCCGAGGACCTTGAGGGTCGCGGCCGGGGCGGCGATCGCGGCGCTGCCGAGCAGCAGGTCGAAGGCGATCATGTTGCGGTTGGTGAGGCGCAGGGCCTGTTCGAGGGTCATGGCAGAAGCCAATCCAACCAGATCGCCGACTAAGTGTGAGGTCGCCGGAAGGGAAAGCGTGGGCCTCGGCGAAATTGACCGCCGTGACCAAGACCGCGACGAAGTCCCCACAACTTAAGAGCCTTTCCGACTACATCCAGGAGCGATTCGAAGAGTTCTCGCGCTCCCAGAAAGACGTTGCCCGCTACATCGTCGACCATCTCGACGAGGCAGCCTTCCTCACCGCCGAGGAGCTGGCCAGGAGAGCGAGCACCTCGTCATCGACGGTGGTGCGCTTCTCCCAGGCCCTCGGCTTCGAGGGCTATCCCGAGCTGCAGCAGGCGGCGATCGAGGAGTACCGGACTTCGATCGCCGGCAGCGGCGCCACCGCCGGCGGGGCCCTCTTCTCCTTCGACCACTCCGAGCTCGAGGGCTCGCTCAGCGCCGACTACGCCAACCTCGAGGAAACCGCTCGCAAGCTCACCCCCGAGCAGGTCGACGCCTCGGTCGCGGCGCTCGCCACCGCGCAGCGCGTCGTCATCGTCGGGGTCGACCAGATGGCCTTCTTCGCGAGCTACCTGCGCCACACGCTCAGCCTGCTCGACATCCGCGCCGAGATCGTCGCCAGCACCGGCGGCGAGTCCCTGCAGCGACTGGGGCGGATCGACGAGGAGACGCTGGTGATCACCCTCTCCGCCGGCCGTGCGCATCCGCTGCTGCTGCGGGCGATGAAGCTCGCCCTGCACCGCGGCGCCCGCACCCTGGCGATCTCCGACGCGACGATGTCGGAGGTGGGGGAGCACGCCGAGCTGACCCTCTACTTCTCTTCCAACAGCCCCTCCTTCACCCGTTCGCACACGGCGCTGATGGCGCTGATCCAGGGCCTGGCCCACGGTCTGTACGCGCGCGACGAAGCGGCGCACAAAGACCGCATCCGCGCCTACAAACTGAAGTAAGCCGCTCCCCGTAATATGGGGCGCGATGGCTGAGCGCGCGACTTTCCGGCTGAAGACCGGCCTGGCGGAGATGCTGAAAGGCGGGGTGATCATGGACGTGGTCACCCCCGAGGAGGCGAAGATCGCCGAGCAGGCCGGTGCCTGCGCGGTGATGGCCCTGGAGCGGGTGCCCGCGGACATCCGCCGGGACGGCGGCGTCGCCCGCATGTCGGACCCGGCGATGATCAAGGGGATCCAGGAGGCGGTGACGGTCCCGGTGATGGCGAAGGCGCGGATCGGCCACTTCGCCGAGGCCCAGGTCCTGCAGGCGCTCGAGGTCGACTACATCGACGAGTCCGAGGTCCTCACGCCCGCGGACGAGCGCAACCACATCGACAAGCTCGCTTTCGAGGTCCCGTTCGTGTGCGGTGCGACCAACCTCGGGGAGGCGCTGCGGCGGCTCGGCGAGGGGGCGGCGATGATCCGCTCCAAGGGCGAGGCCGGGACCGGCAACGTCGTCGAGGCGGTCCGCCACATGCGCGAGATCACCTCCGGCATCAAGCGCCTGGCCCAGCTGCGGCCGGAGGAGCTGGCCGCCGCCGCCAAAGAGCACCAGGCGCCGCTCGAAGTCGTCCAGGAGGTCGCCGCGGCCGGCCGGCTGCCGGTCCCGCTCTTCTGCGCCGGTGGCATCGCCACCCCGGCCGACGCGGCGCTGATGATGCAGCTCGGCGCCGAGGGCAACTTCGTCGGCTCCGGAATCTTCAAGAGCTCCGACCCCGAGCGCCGCGCCCGCGCGATCGTCGAGGCGACCACCCACTTCGAAGACGCCGAGCGGGTGGCCGCGGCCTCGATCGGGCTCGGCGAGGCGATGCCCGGCCTGGAGATCGCCGACCTGGCCGCCGCGGACGCCCTCCTGCAGAACCGCGGGGCCTGAGCTGCGCGTCGGCGTCCTAGCGATCCAGGGCGACTTCGCAGCGCACGCCCGCATTCTCCGCCAGCTCGGGGCGGAGGTGGCCGAGGTTCGCACCGTCGATGACTTCGAGGGCCTGGACGGCCTGGTCATCCCGGGCGGCGAGAGCACGACGATCGCCAAGGGGATCGAGTCGGGTGGGCTGGAGCCGGCCCTGCGCGCCCACCACGGGGCCGGCCGGCCGGTCCTCGGCACCTGCGCGGGCATGATCGTCTGCGACGCCGGGCACCTGGGCCTGCTCGACGCGACCACGCGCCGCAACGCGTTCGGGCGTCAGCTGCAGAGCTTCGAAGCGGACCTCGCGGTCGAGGGGATCGGCGACGAGCCGCTGCGCGCGGTCTTCATCCGCGCCCCCTGGATCGAGCGTCACGGCCCGGGGGTGGAGGTGCTCGCCGCCCACGGGGGGCATCCGGTCGCCGTGCGCGAGGGCAGCGTGCTCGCTTCGGCCTTCCACCCGGAGCTGACCGACGACCCCCGCTTCCACGCGATCTTCATGGCGATGATCACCAGCGCCCGCGAGCGCGCGGGGGAGGAGGCGGCGAGATGAGAGACCCGAGGGTGGACGCGCTGGCCCGGATCCTGGTCGGCTACTCGACCGCGGTCAAGGAGGGCGAGGTGGTCTCGATCGACGGCGAGACGGCCGCGGCGCCGTTGCTGCTGGCGGTCTACGAAGAGGTGCTGAAGGCGGGCGCGCACCCGGTCCTCAACGTCGCCCTCGACGGCCAGATCGCGGCCTACTTCAAGTACGCGTCGGATGCCCAGCTGGAATGGATCTCGCCCTTCGCCGAGTGGATGGTCGACCACGCCGACGTGCGGATCGCGATCGGGGCCAGCACCAACACCCGCGAGCTCTCCGGCGTGCCTCCGGAGCGCCAGACGCTGCGCCAGTCGGTGACCGGCGACCTGATGTCGCGGGCGATGAAGCGCAGCGCCGCGGGGGACTTCCGCTGGTGCTACACGCTCTTCCCGACCAGCGCCTACGCCTCGGAGGCGGAGATGAGCCTCGCCGACTACGAAGACTTCTACTTCGGCGCCTGCCTCGCGACCGATCCCGAGCCGCTGACCGCCTGGAAGCGCGCCTCCGAGGAGACGCGGCGCCTCGCCGAGTGGGCGGAGGGGCACGAGGAGGTGCGGGTCACGGCGCCGGGCACCGACATCACTCTCGGCGTCGCCGGCCGCAAGTTCATCCCCTGCGTCGGCGACAACAACATGCCCGACGGCGAGTTCTTCACCGGCCCGGTCGAGGACTCGGTCGAGGGGGTCGTCACCTTCCACCTGCCGGCGGTGATCGGCGGGCGCGAGGTCTCCGGCGTGCGCCTCCGCTTCGAGGCGGGCAGGGTGGTCGAGGCGAGCGCCGATCGCGGCGAGGAGTACCTGGTCAAGCTGCTCGACACCGACGAGGGGGCGCGCCGGCTCGGCGAGCTGGGGATCGGCACCAACTACGGGATCGACCGCGGCACCCGCGAGGTCCTGCTCGACGAGAAGATCGGCGGCACCGTGCACATGGCGGTGGGGACCAGCTATCCCGAGTCGGGCGGCGAGAACGAGTCCGCCGTCCACACCGACCTCGTCTGCGACCTCCGCCTCGGCGGCAAACTCGAAGTCGACGGCGTGGTGATGCAGGAAGACGGAAAGTTCGTCGTCTGACCGCCGAGTCAGGCCTGAGCCAGGATGGCGACGACGCCGACAATCCAGGCTACGAGCATTCCGCCGAAAAGCCGATACATCGTCTGG
>DASUQC010000008.1:0-11669 GCA_036280745.1 Solirubrobacterales bacterium
TTTGATGACCGTGTTGCCGCCTAGGTTTTTGCCGACCACCGAGCCGGTGCTGGTGATGTTGGCGATGATCCCGTTGGGACCGCCTTCGACGAAGTTGCCGTGGATGTTTACTTCGCCGGTTTTCGTGCCTGCGGCGGCATACGAGACACCGCTCCCGAAGAACATGTTGTCGGCGACCTCGGGAGCGCCTCCTTCCGAGACATTTACGCCGTAGCTGGAGTTTTTCGAGAAGGCCGAGTTGATGATCCTCGGCGAGGCGCTTCCGTTGACACGGATCGCACCACCGCCGCAGCCGCCGCCGTATTTGATCACCGCGTGGTCCACTACCGATGCGCCGCTGCCGGCCCGAAAGTCGATCGAACACCATTCCCCGGGTGCTTCTTCTTTGGCACTGGTGAATACGACTGGTTCTTCGGCGGTGCCTTCGACTTTCAGGGTGCCATCTACGTTGATGTTGTAGAGAGCGAATTGGACGCCGGGTTTGACCGTGAGGGTCACGCCGGCTTTGATCGTCGGGTTGCCGGTATAGGGATTGCCGGCGGCAGTCAGCGTCGTGTTTTCTTTGATTTCTTCCGGCAGCGCAGTCGCCGACGCTGCAGCCGGCATGAGTACAAGGAAACCCACAGATACGAATACAGCCCAGACCGCAAGCCTCCCTAGTGACCGGCCGGCTCCCAGAAGCATGGTCTCTCCCATCTCGCGCGCCCTGCCCTCGGCATTCCCGAGGATCCCATTGCCCTACTTCCTATCGCCTTCTGCGCAGATCTGTCAACCAAAACAGAGATCTTGAGTGTGAGATCCCTGAGGCAGGCCCACTAGCCCAGGTACAGGTCAACGAGCTGATCGCCCGCCATGAGGCCGACCACGCCGCCGAAGGCGAGGAAGGGGCCGAAGGGGATCGCCATCTTGCGGGCGCTGGAGCCGTGGCGGGCGATCAGGGCGAGGCCTACGGCGCTGCCGGCAAGGAGGGCGACGAGGAGGGCCGGGGCGACGGCACGCCCGAGGAATAGGCCCATCGTCGCCGCCAGCTTGACGTCGCCGAGGCCCATCCCCTTCGGGTATGCGAGCGCGGCGAGGAAGAAGACGCCGCCCGCGGCGACGGCGGCGATCGCCCGCTCGGGCAGGCCGCCGGGGTCGGTCGGCACCGCGATAGCCAGGCAGAGCACCGCTCCGGCGAGCAAGACCACGTTGGGGATGATCCGCTGCTCGAGGTCGGTCAGGGTCACGACCGCGAGCATCGTCAAGAAGACACACCCGATCGCGATCTCGGCCGGATCGTCCCGGTAGACCAGGGCGGTCGCCACGAACAGGGCCGCCACCGCCAGCTCGGTCAGCGGGTAGCGCGCCGAGATGCGAGTGCCGCAGCAGCGCGCCCTGCCCCGCAGCAGCAGCCAGGAGAAGACCGGGACGTTGTCGCCGGCGGCGATCTGGGTGCCGCAGGCTGGGCACTGCGAGCGCGGCCCGGCGATCGAGACCCCGCGCGGCACCCGGTGCGCCACCGCAGTGGCGAAGCTGCCGGCGGCGAGCCCCAGCAAGAACGCGATCAGACCGGCGACCATTCGGGCCGGAGTTCTATCCGAGCACCCGGCGGCCGCAGCAACCGATGCTCAGCGGACGACCTTGAAGCGGCGCTTGGCGGGTCGCACCTCGCGGTTGCCGGCCGGGTCGACCGCCTTCACCTGGAAGACGTGCGAGCGGCGGCTGAGCCGCTTGGCCCGGAAGGGCGTCGCGCAGGGCCGCCACTTGCGGCGGTCGAGCTTGCAGAAGTAGGTCGTGCCGGGAGCTTCGCCGGCCGAGTCGAGGAAGCGGAAAACGGCGGTGCGCTTGCGCGTCTTCACCCCCGGCCCCATCGTGATCCGGGTCAGCGGCCGGGTCGAGTCCTCGATGTAGATGACCGGGGCCGAGGAGCAGGGCGAGCGGTCGCCGCCGCCGTCGATCGAGGCGCCGTAGAAGGTGACGGCGGTGTTGTCGACGACCTCGACCGGGAGGCCGGCGTCGAACTCGGCCACCGGCCCCTTGGCCAGGACCGGGCCCTTGCAGCCGGCCTCGGCGAACACCTCGACCTTGGCCGCGCCGGGCGCGCTGCCGGTGACCAGCGGCGTGTTGTCGTTGGCGATGCCTGCCGGCAGCGTGCGCAGCTTCGGAGCGGGCGGCTTGCCGGGGGGGTTCGGAGAAGACGAGTCGCCACCCGATCCTTTCCCGCCCGGGCCTCCCCCGCCCGGTTCTTCTTTGGGCGGTTCCTGGCTCGGGGTGACCTCCTGGTAGGAGATCGAGCTGTTCGAGCAGCCAGACGAGAGACCGGCGAGCGTCGCGCTCGCGTGGAAGGTCGTAGTCGTGTTGTCGGCGACGGGGGACTGGACCCCGCTGCCGGTGAAGTCAGTCGCGGTGCCGGTCGCCAGCGGAGCGCCGGTGCAACTGGCGTTCGAGTAGACGGAGACGCTCGCATCGGGGTCGACGCTGCCGGTGAGGCGGGGGAAGTTGTCGTTGGCGGGCGAAGCCGGGGTGACCGCTTCCAGCTCCGGCGGGTCGGGCGGGGTCGTCACCTGGCGGTATTTGAGCCCGGCCGAGCAGCTCGAGACGCCGGTCTCGTCCTCCTGGGTGGCGTAGAAGGTCGTCACCGAGTCCTCGGCGACGGCGCCCTCGTCAACGAGGATGCCGGTGTCCTCGAGCTCTTCGGCAATCCCTTCGCCGACGATCGCACCGGGGTCGAGGCAGGTCGGGTCGCCGGCATAGATGACGACTTCGTTGGCCGGGTTGACGGCCAGCGGGGCCCGCCCCCCACCGAAGGCGCCGAAACGCACGACAGAAGTGATCACTTCGTCCGCCAGCCCTTTGACCCGCGGCCTCAACGAGATCCCGGGGGAAGCGGGGTTGGTACCGGTCAGCACGGGTTTGGGCGGGACTGCCTGGGCGGCCGGGGACACCAGAACCGTGAGCGCCAGAGCCAACGCGAGCACCGAGACGCACAACGAGGGGCGGGCCCAGCGGGCCCGCCCCTCGGAGATCTTCACGCTTGGCTCGTTCATGCCAGAGCGATCAGGTCAGTGCTATTTGCTCCAGTCACCGTCGGGAGACGGGCAACCGCCTTTACCCGGCGCGGTGCAGTCATACGTCAGGGTGCCTTCAGTGTTGTCCAGCGAGAAAACCGTTCCCGTCGAGGAGGTGACTTTGATTTCGTATTTGCTGTCGCCGGTATCGTCATCGACGTCGATCGGCGACGTAGCGCTCTCGTCAATCGCGGGCTCGATGTCATGCAGCAGCGCCAGCGTCGCACCGGTGTATTTGCCGCTGTGCTCGGTCGCGTAGGTCTCCATCGCGACCTGGACCGTGTGGATGGTCTCCTTGGCCTTGGCGTCGCCGGCCTTGTCGCGCTGGTTGAAGAACGCCGGCAGAGCGATCGCGGCCAGGATTCCGAGGATGAGCATGACGACGAGAAGCTCGATCAGGGTGAAGCCGCTCTCGTTGTCACCGTTGAGCCGGGCGCCAATCTTTGCCCGGAGATTCTGGAGCAACATAGGTACCTCCTAGTGGACCTATCGTTTGCGCCAGGACTCGGGATTCGCCATTTGGCACCGAGGCACTGGCAGTCATTTGCCCTCTCCTCATCGGCCACCCGGAGGGCACCTTTAGCTCTTGCAAGCTCAAATTCGGGGAGTTCCCACCTTTGGCTTTGCGAACCCGAAAAGGTGAGCAACCGGCTACAAAAAATTGCCTATCCAACGGCGGACCGCACACAATTCTCGCGGCCCCGTGCCGAACGAACGTCTAGCGCTATTTGATGTTTTCGTAGATGCTGAACATCGGCAGGTACATCGCGATCACGATGAACCCGACCATGCCGCCGACGAAGACGATCATCAGCGGCTCGATCAGCGCCGTCAGCGCCTTCACCTTGGCGTCGACCTCGGCCTCGTAGAAGTCGGCGATCTTGGCCAGCATGTGCTCAAGCTGGCCCGTTTCCTCGCCCACCGCGACCATGTGGCCGACCATCGGCGGGAAGATCGGGTTTTCCTCGATCGGGCCGGCCAGGGTGCCGCCGCGCTTGACCGAGGCGTAGACGTCCTCCATCGCCTTCTCGATCACGGTGTTGCCGGCGGTGTCGCCGGTCAGCTGGATCGCCTGCAGCATCGGCACGCCGGAGGAGACGGCGCCGGAGAAGGTGCGCGACCAGCGGGCCAGCGCGACCTTCTGGATCACGTCGCCGATCTTCGCCGGCAGCCGCAGTTTGAACCGGTCCCAGAGGTCGTTGCCGCGGTCGGTCTTCTTCCATTTGAAGAAGCCGATGAAGAGCAGCACCAGGGTCGGGATGATCGCGAACCAGTACCCCGTGAGGAGGTTGGAGGCGTCGACGCAGAGCTGCGTCGGCATCGGCAGCGAGGAGCTCGCTTCCGGGTTTTCTTCCGCCAGGTCTTCGAAGATGCCGGCGAAGGTCGGGATCACGAAGGCGACGATCGCGACCAGGACCACGACCGCGAAGCCGAAGACCAGGGCCGGGTACATCATCGCCGATTTCACCTGCCGCCTCAGCGCGTCGGACTTCTCGACCTGGAAGGCGATCCGGTCCATCGCCTCGTCGAGCCGGCCCGACTGCTCGCCGGAGCGGACCATCGCCCGGAAGAGGCGGTCGTAGACCTTCGGGTAGCGCTCCATCGCCTGCTCCAGGGAGCTGCCGGCCTCGACGTCGGCGCGCACGCCGGCGGCCGATTCTTTGATCTGTTCGTCCTGGGTCTGCTCTTCCAGCGTCCGCAGCGTCCGCAGCATCGGCATCCCAGAGGCAATCAGGGTCGCGAACTGGCGCGAGAACACGGCCAGCTCGCGCATGTCGACGCCCTGCCATTTCTTGAAGAAGTCCTCGACGTTGACCGGGCTCGTCTTCTCGCTGACGTCGAGCACGATCAGCCCGCGCTGGCGCAGCTGCTCGGTGACCGCGGCCTTCGATTCGGCCTCGAGCTCGCCGGCGGAGGTCGCCCCCGCCAGGTCCATCGCCCGGAACTCGAAGGTGGTCGCCGACATCCCCTAGCCCCCCTGGACGTAGGCCGGAGGTGGGGCCGTGTCAGCCACGGGCGCGGCCTGCGCCGGGACGGCCGGCGCCCCACCGAGCAGGCGGCCGAGCTCCTCCGGCACCGAGGCGCGCTGTTCGGCCAGCGAACGGGTGATCTTGCCGCCGCGGACGAGCCGGGCGAGGTCGGCGTCCATCGTCTGCATCCCGACCGCGCCGGAGGTCTGCAGGGCGGCGTAGATCTGGTGCGTTTTGCCCTCGCGGATCAGGTTGCGGACCGCCGGGGTCGGGATCAGCACCTCGCAGGCGACCGCGCGGCCGCGGCCGTCGGAGGTCGGCAGCAGCTGCTGGGTGACGATCCCCTGCAGCGCGATCGAGAGCTGGGTCCGCACCTGCCCCTGCTGCTCGGGCGGGAAGACGTCGATGATGCGGTCGACCGTCTGCGCCGTCGACTGGGTGTGCAGGGTGGCGAAGACGAGGTGGCCGGTCTCGGCCGCGGTCAGCGCGGTGGAGATCGTCTCCAGGTCCCTCATCTCGCCGACCAGGATCACGTCGGGGTCCTCTCGCAGCGCGGCCCGCAGGCCGAGTGAGAAGTCGGCCGCGTCGGAGCCGATCTCGCGCTGGTTGACGATCGAGCGTTTGTGCTGGTGCAGGAACTCGATCGGGTCCTCGATCGTGAGGATGTGGTCCTGGTGGCCGGAGTTGATCACGTCGATCATCGCCGCCAGCGTCGTGCTCTTGCCCGAGCCGGTGGGGCCGGTGACCAGCACGAACCCGCGCGGTTTCTCGCAGAGCTCGCGCAGCACCTGCGGCACCCCGAGCGAGTCCAGCGCCGGGATCTCCTGCGGGACGAGGCGGAAGGCGGCGCTGACCGTGCCGCGCTGGAAGAAGCAGTTGACGCGGAAGCGGGCGACGCCGGGGATCGCGTAGGCGAAGTCGAGCTGCTGGTTGTTCTCGAAGCGCTTGCGCTGGTCGTCGTTGAGGATCCCGTAGACGACCTCGCGCGTCTGCTGCGAGTTCAGCACCGGGAAGCCCTCCAGCGGCTGGATCTTGCCCTTGTCGCGCATCGCCGGCGGGAAGCCGGGGGTGATGTGGACGTCGGAGGCCTTGGTCTCCACCATGCGGCGGAGCACCTCGGAGAAGTCGAAATCAGGCAGTGACACGGAGCACCTCCTCGAGGCTGGTATTGCCGGCTCGGACCTTGGAGACGCCGTCCTCGCGCAGCGTGAGCATTCCCTCTTCGCGGGCGACGGAGGCGATCTCGGGCTCGGGGGCGTGGGAGATCGTCATTTCCTTCAGCCGTTCGCTGAGGCTCATCACCGAGTAGATGCCGACCCGGCCGCGGTAGCCGCTGTTGCCACAGCGCCCGCACCCGACCGGCTCGTAGGCCTCGATGTCGGCGCCGACCCGGACGCCGGCTTCGAGCAGCGCCTGGGCGGGGATCACCGAGCGCCGCTTGCAGCTGGAGCAGAGCTTGCGGGCGAGGCGCTGGGCGACCACGCAGTCGACCGCGGAGGCGGTGAGGAAGGTCTCGATGCCCATCTCGTTGAGGCGGGCGATCGCCCCCGGGGCGTCGTTGGTGTGCAGGGTGGTCAGCATCATGTGCCCGGTCAGCGCCGCCTCGATCGCGATCCGCGCCGTCTCCGCGTCGCGGATCTCGCCCACCATCACGATGTCGGGGTCGGCGCGGAGGATCGAGCGCAGGCCGCGCGCGAAGTCGAGGCCGGCCTTGCGGTTGACGTTGATCTGGTTGATCCCGTCGATCCGGTACTCGACCGGGTCCTCGATCGTGATGATCTTCTTCTCGATCTCGTTCAGCTCGCCGAGCGCCGCGTAGAGCGTCGTGCTCTTGCCCGAGCCGGTCGGGCCGGTGACCAGGATCGCGCCGTAGGCCTGGCGGAAGGCGTTCTCGAAGGTCGCCCGGGCCGAGCCGTCCATTCCCAGGTCGTCAAGCGTGCGTTGCGAGTTGCTTTCGTCGAGGATGCGGATCGTCGCCCCCTCCCCGCGCTGGGTCGGCAGGGTGGTGACACGGAGGTCGATCCGGCGCTCCTCGACGGCGACGCTGACGCGGCCGTCCTGCGGCACCCGCTTCTCGGCGATGTCGAGCTCGCTCATGATCTTCAGCCGCGAGATCACGGCGCCGATCATCCGCTTCGGCACGTGCGCCGCCTCCTTCAGCACCCCGTCGACCCGGAAGCGGACCCGCAGCTCCCCCTCCTCGGGCTCGAGGTGCACGTCGGAGGCCCCTTCCCCCACCGCCTGGGCGAGCAGGCTGTAGACGAGCTTGATCACCGGCGCGTCCTCGGCGCCGGCCTGCATCTCGCTGACCGCGGCGAGCGCTTCGTCCTCTTCCTCCTCGTCCTCCTGCTCTTCGATGATCGCGTCGGTGGCGGCGTTCTGGATCGTGCCGAGCCGCGAGAGCAGGGACTCGACGTCGGCGCGGGCGGCGACCGCGATGTGGCAGTCGAGGCCGGTGGCGATCTGGATGTCGTCGACGGCGAGGACGTTGGCGGGGTCGGCCGCCGCGACGAGGAGCGTGTGCTGGTCGGTGTAGCCGACCGGGACGGCCATGTAGCGCCGCGCCATCGTCGCCGGGAACAGCGCCGCGGCGGCGACGTCGACGTTGTAGACGGCGAGGTCGACGTGGTCGAGTCCGTAGCGCTCGGCGGTGGCGCGCGAGAGCTGGTCTTCGCTGATCGTCCCCTGCTCCAGCAGCAGGGTCTCCGGCGTGCGCCCGGCGGTGCGGGCGGCGTCGATCGCCTGCTGCACCGACTCCTGGGAGGCGAAGCCGAGTTCGACCAGCACGTCGGTGATGAAGCCGCGCGAGTGCCCGCGGTGCAGCGGCGGGGTCACCCCCGGCGTGCCCTGCTCCTCGGGCGGGGGCATCGCCGGAGCAGCCGACGTGCCCGAGTCCGGCACCGGCTGCAGGTGACCCGGGTACTGGAACCTGTCGTTGGAGCTCATCGCCGGCTCACCTGGGGTAGTAGGTCGCTTCCGGGCCCTTGTAGCGCGCGTCGACGACCGCCTGGGCGACGCTCTGGGGGGTCTGGAAGCCGTAGTCGACGGAGGCCTGCGGGACCTCGCCGCTGAGCCCGCGCGGCCGCAGCGTCACCAGCGCCGGCACCTGCTCCACCTCCGCCCCCAGCGTGATCGCCGCGTAGCGGGCGATCTGCTGCGCCGGGACGACGAAGAGGGCGACGTCGGGATAGCCGTCGAGCAGGCCGACCGTGCCGCGGGCGAGGCGGTCGTCGATGCCGCCGTCGTGGACGACGAGCAGGACGACGGTCTTGCCGGCGTCGTAGGCGCGCGCGACAGGAGGCGGCAACGGCGGCGGCGGGATCGACGCAGCGGCGGCGGAGGCGCCCGCGGCCGCACCGGCTTCCAGCCCTTCGACCGCACCTTCGACCGCTTCGCCCGCGCTCGCTCCGGTCGCGACCCCGGTTTCCCCGGTTTCGGCGTTGGTGACGATCGCTTCGGTCGGCACGGCTTCTTCGGCTTCTTCGCCGCCCCCCATCGGTTTCAGGAAGACGACCGCGACAGCGACGACGAGGATGCCGACCAGGGCAACCTGGGCGATCGGGTTGTCGTTCAGCTTCTCCCTCATGACGACACCGGCTCCGATTCGAGCTGCTCGATGCCGCTGGCCCGCTGCCCCCCGGCGGCGAGCATCAGCTTGAAGTCGTGCGGGCTGGAGGCGTACTCCATCGCCGTCTCCTCGGTGATCCGCCCTTCCATCGCGTAGCCGAGCAGCGACTGGTCGAAGGTCCGCATCCCGTAGTACTCGCCTTCGGAGATGACCTCGGTGATCTTGCCGGTTTCTTCGGGGTTGAGGATCAGGTCCTGGACCCGGCCGGTGACCACCATGATCTCCGAGGCGGGGACCCGTCCCTCGCCGGTGACGTCGGGGACCAGGCGCTGGGCGATCGCCCCCTTCAGGGTCGAGGCCAGCATCACCCGCGCCTGCTGCTGCAGGTGCGGGGGGAAGAAGTCGATGATGCGGTTGATCGTCTCGGTCGCGTCGAGGGTGTGGACGGTGGAGAGCACGAGGTGGCCGGTCTCAGCCGCGGAGAGCGCGGTGCGCACCGTTTCCTCGTCGCGCATCTCGCCGATCAGGATCACGTCGGGGTCCTGGCGCAGCACCCGCCGCATCGCCCGTCCGAAGCCCTCCGTGTCGGACCCGACTTCGCGCTGGTTGACGATCGAGCGTTTGTCTTCGTGCAGGTACTCGATCGGGTCCTCGAGGGTGATGATGTGGTGCGGCTTGGTGCGGTTGATGTGGTCGATCATCGCCGCGAGGGTCGTGCTCTTGCCCGAGCCGGTGGTGCCGGTGACGAGGATGATCCCCCGGTTCTCCTCGGCCAGGGTGGTGACCACCGGGGGAAGGCCGAGGTCCTCGACCGAGCGGATTTCGAAGGGGATCGCGCGGCAGACGATCGAGACGGTGCCGCGCTGTTTGAAGACGTTGACGCGGAAGCGGGAGACGCCCGGCAGCGCATAGGAGAAGTCGGCCTCGCCGGACTCCTCGAACTCGGTCAGCGAACGGACCTCGGCGAGGTCGTGGAACGCCTTCTCGGTTTCCTCCGCCGCCAGCGTCCCGAACCCCTCGAGCGGGATCAGTTCCCCGTGCATGCGAGCGGTCGGGGGGGCGTCGACCTTGATGTGCAGGTCGGAGCCCTCCCGCTCGACGAGGGTACGCAAAGCTGAATCGATGTCGAACATCCCGCCCTGTATCGACCGCGACGTTCCCTGGCTTAAACAGGGACTTGGCTTGCAAGAAGGGGTTCGGCCGCGCTCTGGGCGAATTCAGTCGCGGCCCTTCGGGCCTGCTCCCGATGATGCTGCGCGCCTATGGCGCGCAGGAATCGGATTGCATTTCCGCCGCCTTCGGCGACATTCGCCCAGAGCACAACCGAACCCCGTCCAACGGACCACTTCCCCCCACTTCAGCGATAGAAGTGCTGGGGCGGCCAGCCGAGGGGGCTGGCACTCCCTTGTGGGAATGTGGCCGAAGGCCGCGATATGCAATCTGAAGTCTGCCCGCCATAGGCGGGCAGCAACATCCGGAGCAGCACCCGCAGGGTGCGCGACTGAATTCCCACGAGGGAGTGCCAGCCCCCTCGGCCCACCCTGACGCGCTAAGCGACCTCGCGCAGTTTCTGCGCCTCACCGAGACTTTGCAGCTTTTTCAAGCTCTGGTTCTCGATCTGGCGGATCCGCTCGCGGGTGACGTTGAAGGTGCGGCCGACCTCGTCCAGGGTCCGCGGGTGCTCGCCGCCGAGCCCGTAACGGAGCTCGAGCACGCGACGCTCGCGGTAGGAGAGGTTCTCCAGCGCCTCCTTCAGCGCCTCTTTGGTCAGCAGGTCGGCGGCGCGGTCGAACGGGGACTCGGCCTTCTCGTCGGCGATGAACTGGCCGAACTCCGACTCCTCCTCGTCGCCCACCGGCTTCTCCAGCGAGACCGGGGCCTGCGCGGAGCGCTTGATCGAGTCGACCTCCTCGGGATCGATCCCCGTCACCTCGGCGATCTCCTCCGGAGTCGGCTCGCGACCCAGCTCGGTGACCAGCTTGCGCTCGGCGCGGCCGATCTTGTTCAGCTTCTCCACCACGTGGACCGGGATCCGGATCGTCCGCGCCTTGTCGGCGAGCGCACGGGCGATCGCCTGGCGGATCCACCAGGTCGCGTAGGTCGAGAACTTGAAGCCCTTGCGGTAGTCGAACTTCTCCGCCGCGCGGACGAGGCCGAGCGTCCCCTCCTGGATGAGATCCAGGAACGGCAGGCCCTGGTTGCGGTAGTTCTTCGCGATCGAGACGACGAGGCGGAGGTTCGACTCGACCATCTTCTGCTTCGCGTCGAGGTCGCCGCGCTCGATGCGCTTGGCGAGATCGACCTCTTCCTGCGCCGTGAGCAGGCGGACCTTCCCGATGTCCTTGAGGAACAGCTGGAGGGAGTCCGTCGTCATGTCCGGACGGAAGATGTCCTGGGCCTTGGACTTGCGCTGGCGGCGCTTGTCCGGGGCGCGCTCGACCTGCGAGGCGGGCGCCTGCGCGGGGTCGATCTCCTCGACGAGCTCGATCTCCGAACCCTCGAAGAAGGTGTGGAGCTCCTCCACGTCCGACTCGTCGACGTCAAGCTCGGCCAGGGCCTTGGTGATCTCGGCGAACGTGAGCACGCCGACCTCCTGGCCCTTCGCCAGCAGGTTCTTGACCTCTTCGAGTTCCTGGAGTTCTGCGACTGACATGAAGTTCCGTTTCCGCCGGACCCGACCGGCTTTTGGGTTCCTCGCGAGGACGCCGTCGCGGTCGGATGACCGCAGCGGCTGCCTCAGTCTAGGCAATCAATTACGTGTTTCAACGCAGAACTTGATCGGCTCTTGCGCGGTCTCCGTGCAACCTGCGTCAGAATGATCAGCCAATGGCCGACGATCCTCAGCGCGAGGTCCTCTCCAGCCTGCCCCGTACGCGTCCCGTTCGCCGGAGCGCCAAGCGCTCCGGTGGCACCGGGGGCGCGACGACGCAGGCGACCGAGAGCACCGACGCGACCACCAAGAGCACCACAGCAACCCAGACCGCGGAGAAGCCCGCCACCGAAGGCGCCAAGCGCGCCGCGAAGCCACGGACCGCGAAAGCGACGTCCAAGGCGCCGGTGAAGGCGCCGTCCAACGCGGTCGCC
>DASUQC010000009.1:0-23864 GCA_036280745.1 Solirubrobacterales bacterium
GCTCAAGAACATGAACTCGTTCCGCTTCCTCGAGCGCGGGCTCGAGGCCGAGATCGCGCGTCAGGAGGAGATCGTCCGGGGCGGGGGACAGGTGACCCAGGAGACGCTGCACTTCGACCCCACGACCGGTTCGCTCAGCCCGCTGCGGTCGAAGGAGGAGGCGCACGACTACCGCTACTTCCCCGAGCCCGACCTGGGTCCGCTCGTGCCGACCGAGGAGATGCTCGAGCGCGCTCGCCAGGCGCTGCCCGAGCTGCCCGCCGCGCGCGCGGAGCGGTTCGAGACCCAGACCGGGATCCCCGCCGACCAGGCCAAGCTGCTGGCGTTCCGCGGCGAGCTGGGCGACTACTTCGAGGAGGCACTGGCCGCGGACGGCGCCGTCGATGCGACCGCACTGGCCAACTGGGTCACCTCCGAGCTGGTTCCCCGGCTGGGCGACGCCGAGCCGCAGGACTCCAAGGTCGATCCCGCCGCGCTGTCGCAGCTCGTCGCTCTGGTATCCGACAAGAAGATCTCGCGCGACGCGGGCAAGGAGGTGCTCGACGTGCTGGCCGCGGAGGGCGGCGACCCGGCGGCGATCGTCGAGGACCGCGGACTGGCGATGCAGGGCGGCGACGAGCTGGGCGAGATCGTCGACCGAGCGCTGGACGCGAACCCCAAGGCGGTCGAGCAGTACAGGGAAGGCAAGGGCAAGGCGATCGGAGCGATCGTCGGGTTCGTGATGCGCGAGACCAAGGGCCGCGCCGACGGCGGCGAGGTCAACCGGTTGATCGAGGAGAAGCTCGGCCCTTAGCTGTCCTGGGGGCGAGTCTGGCCTCTCCGCCGGCTTGAAAGGGCGTGTCAGTCGCCGAAGCGGTGGTTTTCCTGGCATACGCGGGGGTGATACGGGCGCTGATCGCGCTCGCATCGAAGCTCGCGGACCGCTAGGACACACCGCGAACACAAAACGACCCCGGGCGAATGAGGCCCGGGGTCGTCTGTGTCAACTGCCGATGACCGAAACTTTAGCGCTGCATCGGGTCGGCTGTCGGGGGACCACGCTTTCGGCCTCTGTCATCGGCGCCTTGCCTCATTCAGCACTTTGTAACAACGTGTTACAAGCGTGCTAGGTTGGGTCTATGGCCTGGAACGTCGTCATCGCCGGAGGTGGATTTGGAGGGGCGGCGGCGGCGCGGCATCTGGAGCGGGTGATGCCGAAGCAGTCGGCGCGACTGGTCCTTGCCAACGAGACCAACTTCATGCTCTACACGCCGTTCCTGCCGGAGGCCGCGGCGGGCACCCTGGAGCCGCGCCACGTGGTCACGCCGCTGCGCGAAATCCTCGACCGCACCTATCTGCGGCTGGGCTCGATCATCGGCCACGATCCCGCGGCGAAGACGGTCCAGCTGCGGGCCAAGTACGGGACGGTCGAGACGCTGCCCTACGACCAGCTGCTGCTCGCGCTCGGCTCCGTCTCGCGGACGCTGCCGGTGCCCGGCCTGGCCGAGCACGCGATCGGGTTCAAGGGCCTCGCCGACGCGATCTGGCTGCGCAACCACGTGGTCGAGACGCTGGAGGAAGCGAACGCGACCGAGGACCCGGCCCGCCGCGACAAGCTGCTCACCTACGTCTTCGTCGGCGGCGGCTACGCCGGCCTCGAGGCGCTGGCCGAGCTGCAGGACTTCGCCGTCGACGCGATGGAGAACTACCCGCGCGCTCGCCTGCACGGGATGCGCTGGATCCTCGTCGAGGCCGGCGATCGGGTCCTGCCGGAGATCGACGCCGAGCTCGCCGATTACGCCCTGCGCGAGCTGCGCGGGCGCGGCATCGACATCCGGCTGGAGACGACGTTGGAGGAGGTGGGCCCGGAGACGGCGCGGCTCTCCAGCGGCGAGACGCTGCCGACCTCGACCGTGGTCTGGACCGCCGGGGTCGCGCCGCAGCCGATCCTCCGCGACCTCGAGCTGCCGCTGGACGAGCGCGGCCGGGTCCCGGTCGACGAGTTCCTCAGGGTCGAGGGGATGGACTCGGTCTGGGCGATCGGCGACTGCGCGGCGGCGCCGGACCCGCGCGGCGGTCAGTGCCCGCCGACCGCCCAGCACGCGGTGCGCCAGGGCCCGGTGGCGGCGCGCAACATCGCCGCCGAGCTGGGGATCGGCTCAGCCGCGCCGTTCCGCTACCGCAGCGAGGCCTCCTTCGTCAACCTCGGTCGCCACAAGGCGGTGGGCCGGATCGGCGAGCGCACCTTCCGCGGCTTCCCCGCCTGGTGGCTGGCACGCTCGTACCACATGAGCCAGATCCCGGGCACCGCTCGCAAGGTCCGCGCCGTGCTCGACTGGACGGCGGGGCTGCCGTTCGGCCGCGACATCTCCGAGCTCGGCTCGATCGGCCACCCGAAGCGGCTGGGCTAGCCGGGGCCGGTGACCGTGAGGGTCGCGTTCATGCCCCATTCGTCGTGCTGGGGCAGGCTGCACCAGAGCCGGTAGGTGCCGGCAGGGAGGTCGAATTTGGCGGTCCGGTGTTCGAGCGGGCCGGCCTCGGGGACTGCCAGCGGCGGCTCCTCGCTGCCCTCCTGCTGCAGGTTGAGGTCGTGCGGGTCCTCGCCCTGGTTGTTGAGCTCGACGATCGCTTCGCCGGCCGGCAGGTTCGGGCGCGAGAGGGTGAAGCTGAACTCCTGCGCTTTGACGCTGAGGCGCGCCGGACCGGTTTCCGGCTCCGGTTCGGGGTCCGGGGCTGGCTGGTGCTCCGGGACGGGCACGGACGCGGGCATCGGGACCGGCTGCACGGCCGCCGGCCGGCAGCTCCACCAGCGCTTGACGCGGACGACCCGCCGCGGCCTGCCCTCGCGCTTGACCCGCTTGACGACCCGCTTCGCCTGGCGCTGCCAGGTGCACTCGGCCGCGGCCGCGGTGCCGGTCCCCCCGGTCGGGAGCGCCGGGGCAAGGAGCAGGGCCGCGGCCAGCGCCGACGCGACGCCGGCCACCCCCGCCGGCCTCATGGCTTCACCAGCAGCGGCCGCTCGAAGCCGGAAGCGCCGGGGATGATCGGGCCGGCATCGTGGCCGAGCCACTGCTCGAGCAGCGAGCAGTACATCCCGCGGAAGTCGCTGGTCGCGCGCAGGTTGTCCTGGGAGTCGAGTTTCGCCAGCCCCGGGTACTCGCCGACCATCTCGCCTTTCGCCTGCGATCCGATCACGAAGGCGCAGCCGGCGGCGCCGTGATCGGTCCCGGTCGAGCCGTTCTCCTCCGGCCGCCGCCCAAACTCGCTCCACATCTCGAGCATCACCCGGTCGGCGAGGCCGCGCGCCTCGAGGTCGCGCTGGAAGGCGAGCACCCCTTCGCAGGTCTCGCGCAGGTTGCGGTCGAGGTCGCCGGCCTGGTCGGCGTGGGTGTCGTAGCCGCCTTCGGCCCGCACCGTCACCACCCGCATCGGCAGGCCCGCGGCGATGAACGCCGCCAGCCCGGCGAGCTTGTGGGCGAAGCGGGTGTCGGGGTAGGCGACCGGGCTGGTGAAGTCGCCGATCCCGTTCAGGTCCTGGCGCAGCTTGTCGGTCTGGGCGGTGGCGCGCCGGACCTGGGTGAGGCCGGGCGAGTCGGAGGGCAGCGAGCCGAAGCGGGCGAAGCTTTTGAACATCTCGTCGCGGACCGGGTTGCTGACGGCGGACCAGAGGTCGTAGCCGTCGACGCTGTCGATCGCCGCCACCGGGCGCTCGGCGGTGGCGATCATCGGTGAGAGCGAGCCGTCCATCGAGAGCGCCTGCAGCGGGTTCTCGTCGTCGCCGACCGAGTCGATGTAGCGGCCGAGCCAGCCGGTCCGGTGGCCGACCTCGACCTCGCCGATCTCGTAGAAGTGGCGCGAGGTGAAGTGCGACTGGTCGGGCCCGTCGTAGCCGATCGCCGGGAAGGCGCTGACCTTGCCCTCCGCGTGGAGCTGGGCGAGGCCGGCGGCCGCCGGGTGCCAGCGCAGCCGCGGATCCTCAGTGAAGGCGGTGCCCGCTTCCGGAGAGAGCGCGAGGTTGGGGCGCAGTTCGGCGTAGCGCGGATCGCCGACTGGGGCGAGGACGCTGAGCGAGTCGACGCCGCCGTCGAAGAAGACCGAGACGAGGACCTTGTCGGTCGGCGCCGCCTGGGCGATCCCCGCCTCGAAGGCCGAGAGCGGGATCTTCGAGGCGCCGTAGACGGCGAGCGTGAGCCCGGCCGCGCGCGAGAGGAAGGTGCGCCGCGAGAGGCCGGTGCCGGCCGGGACCGGCATCCCCGGCTCGATCGCCGGCAGCCCCCTGCCCGCCTCGGCGGCGGCCGAGCGCAGGAGCTGGGAGCGCGTGTAGTTGTTGCAGCAGTTGTGGCTCACTGCAGGATCGTCTCCGGGCTGGTGCCGATCAGCTGCAGCAGGGCGTTCTGGCGCATCGCCCGGTAGGGCCCCTTCTGCCAGTTGGCGACGATCAGTTTCTCCGCCCGCTGGGCGAAGTCGAGCAGCTCGGCCCGGTGCTCGGGCCGCAGCGCCGGGTTGCCCCAGGTGCCGAGCGCCCGCGCCAGCGCTTCGTCGGCCGTCTCGGTGGTGCTGTACTCGTCGTTCCAGGCGTCGATCTCGACCTCGTCGAGGGCGTAGTGGACGAGGTTCCAGCGAGCTCGCATGCGTGAGGTGTCGAGCCAGCGGGCGTCGTCCCAGCCGGCCACGTTGGGCGGGCGGAAGAGAACCTGCCCGGCCGGGTCGCAGAGCCAGACCCAGGCGTAGGTGTCGATCGGCCTGTTGAGCATGCGCAGCATCCCGGCGAGCTGGACGACGGGTGGTTTCACCATCGGCGGCCCCTCGTAGAGCTCCGGGCTCATCAGGATCGCCTCCAGCACCGGCCGGACCGCCCAGCCGGAATCGCGGTAGGTCGAGATCAGGCTCTCGCGCACCGCCGCCGAGGGCGGCTCGGCGACGAAGTAGCTCCAGAGCTTGTCGACGAAGAAGGAGGGGTGGAGGGGGTGCTCGACGCAGAGCCGGCAGGCGTCGCCCCAGTTCCAGGTGCCCGACTGGCCGAAGACCGACTTCGTCCCGGGGTCGTGCCGTTTCGAGTCGAAGCGGAAGTTGTGGCTGCCGAGCTCGGCCGACCAGTCGCTGCGCCATCCGGTCAGCGCCCGGGCCGCTTCGCGGATGTCGTCCTCGCTGTAGGCGCCGCGGTCGGCGCCGAGGCTGAACAGCTCCATCATCTCCCGCGCGTAGTTCTCGTTCGGCGCCGATTTGCGGTTTTCGTGGCCGTTCAGCCACTGCAGCATCGCCGGGTCGACCGTCACCGCCTTGAAGAGGTCGAGGAAGGAGCCGAAGCAGGCGGAGCGGAAGAGGTTGGACTGGTCGATCATCTGCTGCTGTTTGGAGACCCCTTCGTTCGAGGTCGCGAACCAGTCGTGGAAGACCAGCGCCATGCGCTCGACCAGGGGCTGGTCGCTGCGGACCATGCGGTCGAGCCACCAGAGGTGGTCGTGCCCCCAGGCGTCGGCGGGTGCGATCGGAAGGCCGTCGTCGTCGACCGGCGCCGGCCCGCTGAGCTTGGCGCTGCCGCTGGGCCGGGTCAGCGAGTGCACCGCGCCGACCAGCCCCAGCGAGGCGAGCTGCTCGGCCTGGCCGGGAACCGCGCCGAAGCCGGCCCGGTTCAGGAGCCGCGTCGCCTGTGCGGTGCCGAACGCCCCCTGGTAGGCGCCGGGCGGTCGGGTTTCGAGCGCGATCGGGGGTGCGGCGGGCGCGCCAGCCTGGGTGCGCCGCGGCGGTTTCTTCCCCGGCCCCCGATTGTGCCCGCGCCGCGGCTTGTGCTTGTGGCGGACGAAGTAGCCCTGGACCTTCCAGTCCCCCTGGCCGTCCGGTACCCAGCGGAAGTGCTTGTCCTTCCAGGCACGGCGCCGCCGGCGCTGTCCGTGCTTCGGTCTCGCCGCCGCCGTGTCTGCCCTTGGAATCGCCATGCGCAAAGGGGCCCGCCGGGGGCCTTCCGACGGTTTTCGACCCTTGTCCAATCCGCTTGAGGACCGGTCGGAGGCTTGGACGTTCGGCTTAGCGGCCTCGAAGGCGCAAGAATTGACCCGTGGAGTACCTGGTCATCGCCTTCTCCTTCGGCCTCGCCACCGGCTTCATCGCCCGTGGCAAGGGCAGCTCGTTCTGGATCTGGTTCGTGATCGGCGCCGTCGTCCCCCTGATCGGCCTGATCGCCGTCGTTCTCTACCGGGTCGAGAAGAACGAACCCGAACGGCAGTGCCCGAACTGCCACAAGGTCGTGAAGCTCTACGTCCAGGTCTGCCCGCGCTGCGGGACCGACCTCTACCTGCCTGACCCGGCGGCCGTGCGGCACCCGGGCGTGGAGTAGACGCCTACCGCAGCCAGGTGCGGACGATCGCGTTGGCGAAGCCGACGCCGTAGCGGAAGACGGCCGGCTTCTTCGAGTGGCCGTGGAGGCGCTGTTCGACCGTGATCGGGACCTCCCTGGCGGGGATGCCGCGCTTGATCGCCTCGATCATGAACTCGGAGGTGTGGAACTGCTCCTGGCGCAGGACCAGCTGGGGGAGGACGGTGGTGCGGACGGCGCGGTAGCCGTTGGAGCAGTCGGTCACGTGGGTGCGGGTGATGAAGGAGACGAGGCGGTTGAAGAAGACGATCCCGAGCTCGCGGGCGAAGTGGTTGCGGTCGGCGTGGCCGAGCACGCGGGAGCCGTGGGCGACGTCGACTTCGCCGTCGAGGATCGGCTTGACCAGGCGCTCCATCTCCGAGGGCAGGTGCTGGCCGTCGGCGTCGAGGGTGACGACGATCTCCGCCCCCGATTCGACCATCAGCCGGTACCCGGTGCGCAGCGCAGCGCCGCCGCCGCGATTGGTGACGTGCCTTGCCACCGAGGCGCCGCCCTCCGCGGCGACGTCGCCGGTGCCGTCGCGGCTGCCGTCGTCGACCACAAGCACCTCGGTGCCGACGCCGCAGACCGCGGGGGGAATCTGGCCCAGCACGTGGCCGATGTTGTCCGCCTCGTTGTAGGCGGGGATGAGGATCGCGATCTTGCCGCGGAAGCGCTCCGGCAGGCCCGCCTGGCGGAACTCCTCCCAGGCCAGCCCCTCCAGCGCCGCCGAGAGCTGGCGCGCGTTGCGGGCCGCCTGCGTGAGCGCCCGCAGGGTGAGCAGGAAGAGGACGAAGATCGCGAAGACCGCGAGGCCGAGGATGCGGCCGCCGTTGCCTTTCTCGAAGGAGAAGGCGGAGAGCAGCCCGTTGACCACTTCGGTCCCGGCGACGACCGCCAGCCCGAGCCCGCTGAGCAGGAGGATGATCACGTCGGCGTTGCGCAGCGTGCGCCGGCGCGCCAGCGCGTACGCGATCAGCCCGATCGCGAGCACGACCCCGGCGGCGCGCAGCGCCGTCAGCTCGGAGGGGAAGATGCCTGCTCTGGGGACCATTCGCGGCCAGAGGATAGGCGGGCGGCCAGCCACGACAGGGTCAGGGCGACAAGTGGGAAGACGAGCGTCATCAGCACCTCGTTGCGCCGGGGGGCGGCGAGCGAGAGCGCGCCGATCGCGGTGACGAGGGCGATCGGGGTCGCCAGCGCGACGATCTCCCACCAGCGGCGGCGGGTCCCGAGCAGGGCGAAGCCGGCGAGGCCGAGGCCGACGAGGAGGATCTGCACGGCCCGTCCTGCGGGGCTGCTCATCGCTTCGCCGATCCCGCTGCTCCACATCCGGCCGACCTTGCGCGCGGTCATCGCCGCGTAGCCGAGCGGGTCTTCGCCGAAGAACTCCGAGAAGTTCTCTTTGCCGACCTTGCCGAGGGCGGAGTCGCGCGGCAGGTCCGGGTAGCGCTCGGCGACCCGGTTGAACAGCGGCGTCGGGTCGACTTCCTCCAGCGCCTCGCCGTGGGGGTCAAGTTGCCGCCCCGTCTCACGCGCGTAGAGGATCGCCTTCACCCGCTGGTATTCGCCGTCGGCGGGGAGGAAGGTGCCGACGTAGAGCGCCTTGCCGTTGCCGGTCGAGATCGGCACCACGCGGTCGAGCTCGACGGCGTTGCGGATCGTCCAGGGCAGGATCGGCAGCAGCAGCGCCGCCAGCAGCAGGCCGGCGCCGCCGAGGCCGGGGCGCCAGCCGCGCGCGAGGCCGACCCGGACCCCCGCCAGGGCGACGAAGGCGAGGCCGACGAAGAGGTACTCGGGCCGGAACATCGCCGTCAGCCCGAACAGCAGCCCCGGCAGCAGCCAGGCCCGCAGTTGTTCCTTTTCGCTGGCCCATAAGAACGCGAGCACGGCCGCGGGCAGGGTGAGGATCGCCGGCGGCTCGCTCATCAGTTCGCCGGTCGAGTGGATGAACGGGGGGTAGACGGCGACCCCAAGGGCGGCGAGCAGGCCGACCGTCGAGCCGGCCTGCCGCATCCGGCCGCCGAAGGCGCCGGCCAGGCGCCAGCCGAGGGCGAAGACGACGAAGATCGCGGCGACCCCCATCAGGGCCTCGACGATCCGGGCCATCCCTTCGCGGGCCCCGCCGGTCGCGTAGAACGCCGCCGCGTAGAGCAGCGGCGCTCCCGGCGACCAGTCGCTGGAGTCGCGGAACTCCGGCCCACCGAAGCCGCCTTCCTCGTAGAGCGCCTTGGCCAGCGCGTAGTACGCCCGCGAGTCATCCGCCGGGCTCTCGGCCGGGTTGACGACGACGTAGGCGCGCGCCCCGAGGCCGACCACGGCGATCGCGGCCAGCAGGATCAGCGTCGTCCTGCCATAGCGCTGCGGCAGCGCACGGAAACGGTCGGCGGCGGCGTTCAAAGCCAGCCCAGGCTATCCGCGCCCACCATCGTCGTCGTTTCCAGCTTTGTCACCCCTATAGCGAGGCCAATACTGGAAACGATCGGCGAGGGAGGCGAGGGTGAGGCCGGCGAGCGCCGCGACCAGCGGCAGCAGCACCAGCACCCGCCGGGGGGAGGCGACGAGCAGGGCGCTGAGCGCGGTGATCGCGAGGAAGACGGTGCCGATCAGAAGCGCCTCCCAGCGCCGTCTCCAGGCGAGGAGAGCGAGGCCGAGCAGGCCGAGCGCGACGAGTGCCCAGTGGAAGAGCTCCCAGCCTGGCTCACGCATCACGTCGCGGGAGCCGTGGGTCCAGACCCGCCAGACCTTGGCGGCGACGAAACCGGTCAGCTCGACCGGCTCTTCGGTCACGTCGTCCCAGAGCTGTTCGCGGCCCATCCGGCTCAGCGCCTGGTCGGTCTCCAGCTCGGGATGACGGCTGGCGGCGAGGCGGGCGAGGACCTGCTCGAGGCGCAGCCGTTCGACCGCGTTCGGCCCGAACAGCTCGGGGTGGCGCTCGACCACCTCGGCCCCGACCCGCTCGGGATTGCCGTCGGAGGGCAGGTAGGTGCCGGCGAACAGGACCTGGCCGCCGCCGGTCGAGATCGGCACGAAGCGGTCGAGCGCGACCGCGTTGCGGACGGTCCAGGGGGCGACGACGAGGGCGAGGCCGGCGAGGAGGATCGTCGCCTGGGTCAGGCCTCGGAGCCAGTCGGCGCGAGCCCGACGGGCGAAGACGACGAGCGCCAGGAGGATGGTGACGCCCAGGTACTCGGGCCGGACCAGGGCGAGGGCCCCGAGGAGTGCTCCCGGCAGCAGCCAGTCCCAGCGTCGCTCACGCTCCGCTGCCCAGAGCGTCGCCAGCACGGCACCGGACAGGAGCGTCGCCGCCAGGGGCTCGCCCATCAGCATGCCCTGGTACTCGATCAGCGCGGGATAGATCGCCACGGCTGCGGCGGCGATCAGGCCCGCTGCGACGGCTGAAGGATTGTGCGTGCCCGGGGACGTAAAGCCCTTCAGGCTCATGGCCAGCCGCCGCCCGATCAGGTAGCTGAGGGGGATCGCGAGGGAGCCGATCAGGGCGAGGAGGAGGCGCGCCAGGCGTTCGTCGGTGCCGCCACTCACCTTGTAGGTCCCCGCGACGAGCAGTGGCAGGCCGGGGGAGTAGTTGCTCGACGGCTGGGTGGCGCTCGCGCCGACCGTGAACCCCTCGCCGTCGGCGAGGTTGGCTGCGATCGCCGCGTAGGCGGCGGCGTCGTAGACCGGCGCCCGCCCGTCCCAGGACTCCGCCACCCGCAGGCCGACCCCGAGCAGGAGGATCGCGGCGAGGGCGGCGAGGCCGACCCGGCCCCCGTTGCGCGCCGCGAGTCCGTTTTCCATCGGGGGGATTCAACTAAGCTGCCGCGACCTATGCGAATCCTCATTCTCGGGGGCGACGGCTACCTCGGTTGGCCGACCGCACTCCGGTTCTCCGCTCGCGGGCACGAGGTCTCGGTCGTCGACGACTTCTCCCGCCGCCGCTGGCACACCGAAGCCGGCACCGACTCGCTGACGCCGATCACCGGCCTCGACGCGCGCCTCGCGGCCTGGGGCGAGCTCGGAGGCGGGGAGATCCGCAGCTTCGTCGGCTCGGTCCAGGACGGCGACTTCCTCGACTCGGTCGTCGCCGAGACCCAACCCGAGGCCGTCGTCCACTACGGCCAGCAGGCCTCGGCCCCCTACTCGATGGCCTCACGCGAGCAGGCGGTGGAGACCCAGTACGCGAACGTGATCGGCAACCTCAACCTGCTCTTCGCGATCCGCGACCACGTGCCCGAGTGCCACCTGGTCAAGCTCGGGACGATGGGCGAGTACGGCCAGCCCGAGATCGACATCGAGGAGGGCTACATCGAGATCCACCACAAGGGGCGCAGCGACGTCCTGCCCTACCCGAAGCTGCCGGCCTCGCTGTACCACTGCTCGAAGGTCCACGACTCGACCAACATCCACTTCGCCTGCCGCACCTGGGGGCTGCGCGCCACCGACCTCAACCAGGGCGTCGTCTACGGGATCGAGACCGACGAGACCGGCGGCGACGAGCACCTGATCACCCGCTTCGACTACGACGAGATCTTCGGCACCGTGCTCAACCGCTTCTGCCTGCAGGCGGTGATCGGCCACCCGCTGACCGTCTACGGCGCCGGCACCCAGACCCGCGGCTTCCTCAACATCCGCGACACCCTCGCCTGCGTCGAACTGGCGACCCTGAACCCGGCCGAGGCGGGCGAGTTCCGCGTCTTCAACCAGTTCACCGAGCAGTTCTCGGTGCTGGAGCTGGCGGAGCTGGTCAAGCAGGCGGGCGAGCACCTCGGCTACTCGGTGGACATCCAGCACTACGAGAACCCGCGGGTGGAGAAGGAAGAGCACTACTACAACGCGGTCCACACCAAGCTGCTCGACCTCGGCCTCGAGCCGACCCTGCTCGGCGAGGAGCTGGTGGAGTCGATGATCCACACGATCGAGCGCTACAAGGGCAACGCGATCCAGGCCCACATCGACCCGCGGACCCGCTGGAACCCGGCGAAATCGCCGGCCGGACGGCCCTAGCGCCGCTGGTACCATCGCCAGTCCGATGCGAGCCGCCGACACGTTGATGGAGAGCCTCAAGGCCGAGGGCGTCAAGGACGTCTTCGGGATCCCCGGCGGGGCCAACCTGCCGACCTACGACGCGCTCGTCGACGCCGACTTCCGCCACGTCCAGGTCCGCCACGAGCAGGGCGGCGGCCACGCCGCCGAGGGCTACGCCCGCGCCTCCGGCCGGGTGGGCGTCGCCTTCGCGACCTCGGGCCCGGGCGCGACCAACCTGGTGACCGCGATCGCCGACGCGATGATGGACTCGACCCCGACCGTCTTCATCACCGGCCAGGTCCGCACCGAGCTGATCGGCACCGACGGCTTCCAGGAGGCCGACATCCTCGGCGCCACGCTGCCCTTCGTCAAGCACTCCTTCGCCGTCACCGACCCGCGGCAGATCCCCGATTACGTGCACGAGGCCTTCCACGTCGCCTCGACCGGGCGCCCGGGGCCGGTGCTGCTCGACATCCCGCAGGACCTCTCGCGCGCCGACATCGACTACGCGCCGCGCACCGAGCCGGTCGAGCTGCCGGGCTACAAGCCCTCGACCGAGGGCAACATCAAACAGATCCGGATCGCCGCCAAGGCGCTCGCCAACGCCCGCCGGCCGGTCCTCTACACGGGCGGCGGCGTGATCAACGGCGAAGCCTCCGAGGAGCTGCGCGAGCTCGCCGGCTCCGACCGCTTCCCGGTCACCTCGACCCTGATGGGGCTCGGCGCCTTCCCCGCCTCGAACGAGAACTGGCTCGGGATGCTGGGCATGCACGGCACCGTCACCGCCAACTGGGCGATGGACAAAGCCGACCTGATCGTCGCGATCGGGGCCCGCTTCGACGACCGCATCACCGGCAAACTCGTCGAGTTCGCGCCGCACGCCAAGGTGATCCACATCGACATCGACCCGGCCGAGATCTCCAAGAACGTCGGCGCTCACATCCCGATCGTCGGCGACGTCAAGAAGGTGCTGCCGAAGCTGACCCGCGAGTACCGCGCCCTGCAGACCGACTCGACCCGGCTCGACTCCTGGTGGGAGACGCTGCGCGGCTGGCAGCAGGAGCATCCGCTCTTCTACGAGCCCGGCAAGGACGGCGAGATCAAGCCGCAGTTCATGATCGAGGCGATGCACCGGGCGACCCAGGGCGACGCGATCGTCACCTCCGACGTCGGCCAGCACCAGATGTGGGCGGCCCAGTACTACGGCTTCGACAGGCCGCGGCGCTGGATCAACTCCGGCGGGCTCGGCACGATGGGCTTCGGCCTGCCGGCGGCGGTCGGCGCCAAGGTCGCCTGCCCCGACGAGGCGGTCGTCTGCCTCGGCGGCGACGGCAGCCTGATCATGAACGTGCAGGAGCTGGCGACCTGCGTCGCCAACGAGATCCCGGTCAAGGTCTTCCTCATGAACAACGGCTACATGGGCATGGTGCGCCAGTGGCAGGAGCTGTTCTGGGACCGCCGCTACAGCTCGGTCGAGATGGGCGCCAGCCCCGACTGGGTGAAGCTGGCCGAGGCGTTCGGCGCCACCGGCATGCGCTGCGAGAACTCCGCCGACCTCGAGGAGACGATGGTCAAGGCACTGGAGACCGACGGCCCGGTCCTGCTCGACGTCCGCGTCGCCCAGGAAGAGAACTGCTACCCGATGATCCCGCCCGGGGAAGCCGCCCGCGACATGGTCGAGGCGCCGCGAAAGAGCCAGGTGGGCTGATGGAGGCCGGGACCCCGCAGGCGGTCAAGCTCGAGGACCTGCACCTGCCGGGGCAACTCAGCGGCCGCAAGCACATCCTCTCGATCCTGGTCGAGAACAAACCGGGTGTGCTGGCCCGGATCGCCGGCCTCTTCTCGCGGCGCGGGTTCAACATCGACACGCTCGCGGTCGGCCCGACCGACGACCCCAGCGTCTCCCGGATCACGCTGACCCTGGACGGGGCGGTCCACCCGATCGACCAGGTGACCAAGCAGCTGCACAAGCTCGTCAACGTCCTGAAGATCCGCGACATGGAACCGGAGGAGACGGTGGCGCGCGAGATGGCGCTGTTCAAGGTCTCCTCGGCGGTCGAGAACCGGGCCGAGATCATCCAGTTCGCGGAGATCTTCCGGGCCAAAATCGTCGACGTCGCGCGCCGCACGATGACGATCGAGGTGACCGGCTCGGCCGACAAGATCGAGGCCTTCGAGCGCATGGTGCGCCCGCACGGCCTGGTCGAAATGGTCCGCACGGGCGAGATCGCCATCGGCCGTGGCGGCGACTGAGGCCCTTCTAGACGCAATCGTCAGAGGCGTTCGGCGCGGGCGCCGGACCCTTGTAAGCGTCACCGTCGAGTCCGAGGCGAGCGACCCCTGCGCGGCGATCTTCGCCTCGCGGCTGGCCTCCGACCGCTGGTTCTGCTGGGAACAACCGGACCGGGGGTTCGCGCTCGCCGGGCTCGGGGTGGCGCACGAGGCGGCGTCGCGGGGGGCGGAGCGCTTCGCCGACGTCGCCGCGGAGTGCCTGCGGGTCAGCGGCGACGGCGTCCTCGACGAGCCCGCCGGCCTGCCGGCCGGCGCCGGGCCCGTCTGGCTCGGGGGGTTCGCCTTCGACCCCGAGGGCGGCGCTTCCTCGACCTGGTCGTCGCTGCCGCCCGGCTCGCTGGTCCTGCCGGAGCTCTCGCTCTGTCGAAGCGGCGGGCGCACCTTCTTCACCGTCAACGCCGTTGTCCAGGCCGGCGACGATGCGGAGGAGCGGGTGGCGGCGCTCAGCGCTCGGCTCGCCGGCCTCCGCCCGGACGCGCCGCTGCCGCTGCTCGATCCACATCCGACCGCGCACGCCGAGATCCGCAGCGCCCGCCCGCCGGGCGATTTCGAAGCGACGGTGAGCGCCGCCACATCCCGGATCGCCGCGGGGGAGATGAGCAAGGTCGTCCTCGCCCGCGAGGTTGTCGTGGGGGCTGCCGCCGCCCACGACCCGGCGGCGGTCTTCGGCGCGATGCGCGAGCAGTTCCCCTCCTGCTTCTGCTTCTGCTGCGGCACCCCGGAGGCGGCCTTCATCGGCGCCAGCCCGGAGCTGCTGGTGCGGCGATCGGGGGCGAGCGCCTCGACCGTCGCGCTTGCCGGCTCGACCCGGCGCAGCTCCGACCCCGCCGTCGACGACCACCTCGGCGAGCAGCTCCTGCGCAGCGACAAGGACCGCCGCGAGCAGCGGATCGTCGCCGAGCGGATCGTCCGCGCCCTGCGCCCGCACTCGGTCTGGGTCGAGGCGGCGGGCGAGCCGGAGGTGGTGAAGGTGGCGAACATCCAGCACCTGGCGACCCCGGTGATCGCCCAGCTCGCCGAGCCGCGCTCAGCGATCGAGCTGGCCGGGCTCCTGCACCCGACCCCCGCGGTGGGCGGTGAGCCCTGGCCCGCCGCCGCCGCGGCGATCGCCGCGCTCGAGCAGATGGACCGCGGCTGGTATGCCGGCCCGGTCGGGTGGATGGACGCGACCGAGGACGGCGAGTTCTGCGTCGCCCTGCGCAGCGCCCTCCTGCGCGACCGTCAGGCCCACCTCTTCGCCGGCGTCGGCGTCGTCGCGGGGTCCGAGCCGGCGGCGGAGCTGGCCGAGACCGAGGTCAAGCTGCAGGCTCTGCTGCCCCTGCTCGCGGAGTGAGGGGGCGTGGCGACGCATCGGGAGACCCTCGCCTTCGCAACGGCGGGGAGGCTCAGTTGAGGGTCTCCCGATGCGTCGCGATCGTTTTGCTTCTGCTGGCAGCGACAGCACTGGTGCCGGGGGGTGTTTTTGCGGGGGTGCCGCCCGGCCCTCGCCTAGCCGTGGTCAAGCTGCGGGACCCGGGTTGGACCCAGCTCCTCACCGTCGATCCCCTTGGCGGGGCGCCTCAATCGCTTCACGCCCTCAGCCAGTCGAAGGCGCCCCGCGCGGTGTACCCGTGGTCGGCGCCCTCCTGGTCGCCTGACGGGTCCCGGATCGCCTTCACCGTGCTGAACGAAGAGCTGCCGGAGTTCGGCAGGACGGGTACGAGCCTCGCCCAGGTCCCTGCCGGCGGGGGCCCGGTGCAGCCGATCCCCGGCACCGTCAACGGGTACGAACCCGTCTTCTCTCCCGACGGCCACACGGTCGCGTTCGCCAGGCAGCGGGAATCCCACATGTCGCGACCCGGGCGCGACGGCGACCACGACTTCGAGGGCGTCGCGGTCTGGCTCGCGGACCTGGAGACGGGGGAGTCGAGGCCGCTGACGCCCTGGGTCGATGGCCTCTTCCTCTTTCCCTCTTCGTTCTCGCCGGACGGGTCGCGCCTGGCGCTGAGCCGGAGGGTCGGCGAGCGGCCTCCCCAGGCCGCCGAGATCGGTCTCGACGGCAAGCCGATCGGGGTGATCGCGCGCAACGGCTACGAACCCGTCTACTCCCCGGACGGTCAATCGGTGGCCTTCCTCAGGGGCAGGTGGAAAGAGGTGACGAGGCGTCACTCGGGGAGCGGAAGGCTCCGGCTCGCGGCTCCCATGAACGACATCTACGTCAAGAGCCTCCTCGCCGGTGGCGTACGCCGGGTCACCCACACGAAGCGAGCGGTCGAGGAAGCGCCGCGCTGGGATCCGTCCGGGCAGCGCCTCGCCTACACGGAGTGGCGCCCCTTCGATTTCGGCTCGGAGTCGATGTCTCTCCAGGAAATGATCGGCTTCGGCTTCGGCAAAGCGGTGCGGACGATCAACGTGGACGGAACCTGTCCGGCGACCGTCCTCTCGGGGCTGGACTCGATGCACCACGCCGCCGTGTGGCAGCCCGGCCCCGGTCGCGAGGCGGGGCGGACCGCCTGCTGACCGGCGAGCCCGAGCGAGGGCCGGCGGCAGGAAAGGTTTAGGTACGCAAGAATCCGGCTGGTGTCGGGGAGAGCGGTGCGTGTTGCCGGACTGGTCCTGGGCTTGGTGCTGGGGCTGCTCGCCCTTGCCCCGATGGGACCTGCCTCGGTCTCCTCGGACCCGGTCGGGCCCCGGCTCGCCGTGGTGAAGAGCGGGCACCCACTGGCGCAGGAACAGCTGTTCACGATCGACCCACTCGCCGAGGACCCCCGCGGGATCTGGCGCTTCCCCGGTCAATCGGAGGGCATCGACCGGGTGTCCTGGAGCGGCGACGGATCGGCGCTTGCCTGGGAAACGGGCTTCGCTCCGGAATCGGGCGTGATGGTCGCGCCCGCGGATGGCGGCAGGCCGCGCCCGGTGCCGGGGACCCGAGGGGCCTTCGACCCTGCCCTCTCCCCGGACGGGGAGTCGATCGCCTTTGGCCGCCTCCGGCTCCGCAGGGACGAGCGAGGGCGCCTGTACGTCTCCGCCAGCACGATCTGGACCGTGGACTCCGCGGGCGGCCGGCCCCGCCGGCTGACGCCGTTGCGCGAAGGCCACTTCCTTGCGCCGTCCTCCTTCTCACCCGACGGCACCAGGTTGGCGGCCGTCCATGCAAAGGCGGGGGGGATCGAGACGATCTCCCTGCCGCTCGCCGGCGGGCCCCCGGCCTCGGTCGCCGATCAGGGGGTCGAACCGGCCTACTCCCCTGACGGCGAGGAGATCGCGTTCGTGCGCCTGAAGCGGCGCCCACGACCGCCCGAGCGCCGCTTCCCCGCCTACGGGGGCGACCTCTTCGTCGCCGCGGCTGACGGCTCGTCGGTCCGGCGCCTCACCTTCTCGCCGGAAAGGCGCGAGGAGGCGCCGAGCTGGGACCCGTCGGGGCAGCGCCTCGCCTACACCCAGTACCCGGCGAAGACCACCCTGGAGGCACTGACGGGGACCGGCAGCTCGATCATGGAGATCAACGCCGACGGCAGCTGCCTGCACCGCCTCCTGTTCACGTACGGGCTCTCCTACCGGGCCGCGGCGTGGCAGCCGGGGCCGGGGCGAGAGGCGGGGCGGATCCGGTGCTGAGGAGGATGCCAGCGGCGGTGCTGGTCGCCCTTGTCCTCGGCGCGGCGGTCGGCACTGCCGTGGCCGCGGCCCCCGGCGGTCCGAGGCTGGCCGTCCTCGAGGCCGGACGTGAGCCGGCCGACTGGAGGATCGCCACGATCGCTCCGGACGGGGACGGGTACCGGCGGATCGCCGCCCTGGCCGGCCCGGACCCGGGCGAGGTGCTGAGCCTTCCCGCCTGGTCGCCGGATGGCGAGAGCATCGCTTTCGGCAGCACTCTCGACGGGACCTGGGCCCTGTACATCGTTCCGGCCCGCGGGGGAGAGGTCGGGTTCGTCTGGGGCACCAAGGGCGGCGACTACCCGGTCTTCTCCCCGGACGGGCGCAGCCTCGCCTTCGCGCGACATCGCACCGAGGCGCGGCCCGGCCGGCCCCACTGGGACCCGTTCGAAAGCACCTCCGTGTGGATCGTCGACTTCGGGGCCGAGCGACCGCGGCAGCTGACCCGTTGGCACGACGATCTCCACCAGTACCCGTCCTCCTTCTCTCCGGACGGCAAGGCGCTGCTGGTGACGCGCCTCGACGATCGCCGCAGCGGCGAGCCGGAAGCGGTCGCGCTGCGCTTCGACGGGCGCCCCTCTTCCCTGCTGGTCGGCGAAGGGGCGTTCCCGGTCTACTCGCCGGACGGGTCGAAGGTCGCTCTCATCCGGGAGCGCACCTACCCGGACGGTCCGAAAAGCCCCGGTGGCTGGCGACCGGTCAGGGACAACACCGACCTCTACGTGATCGACGCCGACGGCACCCATCTCCGCCGCCTCACCCGCACGCCCAGAGCGGAAGAGGTCCTGGCGAGCTGGGACCCGTCGGGTCAGCGGCTTGCGTACACGGTGGTCGGCCCGCGGCCGTTCAGGCGGGGGAGCAAGAGCTCGATCATGCAGATCAACGCCGACGGCACCTGTCCGACGGAGATCCTGTCGAAACCCCGCGTTGCCTTCTACGGACCCGTCTGGCAGCCGGGGCGCGAGGCCGGGCCGATCCCCTGCTAGCGAGGAAGTGCCGCGTGGACCCGGGCCGTGAGCTCGCGGTGGGCCTCGACGTTCGTCCTGCGGTCGGTCTTGACCTCGATCAGACCAGTGCCCGCCGCCAACGCCTCCGGGAGCCGGTCCAGCGACTCGAGGCGACGGTGGGGGAGGCCGAAGAGGGCGGCGGCCTTGGCGACGTCGACGCCGCGGGGGGTCCCGAGCAGGGCCTCGAACTCGTCGCTGTCCAGCGAGGACTCCTGGGGGAGGAAGTGGAAGATGCCGCCCCCGCCGTTGTCGATCACGACGATGCGGACCGGGATGGACACCTCGCGCAGCGCCGCGAGGCCGCCGAGGTCGTGGAGCAGGCCGAGGTCGCCGGTGACAATCGTCGTCGGCCGGCCGCTCGCGTGGGCCGCGCCGATCCCAGAGGAGACGAGGCCGTCGATCCCGTTGGCGCCGCGGTTGCTGAGGAAGAGGGCGTCGGTCCCGGCGGCGGGAAGGAACGCCTCCTGGTCGCGGATCGGCATGCTCGATGCGGTGTAGACGAGATCCCCGTCGCGGTGGGCGCCGCCGAGGGCGCGATGGAGGCCGGGCTCCGACAGCCCGGTCCCGTCGCGGAGCGCCCCGTCGAGGGCGCCCTGTGCCGCCGCCTCGGCCGCGGTCCAGCGCTGCGGAGCCGGCCGTTCGCGCCCCTCCAGGCCTTCCAGCCGCGCCGCCCAGCCCGAGGCCAGCTCGGTCGGGTCGGCGCGCAGGATCGCCGCGGCGCGGTTCGTCGGCTCGTTCCAGCCGCCGTCGGGGTCGATCGCTATTTCGCTCGCTCCGCTCGCCGCCAGCCAGGCGCGCAGCGGCTTGCTGGTCGGCATCGCGCCGAAGCGCAGGACGAAGTCGGGGACGACCGAGCGGGCGAAGTGCTCGTCGCGCAGCAGCAGGTCGTAGGCGGCGACGACGCGTGAGCGGTCGTGCGGTCCGCAGCGCAGCTGCGAGGTGGGCTCGGCGAGGACGGGGAAGCCGGAGACCCGCGCCAGATGGGCGAGCGGCTCGCGCAGCTCGGGGTCGAGCTGGCGGCCGGCGACGATCACGCCGGAGATCGCGTCGCCGATGTGGCCGGCGACCTCGTCGAGGAGGAAGGCCGAGGGCTCGACGTCGACCCGCGTCACCGCGGTCAGCGGCCGCCCCTCGCGTCCCTGCAGCGCCAGCGGGTCGGTCGCGCTGACGGCGTTCTCGACCGGCACCGGCGCCAGCGGCTCGCGCCAGGGCAGGTTGAGGTGGACGGGGCCCGGGCGGGTCTCGCCGCGCGCCGCCGCCAGCGCCCGGCAGGCGACCGAGCGGTAGTGGAGCAGCCCGCCGTCGTCGGCCGCGTGGGTGCCGACTTCGCAGAACCACCGCACCGCGGAGCCGAACAGCTTGATCTGGTCGATCGTTTGCCCGGCGCCGATCCCGCGCAGCTCCGGCGGCCGGTCGGCGCTGAGGACGAGAAGGGGGACCGCGGACTCGTCCGCCTCGCACACCGCCGGGTGGTAGTTGGCGAGCGCCGTCCCCGAGGTGCAGAGCAGCGCCACCGGCTCGCCGCTCGCCTGCGCGGCGCCGAGCGCGAAGAAGGCGGCCGAGCGCTCGTCGACGAGCACCGTCACCTCGATCTCCGGCGCCCGCCAGAGCGCCACCGCCAGCGGCGTCGAGCGCGAGCCGGGGGAGACGACCGCGTGGCGCAGACCGCCCCGCGCCAGCTCCTCGACGAAGGCGGAGGAGAGAGCGGTGTTGGCGTTGGTCGGGTCCACGGTGTGGGTCGAGTTGTTGCCGGTATGCGGCAAGAACTCGACCCAGGCAGGCTAAAGCCGGTGCAGGTCGAGCGCCCGCTCGTCGATCTCGACGCCGAGTCCGGGGCCCGGCGGTGGGTACAGCATCTCCCCGCGCAGCTCGCACTCGACCGCGGCGATCGTCGAAGCGAAGAGGCGCTGGGTCGCGAGGCCGTGGGCGAGGTCGCCACCGATGGCCTGGGCCGCCCGCGCCGCCGCCGCGATCCCGACCGGCCCGTCGAGCGCGCTGGTGACGTAGGTGGGGAGGACGGCGGAGATCCTGAGCGCGGTCTCGGGGCCGCCCACCTTCGAGATCTTCACCCCGGCATAGGCGCAGGCACGCTTTCCCTTCGCCTCTTCCGCCTCGGCGAGGGAGTTGACGCTCTCGTCCGCCGCGAGGGGGATCGAGCTCGCCTGCGTGAGGGCCGCCATTTCCTCCAGGCTCGCCACCGGCTGCTCCACGAGCTCGATGTCCAGCGGCTCCAGCTCCCCGAGCATCCGCTTGGCCAGCTCGAGGTCCCAGGCGGCGTTGACGTCCACCCGGATGCGAGCTGCCGACCCCAGCTCATCGCGCACGGCCCGTACCTGGGCGACGTCGTCCCAGCCGGCTCCGAGCTTCAACTTGAAGGTGGTGAACCCGGCATCTGCCCACCTCCGCGCGGCGCTCGCCACCTCTGCCGGGGGGCCGGCGACCAGCGTCGCGTTGCAGCGGACCGGCTCGGAGGGCTGCTCCGTCCGCTGTCTGCGCCCGCGCAGGTCCATCTGGGCCGTCTCGATCGCGCAGCGCGCCGGCGCCGAGAGGCCGTGCGCCTCCTGGCTCTCGGCGAACCCCTCCAGCTCCCCGACCACCTGCGCCAGCGTCGCGCCGCCGCGCAGCGAGAGCGGCACCGCTTCGCCCAGCCCGACGACCCCGTCCTCGTCTCGCAGCCGCAGCAGCACCATCTCGCGCTCGGTCAGCGTGCCCCGTGCCGTCACGTAGGGCTGCTTGAACGGCAGCGCGTAGGGGATGGCATCGACCGACGCGAGGCGCATTGGCGAAGCCTCTCAGGCCGAGATCAGCAGGCCCAGGGAGACGAGGACGCTGTACACGGCGAGCACCTTGCCGGTATCGGCGAGGACGCCGTTCAGCGCCGGCCCGTCGCTGCGGCCGGCCAGCGTCCGCATCGGCTTCAACGCCAGGGGCAGCGCCAGCAGGCCGATCAGCGCCAGGGCGCTCGCCTCGCCGGCGAGCAGCGCCAGCGGCAGCACCGCGAAGGACCCCAGCACCAGCAGCCGGTAGAGCATCACCGCGTTGGCCCGTCCCATCCGCACCGCGAGGGTCATCTTGCCTGCGCGGCGGTCGGTCTCGAGGTCGCGGACGTTGTTGACGACGAGGATCGCGGTGGCGAGGAAGCCGACTGAGATCGAGAGCCCCAGCGCCAGCGCGTCGAGCTCCTCGACCTGCACGTAGTAGGAGCCGTTGACGGCGACCAGGCCGAAGAAGAGGAAGACGAAGACCTCGCCGAGGCCGGCGTAGCCGTAGGGGCGCGGCCCGCCGGTGTAGAGGACGCCGGCGGCGATCGAGAGCGCCCCGATCACCAGGATCACCGGCCCCGCGACGACGGTCAGGTAGATGCCGCAGGCGACCGCGGCGGCGAAGGCGATCCAGGTCGCGGTCAGAACCCGCTGCGGGGTGACGAGACCGGCCGAGGTGACCCGCACCGGCCCGAGCCGGTCGGCGGTGTCGGCGCCGCGCCGCGCGTCGGAGTAGTCGTTGGCGAGGTTGGTGCCGATCTGGATGAAGATCGAGCCGACAAGGGCCGCGACGAAGGCGCCCCAGCGCGGCAGGCTGCCGTACCAGCTGACCGCCGCCGCGGTGCCGACCAGGACCGGCGCGATCGCCGCTGGCAGCGTCCGCGGCCGCGCCGCCATCAGCCAGATCCTCATGGCCGGCGGGGGAACTTGGAGAAGTCGGGCTTGCGCTTCTGCTTGAACGCCTCGCGGCCCTCGGCCGCCTCCTCGCTCCCGTAGAAGAGGAGGTTGGCGTCGTGGGCGAGCTGCTGGATTCCGGCGTAGCCGTCCTCGTGGGCGTTGAAGCTCGCCTTGGCGAGGCGCAGCGCGAAGGGGGAGAGGGCGAGCATCTCGCGGCACCAGGCGACGGTCTCCCGCTCCAGGTCGGCGAGCGGCACCACCGCGTTCACGAGCCCCATCTCCCGCGCCTCCTCGGCGTCGTACTGGCGGCACAGCATCCAGAACTCCTTCGCCCGCTTGGTCCCGACCAGGTCGCGCAGCAACGAGGCGCCGTAGCCGCCGTCCCAGGAGCCGACCCGCGGCCCGGTCTGGCCGAAGCGGGCGTTGTCGGCGGCGATCGTGAGGTCGCAGCAGAGGTGGAGGATGTGACCGCCGCCGATCGCGTAGCCGGCGACCATCGCCACCACCGGCTTCGGCAGCCGCCGCATCTGCACCTGCAGGTCGGTGACGTGGAAGCGGCCGAGCGAGGCGCCCTCGGCGACGTAGCCGGTGTCGCCGCGGACGGTCTGGTCGCCGCCGGAGCAGAAGGCCCGCTCGCCGGCGCCGGTGAGGACGACGACGCCGACCCCGGTGTCCTCGCGCGCCGCCTCCATCGCGGCGGAGACCTCGACCAGCGTCTGCGGGCGGAAGGCGTTGAGCACCTCGGGCCGGTCGATCGTGATCCTGGCGATCCCGTCGCCGGTCTCGTAGCGGATGTCCTCGTACTCGCCGGCGGCCTCCCAGGCGATCGGCGCGTAGAGCTCCGCCTCGGAGAGGGCGTCCTTGTGGCGTTGGGGCATGATGGGCACGATATCCCGCCGATGAAGCTCGACGACTGGCTGTCCCAGAGATCCCAGAGCTGCCCCGACCGCACCGCGCTGGTGGCGGACGGTGCGGAGATGACCTACGCCGAGCTCGAGGCGGAGGCGACCTGGGTCGCGCGCCGGCTCGCCGCGCACGGCGTCCGCCGCGGCTCGACCGCCGCCCTGACCATGCACCCACGGCGCGAGCAGGTGGTCCTCGTCCACGCGCTGATGAAGGTCGGAGCCAAGCTGCTGCCGCTGAGCCCGCGGCTGACGGCGGTCGAGCGGGCCGGGATCGTCGCCGCCGAGGAGCCGATCGTCGACCTCGACGACGCCGGCCAACTGACCCAGACCGAGGCCGACATGCCGCTGCTCGGGGAGCACGACATGGACGAGGTCTGTGCCCGCGTGCTCACCAGCGGCAGCAGCGGCACCCCGCGCCCGGTGGGCCTCACCTACGGCAACTTCCTCTGGAGCGCGGTCGGCTCGGCCTTCAACATCGGCGTCGAGCCGGAGGACCGCTGGCTCTGCTGCATGCCGCTCAGCCACATCGCCGGGCTCGGGATCGTCATGCGCTCGGTCATCTACGGAACGACCGCGGTGGTCCACGACGGGTTCGAGGTCGACCGGGTCGGCGCGGCGCTGGAGCGCGACGGGATCACCGTCGTCTCCCTGGTCGCGACCATGCTCACCAGGCTGCTCGACGCCGGCACCGACCTCTCGGGGCCGCGGGCGATCCTGGTCGGGGGCGGGCCCGTCCCCGAGGACCCGCTGCAGGAGGCGATCGCCAGGGGCGCGACGGTGGTTCAGACCTACGGCCTGACCGAGACCTGCTCGCAGGTGACGACCCTGGCGCCGGCCGACGCCCACCGCAAGCACGGCTCCGCCGGGCGGCCGCTGCTCAGTGCCCACCTGCGGATCCAGGACGGCGAGATCCTCGTCCAGGGACCAACCGTGGCGCCCGGCTGCGCCGACGCCGACGGTTGGCTGCACACCGGCGACATCGGCCGGATCGACGAGGAGGGCTTCCTCTACG
>DASUQC010000010.1:0-112187 GCA_036280745.1 Solirubrobacterales bacterium
GTGACGATCGGCGCCGCGGTCTCGGCGCTGATCTCCGCCTCGATCATGATCAGCTACCTGGCCGGGGCGACGGTCGACGGCGAGCGGCCCGAGCTGGCGCAGGCCCTGGCCCCCGCCCTGCTGATGGGGATGATGGCCTGGGGCATGTGGCGGGCCCGCTACTGGGCCGTGCTCGGCTTCCAGCTGATCCTCGTCTTCCTGATCTTCAGTGCCGTCTTCGGCCTCGCCGTGCAGGCCTCGACCGTGGCCCAGTTCGCCGCCACGCTGGGACTGCTCGCCTTCGCCGGCACGTTCTTCTATTTCATGGTCAAGGCGATGGCCCGGATCCAGATGCCCGAGCGGGTTCCGCGGGACTGAACGCATGAGCCCCTTCGGCCTCCCCCCGCTCGACCGCATCTCGGCCCTGCCGACCGACGCCGTCAACGCGATCCGGCTGATCCCCGAGATCGTCGAGAACACGCGGGCGATGCGCGAGCACACGGCGGCGCTGGAGCGGGTCGCCGACGCGCTCGACCGGGTCGCCGCCGACGCCGCGGTGCTGCCGGGGCTGCGCGCCGACATGGCCCAGATCGGCGCCCTGCCCGAGGTGCTGGCCCGGCTCGACCGTGGGCTCGAGGGCCTCGACGGCGGGGTCGAGCGGCTGAGCGAGCTGATGGAGCGGATCCTGACCGCGCTCGACGGGCTCAACGCGAGCGTCGACACCCTGCAGGGGGCGGTCGAGCCGATGGGCCGGCTGGCCGGGCGCCTTCCCGGGCAGAAGAAGGGCTGACCCGGGCGGCGAGGCCGCCCTCGGCCGTTCTATAGGCTCACCGGGATGGCCGATTCCTTCGACCAGATCGTCATCGGCGGGGGCCCCGGCGGCTACGTGGCCGCGATCCGGGCGGCCCAGCTGGGCCAGAGGACGGCGGTGGTCGAGCGCGACAAACCCGGCGGCCGCTGCCTCAACTACGCCTGCATCCCGGCGAAGACGGTGCTGCGGACGGCGGAGATCTTCCACGAGGCCACCTCGAGCGCCGAGCTCGGCGTCGTCGGGGACGGCGTCAAGCTCGACTGGGAGGCGCTGCAGAAGCGCCGCGCCGACGTCTCGGCGACCCTCTCCGGCGGCGTCGAAGGGCTCTGGAAGAAGAACAAGATCGAGCTGATCGCCGGCGACGCGTCGCTCACCGCGGAGGGCGACGTCAAGGTCGGCGACGAGGTCTACGAGGCGAAGGCGGTGACGCTGGCGACCGGGTCGGTGGCGCTGCCGGTCCCCGGCGTCGAGTTCGGCGAGCGCGTGCTCGACACCTGGGGCGCCTGGTCGCTGGACGCGCGGCCGGAGAAGATCGCGGTCGTCGGTGCCGGCGCCTCCGGCTCGGAGATCGCCTCCGCCTACGCGCGCTTCGGGACCGAGGTGGTGCTGATCGAGATGCTCGACCAGATCCTCCCGGCCGAGGACCGCGACATCGCCAAGGTCGTCGAACGGGTCTTCAAGAAGCAGGGGATCGAGATCTCCACGGGTGCGCCGGTGGAGAACGTCGAAGCCGGGGAGAGCTCGGTCAAGCTCACCTACGGCGACAACAGCGCCGAGGTCGACTACCTCTGCATCGCCGGCGGCCGCGCCCCCGACACCGAGGGCCTCGGCCTCGAGGAGGCGGGCGTCGCGCTCGACGAGGGCGGCCGCAAGATCAAGGTCGACGAGTACCAGCGGACCTCGAACCCGAAGGTCTACGCGATCGGCGACCTGGTCAACGCGAAGGCGCTCGCCCACAAGGCCTCCGAGGAGGGCGTCGTCGCGGTCGAGGCGGCCGCCGGGGTCGAGACCGAGCCGGTCGACCAGAACCTGATGGCGGGAGCGACCTTCTGCCAGCCCCAGGTCGCCAGCGTCGGCCTGACCGAGGCGCAGGCCAAGGAGGCCGGCCACGAGGTCAAGGTCGGCAAGCAGAAAATCGCCGCCGAGGGGGCCGGCGTCGTCTACGAGGACAAAGACGGCCTGGTGAAGCTGGTCGCCGACGCCAGGTACGGAGAGATCCTCGGCGCCCACGTGGTCGGCAACCGCGCCTGCGACATGATCGCCGAGCTGGTCGCGGCGATGGCCCTGGAGGGCGGGTACCAGGAGCTGGCCCGCACCGTGCACCCGCACCCGACCGTCTCCGAGGCGATCTTGGATGCGGCTAGAGCAGTCGACGGCTGGGCGATCCACGCTTAGGGCGGTCCCGGCGTGAGCGAGCGCGCCACCTTCTACTTCGACCTCGGCTCGCCCTACGCGTACCTGACCGCGGAGCGGGTCAGCGGGCTGTTCACCGAGGCGGGACTGGAGCAGCCGGAGTGGCAGCCGATCCTGCTCGGCGGCCTCTTCCACCGCTTCGACCGCGGCTCCTGGTCGCTGACGCCGGCCCGGGACGAGGGCATGGCCGAGGTCGAGCGGCGCGCCGCCGCGTACGGGCTGCCGCCGATCGTCTGGCCCGACCCCTGGCCCGGCAACACGCTGATCGCGATGCGGGTCGCGACCTTCGCCAAGCAGACCGGGCGCACCGTCTCCTTCGCCCTCGCCGCCTTCCGCCAGGCCTTTGCCGCCGGCCGCGACCTCACCGACCCCGAGAACGTGATGATCGCCGCCGCCGCCTGCGAGCTGCACCCGCGGGCGCTGGAGAAAGCGGTGCAGACCGAAGGGGTGAAGCAGGCGCTGCGCGAGGCGACCGACCGCGCCGGCGACCGCGGCGTCAAGGGCGTCCCGGCGCTGGTCGTCGGCGACGAGGTGTTCTGGGGGGACGATCGGCTGGAGGAGGCGGTCGAAGTCGCCAGACAGGCGTAGGCGCCTCGCTAAGGTGGCTGCAATGGCCGACCTGCCCGACGCCGCCGCCTGTTACGAGCTGCTCGCGCGCATGGCCCTGATCCGCCGCTTCGAGGAGGAGGCGGGGCGCCAGTACCAGCGGGCCAAAGCCGGCGGCTTCCTGCACCTGGCGATCGGCGAGGAGGCGACGATCGTCGGTACCACCGCGGCGATGCGCGACGAGGACTTCCTGATCGGGACCTACCGCACCCACGGCCACGCGATCGCCCGCGGCACCGACCCGAAGCGGGTGATGGCGGAGCTGTTCGGCAAGGTCGACGGGACCAGCGGCGGCCGCGGCGGCTCGATGCACATCTTCGACGGCGAGAACCGCTTCATGGGCGGCTACGGGATCGTCGGCGGCAACCTCCCGATCGCCGCCGGGCTCGGGCTCGCCTCCCAGTACAAGGGCGAAGACGCGGTCACCGTCTGCATGTTCGGCGACGGCGCCTCCAACACCGGCAACTTCGGCGAGACGATGAACCTGGCGGCACTCTGGAAACTGCCGGTCCTCTTCCTGGTCGAGAACAACCTCTACGGGATGGGGACCTCGGTCGAGCGCCACTCGGCCCAGACCGACCTCTCGAAGAAGGCGGAGGGGTACGGGATCCCGGGGTCACGGGCGGACGGGATGGACGTGGTCGCGGTGCGCGACGCGGTCGCCGAGGGGGTCCGGGCGGCGCGCGAGGAGGACCGGCCCACCCTGCTGGAGGTCGTCACCTACCGCTACCGCGGCCACTCCGCCGCCGACCCCGAGGTCTACCGCGAGCGCGAGGAGGTCGAGGAGTGGCGCGAGAAAGACCCGATCGAGTCCTTCGCGCGGCGCTGCGTCGAGGCCGGGGTGCTGGGCGAGCGCGAGGTGAAGCAGGCGCGCGAGGCGGCGGAGCAGGCGGTGGCCGAGGCGGTCGAGTTCGCCGAGGCCTCGCCGGAGCCGGCGCTCGACACGATGTACGAGAACCTCTACGCGCTGACCGACCCGGGCGGCTGGTACGCGGTCGACGAGCGCAGCCCGGAGCCGCACCGGGGCGAGCGCGAGGGGCAGATGCCCGAGGCGGCGCGCGAGCTGGCCGAGGCGGGGGCCGCCTACGCCGAGCAGGACGACGAGGGCCAGCGGCCGAACCCGGCGCTGCAGGGCGACGCTCAGGACGGCTCCGAGTCGCGGGTCTCGGCCGACCGCGAGGTCGGCGACGAGGCGGAGGAGCTGGGCTGATGGCGGAGCTGCGGATGCGGGAGGCGCTGCGCGACGCGATGGCCGAGGAGATGCGGCGCGACGAGGGCGTGTTCGTGATCGGCGAGGACGTCGCCGTCTTCCAGGGCGCCTTCAAGGTGACCGAAGGGCTGCTGGAGGAGTTCGGCGAGCGGCGCGTGCGCGACACGCCGATCTCCGAGAACACGATCGTCGGCACCGGGGTCGGCGCCGCGATGGGCGGCCTGCGGCCGGTGGTCGAGCTGATGACGGTCAACTTCTCGCTGCTGGCGCTGGACCAGATCGTCAACCACGCCGCCGCGATCCCCTACATGTTCAACGGCCAGGCAAAGGTGCCGATGGTGATCCGGATGCCGGGCGGCGGCGGCCACCAGCTGGGCCCGACCCACTCCCACAGCTTCGAAGCGCTGTACCTGCAGGTGCCGGGGCTGCTGGTCGCCTGCCCCTCCACCCCGGCCGACGGCAAGGCGCTGCTGAAGGCGGCGATCCGCGACGACAACCCGGTTATCTTCATCGAGCACGAGAGCCTCTACGGGACGCGCGGCGAGGTGCCCGAGGGGGACGACGAGGTGCTGCGGTTCGGCGAAGCGGCGATCCGGCGCGAGGGCGGCGACGTGACGATCGTCGGGGTGCTGAAGATGGCGCAGGTGGCGGAGGAGGCGGCGGCGAGCCTGGCCGAGGAGCACGGGGTCGAGGCGGAGGTGATCGACCCGCGCACGCTGCGCCCGCTCGACCTCGACACGATCCTCGAGTCGGTGCGCAAGACCAACCGGGCGGTGATCGTCGAGGAGGGCTGGCCGCACGGCGGCGTCGGTGCGAACCTGGCGACCTTGATCACCGAGCAGGCCTTCGACCACCTCGACGCGCCGGTGCAGCGGGTGACCGGCGCCGACGTCCACATGCCCTACTCCAAACGGCTGGAGCAGGCGGCGATCCCGCACTCCGAGCACGTGGTGAAGGCGGCGCTGGCGACGCTCGAGGGGTCGCTCTGATGCCCGAGATCGTCATGCCCCGGCTTTCGGACTCGATGGAGGAGGGGACGGTCCTCAGCTGGCTGAAGCAGGTCGGCGACGAGATCGCGGTCGGCGACGAGATCGTCGAAATCGAGACCGACAAGGCGAACATGGCCTACGAAAGCGATGTGGCCGGGACGCTGACGGAGATCCTGGCCGAGGAGGGGGCGACGCTGGCGATCGGGACGCCGATTGCGCGGATCGGAGGTGACGGTGAGGGACCGGCCGCCGCGACTGCGGGGCCTGTCGCCGAGGCCTCCCCCACGGTGCTCGGCGGCGAAGCCGCCTCCGCGCCGCGGGGGGCCCCCGCCTCGACGCCACCCGCAGGTGAGGCGGTTGAGGCCGACGGTGCATCAGCAGACCGGGTCAAGGCTTCGCCGGTCGCGCGGCGGATAGCCAAGGAGAAGGGGATCGACCTCTCCGCCATCGCGGGGTCTGGTCCGGGGGGGCGGATCGTCAAGAAGGACGTGAAGGAGGCGGCTTCCGCCGCGGGGGAGCCGGCTCCGACGGAGGCGCCCGCGGAAGCTGCGACTGGTCCCGTCTCCCCCGAGACCGCCAAGGGCGAGGTGACCGTCGAGGAGCCTTCGAAGCTGCAGTCGACGATCGCGCGGCGGATGTCGGAGTCGAAGGCGACGGCGCCGCACTTCTACCTGGAGGCGGAGATCGACATGAGCCGGGCGGTCGAGGCGCGGGCGCGGCTGAAGGGCGCGGCCGGCGAGGGCGAGGTCGTCCCCTCGTTCAACGACATGATCGTCAAGGCCTGCGCGCTGGCGCTGCGCGAGCACCCGCGGGCCAACGGCGCCTACCGCGACGGCCGCTTCGAGCTCTACTCGCGGGTCAACGTCGGCGTCGCGGTGGCGGCCCGGGACTCGCTCGTCGTCCCCACCGTCTTCGACGCCGACCGCAAGGGGCTGCGCCAGATCGCCGCCGATTCGCGGGCGCTGGCGGAGAAGGTCCGCGACGGCCAGATCACCCCGCCGGAGCTCTCCGGCGGCACCTTCACCGTCTCCAACCTGGGGATGTACGGGATCGACAGCTTCAGCGCCGTGATCAACCCGCCGCAGGCGGCGATCCTGGCGGTCGGCGCGATCAAGGAGCGCCCCGTCGTGCGCGGCGGTGAGCTGACGACCGCCCACCTGCTCGCGGTCACCCTCGCCTGCGACCACCGCATCCTCTACGGCGCCCCCGCCGCCGAGTTCCTCGCCCGCGTCCGCACCCTGCTCGAAGAGCCGCTCTCACTCGCACTGTAAGCACACTCTCGCCGATTCGAGTGTTAGTTCAAGGAACGTTTGTGTAGTCACACTCGGTGTGCGAGGTTGACCCGGCTGTGCCCGAGCAGAAGGCCAACCGACTCGACCTGACCGGCGTCTTCGGCCTGGTCGCGCCGCTCGCCGCAACGCTCGGCGTGTTCAAAGCGACCGGCTCGATCGAGCGGATCCAGCGCGACGAGCCAGGCTGGCTCTTTGCCGCCGTAGCGCTGGTACTGGCAGCCGGCACTCTGGTGACGATCGCCAGCTTCCTCGCCGGGGAGGGACAGGGCAAGCGCAGCAAGAGCGTGTCCCTGGTCCTGTATGGCCTGGCGATCCTCGCCACGATCGGAGGCTTCGGCCTCGCCCTCAACCTCGTCTTCGACAACGCCGACGACGAATCGCGACCTTCGATCACGGCCTCCCTGAACGAGGATCAGTCGTGGCTGACGGCGCAGGTCACCGCCGCCAACCTGACGACGGGCGACCGCCTCGGCATCAAGGTCGACCTGGCGACCCTGCGAAAGGACAAGACGATCGACAAGCCGCGGCCGTTCGAGCGGGACGGCAGCGTCTCGCTCGAGCGCGCCTACATCGGCCCCGACAGCGACGGCGACGTGGACCGGAAGATCTCCCTCGCGGTCCCGCCGGGCGGCGACTACACCCACGTGACGATCAAGGCCTTCACCGGCGAACGCAACCGCTCCTGCACCCAGCCCCGGGCGGAGGAACCGGACCCCGGCACCGCCTGCACCTTCCTCGCCGTCGCCAAAGACCGCGGGAGCTGAGGCGCGGCTCAGGGCACCGCCTGCAGCGCCCGCACCACCTTGCCCGCCTCGGCAACGAGGTCGATCGCCAGTTCCTCGCTGGCCGCGACGGCCAAGGCCTGCGCGGCGAGCTGAACACCGCTGAGGTAGGGGGCGGTGCTCGGTGGCGGATCGAGCGCATCGAGAGTCGCGGCGACTCGCAGCGCTCGCTGGGCATAGCGAAGAAGCTCGCGGGCCGGACCCTTTGGGAGCTGCTTCCGGTACCTGCCGAGCTGGACCTCGTTGAAGGCGGCGACCGACTGTTCGAAGACGGGCTCCAGCGACAGCGCGCCCGCGGCCAGCTCCGGCTCGCCGGCAGCGACCAGGGCCTGCGCACTCCAAAGCCGTGCCTGCTCGCAGAGCGCGAAGAAGCGCCTCAGTTCCCGGGACGCGGGCAGTTCGCCGCCCTCCTCATAGGTCACGGTCTCCCGCATCACCTCAGCCCCCAGTGGCGAGTTCCCCCGCATCGCATCGGCGAGGCAGTTCACGAAGTGATTTACGACGGTGGGTGGCAGTTCGCCCACCACGACCTCCCTTCCGATCAGGCGGGCGACGCTGCGCCCCGGGCTTGGGTCCCAGAGCAATCGCCAGATCCGCTGCGGCGTTCTCTCGCCGGGGAACAGGCTTCGGAAGAGCTCGTTCCGCGCTCGAGCGGTCGGCAGGTCGACTCGCCAACGTTCCGCATAAGCATCGAGGCCGGGGTCGGCGTCTTCGCGATCGACCATCTCCCCCCACTCCTGAAGGTAGGCCAAGACCTCCCGCGCCAGCTTCGGGTCCCGATCCGCCTTCTCCAAGACGAGCTGATCGAAGGGGGTCCCCTCCTCCGCCGGGTGTGGAAGGCGAAGGCCCGTCGGCAGGCCACTGCCGCTGGCCACCACGGTCTCGCCGGCACCGAAGTACAGGGCGTAGAGACTGAACCCCTGCGCCTCCAGCCGGCCCTCGGCGTTCATCTGGCTGGTGAACGGGTGCGCCCGCCCGAGGGGGTGATTTGCGAGCGGGGTCAGCTGGGAGCGAATCGAGGCCCACTCCCCGGTCCCCCCCGGCAGGTGCATGGCCCGCGGCCCGAGCACCCGCGCCACCGCCTCGAGCGCCACCGGCCCCAGCATCTCGCGTTCGGCCTCGCTGCCCTCCACCATCCGCTCGCACAGGTGGTGTGCGAGCACGGCCTGCCACATCGAGACCGCCTCTTCGGTCCGGATCCGGCGCGCCAGCCGCCAGGTCCCCCGCGCCCAGATGCGCGGCTTCGGCGCACTTGCGTCGGGATCGATCACCCAGGCGAAGCGCGGGGCCGTGCGGCTGCGGAGGTAGGCCCCCTCGGCGTAGGCGGCGACTCTCCCCAGAGCCTCCGAAGTGACGTTGCGGTCCGGGAGCGCCGCGGCCGCCATCGCGCGCAAGGCGCCGGCGGGCACCGGGACCCCCACCGAATCGAGGATCGCTTCAAGGGTCTTGGGCAGGGTCGCCCCCACGGTTTCTTTGCCTGCAGCCTGCATAATCTCTAAAGAATAGCGGGATTCGCAAAATTGGATAGCATGTCGTATAGTTGAGCGACAACATGCCATCGAGGCTTGGCCTCAGCGCTTTCGTAAGGCGGGGGGCGGAGCGGCGCCGGTGGTGGCGAGACGGGTCGTGGCCGGGCTCGCCGTTCGACGAGCCCGAGATGCGCCTTTCGGGCTCGTCGCTCATGGGCTGAGAACGCAGTTGTCCCCGCATATCGGGGACAACTGCGTTCTCACCGCTCAGCAGGTCTTGCGGGCGCCGGTGAACGCGTTCCACGCCCGTGGGACCGAGAAGTCGGCTGCGACCCGGAAGACTCCGGGACGGGAGGCGCGGGCGACGGTCCAGTCCCCGCGGCGGAGGATGCAGCCGGAGCCGCGGGCGATCGACCAGTAGGGGGTGAAGTTGACGCGGACCAGGAAGTCGCCGGGGCGCTCGACGTCGAGGGCGAAGCCCTGGCGGTCGACCCAGAGCGTCTCGGCCCGCGCCGCCGCCAGCGGGGCGACGAGCGGCCGCGGGCCGCGCACCGCGTAGATCCGCCAGTGCTCTGAGACGAAGCGCAGGTCGAGGTAGGAGGGCGAGCTGAGGATGAGGCGGCGCTCCGCCACCGAGGAGTAGTCGAGCGGCGCGTCCGGCAGGGCGACGAAGGAGATCGCGTTGCGGCGCAGCCAGGTGGCGTAGGTGGCGTGGGTGAGCTTGCCGTCCTCGTAGAAGATGTCGTCGCGGGTGGTGTCGAGCTGACGCAGCCAGCCGCGGGCGAGCTCGAAGTCCTGGGCGAGGTAGGCCGACTCCCAGTGGTTGGCGGTCGGCGGCACCTCGATCCTCGTCTCGTGGCCGCCGTGCGCGTGCAGCCAGGCCGCCGCCGGCTGGAAGTACTCGGCCCGGGTCGAGGGGTCGCCGACGCTGCGGGCGATCTGGGCGACGCTCGCGGTGAGCTGCCAGTAGAGGCCGCCGGCGAGCGCGAGGGCGAGGAACCAGGGGGCGACGCGCGGCCGGCGCGCCAGCACGACCGCGGCCAGCACCGGCCCTCCGAAGAGGGCGCCGAGCCGGACCGCGTTGCCGCCCATCGCGTTCGGCACCAGCCAGATCGCGGTCGCGGCGAGGACGTAGCCGGCGAGGACGCGGCGCAGCTGCCGCTCCTCGGGCAGGCCGCGGGTGACGATCAGGGCGCCGCCGCAGAAGAGCGGGATCGCCAGGTAGGAGGAGAACTCGAAGGGGAACTGGCCGGACTCGGGGAAGGCCAGGTTCGGGACGACGGTGAGGGCCAGCGCCAGGCCGCCGGCCGCGAGCGCGGCGCGGTTGGGACGCACCCCGGGTTCCGCGACCCCGGCGAAGACGACGCCGGCGAGGAAGGCGGCAGCGACCGGGCTGGCGAGGGCGCAGGCGGCGGCGGCGGCGACCGCGAGGGCGCCGCGCCCGGTCTGCAGGCTGCGCAGCGAGGCGAGGCCGAAGGCGACCCCGAGCGCGAAGGTGAGCTGGCCGTCGGCGAGCAGCGTCACCACCCCGGCGGCGAACCAGAGGGTCGCCCAGCGCGCCTCCGCCCCCCAGCGGTCGCGGACGAGGCGGTCGAAGAGGTAGGCGGAGGCGACGACGGCGAGGCTGCCGACGACCTGCGGCCCGAGCAGCGCCGCCAGGGGCGGGAAGAGGACGCTGTAGGTGAGCGTGTAGTGGCCGCCGTACCAGGCGCCGTTCCAGATCGCCAGGCCGGCCTGCTCGAACAGCTCGGTGCGGAAGACCTGCGCGGCGAGGTCGCCGACCGGTGGGCTCCAGATCAGCATCAGCGTCGCCAGCGCGGCGCTGAGCGCGACGGCTGGGAGCCATTCGGGCAGGAGTGGCTTTGACTCGAGCATGGCGGGGGACCCCGAGGATACGGGCGCGTCCTGCAACGATTTCAAGGGTGAGCGCCGAGATCCTGGTCGTCCGCTGCGGAATCGTGCCCTACGAGGCGGCGCGAGCGGCGCAGTCGCGGCTGCAGGACGCGCGCCAGCGCGGCGAGGTCGCGGACGTCCTGCTGCTGCTCGAGCACACCCCCGTCTACACCCGCGGCCGCCGCTCGACGCCGGAGGAGCTGCCGATGGGGAGCGAGTGGTACGAGATGCAGGGGATCGAGGTGCGCGAGACCGACCGCGGCGGCCGCGTCACCTACCACGGCCCGGGCCAGCTGGTCGCCTACCCGATCGTCTCCCTGCGCCCCTACGGCGACGACGTCCTCGCCTACGTGCGGGGGCTGGAGCGGGTGATGATCGGGGCGCTCGCCGCGCACGGCGTCGAGGCCGAGGTGGTGGACGGGCTGACCGGGGTCTGGGTCCCGGCCCAGGGGCCGGAGCGGCGGCGCAAGATCGGCTCGATCGGCGTCCACGTCAGCCGCGGGGTGACCACGCACGGGCTGGCGGTCAACGTCGACAACGACCTGCAGCCGTTCGAGTGGATCGTCCCCTGCGGGATCGAGGGGGTGGCGATGACCTCGCTGGCGCGCGAGCTCGGGGGCGAGCAGGACCTCGGCGCCTTCGCCGACACGGTCGCCGGCCGCTTCGGCGAGGTGTTCGAGCGCACCGCGGTGGCCGCCGCCCCCGGCGAGCTCGGGCTCGACCTGCCGCCCGCTACGCTCGGGGTGCCCCGATGAGCGAGACGATCGAGCAGACCGAGCCGGGCGCCGCCGAGGCGGCGCCGGCCGAGCGCGTCCACGTCACCCGCTCCCGCGCCAAACCGGGCGGGACCGCCGCGGCGGCCGACGGCACCGTCCCCTTCAAGCGCGCCCGCAAGCCCCCCTGGCTGAAAGTCCCGGCGCCGGGCGGCCCCAACTACCGGCGGCTGAAGGCGACGATCGGCGCCGACAACCTCCACACCGTCTGCGAGGAGGCCAACTGCCCCAACGTCGGCGAGTGCTGGGAGCGGGGCACCGCCACCTTCATGATCCTCGGCGACGTCTGCACCCGCCGCTGCGGCTTCTGCAACGTGCAGACCGGCAAGCCGACCTGGAACGACCCGCTGGAGCCGCTGCGCGTCGCCAACCAGGTGAAGCGAATGGGGCTGCGCCACGCCGTCGTCACCTCGGTCGACCGCGACGACCTGCCCGATTACGGGGCGAGCGCCTTCGTCGGCGTGATCCGCTCGATCCGGATGCAGGCGCCCGGCTGCAAGGTCGAGGTGCTGACCCCGGACTTCCGCGGCCAGGAGATGCCGCTCGCCAAGGTGGTCCACGAGAAGCCCGACGTCTTCAACCACAACGTCGAGACGGTGCCGCGCCTCTACCCGGTGGCACGCCGCGGCTCCCAGTTCCTGCGCTCGGCCCGGGTGCTGCGGATGGCGAAGGAGATGGGCGGCCCCGAGGTCGTCACCAAGTCGGGGCTGATGGTGGGCCTCGGCGAGAGCTTCGAGGAGATGGTCGAGACCTTCGGCATCCTCCGCGAGCACCGGGTCCAGGTGCTGACCGTCGGCCAGTACCTGCGCCCGACCGAGAACCACCTGCCGGTGGTCCGCTACTGGCACCCCGAGGAGTTCGCCGCCCTGGAGCGGGCGGCCTACGAGCTCGGCTTCGAGTCGGTCGCCGCCGGCCCCCTGGTCCGCAGCAGCTACCACGCCGACCAGAACCTGCCCGAGGCCTACCGGGCCGAGAGCCTGATCGCTTAACAAGAAGGAGAGATCCGATGAACCCAGAGACGAACCCCGACACCGAGCTCAAGGCCCGCCACAGCAAGATGTGGGCCTCGGGCGACTACCCCTCGATGGTCGAGACCTTCCTGCTGCCGCTCGGCCCGCGCCTGGTCGAGGCCTGCGGGATCGGGCCCGGCATGCGGGTGCTCGACGTCGCCGCCGGCACCGGCAACGCCTCGATCCCTGCCGCCGAACGCGGCGCCGAGGTCGTCGCGTCAGACCTCACCCCGGAGCTGCTCGAGGCGGGGCGCAAGCGCGCCGAGGCGGCCGGGGCCCAGCTCGAGTGGGCCGAGGCCGACGCCGAGAACCTGCCCTTCGAGGACAGCTCCTTCGACGTGGTGATGTCCTCGATCGGGGCGATGTTCGCGCCCCAGCACCAGGCCGTCGCCGACGAGCTGGTGCGGGTCTGCCGCCCGGGCGGCACGATCGGGCTGCTGAGCTGGACGCCGGAGGGGATGATCGGCGCGCTCTTCCGCACGATGGGGCCGTTCGCGCCGGCGCCGCCGCCGGGTGCGCAGCCGCCGCCGCTCTGGGGCTCGGAGGACCACCTGCGCGAGCTGTTCGGCGAGCGGGTCGGGTTCTCGACGCTGGAGCGGGGGGAGCTGGAGGTGACCGCCTTCGAGCGCGCCGCCGACTACGGCGAGCACTTCAAGGCGCGCTACGGCCCGACGATCGCCGCCCGCGCCAACGCCGCGAAAGACGGACGCGAGGACGAGTTCGACGCGGCGCTGGAGGCGTTCTGCGAGGAGTGGGACCGGGGTGAGGCCAGCGCCGTCTTCCAGATGGAGTACCTGCTGGCGGTCGGCACCCGGGCCGAGTAGCGCGCTGGAACCCTCCCAACGTTTTCCATCCCACAGATGGAAAACGTTGGGAGTCAGGCGAGGTCGAGCTGCTCGGGGTTCGCCGGGTCGTAGTGGACGTCGAGCTCGCGCCCCTGCTCGATGCGCCCGAAGCGGCCGGCGGAGAACTTGCGCTTGACCTGGAAGGGGAGGCCGTCCCTGGGGCGCACCTCCAGCGTCAGCTCGACCATCTGGTAGCCGGCGACCGAGCCGGGCAGGACGGCGGCGTCGAGGATCGTCGCCTTGGCGCGGACCGCTCCCGGCGGCAGCTTCTCGCCGCGGCTGGGAGCGTCGAGGTAGGCGAGCAGGGCGCCGCTGAGGCCGACGCCCAGCCCGCCGAGGATCAGTCCCGGCTTCGCGGCGTCGACGGGGGCGAAGACTCCGCCCACGACCATCGCCAGGCCCAGCACGATCAGCAGCACGCCGATGACGAACACCGGTCGAATTTAACCCGCGGGGGCGGCGGGGAGCGTTATGGTCGCAACGACAAACGCGGGGATGCGGAGGCGGCCCCGATCAAGGACAAGGAGCGGACCAGATGGGCATGTTCAAGGACATGAGGGACCTGAGCAAGGCCGGCAAGGAGATGAAGAAGGAACGGGGCGGCAGCTTCCAGATGATGAAGGACGGCCTCGCCCAGGCGAACCAGGCGATGCAGCAGGTCCAGGCCGACCAGGAGCTGGCCGAGAAGCTCGCCAACGAAGGCGTCGACGGGACCGCGACGATCCAGCAGATGGTCGCCACCGGCAAGACCGTGAACATGCAGCCCGAGCTCCAGTTCCAGATGACGGTCGACGTCAACGGCTCCCAGTCCGAGGTCACCCACGTCCAGGTCGTCTCCCCCGCGATCATCGGCCAGCTGCAGCCGGGCGCCCAGGTTCCGGTCAAGGTCGACCCGAACGACCACTCCCAGCTGATGATCGGCCTCGCCGGCTAAGCGGGTTAGCGGCCCGCCCATCCGGGGTAAGGGGCCGGGCATGCGGTGGCAAATGGGGAGGAGTGTCGCTGGGCTTGCGGCACTCGCGTTCCTTTGCTCGACCGCCACCGCAGCGGCCGAGCCGCCCTCGCGGTACTCGTATGCCGGCGAGTGCAGGACGCTTCGGATGGGGAGCGGGCTTGTCTCCCGCTCGGCGTCGGGCTACACCGTCGGGGGCGGTCCGGCCGAGCGCTTCTACTTCAAGGCCACCGCGCTCGGCAGCTACCTGCTGCAGGGCGGGGACAGCTTGCTGCCGGCGGTGGCCCTGCTCGGCAACGGCGTCGTCGCCTCCCCGCAGGCCGGCCCGCGGGCCGACTGGGAGCTGCGCGAGTCCGGCGACGGGTTCACGCTGACCAACGTCGCCAGCGGGCGCGCGCTCACCGTCAACGGCCTCGGCCGGCTGGTGCAGACCCAGGGCCAGGGAGCGACCTTCGTCGCGGAGGCCGCCGCCGGCTGCGCGCCCTTCCCCGAGATCGGGCTCAACGCGAGCGGGACGCCCTGGACGGGCGAGTCGCCCCTCGACGAAGTGGTGGGGACGATCGACGGCCACAACCACGTCACCGCGTACGAGTTCCTCGGCGGCGACGCGCACTGCGGCGAACCCTGGAGCCGCTACGGGGCGCCGGCGGCGCTGGTCGACTGCCCCGACCACTACCCGAACGGCGCCGGCGCGGTGCTCGAGAACGTCCTCTACGGCAACCCGCTGCGCACCCATGACCCGGTCGGGTGGCCGACCTTCAAAGACTGGCCGGCGCCCGCGTCGCAGACCCACGAGCAGACCTACTACCGCTGGATCGAGCGGGCCTGGCTCGGCGGCGTGCGGATCATGGTCAACGACCTGGTCGAGAACGTCGCCCTCTGCGACGTCTACCCGATCAAGCACAACAGCTGCCGCGACATGGACAGCGTGCGGCTGCAGGCGCGGCGGATCCGCGAGCTCGAGGAATACGTCGACGCCCAGTCCGGGGGGCCGGGCAAAGGGTGGTTCCGGATCGTCCGCGACCCGTTCGAGGCGCGGCAGGTGATCAACGAAGGGAAGTTGGCGGTGGTGCTGGGGATCGAGACCTCGGAGATCTTCGGCTGCGGCGGCTCGGAGGCGCTGCCGCGCTGCGACCGGGCGCAGATCCTCCGCGGGCTCGACGAGATCGAGTCGATGGGCGTCGCCTCGCTCTTCCCGATCCACAAGTTCGACAACGCCTTCGGCGGGGTGCGCTTCGACGGCGGTGCCTTCGGCGTCGCGATCAACGCCGCCAACTTCAAGCAGACCGGCCAGTTCTGGCAGATCGAGCCGTGCCCGGGGCCCGAGCACGACAACGAGCAGGTGACCGCGGTGCCAGGCGAGGCGGGGGTGATCGGCGCCGGGCTGTTCGCCTTCCTGCCGAAAGGGCTGACGCCGGTCTACCCGTCGCCGCCGCACTGCAACGTCCGCGGCCTCAGCCCGCTCGGCGAGTTCCTGATCGAAGAGATGATCGACCGCGGGCTGATGATCGAGCTCGACCACGAGGGGGCGCGGACGGCGAAGCGGGTGCTGGAGATCGCCGAGGCGAGCGACTACTCGGGGGTGATCGCCTCGCACTCCTGGAGCGACCCGCACATGTGGTCGCGGATCTACGCGCTCGGCGGGTTCGCGGAGCCGATCACGACCGGGGCGGAGAGCTTCATCGGGGAGTGGCAGCAGCTGCGCGCCGCCGCCGACCCGCGCTTCAAGTTCGGGATCGGGTTCGGCGCCGACTCCAACGGGTTCCACTCGCAGCCGGGGGCGCGGGGGCTCGACGAACCGAGCCCGGTCACCTACCCGTTCCAGTCGCTGGACGGCCGGGTCAGCTTCGACCGGCAGGTCTCGGGGCAGCGGACCTACGACGTCAACGTCGACGGCGTCGCCCAGTACGGGCTGCACCCCGACTGGATGGAGCAGCTGCGGCTCCTGGGCGGGCAGCCGATCGCCGACGACCTGATGAGCGGCGCCGAGGCCTACCTGCAGACGTGGGAGCGGGCGGTCGGCGTGCCGGCGCCCGCCTGCCTGGCGACGCCCCAGCAGCTGTCGCGCACGGGGTTCGGGGCGCTGCGGCTGGGGCGCGACGCGGACCAGGTCCTGCGCGCCGCCGGCCAGCCGCAGAGCCGCGAGGACAGCACCTTCAGCTACTGCACGAGCAGCCAGAAGGCGCGGGGCGCGGGAGAGGGCGGCGTCGCCGTCGTCTTCGACGCGGCGGGTGAGGCGGAGATGGTCGTCAGCACCGCCGCCGGCGTAGGCAAGCCGAAGCGCGCGACGAAGCTCGCGCCCGGCCTCTTCGTCAAACGCAAGGGGCCGGGCGGCGACCGCATCTGGTCCTACCGCAAGGGCAGGCTCCGCTTCACCGCGGTGGCGACGCCGCGCATCGCGGCGAAGGCGGGGCGGGTCAAGCTTGCGCTGCGCGAGTCCGGGCTGCGCTGATCCGGCGCCTGGCGACGCGCGGGCCCTGGTGCTCGACCAGGTTCGCGTCGCGGACGAGAATCTGCGGCATTTCAGCCGCCTCAGTCGAGGTTCGAAGGAGCGATCGTAGCCTCTCTTGATAAAGATGATCAACTTTATTTAGATATGAGCCATTCGAACAGCACAAGGGAGCACGGCGCCTACAATCGGGAGGCAAGGGGCCATAGCTCAGCTGGCAGAGCGCGGCGTTTGCAACGCCGAGGTCGCGGGTTCGATCCCCGCTGGCTCCATCCTCGGATCGAGACTGAAATCGGGATCGACATAGTCGAGCGCCGGCCGGACTCGCAGCTGCTGTCCGTTGCGGGCCGGGGTGATCCGCAGGCTCAGGGCACTCCTGCCCTCTGCTCCAAGCTCCCGTGATGGGCAGTAGTAACAACGGTCGGTCGTCTTGTCGTAAACGGCGATCCAATCGACCGTCGCCCAGGTGTAGTGCTTCGTCTGCCGGATCTTCCCTTTGGTGAGTGAGTGAGACCGGCAGCGAACTACGACCCGGCGCCCGTCCGACTCGGTGAACTTCACCTGGATCCGGTGCAGACGGCCATTGCAGTCGGCGATCAGGTCGTAGTCGCAATCCTCCCCGAAGGGGATCGATAGGTGGCAGCCCCTTTCGATGAGGTCAGACGCGACCTTCAGCTCAGCCAGATCCCCTTTCTTCTTCAGGGCAGCCATCAGCCCCCGAGCCTAGGCTCCCCCGGCGCACGCTTGGTGCGCACAATGCGCCGGTTCTGTCGCGACTTGCGCGCGGCTTATCGGACGACGGCGCGTTTGTAGCGGTTGACAGAGAGGGCGGCGAAGACGGCCGTGATCCCGAGCGACCAGGCGACCGCGCCGAGGACGGTGTAGTCGCCGACGTCGGCGCCGAGGAAGAGGTGGCGCATCGCGTCGACCACGATCGTGAAGGGGTTGACTTCGGCAAAGGCCTGCAGGGCGCCGGGCATCGACTCGACCGGGACGAAGGCCGAGGAGACGAAGGTGAGCGGGAAGATGACGATGAAGCCGAGCGCCTGCGCCGCCTCGGGCGAGGACGAGGTGAGGCCGACGAAGGCGAAGACCCAGGAGAAGGCGTAGCCGAACAGCAGCAGGAGCAGGATGCCGGCGACGATGTGGGCGAGCGGGGCGTCGAAGCCGAAGCCGGCGATGACGCCGACGACCAGCATGATCGCGATCGAGAGCGTGTTGGTGGCGACGTCTGCCAGCGTGCGGCCGGCGAGCACGGCGCCGCGCGACATCGGCAGCGAGCGGAAGCGGTCGACCAGGCCCTTGCGCAGGTCCTCGGAGAGGCCGAGCGCGGTGACGAAGCCGCCGAAGGACATCGTCTGGACGATGATCCCCGGCATCAGGAAGTCGATGTAGCTGTAGCCGGGGGTGTCGATCGCGCCGCCGAAGACGTAGGCGAAGAGCAGCACGAACATGATCGGCTGCACGGTGAAGGAGAGCAGCAGGTCGGGCGCGCGCGGGATGCGCAGGAGGCTGCGTTTGGCGAGGACCAGCGTGTCGGAGAGGGCGTAGCGCAGGCCGCTCATCGCTCGCGCTCCTCCCCCGCCCCGTCCTCGTCGGCCTCGGCGGCGTGCCCGGTCAGGGTGAGGAAGACGTCGTCGAGCGTCGGCCGCCGCATCGCCACGTCGTCGATCCCGATCCCGACGTCGTTGAGCCGGCGCACCACCTGGGCGATCGCGCCCTTGCGCTCGCGGACCGGCATCCGCAGCACACCGTCGGCCATCGCCGGGCGCTCCGCCCCGTCCTCCTCCAGCGCCGCCGCGGCGATCCCGGCGTCGTCCTTGGACTCCAGGGTGATGTCGATCCACTCGCCGCCGACCTGGTCCTTGAGCTCGTCGGAGCTGCCGGCGGCGATCACGCGGCCGCGGTCGATCACGCAGATGCGGTCGGCGAGGCGGTCGGCCTCGTCGAGGTACTGGGTGGTGAGGAGGACCGTGGTCCCTTCCTCCACCCGCGCCTCGATCGTCTCCCAGAGGGCGATGCGGCTGCGCGGGTCGAGGCCGGTGGTCGGCTCGTCGAGGAAGAGGACCGGCGGGTAGGCGACCAGGGCGGCGGCGAGGTCGAGGCGGCGGCGCATCCCGCCCGAGTAGGTGCGGACGAGGCGGTCGGCGGCCTCGCTGAGGTCGAAGCGCTCGAGCAGGTCGGCGGCGCGCTCGCGCGGCTCGCCCTTCGGCAGGTGGTAGAGGCGGCCGACCATCTCCAGGTTCTCGGCCCCGGTCAGGTTCTCGTCGACCGCCGCGTACTGGCCGGCGAGGCCGATCCGGCTGCGCAGCGTCGCCGCCTCGTGGACGACGTCGAGGCCGGCGACGTGGGCGCTGCCGCCGTCGGGCGGGAGCAGCGTGGTGAGGATGCGGACCGCGGTCGTCTTGCCGGCGCCGTTGGGGCCGAGCAGGCCGAGCACGGTGCCGGGCGGCGCCTGCAGGTCGACGCCGTCGAGGGCCTGGACGTCCCCGTAGGACTTGCGGAGACCGTGGGCTTCGATGGCAAGCTCGTCAGCCACGCGGCCAACCTACCGAGTCGCCGCCGCCGGCCGGGAACAGCCCGGACTAATCGCCGAAGTCGATGTCCTTCGGCGGCTTCTGCTCGAACCAGAGGTCGTCGTCCTCGGGCGACTCCTCGAGGAAGTCGGGGGTGTCCTCGAGCACGTCCTCGTGCTGGGAGGAGGAGGGCTGCGGGGCCTCCTGCTCCTCGGAGTCCCCCTCGGGCTCGACGACCTCGAGCTCGGCCGGCTCGTCTTCGTCGACGTCGGCGAAGACGGCGTGCTCCTCGGTCGCGGGGCCGCCGGGCTCGTCCGGGAGCGGCGCCTCCAGCGCCTGGTTGAGCTCGTCGGAGAGGCGCTGCTCGCTGAAGAACTCGTCGAATTCGTCGGCCGGCTCGTCCGCGGCGGGGGGAGCGATGCTCGGCTCGCTCAGCTCGGCGTCGACCAGCTCCTCGTCGGCGGGCGCGGGGGCCTCGGGCGGGGCCTCCTCGAACTGGCTCTCGACGTCGAACATCTCGGTCGGCTGGGAGGCGATCGCTTGGCGCTCTTCGGTCGTGTGGCCGGGGTCGGCGATCGCCTCGTGCTCCATCGCTGGGTGCTCCTCCTCGGCCGGGGCGTCGGCGGCGGGAGAGTCGTCGGCCGGGGCGGGAGGAGTGGCGGGCTCCTCCGCCTGCGGCGCCTCGGGCGGCTCCTGCAGGTCGGCGATGTTGGGGGCGCGCCTGCCGCCCTCCTCCTCGCCCTTCTCGGCCACTGCGGTCTCCGGCGCGACCAGGAACTCGGTCGGCGCCTCGGCGAAGGGGTCCGGCTCGTCAGGACGCTGCGGAGGCCCAAAAGCCTCGTCCTCGAGCTTTTTGATCTCGCTCTCGTCCGCGCCATGGGCGCGCTTCAGTTCGAGGTGCTCTCGGATTGCGTCGTCGAGGATGCTCATAGCCGGTTCCCGGGAGGCTGCCAAAGACTATGCGGTTATCCTTGGCCTTGCGAGGCGATGGGATCAACTTCCCAGCCACGCCCAAGGGGCTATAGCTCAGCTGGCAGAGCGCCTGGATCGCACCCAGGAGGTCGGCGGTTCGAATCCGCCTAGCTCCATCGCTGGATGTCCCTGCATGTGGGCGGCTTCGGTTTCTCAAGACGTTTCCAACCGCCGCTGAATCGGCGCTCCATTTCGGGCACGAGTGCCCGAAATGGCGGCGATGCGAAGGGATTAGCGGCAATGGGTATCGGTTCTGGGCTTGCTTTATCAGAGGCCCAGAGCTAGGTCGGCCGGACTTCCTGGGTAAACCCAGCACCGGGGGTAACGCCCTGCGCCGAAGCCAGCGCTAATGCAATCCGCGCGATCGGCTCCGGGGAGGGTGCTTTCCCGTATCAGCGACCAAGAGGTCAGTTGCTCGGGTTCCTACGAATGGTGGAAACTTCAAGGCTATTACCGCCGAGGTACATATCTGGAGTGCTCGAGCAAGTTTGGAAACGGCAGCCGAAGCGTCCGGCGTGATGCCCCTGGAGCTATTTCGCCGATTGGATCAGCTACCCGAACCCGCACGACGACGGCGGATCGTGCAGCAGGCCCTACGCCGATCGGTCTTGGCAGCGCATGCGGGCATCGAGGTAGACGAGCTTCAACTTGCCTTCGAACCGGGGAGGCCAATTTCTCCTCCCGTCGAGGGACTCCATGTGAGCGCGTCGCATTTTGACGACATAACCGCACTGGCCATTGGGGATGAGGGACTCGGCCTAGGTGTGGATCTGGAGCCCTGCTTCGAGGAGGATTGGCGCGAAGCTTTGGAGATGGTCTTGACCAACCCGGAGCTTCGCGAACTGGATGCCGTCGTCGCGGACCTACAACCGAGACGTTACTTCGAACTCTGGACTCTTAAGGAGTCGGTGATGAAGGCCTTGGGTGCTGGCCTCGGCGATCGGGATCCAAGATCGATCGAGGTCAGGATGGAGAATCGGGGGCCAACGATGTCGTCGATCGATGGACAGCCCCCTTCCGCGCCCTGGGGGCTCTGGTCTGGATCGGTCGATGGCCACGTGTGCTCGGCCGCCGTCCTCGGGATTCCAAAGGTCTGGGTAGTGCTACATGAGTGGCGCCCTTGAAGACATCAGCGGGTGCTGGTAGCATGTCGGAAAAGCCGACAATTGAAAGTCTGGTTTCCCGAATGCCCAATGTTGCTGAAATTGAAGAGATGATCATCGCCCGTCTTGCTGAGCAGAAACGGTGCAGCCCACAGGCGTTGAGGACCGAACTCGAGGCCGAAGGGTCCGACATGCCAGTCGACTCCCACCGACTTGTGCGTGCCGTCGCCAAATTGAAGCGGGAGCTCGAGGTCGATTTCAAGTGGGACAAGAGTCTGCGCCCTGTCTTTAAGTCGGTGCGGAAGCTCGCCGCTTTCCTACACGCTCGCCAGGGCAGCGCCAGGCGCGCGGCATGAGCAGTCCCGAAGAGCGCGAACTCGCCAACCGACTGCGCGAGGTTCGAGAGTACCTCAACTTCAGTCAGCAGTTCGTCAGCGAAAGAACCGGCATGCCACGCTCAGCAATCTCCGACATCGAGCGGGGCGAGAGGCGGGTTTCGACCCTCGAGCTGAAGCGCTTGGCGAACCTGTACGGATATCGCTCGGCGTATTTCCTGGGTGAGGAAGAGCAGGCGGAACTGGACAGCGCGGCGTTGGCGATGGCCCGTGGCGCCAGCGAGCTCTGCGAGGAGGATCAGCGCGAGGTGAGGCGGTTCATCGAGCTGTTGCGCAATCGCAGCCCCCGGAAATGAACTGGCGAGAAGCACACGAGGAGGCGATGTTCGTCGCCGCCGAGGCTCACGAGGACTTGGCAGTCGATACCAGCCGGGAAATCGATGTCTTCGCCGCAATCGAAAGCCTCGGTCTCGAGTTGCTCTTTCGTCCGCTCGCCGGCGCTGCGGGCCTCTACGTCGGCCCTGGCGCCCAGCGACCCGGGGGCGTCCTTATCAACTCTCGGCATCGCCGAGCCCGACAGCGCTACACCGGCGGCCACGAGCTCGGACACCATCTGATGGGGCATTCCCCGAGCCTTGAGCCCGAGGACCGCGGCACCGGTTCCCCCTCCGAGCAGTTGCCACCCGAGGAGAAGCTGGCCGAGGCATTCGCTGCATGGTTTCTGATGCCTCCGGAGCTAGTAGACAAGGTGATGGATGATCTCAGCCTTCGGCGGCCGAGAGGTCCCACCGATGTCTACGCACTGGCGTTGAGGCTGGGGACGAGCTTCGAAGCGACTGCGTTGCACCTAGCCAACCTGAAGCTGGCACAGCCGAACGAGGCACGAGAATGGGCCTCGACGCCGCTGAAGCGGGTAAAAGAAGCTCTGTGCGCTGGCCATCCACCCTCCTCCTACAGAGGGGATGTCTGGACACTTGCGGTCGAAGAAGACAAGATGCAGCTGGCCCTCGCGGCCGAAGATCGTTTGGTTCTCAGCCTTCGCGACTCGCCAACTGGCTATGGCACCGCCGTGCTCAACGTCGTGACGAACGCTGGGGTCGAGGAGATGCTCGACGGCACGCAAACCATCAAAGATGTGATCGGAGAAGAGCCAAGTCGCCGTCGCGTCATCGTGGACTTTGGCCAGGATGACAACGGTGTCTTCCGACTCGTGATCCCGTCCGAGGTCGACTCCCTCCCGGGACTGGGTAAAGAGATCGTGCTGGAGGTCACTGTCCGCCCATCAGATCTCGGACGCCGGACCGATGCCATCGTCGGGACAGCGACTGAGTCTGAAGGATCAATCTCCCCGATCGCGGGGCCCGAGCGGTGATCGTCGCCGACAGAATGATCGTCGCCTCCGACCTGTCGGAGGCCTGGGTGGACGCCCTCACCTATCTGCTGGAGGAGGCTCCCGCACAACGGGCGGTCAACTTGAACATCCGGATCCGGGATCCAACGAGGGAGGATGCCGCGATCAGGGCGTTCGCCGATCGGCTCCTCGCCGATCTTGGGATGCAAGACGCCGCGACCGTCGCCAATACGATCTTCCCGGCCGAATGGGCCCTTGATCTTCCCGAGCCGGCCGAGCTTGCTGCCGACTACCGCGAGCACTATCCCCTAATCAAGAGTATGGGCAATTCGGGGGGCACCTATTTTGGCCGTCTAACCTCCTATCCAGTTCTTGGGAAAAGAGACACGATCGACCAGCTGACCACCAATGTAGAGAAGCTGCGTCAGGGCAAAAAAAGCGGGAAGCTTTTCCGATCAATCTACGAGTTCAATGTCTACTCCGCTGCACATGACCGCAAGAAGCGGCGTGGCTTCCCCTGCCTTGCGCACGTAGGTATGCATCTTGACAACGAGGAGCGTCTACACGCAACCGCCCTGTACCGCAGCCACGACGTTGTCGAAAAGGGCTATGGGAACTACCTGGGGCTAGGCGGACTGCTCGCCTACGTCGCACAGGCGAGCGACCTCGAGTTCGGTGAGCTCGAGGTCGTCGCGGGAGGATCTTTCTTCGAAGCACCACTCGGCGTCCTACGCGATAGGCGTGAAGAGCTTTTCGCACTCCGCGATCGACCGAGTTCCCAGCGTGGCGGATAGACGGGACTCGGAAGGGCTCCCGCGGGAGCGAAGCGCTGCTTGATCCGGGTGCGGTTGCTGGGTAGTTCAGGAAATCGCACCCGCGCGTACTTATCTATCTCGCAGAGCAGGTTCTGGCAGTCGATCGCGTGTAGAGGTCTTCCGAAGAGCGTGGGCGGATCGATGCCGAGTTCCTCCGAGACGACGTCCTGGCGTTCGACCAACCAGAGGATTGCCTCGGCCGGTGAGTAGTCGCCGAGATCCGTAAAGACCTTGCTGAGTCCTCTTACCGCCCCCGGACCGGGGATCGTGAAGTCGTTCTCATCGAAGTTCAGATCGGGTCCGTAGTTCAGGTCGGTTGCAAGCTGGTAGGCCATAAAGTCACCGATCAACGGGAACTCGCGCAGAGCCTCGAAAACCGCTTGCAGAGACTCCGCCTCGAGGAGGCTCTCAAGGAGGCCACTCGAGAGCATCGCCTCTAGCAGCGCCAGGTGATTGCGGTGCTTCCGACGATGGCCATATGCCCGGTTCGCGCAGAGGATGAAGGCGTTCGTGTAGAGCGTCCGCCCTTCCTCCATCTCCTTGTCCAGAAGTGCTCCGATCGCATCGGGATCGAATCCTTCGGTCGATACCGGGCCGGCCTCCCGCTCAATCAGCTCCCAGGTCTCCGGTCTTGAGAAAAGCCTAAAGAAAACGGTGCGAAAGAAACGGTCCTCGGGAGTGAGCTTGGGCGGACCGTAGATCACCTCCCGGATCAGGTACTGAGAGACTCTGTCGCTGGCTCGAAAGGAATTACAGAAGCGGTAGTCCAAAAGGATCTCGTCGTCCGTCCAGGGTTCGGGCAGCCCTTCAAGCCGACGTTCGAAAATCAATTGACGCTCGGCGGCAAAGTGCCAGTAGGCGGCATAGACGTCACTGCGGATCCGGGGCTCGGCCCTGATGGCTACCGTCTCCATGGCACGAGGTCTAACCAGCGACGAAATTCAGGGACCCGACATCGACCTGGATTGGCTGGTCGGGAAGCTTTTCTCCTCCGAGGGTCGCCAACTTCAAGCCGAACAGCAGGAAGTCGGGTAGACGACGGGCTCGAAAATCAGCTTCATCAAGATTGCCGACCATCAGGTCCGCCAGCGCCCCTACCAGCTTTGCCAGGTGCAGGGCGCAGTGGCGAAGCTGATCGGCCTTGGCTAGACCGACGATGTCGGGGTGATAGTGCCGGTCATGCTCAATCTGAGCCAGCTGCAAACCTCTCCACGAGGTCGAGTGCGCGGCAAGATCGGATCCATTGAAACGGTCGGGGTCCCACAACGCATTGCGTTCCTCTATCTGGGCGATGCGAGCCACGTAGAGCCGCTGAAGGTCGTCGTCGGCTGCGACAGCCATGTCAATCGAAAGACGGCGAAAGGTCGCCGCGGCATCGGACACCCACGAGCGCTCGGTCAGCTCGTTGTGCTCGACATGGTCGCAGTAGTTGGCCACCGAGGCCGCTGCCTGGGCGGCGTCCACGAGCCAGCCGCAAAGACTCTCTCTGTCAAGGCCGGGCATGACCGAAGGATGTCATGAGCGGTGGACGAAGCATGGCTAGGGACCCTTTGCCGGCCCGTACTGCCGGTCGAGCGCTGCTTCGAAGGCGGCCAAGCGTTCGTTCAAGGTTGAGAGGATCTCCGTGGGATCAGTCGGATTCGGATCGACGACTACGTAAAAGTTGACCAGCTCTTGAAGGGCTGCAAGGAGCTCGGCAGCCCCCGGGGCCCGCGAGCCCACCTCAGCAAAATTGAGAACCTCTTTCAGGCCCCGACTTGACAGCGCAGGCATGCCCTCGTTCGTGCGTGGCCGCAGATCCTCCAGATAGTGCTCCCAACGATTCCGGAGCGCAGCAGGGTCGAGAACCTGGTCGGGCGCAAGCAGTCCGAAAGCCAGCCTCCAGAGCTCAAGAGGCTCGCGGTCAACGGCCCGATCGATCGCGGCATGCGCAACCGCCGGGATCACACTCTTCGCGATCGCGTAGGCGGTCACGGTCCGGATCCGACCTGCCCTCAGCGGCCGCTCGGAGGACGTCATGAGCTTGAGGACCTCATCCTGAATGCGACCCAGCTCGGCGACGTTGATCGGCCACCAATAGTGCATCTCCTGCTTTCGGAAGCTCCCGGTGCAATCGAGCTCGTAGGCGCCCACGCGTTCGACCAGCTGAAGCTGGACTGAGACGAAGGAGGGGAATTCGTCTGTGCCCTCGGGGCTCCCCTCCAACTGGGGATCGACTAGAAAAATCGAGGCTCGGGTGGTCGCAGTGTCGTTTGGAATCGCCTTTGAAAGCAGCCGAGCGGCCGCCTGCGTCTTCTCTCCCCACCGCCGATGGATGCGGTCACCGTGATTGAAGGTGACCTCCTTGTCGAAATGGGGCTCGTCGAACTGCCACCACTCCACCAGATCCTTGAACCAGCCCGGATGCGGCTCGGGATAGTCGCGCGGCGGCCGACCGAGATCCCTCGGGCGGGTGATCTCACAGATCAAGTAGCGGAGCGCGGCGTCGGCAGGAACAGTCTCGAAACGCGAACGGACCCGCGCGTAGACGGCGTCGAAGTCCTCGGCGCAGATCACCTCCCCGTCTCCTTCATCGTCGGCCCCGAATTCCCAAAGCCGCGCCAGCGCTAGAGGTCTGCGATCCGGGGCGGCGCCGAAGGGCGTGCCAGCACGAATCTCGTCGACCGCCACCTCCGACGCAAGCGGGCTGGGCCCGAGGGTCAGCACTCGGGCCATTGGCAAGCCCGGCTCGAAGCGAGCAGGAGCGGCGCAGACCAAAATGTTATGGGCAGGGTCCTGAAGGCGGGGCGAGACCGCGACCCGATCCCAGTAGAGAGCAGCGGCGTGCTTATGGCCGTGCAAAACAACCTCGATATCGATGTCGGCGAGAAATTCCCGTAGCGCCCCGAGATTCGTGATGCCCTCGAAAGGCTTCATTTCCTCCCGGGGGTCGACCGGAAGTAGCTGGTGGTGGATTGCCGCTAGGTGAAGGGTGTTGGCCGGAAATGGCCCAGACTGATCAAGAAGGTGTCGCAGCGCGAGCATCTGCGGATCCGATACGCGGGGCATGTCAAAGGTCCGCAGCTCCTGAGTCGCCTCATCGAGAATCTCGGCGGTCTCTGGGGAAAGGCCGCTGCGATGGCGAGAGTCAACCGACTCCTTAACCCAGCAGAAGTGGCTCGAGTTGATCGGCAGTATGAGGAAGCCCTCGCCAGCCACCAGATGAGGAGCGAGCGCGGCCTCCTCAGTGAGTGCGCCATCAGCATTGAAGTCGATCCCGTCGATCAATGGGGTGACCAGGCCGAGATCCCGGGTCGCGGCGAAAAAGTGTTGGTAGCGAGCTGGGTCGCCGACCTCCACCTCTTTGTCGACGTCGTGATTGCCGGGCACCACGAGGATGCGAGACGGATCGAGAACCTGCAACAGGATTCTGGCCAGCTCGCCGAAGAACTCGTAGCCATCAGGTTGATCTCGGTTGGTCAGGTCGCCCGAAACGACGACCGCATCCATCTCCGCCAGCTGCCCTGAACTCGCGAGGGCCTCGATGGTCACCTTGACGACGTCGCGTTGCGCGCGCCGATCACTCGTGACTCCGACTCGGTGGTGGGCCAAATACTGGGCTGCCGCGACCGGCCCGAGATGCAAGTCAGAGATATGGAGGATCTGCGGGCGGAGAGCTGATTCTCCCGTCGTTTGGGCAGCCAGCATGGGTCGCGAGTCGTCCGAAACATCGTCTCCTTCGCGACCGGCGATCCGACCGAGCTTCGTCAATAGGTTCCCCACCTCGTGTTCCCGCTGCAGTTTGGCGCAAGGAGTCTAGACCTTCATTCGTCCGCAACCCCACCGCTGGTCCAGCGACACTTGAACTATCGAGATGGAGGCGTGTTAGCCAGGTTGAAGTCCTTCCTCGAGATGGAGAAGGGATGCGGCCGGCGCCTCTTCGGGGTGGTGTCTCCCGTCGGCGACCGACTCGAGAGGAGCCACGCCAGCGGCCCGACCCGTCAAGTCCGCCCCGCCGGGAGCCCGGCGGGGCGGGTACATCCTCAGTCGAGCTCGCGAACGACCTCATCGATGAGCTGGCGGTCTCGTATCTCACGATGTCACCGTCGCAAGGGCGCCGCTCAGCGCGTCGGAGCGAGCGCGTCGTCGTGCCTCCCCTTCGAGTTCCCGCACCGTGAGCAGCCCGCGGCCAAGTGCCTGGCGCACGGCCATTTCCAGCTGCTCGGGCTGAATTTCCCCGGCTACGTCGACGAGCGTTCGCGCCGGAGCGGTTAGGCGAAGCCCTTCGCGCCACACCGTGGCGACCTCTTCCTCGTCGGGGCGGGTGTGGATGACGACGCCGGCCGGACGGCGCAGGCCGCGGTATCGGCGTCCGACGAGCAGGTGCACCGCGTTGGGGATGTTGTCGCTGAGATCGAGGAGGGCGAGTGCGCTTTGGTGCGAGAGGACGGCCTTCTCGCGGCCGACCGCCATCCACTTCTCCCGCATCTCGTCGTCTTCCGGACGGGGGAAGCCGGGCAGGCGATAGAGCCCTCGCCGCACCCGCTCGAACCGGTTCCCGCGCACGTAGTGGCTCAGGAGCTGACTACTGAGCCCATGGTCACGGGCCTGGCTCGTGGTGAAGTAGCCGTGCTGGGAGTAGGCGGTCGCCTCGAGGCCCCGTAGGTCGGGCTTGTCATGCATAGCCAAAGCATAGCTTTGGTTTCGCGGACATCATTCACGCCGTTTCCAACCGCCCTGCGCAGATTTCGGGCACTTCTGGCCAGGAGTGCCCGAAACCCTGCGTATCGCCGCATATCCCTGCGCATCCGTGGCAAACCGTCGGGGCGCGATACGGCCGCTGAGTCCAGCTAATCCCCTGCTAAAAGCAGACTTCTGAAGTCATCCCCAAGATTTCGTCAACTTGGATCGCACCCAGGAGGTCGGCGGTTGGAACTCCGGGCCAGCGCCCCCGTCGCTTACTGCTTGACGGTGTCCTTGCCTGGGCCGTCTAGGAGCTGGTCGGTTCCGGGGCCGCCTATTAGGCGGTCGTTGCCGTTGGCGCCTTTGAGGATGTCTTTGCCTGGTCCGCCCAGAAGGGTGTCGGCGTCGGCTCCGCCTGCGAGCTGGTCGCGGCCTCCCTCGCCGCAGACCACGTCTTTGCCGCCGAGGCTCTTGACCTTGTCGTCGCCTGCCCCGGCGGCGATCACGTCGGGCTTCGGGGTTCCTTTCAGGGACTCGGAGCGGCTGCTCCCTACGATCGTCGCGCGCAGGCCGTTGCAGGTCGCCGCCGGCCCCGAGGGCTTCTCCGACTGACCGGGGCCCGGCCCTGAGCTGGAGCCGCCGGTGCCCGGCTGCGGATCGGGGTCGGGATCCGGGTCGGGACCGGGGTCCTCTCCGGGCCGGCTGCCCGGCGCCTCGCGCTCGAAGTGGAGCAGCGCCGGGACGCCGCTTCCGTTCGCCACGTAGAGATCGTGGCCGTCGGAGCTGACCGCCACCCCGAAGGGGCCGGCGAGGCGGCCGCCTTCACCGAAGCCGGTGCAGCCCTGGACGGCGTTGTCGCGCAGGCAACGGATGTGGGTGAGCGCACCGCCGGGCGAGGACAGTCCGAAGGTGCTCAGCGCCGAGTCCTGGAACGCCACCGTGTAGAGGTTGGCCGAATCGGGGCTCACCACCGCGTCGGTCACCGAGGCGAGGCCGGAGCCGGTCCCGTCGTCGAGCTCGGTGCAGCCGGGCGCGTCGGCGTCGATGTCGTTGGCGAGGCAGTCCTGCCGGGTCAGCGCCCCGGTCGCCGGGTCGCGCGAGAAGTGGTAAACGACGCCGAGCCCGGTCTCGTCGGTGGCGTAGGCGCTCCCGCCCCCGGGGCTGAGGGTGATGTGGTTGAGGAAGTCGTAGTTGACGCCCGACTCCTCCGCACAGGCGTCGGAGAAGGTGGTCGCGTCGTCGTCGTCGGCGAGGCAGCCCGCGAGCGTCAGCCCACCGCCCACGCCGCGGGTGAACCAGGTGACCGCGTCGCGACCGACCGAGGTCACGTAGAGGTGTTTGCCGTCGGGGCTGAGCGCCAGTCCGTGCGGTGCTTCGAGCGGCTCGGCCTGCGTCGCGCAGCCCGTGATCGGGACCTCGCGATAACAGCTCTGCGGGGTCAGGTCGGCGGAGAAGTGGTTCAGCGTCGCCTCGCCGCTGACCGCGTACACCGAGCCGTCGGGCGCCGTGAGCACGCGGAGCGGGCCGTCGAGGCTGGCGGCTTCGCGGGTGCATCCCCAGTCCGGCAGGGCGTCGTCGTCTTCGACGCAGCCGGCGAAGCTCAGCGCCCCGCCCGCCCCCACGTCGAACCGCACGATCGTGTCCGAGGTCTCGGCCGCGACGTAGAGGGAGGACCCGTCGGCGGAGAAGGCGAGGGAGCGCGGCTGCAGGAGCACGTTGGCGGCGAGGTGCGTGCAACCCACGTCGCCGCCGCCGTTGGTGTCGACGCAGCCGGCAAAGGCGACCGAGCCGTCGACGAGGCTGCGGGTGAAGCCGACCACCGAGTCCTGCATGTCGGCGACGAAGACCAGTTTCCCGTCGGGGCTGACGGCGACGTCGCGCCCGCCCTCGAGCACTTCGTTCGGGACCGCGGTGCAGGGGCCGGAGGCGAAGCGCGCGACGCAGTCTTTGAAGCTGAGGTCGCCGGTCGCGGCCGAGGCCCCCGGGGCGCAGAGCAGCAGGAGCAGGACCGGAGCCAGCGGGAGAAGCAAGCGGCGCACGCGACGATCTTAGTCTCGCCCCGCGCGCGGTTCAACGCCGGCCGCGCCGGAGCCGCCGCCGAGCTTGGCGCCCAGCTTCACCGCCCGCACCGCGCTCGTCGCGCCCGCCTGCAGCGTCGCGGCGACGAAGAAGACGATGAAGCCGGGGACGCGCAGGAAGGGCGAGCCGATCATCAGCAGCCCGATCCTGCCGAGGACGTAGGGCGGCGTGCTGAGCGCGACCCCGAGCAGCCCGCCGACCGCGCTGGCGGAGAGGCGGTCCCGCCGCGGGGCCGTCGGCCTCACCCCGACCAGGCGCGAGGGGATGGCGACGTAGGCGACCATCATCAGCCCGACCACCGCGCCCAGCGAGATCGCGAACCAGGGCTCGCCGGCGCGGGCGCCGAGGGTGACGGACAGGCCGAGGGCGAGGCCGAAGACCGCGCCGCTGAGGAGGATCGGCGCCGGCCGCTCCCGCGCTTCGGCGATCGCCAGACGCACCCGCGGCCTGCCCGGCTGGGTGATTGCGAAGGCGAAGACCGCGTTGAGGAAGAAGACGCCGATCGTGATCGCCGCGATCGCGGCGATCAGCAGGGCGACCAGGGGCCCCTCGAGGTCGCGGAACTCGCGCCCGTGCAGGACGTGGGCGCGAAGCTCGTACATCGCCAGCCAGATCCAGACCGCCGGCAGCACCTGGATCAGCGTCAGCCGCCAGTTGGAGAACAGCAGCCGCACGCCGCCGAGCAGCATCGCGACGCCGCCGACCGCGTAGGCCAGCGGCGCCAGGAACCGTCGCGAGCGGCTCAGCTCCTCGATCGCCGTGGCGATGTCGGCCTCGTCGCCGTTCCTGATCCCGTCGAGGACCCTGACCATCCAGACGTGCATGGCTGGGTTCTACCCAACCGGGGAGCCCGGCCTGGGGCGCGGCGCGGCGCTGACGCGCCGCCCCCGGCTCGCCGTCAGATGCTGGCGCCGGCGGTGCAGACCTCCCCGGAAGGGCTGACGGCGCGGGCGGAGACCGAGTCGGAGCCCGGACCGTCGGCGAGCAGGCGGCGGACCTCGAAGGAGCCGCTGCGGCCGCCGGTGGTCCCCTGGGTGCGGGCGGCGACGCTCCCGTTGCGGCGCAGGACGACGTTCCAGGTGACGCCGTTGCGGTTCTGGTCGACCTCGAACTCGGTCTCGATGCGGCCGTCCTCGGGGCTGAGCTTGATCTTCGCCGAGGTGCTCCCGGTGCAGGTGCCGGCGCGCCGGACGTCGCCGTCCTTCGCCGTCGCCGTCGCCCCCAGCAGGGCGAGGGCGGTGGGGACGATCGCCAGGCAGACGATCAGGTTGCGCTTGTTCATGGTGTTCCTTTCGTCGTTCATGGAAAGACGGTCTCCCCGGTCGCCTCGTCGACGATCGAGATCGCCACGGCCGGGCAGGCCTCGGCCGCCTCGACCATCAGCTCCGGGGTGTCGGTGCCGACGACGACCGCGGTGTCGTCGAGGCGGAAGACGGTCGGCGCGATCTCGACGCAGTCGCCGTGGGCGCTGCACTCCGCCGGATCGACGATAGCTCTGTGGCTCATGCTGCCTCCTTCTCGGGTTGGAGGGCCAGGCCGGCCCCCTCGATCTGCTTGCGAAAGGCCGGGACCGCGCGCGGGCGACCGACCGCGAGGCCGGCGACGGGGACGCCGGCGCGGCTGAAGAGAGCCTCGAAGTCGCGGCCGTCCGGGTCGCCCTCGACGGCGACGTCGTCGGCCAGCTGCGGGTGGCCGACGCACTGGACCCGGACGCCGTACTGGTCGCTCCAGAAGCTCGGCAGCGGCGGCCGGCCCGGCTCCTCGCCGAGGATCGCCCTGGCGACGGCGGCGCCCTGCCAGGCCGCCGCGTCCCAGTGCTCGGTGCGGAGATGGGCGCGGCGGCGCGGTTCGAAGGGGAGGCAGGCGTCGCCCGCAGCGAAGACGCCGGGGAGCGCGGTGCGGCCGGCGACGTCGACGCGGACGCCGCCGCTGCCGAGCCCGCTCCCCCGCAGCCACCCGGTCGCCGGCACGGTGCCGATCCCGACGAGGACCGCGTCGCAGGCGACGCGGCGGCCGTCGGCCAGGACCAGCTCCTCGACCCGGTCGCCGCCGCCGCGGGCGCTCTCGAGCGCGGCGCCGGCGAGGATCCGCACCCCCTCCCCGTGGTGCAGCTCGGCGAACCAGCGGCCGAGCCGCGGGCCGACGATCGGCTCCAGCGGCACCGGCAGCGCCTCGATGACGGTGACCTCGACCCCGAGGGCGCGCGCCGTCGCCGCCACCTCCTGGCCGATGAAGCCGGCGCCGACGATCGCCAGGCGGGAGCCCGCGACCAGCTCCCGGCGCAGCCGCCGCAGGTCGGCAAGGGTGCGCAGCTCGTGGACGTTGGCGCCGGCGAGGGTGCCCAGCCGCCGCGGCTCGCCACCGGTCGCGACCACGAGGTTCTCGTAGGGCAGCCAGGCGCCCGAGCCGAGGGTGACCCGGCGGCGCGCCGGTTCGAGCGCCTCGGCCCGCACGCCGAGCAGCAGCTCGACCTCCTGCTCCCCGTACCAGCCGGCGGGCCGGTAGGAGACCTCCCCCTCCCCGGCCGTTCCGGCCAGCAGCTCCTTCGAGAGCGGCGGGCGGTCGTAGGGCGGCTCCGGCTCGCCGCAGACGATCCGGACCGGGCGGTCGTAGCCGCGCCGGCGCAGCGTCTCCGCCGTCCGCTGCGCCGCCAGGCCACCGCCGACGATCAGGGTCCCCGCGCGGCTCATCCGTCCTCCATCGCCGGCCGCGGCGCCAGCGGCCGGCTGGGCGCGGGCTTCGCCGTCCGCGGCTTCGGCTCCGCGCCCTGCGCCTGCGGCTTCGCCGCTTTGGCACGGGCTTTGGCGCGCCCTTCCAGTACACGGTGGACGAAGAGGCCGCCGACGATCGGCGTCGTCGCCATCACCCACCAGCGGAACCAGACCGCCGAGGTGTCGGTGCCGGCGCCGAGCGCGTGCACGAGGCCGAGCAGGTAGACGAGCACGGTCGCGCGGTGCGCCCTGCGCCAGAGCTTGGCGCCGATCCGGCGGCGCGCGTAGAAGCTGAGCCCGAGCAGCAGCGCCAGGTAGGCGGCGATCACGCCGAGGCCGGTGAAGAAGGTCTCGAAGTCGAGCGCGAAGGGGACGGTGACGCCGGCCACCCCGGGGTCGAGGAAGGGGTCGCCGAGCAGGGTGATCGCGTGCACGCAGATCGCGATCAGGCCGGCCAGCGCGGTCTGCTCGTGGATGGCCATCAGCTTGCGGGAGAGGCCGGGGGCCCGCAGGACCTTGCCGGCCATCGCCAGCCCGATCGCGACCGAGACCGTGACCAGGACGAGCGCCACCACGCCGGAGGCGCGGCTCGCCAGCCACCAGCCGTGGCTTTCCAGGGTGCGGGCCGCTTCGGTCACGCCGCCACTCCCTCCCGCGCCGGCGGCCGCGGCAGGCGCACGCGGGGCGGGGCGGCCAGCCGGCCGACCCGCTCGACCCGGCCGCTGTCGTGGACGAGCAGGCCACCTCCGGCGGCGAGCAGCTCGCGGCCGCGCGCCGGCCCGGCCAGCAGCGCCGCCTTCGAGAGGGTCTCGGCCTCCAGCGCGCTGACGCCGAGCGCGGTGACGCCGACGAGCCCGGTCCAGGCCGGCCGGCCGCTCGCGGGGTCGAGCAGGTGGTGCGCGAAGCTGCCGTCCTCGCGGCGCCAGATCCGCACGTCGAGGCCGGAGGTTGCGATCCCGCCGCTGCGGAGCGAGACGACGAACGGGCGGTCGCCGCTCAGGGGGTGCTCGACCGCGATCGTGCGCGGCTGCCGGGGGGCGTCGCGGCCGCCGACGCGGATATCGCCACCGCAGTCGACGACGAAGCGGCTGTAGCCCTGCAGGGCGGAGGCGACGAGGTCGGCGGCGAGCCCCTTGCCGATGCCGCCGCTGTCGAAGCGCAGGCCCGGCGGGCGGACAATCTCGCCGCCCTGCCCGTCGACCGAGAAGCGGCGCCAGCGGGCGGCGGGGTCGGGTTCGGCCGGGCGCCGCTCGGGGGCCGCCGCGAGCGCCGAGCGCAGGGGCGCCGGCCGGACCCCGACGCGGCTGGAGGCGTAGCCGGCGCGCTCGATCTCGTCGACCAGGGTCGGGTCGACGAGGCCGCCGCTGCGCTCCGCCGCCCAGAGGCCGGCGCCGACGGCCTGGCGCAGGAGCGGCGAGGCGGGAACGCGGTCGCGGTGGTCGCGGTTGAGGGCGGAGAGCTCACTCGCCGGGTCGAACCGCGAGAGCGCGCGCTCGAACTCGGCGACGAAGCTGCGGGCGCGTTCGGCGGCCGCCTCGGCCGGGGGCAGGCCCGGCGCCGGCGCGCCGATCAGCAGCCGCACGTGGCTGCCCATCGCCTCGAAGCCGGTGTCGTGCTCGGCCGCCGTCATGAGGAGCTGGTCACCGGTGCGGAGACGGGCACGGCTTCGCTTTCGGGGGCCGGCGCGGCGGCGGCCGGAGGTGCCGCCGCGGCGGACGTCGCTCCGTCCGAGCCGGCCGGGACCACGGTCGTCACCACCCGCCGCACGATCACCTTGCGGGCCGGCGGCGCCGGGGCGGCGCCGGCGCCGACTCCGGAGGGGTCCTCGCCGATGCTGAAGCGGTAGGTCAGCAACCCGAGCAGGACGCAGAAGAGCAGCAACGAGGTCCAGAGGACCGGGCCGGCGCCGGGCCGGCGGCTGGGGCTGGGACGCGCCTCAGTCATCGTCGCCTCCGCCGTGGCCCGAGCTGTCGTCAGCGCGGTCCTCTTCGTAGTCCACCTGGTCGTCCTCGTAGTCCTCGCGCGCGTCTTCGCGGTCGTCCAGGGCGTCTTCGCGCGCGTCGAGGCGGTCCTCGAACGCGTCGGCGCGATCATCGGCGACGTCGTCGTCGGAGGAGCCGGAGCCGCTGCTGCGGGTGACGGTCTGGGGACCGCCGCTGGGGCCCGAGGGCGAGGAACCGTGCGACCCGCTGCTCGAGCTGACCGGCTCGGGTCCGCTGCCGCTGCTGACCGGGCCGGAGGAGCCGCTGCTCGAGGTGCTCACCGGCGCGGCCCCCGCCGCTGCGCCGGGCGCTGCCGCCGTCGCCGCGTCGGCCCGTTTGGTCACGTGGATGGTCCGCCGCACCACCTTCGGCCTCGTCGCCTGCTGGTCCGCGGTCGCCCCGCCGGTGCCGCCATCGCCGGAGCTCATCGCGACCCCGGTCAGCCCGGCCAGCACCGCGACGGTGGCGGCGGTGGCGATTTTCGTCTTGACCTCCTGCATGCTGTGAACCTCCGACTCGAAGTGGCCGGGCCATTGTCGGAAGGTGAGGTGCAAGGGCCGCCCAGGGGCAGGTAAAGAGCCGGCAAAATCTGCCGTGAGCAGGGCCAAATGCCCAGGGACCGCCGCTACAGTGGCCGCATGGCCGCCCAGGCGCCAAGCGGAAAGATCCTCGTCGTCGAGGACGAGGAGTCGATCTCCCAGCCCTTCGCCGAAGCGCTGCGGCGCGCCAACTTCGAGGCGGTGGTGACCGCCACCGCGGCCGGCGCCCTGGAGCTGGCGGAGAGCGAGCGGCCCGATCTGGTGATGCTCGACCTGATCCTCCCCGACGGCGACGGCCGCGACGTCTGCCGCGAGCTGCGCCGGCGCTCGGACGTGCCGATCGTGATGCTGACCGCGCGCGGGACGGAGATGGACAAGATCGTCGGGCTGGAGCTGGGCGCCGACGACTACGTGGTCAAGCCGTTCAGCGCCGCCGAGGTGATCTCCCGCATCCGCGCCGTGCTGCGGCGCAGCCGCCCGCGTCAGACCGGCGCGCAACCGCTGCTGGTCGGCGAGCTGGAGCTCGACCCCGCCGCCCGGATCGCCCGCCTCGACGGCGAGCGGCTCGACCTCTCGCGCAAGGAGTTCGACCTGCTGGAAACGCTGATGCGCAACGCCGGCCGCGTCGTCAAGCGCGAGGACCTGATGGCCGAGGTCTGGGACACGAACTGGTTCGGCTCGACGAAGACGCTCGACGTCCACGTCGGCTGGCTGCGCCGCAAGCTCGGCGACGCCCCCGCGGACCCCGCCTATATAGAGACGGTGCGCGGCGTCGGGTTCCGCTTCGCCGCGCCGGGGGTCGAGGCACCGTAAGCCTGCGGACCACCCTCCTGCTGGCGCTGGCCTACGTCCTCCTGCTGGCGCTGATCGCCCTCGGCGTGCCGCTGGCGCTGAGCTTCCGCGACCGCGTCGATTCCGAGGTGCGCAGCCAGGCGAGCAGTCAGGCGGAAGTCGTCGCGACCTCCGCCGCTGAGCTGCTGGCGCCGCCGCAGCCCCGGGTGCTCGATCGCGTGGCGCGGGTCTCGGCGGCGAGCGTGCGCGGGCGGGTGATCGTCGTCGACGCCCGCGGCCGCCTGCTGGCCGACTCCGCCGGCACCCGCGCCGGCGCCGGCTACGCCGATCGCCCCGAGGTGGCCGCGGCGCTGGCCGGCCGCAGCGAGCAGATCAGCCGCCGCAGCCAGACGCTCGACGCCGAGATCCTCGCGACCGCGGTGCCGGTCCGGCGCGGCGGCCGCACCGTCGGCGCCGTGCGGGTGACCCAGAGCGTCGACGCGGTCGACGACGCGGTGCGGACCTCGATCCTCGACGTCGCCGCGCTGACGGCGGTCGTCCTGGCGCTGGGGATGATCGCCGGCGCCCTGATCGCCCAGCAGATCGCGCGCCCGATCCGCCGCCTCGACGACACCGCTCAGCGGGTGGCCGAGGGAGACCTCGACGCGGTGGCGCCGGTCGAAGGCAGCACGGAGCAGCGCTCCCTCGCCCGCAGCTTCAACGAGATGACGGTGCGGCTGAAGCGGCTGCTGGGGGTGCAGAAGGACTTCGTCGCCGACGCCTCGCACCAGCTGCGGACGCCGCTGACGGGGGTGCGGCTGCGGCTGGAGGGCCTCTCCGAACGCTTCGGGGGCGATCGCGAGGTCAAGGCCGAGGCCGACGCGGCGATGCGCGAGATCGACCGGCTCTCGGCGATCGTCGACGAGCTGCTGATCCTCAGCCGCGCCGGCGAGCGGGAAGTGCCGGGGGAGCCCGTCGACCTGCGCTCGGCGGCGCGGCGCGCGGCCGAGCGCTGGGAGGCGACGGCGGCCGAGCGGGGGGTCGGGATCGAGGTCGACGCGCCGCGGGAGGCGAGCGCCTGGTGCGGCCGCTCCGACCTCGACCGCTCGATCGACGTGCTGGTGGAGAACGCGGTCCTCTACTCGCCGCCGGGCTCGACCGTGACGATCGCCGCCGCACCCGAACGGATCGAGGTCTGCGACGAGGGGCCGGGGCTGGTCCCCGGCGAGGAGGAAGTCGTGTTCGAACGCTTCAGCCGCGGCAGCGCCGGGCACCGGGGGCCGAACGGCACCGGCCTCGGCCTGCCGATCGCGCGCGAGCTGAGCCGCCAGTGGGGCGGCGACGTGACCCTGGCCAACCGCGAGCGGGGCGGCCTTCGTGCTGTCATTCGGTTGACCGCATGACTTCCTCGGCGACGGCGAAATGGATCGGACTGGCCCTGCTCGGCCTGGCGATCGCCGCGGTGGTCGCGATCGCCGCCAGCAACCTCGTCAGCCGCCAGATCGGGATCGCCTCCGAGTCGGTCTCCGCCGGCGACTCGCTCGCCCCGGCGGTCGAGTCGGCCGCCCGCCAGAGGGGCGATAGAGGCGACGGGACGGGAAACGCGCCCGCGGCGACGGGCGCCGCTGACGGGAGCGAAAGCGGCGGCGGCGAAAGCGCCGACGAAGTCGAAGACCGCCTGGACGCGCAGGAAGACGCCAGGGAGGACCGCGAAAAGGCGGCCGAAGACGCCCTCGACGAACGCGAAGACGCGCGTGAAGACGCCTCCAAGGACAACAGCGGCAGCGGGTCCGACGACTAGATTCGTGGCGTGGCACGGCTGATCTACTCATTCATCGCCTCGCTCGACGGCTACGTCGAGGACGACGGCGGACACTTCGACTGGGCGGCGCCGAGCGAGGAAGTGCACGAGTTCGCCAACGAGCTCGAGGCCCCGGTCGGCACCCACCTCTACGGCCGCCGCATGTACGAGACGATGGCCGTCTGGGAGACCGACCCGGCGTTCGCCGAGCACTCGCCGGTGACGCGCGAGTTCGCGGCTATCTGGCAGGCGGCGGAGAAGGTCGTCTACTCGCGCACGCTGGCGGAGGCGCCGACCCAAAGGACTCGGATCGAGCGCAGCTTCGACGCCGAGGCGGTGCGGGAGCTGAAGGTGGCGGCCGGCTCCGACCTCGCGATCGGCGGCGCCGAGCTGGCCGGCCAGGCGCTCGCCGCCGGCCTCGTCGACGAGCTCCACGCCTTCTTCGCCCCCGCCGTGGTCGGGGGCGGCAGACGCGCCCTCCCCGACGGGGTCCGGCTCGAGCTGGAGCTGACCGACGAGCGCCGCTTCGAGAGCGGCATGGTCTACCTGCGCTACGCGGCGCGGGACCGAAGGTCCTGATCAGACCCAGGCAGCTACGGGCGAGCAGCTCAGTGCACCGCGCAGGTTCCCCAGTCGAAACCTTTTGGGAGGGCATCGAGCAACTCCCCACAAGTCTTTCCGCTGTCGCGCACGGGTTCGAACTCACGTCTGACATGGCGACCTACCACGACGAGAGCCACTTTCTCGGCACCGGCAGCGAGCAAGGCGTGGGCAGCCGACTGGGCATGGCCACCGGTCGCCCAGGTGTCATCGAGCAGGAGCACGGAGCTATCACCAAGCTTCGAGTCGATCGGCGTGAAGCGCTTGGCGTCGAACTCACGACCTTTGACCTCACCTGAGGGCTTGAGAGTACGGCGCAGCCTCGACTTGATCGGCTCGATCCATCCCGTCAACTCTGCGAACGGGGAATCCTTGTCCCGCTCCGGATCGCTGGACGGAACGATGGTGACGAGATCGAAGCCATCCACACCGGCGGCTTCTGCCACGCAGGTCTCGTGCTGCCCGAGAAAGCGCCAAAGGATCGCAGCAACCCGAATCGCAGCGTACCTTCGGATCGCCTGACTGCTCCCCCGCTTGTAGTTGCTCAGCGCCAGGTGCAGCTGGCCCAGATGCTCGCTGTAGGTGATGGGAACCACGGCATCGAGGCAGTCCGTTTGGAATCCGCACTTGTAACAGGTGTCGTAGTCCGGATCGATGAATCCCCAGCAGACCCGACAGATGCCGGAGCCGGCAGGGGCGATGTTCCTCATCGCAGGCTCGTATGCCTCACTGGCCTCCTCGACCCCTACCGCCATCTGAAGTCCAGAGGTTAGGTGGTCAGGACAAGCTCGTCGGCATGGAGCCGCTCGAGGTGCCGCACGATCTCCTCGCTGGTTTCGACGACATAGGTATTGGGGCGCTCGCCGGCATAGGTCTGCGCCCACTGATGACGCAGCAGCGAGCGGAGGAGGAAGACCGGACGGCCATGCTCGAGAGCGAGGCGAGCCTGCATGCGGGCGCCGCTTTTGTTGCCCGCCTCGACGACGACGCTGGCCCGGGCGAAACCCGACATCACCGCGTTGCGCTGGGGAAAGGTCCACCGGCGCGCTTCCTGGCCTGGCCAGAACTGTGAGACGACGGCACTCTCGCGCCCCAGCCGCTCCTGCAACTCAAAGTTCTGCTTCGGGAAATGATGGCGCAGGCCGGTGCCGATGATCCCCACGGTTCTGCCCTCCGCCTCCAGCGCAGCCCTGTGGGCGGCCGTGTCGATGCCGGCGGCGAGCCCACTGACCACGACGTAGTCCTGGGCAACAAGCTCCCGGGCGATCTCCGCCGCCTTGTCGAGGCCGGCAGGCGACGCCTTACGACTCCCCACCACCGCAACGGATCGCTCGTCGCTGGGGCTCAGATCACCACGAACGAAAAGTGCAGGTGGGCGATCGTGCACCATCCTCAGATTCATCGGGTAGGCCGCGTCGAGCACGGTTACCAGCCCGATCCCCTCCTGCTCATAAGAGATCACTCGCTCCTCGAGCTGGTCGAGCGTGACCTGTCCACTTTCGACCGCAAACAGACGGGGATCGTTGGCATCCTCCAGCTCTTCCAGAAGCGCGAGGGCGCTACCCGACTCCTCGATCGAGCCGGCCAGCCGATTCCAGTCGACTTTCCGCCGTGCCATCAGTGCGAGGACGGCAGCTCTCTCCCTCGTGCTGACTATCGACTCATCATCGAACATATGTTCGGATTCTAGCTTGGGCACCGGACAACCGTAGCGGCTGAATGTTTGCCACCGGCACGGACGCCCCCGCATGAGGCCAGCAGCGATCAGGCCCGGGTGACCGTCGTCAGCAGGTACTCGGCCCGGGTCCGCATCGTCCCGTCGTCGGCCTCGTTGAACTGCTCGTCGAGCCGCAGCAGGTCGGCGCGCACCGCCTCCCACTTCCCCTGCGGCTCGAGTGCCGCCTTCGCCGTCACCACCGGCCCGAGGTTGCGCTCGCAGTGGTCCATCCACTCCTCGACCGAGTCCCAGTCGAACTCCGCCATCCGCTTCTCGCAGCTGACCTCGAGGCCGGGGGCCGAGAAGAGCTCGCGCACGTGCTCCTCGGTGCCCCACAGCACCGGCGGCTGGAAGCCCTCGGGCGGCGGTGGCATGTGCTCGCCGATCGCCTTGAACATCTGCCCGTTCATCCCCTCCGGGGTCCACGCCGCGACCGCGATCGAGCCGCCGGGCCGGGTCACCCGGGCCAGCTCGTCGGCGCCCTGCTGGTGACGGGGCGCGAACATCACCCCGAAGACCGAGGAGACGCGATCGAAGGAGCCGTCCGCGAAGGGCAGCTCTTCGGCGTTGCCGACGACGAACTCGATCTCCAGCCCCTCGCCGGCGGCGCGGGCGCGCGCCGCCTCGATCAGCTCGGGCACGAGGTCGAGCCCGCTGACGCGGGCGCCGCGGCGGGCGGCGGCGATCGCGGCGTTGCCGCTGCCGGTCGCCACGTCGAGGAAGTCCTGGCCGGCCTCCACGCCCAGCCCCTCGACCACCCCGTCGGCGACGGCCTGGATGACCGGCGCGAACTTCGGCCAGTCCCCGGATGACCAGACGGCCCGCTGGCCTTCCTTCAGTTTCTCGGCGGTGTCGGCGTCCATCTCTCCTCCTCTGGTCGGCGAATCGGGGCTGACCCGACCGTACTGCGGCGAGGGGGAGCAGGCAACCGGGATGGGTGCGCCGCCCGGGTCACCCCGGGCGGCGCGACGCCTGTGTCAGGTCAGTTGCGCGCTTCGATCTCCAGCGCCCTGGTCAGCGACCAGATCACCCAGATGTCGAGGGCGATCACGAGGATGGCCCAGAACGGGTAGTAGGGGATGAAGAAGAAGTTGGCGATCGCGCTCAGGGTCGCCAGGAAGATCCCGGTGACGGCGGCCCACGACTTCCCCACGAACAGTCCCATCCCGGTGCTGACCATCACCACACCGAGGATCAGGTGCAGCCATCCCCACACCGTGGTGTCGAATTCGAACGTGTAGTTGGCGGTGACGACGAAGAATTCGTCGTCGAAGATCGCCGTCAGCCCGGCGACCACCTGGAACACGCCGATGATGGTGAGCACGCAGGCCGCGAACCCGACCCCACCGGCTGCCCAGCCGGAAACTTCCTGTCCGCCGGACGGCTGGTTGTTGGACATCATTCCCTCCTTGCTCGAGCACCCGAAAGGTGCCTATCGAGGCTACGTTCGCCCGCCGGTTCGAATCGCCTTCTGAAACGATCGGAAAGATGAGCATTCGCATCGCCGCACGAGGACTGCTCGTCCTCCTCCTCGACGCGCTCACGCTGCTGCTGCTCTCGGAGCTGCTGCCCGGCTTCGTCCTCGACGGCGCCGGCAGCGCGATCGGCGCGGCGGCGCTGATCGGCCTGCTCAACGCCCTGGTCTGGCCGCTGCTGGCGCGGGTCGCGCTGCCCCTGACCGTCCTCACCCTGGGCTTGGCGGCGCTGGTGCTCAACGGGGCGCTGGTGACGTTCGCCGTCGACCTCCTCCCCGGCGCCCAGATCGACGGCATCTGGGAGGGGACCGTGGTGACGATCGCGATGACGGCCGTGACCGCGGTCGTCTACTCGCTGCTGGCGATCGACGAAGACGACTCCTGGTACCGACACGTCGTGCGCCGCCAGCTGCGCCGCCGCAAGCAGGCGGTCCGCAGCGACGTCCCGGGCGTCGTCTTCCTCGAGATCGACGGCCTCGCCCACGACGTCCTGCACCGCGCGCTCAGCGACGGCAGCGCGCCCAACCTCGCCGCCTGGCTGCGCGACGGCTCGCACCGGCTGCAGCGCTGGGAGACCGACTGGTCCTCGCAGACCGGCGCCTGCCAGGCCGGCCTCCTGCACGGCGACAACGAGGACATGCCGGCCTTCCGCTGGTGGGAGAAGGACCGCGGCCGGGCGATCGTCACCAACCACCCGCGCGACGCCGAAGAGCTGGAGCGCCGCCACTCCGACGGGCGCGGCCTGCTCCACGCCGACGGCGCCAGCCGCGCCAACATCCTCTCCGGCGACGCCCCGCACTCGATGCTGACGATGAGCACGGCGCTGCGCCGCCGCCGCCCGATCGGCCGCGACTACGCCGCCTACTTCGCCCGCCCCTCGGCGGTCGCCCGCACCTTCGTCCTCGTCCTCGCCGAGGTCGCCCGCGAGCGCCGCGCCGCCCGCGCCCAGGTCCGCGACGACGTCCGGCCGCGGATCGCCCGCAGCCGCTCCTATGCCTTCGTCCGCGCCTGGGGCACGATCGTCCAGCGCGACCTCCAGGTCGCCGCCGTGGTCGGCGACATCCTCGCCGGGCGCCCCGCCATCTACACCACCTTCCTCGCCTACGACGAGGTCGCCCACCACTCCGGGATCGAGCGGCACGACGCGCTCGCGGTGCTGCGCGACCTCGACCGCCAGATCGCCCGCATCGCCGCCGCCTGCCCGGAGGCGCCGCGCCCCTACCGCCTCGTCGTCCTATCCGACCACGGCCAGTCGCAGGGCGAGACCTTCCGCGACCGCTACGGCGAGACGCTCGAGGACGTTGTCCGCGCCGCCTGCCGCCCGGACAGCACGGTCGCCGTCGAAGGCGGCGACGACGACGCGCTCGCCTACCTCAGCGCCGGCCTCACCGAGATCGCCCGCGACGACACCGCGGCCGCCCGCACGGTGCGGATCGCGACCCGCGACCGCCGCGCCGACGGCGTCGTCGCCCTCGACCCCGAGGCGCGCCGCGACATCGAAGAGGCGCACGGGGAGGGAGACGGGGTCCCGGAGCTCTCGGTGATGGCCTCCGGCTGCCTCGGGCTGATCAGCTTCCCGCGCGAGCCGGGCCGGGTCAGCCTGGAGCGGATCGAGGCGCTCTACCCGACGCTGCTGCCGGCGCTGCGCGACCATCCCGGGGTCGGGTTCGTCCTCGTCCGCTCCGAGCGCGCCGGGGCGATGGCGGTCGGCGAGCACGGGACGCACTTCCTCGACGAGGGCCGGGTCGAGGGCGAGGACCCGCTCGCGCCTTTCGGGCCCAACGCCGCCGACCACGTGCGCCGCACCGACGGCTTCCCCCACTGCGCCGACCTGATGCTGAACAGCACCTTCTGGCCCGAGTTCGGCGAGGTCGCCGCCTTCGAGGAGCTGGTCGGCTCGCACGGCGGGCTCGGGGGGACGCAGAGCTTCCCCTTCGTCCTCCACCCGGGTGAGCTGCCCTGGCCCGAGGGCGAGGTCGTCGGAGCGGAACGGGTGCACCGGATCTTCTGCGGCTGGCTTGCCCAGCTCGGGCACGCGAGCTACGCGAGCGAGGTCGCCTCCCCCGGCGAGAGCACCCGCGCCTCGACCTGAGGGGCGAGCTGCCGCAGGCGGGCGGCGAACTCGCGCCCCGGCGAGCGCAGCGGTCCGGGGCGCAGCCGCGCCAGCCCGAACGGGTAGAGCGTCCCCCAGTGGATCGGGACCGCGATCCGCGGCGCCAGCAGGGCGGCGGCGCGGGCGGCGCGCTCCGGGTCGAGGTGGCCGGGGCCGAGAGTCGGGCCCCAGCCCCAGACCGGCAGCAGCGCCAGGTCGAGCGAGCCGCCCAGGCCCTCCATCCCGTCGAAGAGGTCGGTGTCGCCGGCGAAGTAGACGCGGCGCTCCTCGCCCTCGAGGAGAAAGCCGACCGCCTCCGCCTCGGGGGCGGAGCGGCGGCCGCCGGCGTGCTCGGCCTCGGTCGCCCCCACCGAGACCCCGCCGACCCGGGCCGCCTCCCCGGGCGCCAGCTCGGAGACGTCGGCGAACCCGCGGCGCTCGAAGAACCGGCCCGCCCCCGGCGGCACGATCAGCGGCACGCCGCGGCCGAGGCGGCGCAGCGAGCGCAGGTCGGCGTGGTCGTGGTGCAGGTGGGAGATCAGCACCGCGTCGAGGTCTCCCAGGTCGGCCCCGGCCGGCGGTGCTCCGTGGCGGCGCAGCGGCCCGACCCACCGGCGCAGCAGCGGGTCGGTGAGCAGCCTGGCGCCGCCGAGCTCGACCAGCACCGTCCCGTGCCCCACGAAGGTGACGCGCTGCGGAGCCCCCGGCGTCACCTCACACCGTCCGCAGGCTGCGTCGGGGGCACTGCGTATCTTCCGCTCGGGCGATGAGCGAACGGCGAGCGATCTTCCGTGGACGGCTGCGCCGCCCTGGGCGCGAGAGCGCCGCCGGCGAAGACGAAGTCATCGAGATCGAACCTGGCGCATTGAGCGGCATCTTCGCCGCTCCCGCCTGGTTGCGCGACCTCGGCTTCTCCTCCTGGCTGCTGGTCGGGTTCGGCGCCGCCCTGGTCGGCGTGATCGCGCTGCTCTCGCTGACCCAGACGATCGTGATGCCCTTGATCACGGCCGGGATCATCGCCTCGGTGGCGGCGCCGCTGGTCGACTGGCTCGGCCGGCGCCGGGTCCCGCGCGCGGCCGGCGCCGTCCTCGTCTTCCTCCTGATCGCCGCGATCGGGGCCGGGGTCGGCCTGATCGTGCTCGCCGGGATCGCCAGCGAGGCCGGCAGCCTCTCCGAACGGCTGCGCGAAGGGGCCAGCGAGATCGAGTCCTTCGCCCGCAGCCTCGGCGTCGGCTCCCAGACCGCGGCGGAAGCCAACGCGGGTGCCGACTCCTCCGTCAGCGCCGCCTTCCGCGCGCTCACCCACGGCCTCTTCGACGGGGTCGACAAGCTGGCTGGTCTCGCCGTCTTCCTCTCCTTCACCGCGCTCAGCCTCTTTTTCATCCTCAAGGACGCGCCGACCCTCGGCGGCTTCGTCGAGCGCCACCTCGGCATCCCGGTGCCGCTCGCCCACTCGATCCTCGGCCGCATCGCCGGCAGCATGCGCGGCTACTTCGCCGGGGTCACGATCGTCTCCGTCTGGAGCTCGCTGATCGTGGGAGCGGGGTCGCTGCTGCTCGGCGTCCCGCTGGCCGGGACGATCGCCGTGGTCACCTTCGTCGGCGGCTTCGTCCCCTACCTCGGTGCCTGGACCGCGGGCGCCTTCGCGGTCCTGATCGCGCTCGGCGACCAGGGGCCGGAGACGGCGGCGGCGCTGGCGCTGGTGGTCCTGCTCGCCAACGGCATCCTCCAGCAGCTGGTGCAGCCGATCGCCTACGGCGCCGCGCTCAAACTGCACCCGCTCGTCGTCCTGATCGCGACGATCGCCGGCGGCTGCCTGTTCGGCGTCATCGGCCTGGTGCTCTCCGCCACCCTGCTCTCCGCCGCGGTCCGGATCGCGGCCGACATCCGGGCCGCCGAGGAGGAGGAAGAGGGTTCGCCTTACCCCGCTGCCTCACCGCCAGGCGAGGGGAAGAAGTAGAAGGTCTCGGTCGCTCCGCGCACCGGCCGCCTCCCGGTCTCCTCGATCACCTGCAGCCCCCTCAGCTTCGCCAGGTGGTAGGAGACGAGCGAGAGGTAGTAGGTGCCCGGTTCGTCGAAGACTTGGCAGAGCTCCGTCGCGGAGAGCGGGTGGGCGATCCAGCTCATCGATTCGATGATCGCCACCTGCACGGGGTGGACGACGAGGGGGACGAGGGCGGCCCAGTCGAAGGGCGGAAGCTCCCCGGCGGGCGTCACGTCCCCGCGCCCTTGCCAAGCAGTGGATGCCTCGCTGGCATGGCGCTGGGGGGAGGCCGGTTTCATCTCGCTGGGCAGCCAACTGCGGCCGACGCGGCCGAGAGACCAGCGCGAGAGTACCAAGCCTACTTATAAAATTTCACATGGCAATGGGTGGGGCCAGACAGGACGATCCCCGCCGTGGGCGCCCTCGGCAAGAACCTTCGCGCTGCCCGCAAGGAGCTGGGCCTGACGCAGGAAGAGGTCGCATCCCGCAGCGGCGTGCAGGCGGGTGAGATCAGCCGCATCGAGAACGGCAAGCGCGACCCACAGGTCTCGACGCTGGAAAAGATCGCCGCGGCGCTGGAGATGACGCCCGGCCGGCTGCTCGACCTGCACCTGACTCCGGCGCGGCGCTCCTGAGGCTCCCGGTCGCTCAGGCGCCCGACTTCTGCACGAAGCTCATCTCGCCCTTGCGGCAGCGGACGACGAGCAGCTCCCAGCCGTCCTTGACGCGGCAGCTCCAGCCGCGGTAGCGGACGTTGCCCGCGTACACCTTGGTGATCGGGGTCGGGGGCTGGATCAGGCAGTCGTTGCGAGCAGAGCAGAACTTCTTGCGGGCGCGGTGGGCGATCCGTTTGCCCGCCTGGCAGCCGATGCCCCTGGTTTCGATGTAGCTGTAGGCACCGTCGCCGGGGAGCAACCCGCAGGTTCGCTTCTGGGTCGGGGGCGGGCCCTCTCGTTCGAGCACGAACTGCTCCCTGATCTCGACCCCGTTGACGGTCCAGGTCACGGTGTGGCGACCGGGGATGGTGGTGGTGATGTTGTTGACGTACAGGGTCCCCCTGGTGGCCGCCTGATCGTTCGCACACAGTTCTTTGCCGGTCGGGAAAGTGACGCAGACCTCGTAGGTGACATCGGCCAGGTTGCTGCGGAAGAAAGCGCCGACGGCGTCGCCGGCGAAACAGCTCGAGGCGGGCGCCGCCGTGCGGGTCCGCGAGCAGGCGACATAGGCGTCGTAGGCTGCCGAGGCGGTGGCGGTGGTGCCCGGGGACGCGGTTGAGGCCGCCACTCCGGCGGCAGGCATGAGCAGGGCTGCGGCTGCGGCTGCGAGCGCGATGAAGTGGCGCATCCCGGGAAGCCTAGCTCCCCTACACCGGGACTAGCGCTCGCAGCCGCGGAGCGAGTCGCGGCCGGGGCCTCCCTGGCAGCGGTCGGAACCGGGGCCTCCGCGCAGGCGGTCGGTGCCGCGGTTGCCGCGCAGCAGGTCGCGGCCGGGGCCGCCCTTCAGCAGGTCAGGGCCGCCGCGGCCGAGCAGGCGGTCGCCGCCGGCGCCGCCGAAGAGGCGGTCGAAGGCGGTGCCGCCGCCGATCCGGTCGCCGCCGGAGCCGGCGCAGACGAGGTCGCGGCCGCCGAAGGCGTAGATCGTGTCGTTGCCCCCGAAGGAGACGATCACGTCGGGGCCGCCGCTGCCGACCAGGACGTCGTCGCCGCGGGTGCCGGCCACGGTCGCCGGGACGCCACGGCAGGTCCTGGCCGGACCGACCACGCGGGTCGTTGCGGTCGCCTTGTCGTTCGCCTTCACCGGGTCTTTCTCGGCGCCCTTCACGCTCGCGGTGTTGACGATCGTCCCCACGCGGCGCGGGACCACGACGACGCTCACGGTGCGGGCGGTGGCGTAGGCCCCGTTCGCGACCGGGACGTCGCCCAGCGAGCAGGTCACCTTGCGCCCTTTGGTGGAGCACTGCCCACCGGGCACGGCGGCGGACACGAGGTCGACGCCCTGCGGCAGCTGGTCGACGACGGTGACGCCCGTCGCCGCGTTCGGGCCGAGGTTCTCGACCTCGAGCGAGTAGGTGAGCGTGGACCCGGCGGTGACCGGGTCGGGGCTGTCGATCTTGGCGATTCGCAGGTCGGCCGAGCCCGGCGCGACCGCGCTCACCCCCGGTCCCGCGAAGACCAGCGCTGCGATCCCCAGCGCTCCTAACGCTGCTGCCAAAGTCCTTCTGTTTCCAGCCATGACCCTGAAACGGTCACCAGCGGAAGACATCAGCCCCTAGTTTTGCCGGGCTGACGCGCGGGCCGCAGTCTCTCCCGCAGGAGCAGCAGCCCGATCAGCGTCTTCGCGTCCTCCAGCTCGGCGATCGCCGCGTCGAGCTCGGCCAGCGGCAGGCGCACGATCTCGATCTGCTCGGTCTCGTCGGTCTCCCCCGCCGCCGGCGCCAGGCCGGTCGCCTCGAAGATCGTCAGCCGCTCGCTGAGGAAGCCGGGGCTGGCGTAGATCGTGTGCAGCTCCGACCAACTCCCGGCCCGCAGGCCCACCTCCTCGGCCAGCTCGCGTTCGGCGCATTGCTGCTCGCTCTCGTCCGCCTTGTCGAGCGTGCCCGCCGGGATCTCCACCAGACCGTCCTCCTCGACCGCCTCGCGCGGCTGGCGGACCAGGTAGACGCGCTCCTCGTCGTGGGCGACGATCCCGACCGAGCCCGGGTGCTCGACCACCTGCCGCTCGACCTCGCTGCCGTCGGCGCGGCGGTAGCGCTTCCTGGCGAGGTCGACGAAGGGGCCGTCGAAGACCGTCTCGGAGTGCAGCAGCTCCACCGGGGCGAGGCTAGCGGGTGGGCGGCCGGCGCTCAGGCCAGGGCAGAGTGGAGGCGGACGGCGGTCCCGTGCAGGCCGGAGCGGATCTGGACCAGGTCGCAGAGCTGGTTGGCGAGCCAGAGGCCGCGGCCGCTGAGCTGGGTCTGCTCGGGCCGGATGCGGCCGGCCAGCGGCTCCTCGATCAGGCCGGAGTCCTCGACCTCGACCACGAGCCGGTCCCCGTCGCGCCAGACCCGCACCGTGCCGGTGCCGCCGCCGTGGTTGACGCTGTTGGCGGCGAGCTCGCTGGCGGCGAGGACCAGGTCGGCGGCCCGGTCGGCGGCCATCCCGACCAGCGACGCCGCCTGCTCGACCCGGCGCCGCACCTGCGGCAGGCCGTCGCGGGCGAAGTCGAAGGCGTCCATTACCGGCGGCCGGCCCGGGAATTCGCCCGCGAAGCAGTCGACCTGGTCGAGATACCCCGAGACCTCGCCGGACGCTCCACTGCCGGTCACGTGCCGGTGGGAGTCGCCGACCCGGCGCAGGACCTCATCGTCGAGGGCGCTGCCGTCATAGGGGCAGAGCAGGGTCCAGGCCGGCTCGCCGTCGAAGGCGACGTTGAGCAGCGACTCGTGGCGCTGGCACTCGTCGATCTCGTGCCGCCGGCGGCCGGGCCAGACCGGTTCGCCGATCCCGCGCGCCGGCCGGCCGGCGCTCTCCTCGACGAACTGATGCCAGAGGGGGATGATCCGGGCCGGGTTGCGGCCGAGCTCCTCCATGTCGACGAAGCTGATCTCGAGGGCGTCGATCCCCAGCTCCTCTTCGAGCAGCGCCCGCGGCACCTGGCTGACGGCGACCATGGTCGGTGCCCCCGCCTCCAGCCCCGCGCGCAGGAACGGCACAGTGCCGTCCAGGAACTCCTGGGCGTCGTTGTAGATCAACGCTTCGTGTCGGAACTCGGCTCGCACTCTCTGACTCGACTCTTGGGCCGTCATGATTTCCCTGCCGGGCTGAAGACCTTTGGATTTCCTCTTTCCCGCCCTGAGCGCTCGGAAACTGATCGGTTCCCGGTTTCCGCGGGAATCCGCGCTTCGCTTGCAATTCCGTGCCCGGGGTGGAGGATGGCGGGGTGACCGACTTCCTCGTCAAGCGCGACGACTTCCGCGAGTGCCGCGTCGAGGAGTCCGCGGCGACCGCGATCGAGCCGGGCCAGGCGCTGCTGCGGGTGGCCACGTTCGGGCTGACCGCGAACAACGTCACCTACGCGGTGATGGGCGAGGCGATGTCCTACTGGGACTTCTTCCCCGCGCCCGACGGCTGGGGCCGGGTCCCCGTCTGGGGCTTCGCCGAGGTCGAGCGCAGCGAGGCGGAGGGTCTCGCGGGCGGGACGCGGGTCTACGGGTACCTGCCGCCGTCCTCCCACCTGGTGGTGACGCCCGCCGGCGCCGACTCGAGCGGGTTCGTCGACGCCTCGCCGCACCGGGCCGAGCTTCCCTCCGCCTACCACCGCTACCTGGCCACGGCCGAGGACCGCTTCTACCGGGAGGGCACGGAGGAGATCCAGATGCTGCTGCGGCCGCTCTTCTTCACCTCGTTCCTGATCGACGACCAGCTCGCCGACGAGGGGCTGGTCGAGCGCGGGCCGATCATCCTCTCCAGCGCTTCGAGCAAGACCGCGATCGCGGCCGCCTTCATGCTCTCCCAGCGCGAGGGGGTCGAGCTGGTCGGGCTCACCTCCCCGCGCAGCGCCGAGTTCGTCTCTGAGCTGGGGATCTACGGGCGCACCGTCACCTACGACGCGATCGACTCGCTGGAGCGCGAGCCGGCGACCTTCGTCGACTTCGCCGGCGACGCCGAGGTGCGGCAGGCGGTCCACACCCACTTCGGCGACAAGCTGGCCCACAGCATGGCGGTCGGTGTGACGCACTGGGAGGACTTCGCCGGCGGCGGCGAGCTGCCGGGCCCGCGCCCCGTTTTCTTCTTCGCCCCGACCCGGGTCACCAAGCGCGCCAAAGACTGGGGCCGGGGCGGCCTCGAACAGCGCGTCGGCGACGCCTGGCACCCGTTCTGCGAGTGGACCGGCGGCTGGCTGGAGACCCTCCCGGGCCGCGGCTTCGACGCTCTGCAGCGCGCCTTCCTCGATGTGCTCGAGGGCCGCGTCGCGCCGAACACGGCGCACACGATCACGCTCTAGTCGAGTTCCTCTCGCATACCGAGAGCAACTCGACTACGGGCCGTTAGCATGGCCACTCAGATGGCCGAGCTCATCGTCACCGAGTTCGTCACCCTCGACGGCGTGATGGAGGCCCCGGGCGGGGAGCCGACGCACCCGCACAGCGGCTGGGCGCTCGACCACTACAGCGACGAGTACGGCGAGTTCAAGATGCAGGAGACGATGGCGGCCGGCTCGCAGCTGCTCGGCCGCGTCACCTACGAAAGCTTCGCCGGCGCCTGGCCCCAGCGCAGCGGTCCCTTCGCGGAAAAGTTCAACTCGATGCCAAAGTACGTCGTCACCTCGACCCTCGACGAGCTCGAGTGGGAGAACTCGACCCGGCTCGAGGGCGACGTCGCCGCCGCCGTGCGGCAGCTGAAGGAGGACGAGCGCGAGCCGATCCTCGTCGCCGGCAGCCAGACGCTCGTCCACACGCTGCTCGAGCACGACCTCGTCGACCGGCTGACCCTGATGGTCTTCCCGGTCGTCCTCGGCTCCGGCAAGCGGGTCTTCCCCGACTCCGAGGCCAAGCTCGCCCTCGAGCTGGTCGACTCGCAGGCGCTCCCCAAGGGCGTCCTCGTCAACACCTACAGGCGCCCCGCCTAAGAGGGTTTAGTTCCCGGTCGCCGAGAAGTGCTGGTAGTCCTTCGGCCAGGACCAGTTGCCGCCCCACTCCCAGCCGGCCGCGGCGAAGGCGCGCACGACCGCGCCGCCGCGGTGGATCACGCCTTTGGCGTGGTGGCGGTCGGCGAAGCGGGCGCCCGCCGGGGGCGAGACGTAGCCCGAGTCGGTCACGTACGGGTTCTCGATCGGGTTGACGTCGATCGCGCGCCCGTAGGCGTGTTCGGACCAGACGCCGGGGCTGCCGGCGACGAAGCGGCAGTTGAAGGCGGAGGTGTTGTCGGCGTTCATGCTGCGGTGGTCGTCGGCGCCGTAGGCGTCGACGAGGCGCATCTGCCGGATCGGGTAGCGCAGCCGGAAGAGCCTGCGCATCGTCCCGACCATCGCCGCCGCGTACTCGCGGTGGACGACGAGGCGGCCGCGGTGGACGCGGCCGTCGAAGCCCCAGTGGCTGACGCTGAGCAGGCGCAGGTCGGCGAAGCCGACCGGGCAGCCGGGCCGCCAGGAGACCCCGCTCATCCGCTCCCGCGTCTCGGCGTCGATCCGCTCGGCCCGACCGTGGAAGGTCGGCCCCATGGCGACGGTCAGGACGAGCGCGAGGAGGGCTTTCAGGGCCCGCTCGCCTCCGGCTTCAGGACCAGCAGGCAGAGGTCGTCGCGGACCTGCTGGTCGGTCCACTCGAGGATCGCCTGCTGCAGGCGGGCGCAGATCGCCTCCGCCCGCAGCCCGGCCAGCGGCGCCAGCAGCTCGGTCAGCCCCTCGATCCCGAGCAGCGCCCCTTGCTGCCTGACGTCGGTGGCGCCGTCGGTGTAGACGACCACGCCCTCGTCGCGCTGCAGCAGCAGCTCGGCGTTGGTCAGTTCGAGGTCGGGCCCGGCGCCGAGCATGAAGGTGGAGCCGTGCGGCTCCAGCCGGCGCAGGCTCGGCAGGTGCAGCGGCAGCGGGTGGCCGGCGATCGCCCAGGAGAGGCGGGTGCCCTCCGCCTCGAAGCGCACGCAGGCGGCGCTGACCAGCTCCCTGTTGCGGCCGGGCCGGTCGATCAGCGACTGGTTGGCGAGCACGAGCAGTTCCGCCGGGTCGCTGGTGCTGGCGGCCAGGGCCGCGAAGCGGGCGCGGATGAAGGTCGCCAGGCGCGCCGCCTTGGGGCCGTGCCCGACGACGTCGCCGACGACCGCGACGGTGGAGCCGTCGGGCCCGTTGGTGACCAGGTAGAAGTCGCCGGAGACCCCGAGTTCGGAGGGGACGAAGGCCGCCGCCACGTCGACCTCGGCCAGCTGCGGCAGCGAGGGCGGCGCCAGCGCCGCGCGGATCGCCTCGAGTTCCTCGGCCGAGTGCTCGAGGACGGTCATCCGCTCGCGGGCGGCGATGACCGCGAAGGCGACCGCGACGAGGACGGTGGACCTGACGGCGAGCGCGGCGGCGAACTGATCGACGGGGTTGAGCACGCCGCCGATGACGTAGAGCGCTACGCAGAGGACGACCGCGGTCGCCGCGCCGCGGCGACCGAACCACCAGGCGGCCATCCCGACCGGCACCGCGTAGAGGAAACCGATGCCGACTTGGCCGCCGCCGCCGACCGCCAGCCAGACGACGAAGACGGCGAGGGCGGCGACGCAGATCCAGGTGGCGCGGGTGGCGTTGGACACCAACCGCCACCTTACTTCCGCCAGGCTCAGAAGTCAGGGACCGGCGGGGGCCGCCCAGCCGTATAGCTTGCAGGCGATGCCGAGATGGAGCGGAAGAGACGCCCGCGCGGCGATCGCGCTGGGAGCGGCCGCGGTCCTGAGCTGCCTCTGCTGTCTCTGGGCGCCGGTGGCGAGCGCCCGCCCCGCCCCGGTCGAGGTGGGGAAGGTACGGCTGGCGCTGCCGGCGCAGGGGCCGGCGACGCTGCTGATCCCGGTCCGCTACCCGATCCAGCTCTCCGGCCGGATGCTCGAGCTCCGGGTCTCGCTGAGGGTGCCGGGCCAGGTCTTCATCGACGCCGGGGTCCGGTACGCACGGGCAAACTCGGGCGCGCTGCGCCTGCCCGAGCGCCGGCGAGCCTTCACTTTCGTGCACCGGATTTGGCTCGGGTTCCAGCCGACGCGATATCTCCGCGCCGGCTTGCGCATCGACGAGGGCCAGGTGGACATCGCCGCGCTCGGGGCCGCCTTTGCCGAGGACCGCGTCCCCGGCACGCGCGCCACGGACCGCGAGAAGCAGCCGCTGCGAGTGGGCGCCGGCCGCCGCCTCTGCAGCACCCTGCCGCAGGTTCGCGTCAGGCCCGGCAAGCGAGTCTCGGTCCCGCTGCCCGCTTGCGGCGCGCCGGTGCGCTGGCGGATCGACCGCCGGCCCGAGCATGGCTCGGCGCGGATCCGCGGCGGCCGCCTCATCTACCGCTCGGCGCGGCGCTTCCACGGCAGCGACGCGCTGCGCCTCGCCAACCGGGCGGGCCACAGCGCCACCGCCTCGGCGGCAGGCCCGGTCGGCTCCCCGGTCCGGATCGTCGTCACCGAGAGCAGCGGCCCCGTCGTGCGGGCCCTCGGCGACTCGGTCACCGCCGGTTTCGGCTACTACGACGACGGCTCGCTGATGCCGTTCGAAGACCTGCTCTCCTGCAAGCCGGGCGCGAGCCCCTACGACGACGCCTGCTCCTCCAACTCGAGCGTCCGCAGCAACAAAGCGAAGGCGGTCGAATACGCGCCCGGCTACGGCCTCGCCAACAACGTCTCCTGGGCCGCGCAGTGGGCCAACGCGCACGGGGTGACCGACTACGAGAACGTCGCGATCAGCGGCTCCGAACCCTCCGAATGGGCGCCCGGCGGCGCCTACTACGCGACGACGAAGCGGATCGAGTCCGAAGACCCCGACTACCTGCTGATGACGATCGGCGCCAACCCGCTGCTCTCAGACATGCTCTTCGGCGTCGACGAAATCGGCTGCGCGCTGGAGTCCGACATCGTCGGCGGCTTCCGCGAATGCATCGAAGAAGCGTTCGCCTCGGTGCAGCTGCGCGCCAACCTGAAGAAGCTCTACGCCGACCTGGTGGCGAAGACCGAGGCGACCATCTACCTGATGCAGTACCCGACCTCGATCCCCGCCGCGGCGCTGACCTACAGCGCCACCCAGCTGGCGATGACCGGCAAGCTGCTCAACCGGGAAATCGCCTCGGTGGCGAGCGAAGTGAGCCGCACCCGCCTGCAGCCGGTCGCCCCGCCCCACTTCAACGTCGGCATCGACATCTCGCCCGTCTTCCCCTCCAAGTACTCCTGCTCCCGGTTCGGGTTCCAGGTCGACGGCCAGAGCGTGCAGTCCGAACCGGCCCAGGACGAGCTCGAGATCGACCACCCACTCTCCTTCTGCTCCGGCCCCGACGAAGGCCCGCCCTGGGTGATCAGCGGCGACACCGGCATCCACCCCAGCGCCGCCGGCTACGCGCAGATGGCGGCGCAGGTCCCGGCGCCGGAATAGTCAGCTCGGGCAGGCGTCGGCCGGGAGCACGGCGAGCCCCTTCGAGACCAGGTCGCGCTCGTCGCAGCTGACGAGCCGGCGATCCCCATCGGAGGCGGCAACCACGTAGGCGGCGTCGTAAACCGAGATTTCGTGACGCTCGGCGAGCTCCGCCGCGCGAGTGACCAGAGCACTGGTCGAGGCGACGACCCCACCGTCATCCGCAACCCTTTCCAACACCGTGAGCAAGGGCGAGACCCGATCGGGTTCCCGCCATGAGCGAACCGCCACGTTCGCGACCTCGTAGCGAGCCAAGTCCAGAGTCATCAGCCGCGTGGAGTTGTCGGCCAACACTGCGGCCGCGGCCTCTTGCTGCGAATCATCGGGATCGAACGCCGCGAGAATCGCGCTGGCGTCGAGCAACAACGTGCTCACGGCTTCGGCCTCGTCGCCTTGACCAGCTCCGCGACGTTCCCGCCGTGGGGGGCGGCGTGCTCGCTGACCAGCTTCTGGACAGCCCTCGCACGGTCGGTTCGCCGCTGCTGGAGCACGGCTTCCGCGTAGCCACGCAGGACGGCGCTGCGGCTGGTACCGCGGCGCACCGCCTCGGCATCGACCGCGGCGAGGAGATCGTCGGGCATGGAGACCATCACCTTGGGCATGAAGCCGAGTATACCCGGGTATACCGACGCAGCTATCGCGGTCGCATTCATGCCGGCATCGTTTCGAGCCGGGACGCGCGGAACAAGACCTGCGAGTGCCAACTTCGTGCCGGAATTGCCCCAGACCGGGGACGGTGAGAGCATGGCCGGTCAATGAGCTTCTTCGCCCCCTCCGAGCCGCCGTTCGACGTCGAGGAGTGGAAACGCAAGCCGCACCTGGCGCGACTCAAACCGCTGGTCCAGGACTGGGGCGAGAACGGGTTCGGGTCGCCGACCTTCGTCTACCTGCTCTACGCGCTGAAGCTGGTCGTCTACGCCGGTGGGGCGCTGCTGGCGATCTCGACCACGCCGGACCTCGGGGGGGTCGGCGACTTCGGCGACTGGTGGACCGAACCGATCGTCTTCCAGAAGTTCGCGCTCTGGACCCTGCTCTGGGAGATCCTCGGCCTCGGCGCCGGCTCGATGCCGCTCAGCTTCCGCTTCGTCCCGCCGATCGGCGGGCCGCTCTACTGGCTGCGGCCCGGCACCGTGCGGCTGCCGCCCTGGCCCGACAGGGTGCCGTTGACGGCGGGGACCCGGCGCACCGGCCTCGACGTCGCCCTCTACGCCGCCGTCCTCATCACCGGCCTCTACCTGCTGTTCGCCGCCGGCGCCGGCGCAACGGGGACCGAGGCGGGGCGGATGGCGCCGGGCGGGATCGCGGTGCTGCTCGGCCTCCTCGCCCTGCTCGGCCTGCGCGACAAGGTCTCCTTCCTCGGCGCGCGGCCGGAGATCTACGCGACGATGCTGGCGGTCGGCCTCTTCTCGGTCGACCAGTGGGTCGTCGCCTGGCAGTTCATCTTCCTCTTCATCTGGTGGGGCGCCGCTTCCTCGAAGCTGAACCGGCACTTCCCCTTCGTCGTCTCGGTGATGATCAGCAACGCGCCCCTGGTCGGGCCGAAGGCGCTGAAGCGCAGGCTCTGGCGCGACTACCCGGACGACATGCGGCCCTCGCGCCTCTCCGCCGGCCTCGCCCACTTCGGCACCGTGCAGGAGTTCACCTGGCCGCTGCTCCTGATCACCGTCGACAACGACGTCGTCCGCACGGTCGCGATCGCCGGGATGGTCCTCTTCCACCTCAACATCACCTCGATGTTCCCGCTGGCGGTGCCGCTGGAGTGGAACGTGTTCATGATCTTCGGCCTCTTCTTCCTCTTCGGCCACTACGGCGAGGTGCCGCTCTCCTCGCTCGACGACCCGCTGCTGATCGCGATGATCGCGATCGTCTGCGTCGGCCTGCCGGTGCTCGGCAACTTCCGCCCCGACAAGATCTCCTTCCTCCCCTCGATGCGTTACTACGCCGGCAACTGGGCCACCACCCAGTGGCTGTTCCGCAAGGGCAGCGGCGCCGAAGCGAAGCTCGACACCCACATCGTCAAGTCGGCGCCGCTGGTCGGCGAGCAGGTGACGCGCCTCTACGAAGACCCCGAGCTGACCAACTTCCTGCTCAACAAGGGCCTCGCCTTCCGCTCGATGCACTCGCACGGGCGCGCGCTCAACGCCCTGCTCCCGCGCGCGGTCGAGGACGTCGAGGCCTACGACGCGCGCGAGGGCGAGCTGATCTCCAACGTCGTCAACGGCTGGAACTTCGGCGACGGGCACTTCCACGGCCGCCAGCTGCTGGAGGCGGTGCAGGAGCGCTGCGAGTTCGCCCCGGGCGAGGTGCGGGTGATCGAACTGGAGTCCGAAGCCGCGACCAGCGGCCGCCAGCGCTACCGGATCCACGACGCGGCGACGGGGCTGCTCGAGGAGGGCTCAATCGCCGTTGCCGACATGATCGTGCGCCAGCCCTGGCTCGAGGAATCGTGGGACTTCCCGGTAGCGGTAGAGAAGCGACGGTAGTCGGCTCCGGGCCGAACGGTCTCTCCTGCGCCGTGGCCCTGGCCCGCGCAGGGGTGCGGGTGACCGTGCTGGAGGCGGCGGAGACGATCGGCGGCGGCACCCGCAGCGGCGAGCTGACCATGCCCGGCCTCGTCCACGACCTCTGCTCGGCGACCCACCCGATGGCGGTCGCCTCGCCCTTCCTGCGCTCGCTCGACCTCGAGCGCCACGGCCTCCAGTGGCGCTGGCCCGAGGTCGACCTCGCCCACCCGCTCGACGACGGCAGCGCCGGGGTGCTGGTCCGCTCGCTCGAGCAGACGGCGGCGGGGCTGGGCGCGGACGGGCGCGCCTGGCGGCAGCTCTTCGGGTCCCTCGCGGCCAACTTCGAGCGGCTCAACGCGGACGATCTCGCCGGCCCGGTGCTGCACCTGCCGCGGCACCCGCTGCTGCTGGCGCGGCTGGGGCTGCCGGCGCTGCTGCCGGCGACCGTGCTGGCGCGGCGCTGGCGGACCCCGCAGGCGCGAGCGCTGTTCGGCGGCGTCGCCGCCCACTCCTTCGCCCGCCTCGACCGGCCGTTCAGCTCGGCGGTCGGGATGGCGCTGGTCACCGCCTGCCACGGGGTCGGCTGGCCGGTCGCGGCCGGCGGCTCGCAGGCGCTCGCCGAGGCCCTCGCCGCGGAGCTGCGCGAGCACGGCGGCACGATCGAGACCGGCGTCCGCGTGCGCTCGCTGGCCGAGCTCGGCTCGCCCGACGTCGTCGCCTTCGACCTCGCGCCGAGCGCCGTCGCCGCGATCGCCGGCGATCGCCTGCCGCGCCGGGTCGCCCGCGCCTACCGCCGCTACAGGCACGGGCCCGGCGCCTTCAAGGTCGACCTCGCGGTCGCGGGAGGCGTGCCGTGGACGGCGGAGGCCTGCCGCCGCGCCGGCACCGTGCACGCGATCGGCTCCTTCGAGGAGCTGGCCGCGGCCGAGCGCGACGTCAACCGCGGCCGCATGCCGGCGCGCCCCTTCGTCCTCGTCGGCCAGCAGTACCTCGCCGACCCGGGCCGCTCGGCCGGCGACGTGCACCCGGTCTGGGCCTACGCCCACGTGCCGAGCGGCTACGACGGCGACGGCGAGCGCGCCGTGCTCGACCAGATCGAGCGCTTCGCCCCCGGCCTGCGCGAGCGCATCGTCGCCCGCGCGGCCCGCTCGCCGGCCGAGCTCGAAGCCGGCAACCCGAACTACGTCGGCGGCGACATCGTCACCGGCGCCAACACCCCCTTCCAGACCGTGGTCCGCCCCCGCCTCGCCCTCGACCCCTACTCGGCCGGCGCTCCCGGCCTCTTCATCTGCTCCGCCGCGACGCCGCCCGGGGGCGGCGTCCACGGGATGAGCGGCTTCAACGCGGCGCGGTCGGCGCTGCGCTACCTGCGACGGGCCTGAGCCGCACCGGGGGCCTGGCAGCCCTCAAAGGGCTTTGAAAAGCCAAGGACGCTGAGTTTATGAAGAAGTACCTTTGTATTTCTAAAGGGCTAGACTCGCCCGCGTGTCGCCGCGCGACGGGGAAGAGTTCGGGGCCGACCTGCTGGCAGCGAAGGAACGGGACCTGACGCCGCTGCGGGAGGAATGCGTGGGCCTGCTCGGCCTCGACGCCGGCCAGAGCGCGGCGATGGACGCGCTGCTCGACTCGGCCTGGTTCTCCGGCATGAGGACCGGGCACGACCAGATGGAGGCGCGGGCAACGCAGCCCGACCCGGACATCCGCGCCGTCGCGATCGCCCGGCTCGAATCGGAGTTCAAAGTGCTGATGGAGGAGGCCGCCGAGCGGCTCAACCTCACCCTGACGGAGACGATCAACATGTGGGGGCTCCTGCACCAGGCCTGGATGGCGGGCAACCGCAGCGGCGAGGCCGAGCTGATGGCGCTCTACGTCGAACTCAACACCGACGTCGCTGAGGAAGTCCGCCGCTGGCTCGAGGAACGCGGCGACTCGAGGCCCGGATGAACAACGTTGTGAGGAACTACAGCTAGCCGGCACCCGGCGGCAGCACCTCGACCCAGTCGAGGTGCTCTCCGCAGAGCTCACCGGCGCGCGCCGGCGGCAGCTCGCGCAGCGGTGGGTCTTCGTTCGCGGCCGGGCTCAGCACCAGCGGGCCGATCGGTTCGGGCGGACCGCCGCTGCCGGGGGCAAGGGTCTGGTCGTCGAGCACGAGCTCTACCTCGTGCGCTCCCGCCTCCAGCGAGGCCCGGCCGAAGTAGAGGAACTGCTGGGACGGGTTGAGCTGGTTGCGCACCGCCCCCACCTCGACCCCGTCGACGAGCAGGGCGAGGCGGTTGCGAACGCTGCCCTGGAGGTAGAGGTCATAGCGACCGGGCGCGGCCACCTCGACGCTCAGGCTCGCGGTCCCCGGCCCGTGGGGGATCAGGTCGGGGCTGCCCGCTTCGGTCGGCAGCCAGTTGGACGGGTGCTCCGATTCCCCCAGCGAGCCGACCGCGGTCGGCTCCCGCTCGGCGGCGACCACGGTCCCCTCGGGCCCGCCCACGGCGGCGAGGTCGAGCACCTCGCCGCAGTCCGGCACCGCGCCGGGGTCTTCGAAGTCGCCGAGCGGGAGCCGCTGCAGGACCGCCGTCGACGGCAGCTCGGCCGGGCGCTGCCAGACCTCGTAGTACTCGCCGCGGTCGACCCGCGAGTAGACCGACGGGGGACGGCTCTGGGCCGGGTTGCGGCGCAACACCAGCGTCCTGTAGGTGAGCAGGGTCGCGGGGTCGATCTGGTCGGTGTCGCCCCATTCCCCCTTTTCGAGTTCGCCCCCTTCGACCAGCGGGACCGGCCGGTAGCGCAGCTCTGAGGCCCCCTCGGCGTCGAGCTTGCGGAGGAAGTGCCGCACCCCGTAGGGCTGGTACTCGGTCATCAGCGCCGGCCCCTCGCCGGCGTACTCCTCGCCGATGCTCTCGAGCTCGCGCAGCTGGTCGTAGGGGGCGAGGCTGGCGTCGTGGTACCCGAGCGCGTTCGACCAGACGACGCCGGCGAGGACCAGGCTCAGCACCGTCGTCCCCAGCACCCGCTCGTAGCGGACCGCGAAGGCCGCGGCACCGGCCAGAGCCAGCAGCAGCAGCGAAGGGCTGCCCGAGGCGAGCGCCTTGGCGCCGACCCAGGGAGAGGAGTAGAGGAAGACGGCGATGCTGCCGACCCCGGCGCCGGCCGCGTAGAGCAGCAGCTCCCAGGCCCGCCGCTGCCAGGCGAGCAAGGCGCCGGCGACCGCGGCGAGCAGGGTGAGGACGAGCAGGTAGTCGGTCAGCCCCGACCAGCTGGAGTCGAGGCGGAAGTCGCCGCCGATCCAGACGCCGACGTACTGGAGGACGCTGAGCGGGCCGATCAGGTTGCCGAGCTCGGCGTCGCTGGTCAGCCCACCCTGGGTCGGCGAGAAGACGCCCGCCGCGAACAGGGTCGGGATCCCGAGCAGGACCACCACCAGGGCCAGCGGCCAGGCCTGGGCGAACAGCGCCCGCGCCCCGTCGGATCGCCAGAGGGCGAGGGCGGCGAGGCCGAGGATCGGCAGCGCCCAGACGAGGCCGCCGGAGCCGACCATCGCCAGCAGCGCCGTGGTCACGATCGCCGCCGGCACGGTCCCGCGCCAGCCCCACTCCGTCTTCGTGGCGATCGGGACGGTGGCGGCGAGCATGGCGATCGCCAGCGCCACGGCCAGCTCCTTGATCCCGCCCCAGAGCACGTAGCCGAAGAGGAGCGCCGACTGGGCGGCGCCGAAGGCGACCGCCGCCCGCAGCGGGCGCGACTCGACCAGCGGTCGCGCCAGCCAGTAGAGGCAGGAGGCGAAGAGCGCCGCCATCGTCGCCATGAACGGCTGCACCAGCCACAGCACGTCGGTGCCGGTGAGCCGTGACCCGACGCCGAGCGGCAGGAAAGCTCCGACCGGGTAGCCGGCCGGCAGGTTGACGTCGAGCGTGCGCTCGTAGCTGGACGGTTCCAGCCCCGAGAGGTCGCGACCGTGCTCCATCACCCGGTCGACGAAGGCCGCCCAGGTCGCGGTGTCGTCGAGCTTGATGTAGCCGGTGAAGGTGGGGTCGCCGGAGAGCACGACCGGGGCGGCGTAGACGGCGAAGGCGCCGAGCGCGGCGGCGATCACCCAGCCGCAGGGACGGCGGCCGCGCCAGGGGTAGGTCAGCGCCGCCCCCGCGAGCGCCGCCAGGACCACGGCCGGCGTCGCCAGCGGCGCCGTCTCGCCCCGCGAGGTGATCACCGCGGCGAGCACGACGAGGACGAGGAAGCCGGCGGGCGCGAGCAGGGGCCCCGGCAGCCGCCGGCCCAGCAGCGCCTCCAGCAGCAGGCCGCAGCCGAGGCAGAGCGCCGTCAGCAGCAGCGGGAAGAGGACCCAGGCGACGAACATGGGTCAGCCGGCCGGCCCGATCTGCCCGGAGCGGACCAGCTCCAGGGCCGCCCCGGAGGGGTCGTAGACCTCGACCTGCAGTTCCGAGCCGGGGTAGGCGAGGTAGGCGCTGTCCGGCGCCTCCGGGTTGACGAGCACTTTCGCCCCGTCCGGTCCGACCTGCAGGTTCGCGCCGACTTCGGCCGCGGTGCTCTCCAGCCCCGCCACCGGGTCGGCGAAGGGATAGGTGCCGACGGTGAGGAACTCCGCGCCCGGGTCGCCCGCCTCGACCCCGGGCGGGAGGTAGCGGAGGAAGACGTTGCCGCTCGCGTCCTGCGCCAGCTCGAGCTGTTCGGGCGGCCGCTCGCCGGCCCAGTAGACGGCGTGGCCGAGCGTCTCTTCCAGCTCGCCGAGGTCCGCGGGCTCGACCAGGCGCGGGGTGGTGTCGACGGCTTCCACCTCCACCTCGTCTCCCCCGTCGCCCCCGCTCACCGCGAGGACGACCGCGACCAGGACGAGCACGGCTGAGACCGCGATCCCGATCGCGCGCCGTTGACCCTCCCTGTTTAGTCGATTACTCTTGCGCATCAATGGCGGCAAGCGGTGACCGGCGCAAGATTACCTTCGTGACCCTCGGCCCGGCCGGGACCTGTCACGAACGCGCCGTCGCCGAGTACGCGCGCTTCCAGGGGATCGAGGACTACGAGTTCGACCTGATCACCGACTTCTTCGTCGGCCTCGAGAAGGTCCGCGGCCGCGACGATGCCTTCCTGGTCCAGTGCAGCGCCCACCCGAAGGTGCACGAGATCACCGAGAAGTACTGGACCGAGGTCTTCGTCGTCGACACCTTCATCTACCCGACCAAGCACCTCGTGGTCCTGACCCGGCGCGAGGTCGAGAAGCCACGCTCGCTGGGGATCGTGCCGGCGACCAAGGGCTACGTCGACCTCTCGCAGTGGGAGGAGGTGATCGACGTCGCCTCGAAGCCGATCGTCGGCGAGGAGCTGCTGGAAGGCCGCTACGACTCCGGCCTCACCCACATCGAGCACCTCGAGGAGCACCGCGACGAGCTCCGCCTCGACCTCGACATCGGCGAAATCGACACCACCTGGGTGGTCTACGGGATCAACAAGCGCTTCCAGGGCGAGGTGATCGGGATCCCCTCGGCCGAGCTCTACCGCCCCGCTCAGCCCGCCTTGTCCTGACCCCGCTCCTGGCGCCGGTGGCGGCGCACGACCGGGGTCACGTAACCGATCAGCGCCCCGATCGCGACGGCGGCCAGCAGGATCACGATCAGCGGCGCGTCGACGGTCACGAAGAGGACGTCGACCCGCACCTGCTGCGAGTTCTGCAGGGCGACGATCGCGACCAGAGCGCCCAGCGCGCCGACCAGCCAGGCGCGCCAGTTGACCGGCTTCTTCTCCGGAGCCACATCCCGACTCTAAGCGCTTCGTCCAGTCGGGGGGCGAACTTCCCTAACGGGGTCACTTACCGTCGCCATGGCAACAGGAAAAGACCCGGTTCGGTCCGCCAGCGCCTGGCTGCTCGCGCGCGAGCAGCATGGGGTGCTGACCCGCCGCCAGCTGACCGGGCTGGGATACAGCGAAGCGGCGATTCGCCAGCGCCTGGCCCGCGGTCGCCTGCACCGCCTGCTGCCGGGCGTCTACGCGGTGGGGCGTCCGCAGGTCGGCGCCGACGGACGGCGGATGGCTGCCGTCCTGGCCTGCGGCGAGCAGGCGCTGCTCAGTCACCGCAGCGCTGCCGCCGTACTGAGGATCAGGAAGCCGCGAAGTGGCGAGCAGGTGGAGGTGGTCGTGCCCCGTGGACAGCGCAAGCGACCACCTGGAGTCCGGGTCTACCAGCGCTCGCCTCCGGGCTCGTTTCCAGCTGCGCTGCGAACCCGGCGGCCCCGCCGGGTCCCCGTCACGGGGCCGGCCGTGACCCTGGTCGACCTCGCCTCCTGCCTCCCCACCGGCCAGCTCGAAGCGGCCGTCAACGAGGCCGACCACCTCGACCTCGTCGATCCCGAGGCGCTGCGCGAAGCCGTCGCCCACCTGCCGCGGCGCCCCGGCGCTCGCCGGCTTCGCGAGCTGCTCGACGCGACCGGTCACGCGCTCACCAGCACCGCGCTCGAGCGGCGCTTCCTGCCGCTGGCGCTCGAGGCCGGACTGCCGCTCCCGACCACGCAGAAGTCGCTGGGGCCCCACCGGGTCGACTTCTACTGGGAGAGCCTGGGTCTCGTGGTCGAGACCGACAGCCTGCGCTATCACCGCACCGCCTTCAAGCAGGCCGCCGACAAGCGGCGGGACAACCGGAACGCGCAGGCCGGCCTGCTCACGCTGCGCTTCTCCCACGGTCAGGTCCGGTTCGAACCGGCCTACGTGAAGGCGGAGCTGCGACGCGCCGCCAGGGGACTGACAGCTAATTCGCCTTAGTATTCCGGCGAGCATGGGCGAGGAGGAGCGGGATCTGCCGAAAGCTTTGCCCCCCGTCGCCGCGGCGGCGCTGGTCTTCGTCGCCGCCGGCGCGGTGCTGATGCTGGAGATCCTCGCGGTCCGCCTGCTCGCCCCCTACGTCGGCCTCACCCTGGAGACGACGACCTCGATCATCGGCGCCGCGCTCGGAGGGATCGCGCTCGGGGCCGCGGTCGGCGGCTACTTCGCCGACCGCACCAACACCTACCTGCTGATCGTCGGCCTGATCGTCGGAGGCGGGCTGCTCACCCTGCTGACGGTCCCGGTGGTGCACCTGCTGGGCCCCGGGGCGCGCGGCGAGGGCGACGTCGCGGCGCTCGGGATCACCGTCGTCGCCCTGGTCCCGGCCGCCGCCGCGCTCAGCGCCGTCTCGCCCGCCGTCGCCCACCTGCAGCTGCACGACCTCAGCGCCAGCGGCACGGTCGTCGGCCGGCTCTCGGCCTGGGCCACCGCGGGGGCGCTGATCGGCACCTTCGGGACCGGCTTCGTCGTCGTGCCGCTGATCCCGGTCGACACCGCGGTCCTCGCGATCGGCGGCGCCCTGGTCGTGGTCGGGCTCGGGATGGCGGTGGCCTCGCCGCTGCCGAGCGGGGGGATCGCCGCCGTGGCGCTGGTCGCGGTGGCGCTGGGGGCGCTCTCGGCGAGCTCCGACTCGCCCTGCCTGCGCGACAGCAAGTACCACTGCCTCAGCCTCGTCTCCGACCCGGAACGGCCGGGCAACTTCGAGCTGCTGCTCGACGACGTCCACAACTCCTACGCCGACGTCGACGACCCCGAGTTCCTCGCCTACGCCTACACGCGCTGGATCGCCGACGCGATCGACACCGAGCACCCGGGACGGGCGCCGATCGACGCCGTCTTCGTCGGCGGCGGCGCGCTCACCCTCCCCCGCTGGCTCGACTCGACCCGGCCCGGCTCGCGCTCGACCGTGCTCGAGGTGGACGAGGAGATCGTCGACCTGGTCGGCGAACGCCTGCAGCTGCCGGGCCCACCGCAGCTCGACGTCAAGATCGGCGACGCGCGGGTGACGATGCTCGACCTGCCGACCGACAGCGCCGACGTCGTCGTCGGCGACGCCTTCAGCGGCTACACCGTGCCCTGGCAGCTGACCACGGTCGAGTGGCTGCAGGAAGTCGAGCGGGTGCTGAGGCCGGGCGGGCTCTACGCGGTCAACCTGATCGACTTCGACCCGCTCGAGTTCGTCGAGGCGGAGGAGGCGACCTTCCTCGAGGTCTTCGACCACGTGCAGCTGGCGGCCCACATCGAACGCGACGAACAGCCCGCCGGCGGCAATCTGATCCTCTTCGGCTCCGACCGCCGCCTGCCCTGGCTGGTGCGCTCGCGCTCGGCGCGGGCGGAAGGGGTCGCCACCTACACCCAGCCCGTGGTCGAAGAACTCGCGGCCGGGGCCGAGCCGCTGCGCGACGACTTCGCGCCTGTGGACCAGCTGCGCGAGATCGCCGTCGGCTGAGTGACGACTCTCCAACGTCAGCCGTCCCGGCGTTGCTAGCTTCGAGCGATGCGACGGACGAACATCACCGCGCCCGAGTTCTCCTATGACGGTGCCGACCCGGAGGGGTTCCGGTCGGGGATGGCCCGGCTCGGCAAGCTGCTCGGGGCCGAGGAGTCGGGCATCAGCGTCTACGAGCTCCCGCCGGGGCAGTCGGTCTGCCCGTACCACTACGAGGTGGGCGAGGAGGAGTGGCTGCTGGTGCTGGAGGGGAGGCCGACCGTGCGCCACCCGCAGGGCTCGGAGGTGCTCGACCCCTGGGACGTGGTCTGCTTCCCGCGCGGCCCCGAGGGCGCCCACCGGGTCGGCAACGAGACCGAGCAGACCGTCCGCGTGCTGATGTTCTCGACCGTCGTCACCCCGACCGTCACCGTCTACCCGGACAGCGATAAGGTCGGCGTCTGGACCGGCGACCCGAAGTCGGACCTGATCGCCCCCCGCGACAGCGCCGTCGAGTACTTCGACGGCGAGACCTGAGCAGCACCTGCCCGACCGACCGGAGGCTTTTCCCGTGACTTCTTCAACCGCGCCCGCAGACGCCGCCCAACACGACGATCGCACCCGCTGGCTCGCCCTCTACGTGCTCTGCGCGGGGATGCTGATGATCGTCCTCGACGCGACGATCGTCAACGTCGCCCTGCCCTCGATCCAGGACGACCTCGGCTTCTCCCAGAACGACCTCGCCTGGGTGATCAACGCCTACATGATCCCCTTCGGCGGCCTGCTGCTGCTGGCGGGGCGGATCGGCGACCTGGTCGGCCAGCGCCGCGTCTTCCTGCTCGGGCTGGCGATCTTCACCACCGCTTCGCTGGTCTGTGCTGTCTCGACCAGCCAGGAGATGCTGGTCGGCGCCCGCTTCGTCCAGGGCGTCGGCGGGGCGATGGCGTCGGCGGTGATCCTGGGGATGATCGTGACGATGTTCCCGGAGCCGGCCGCGCAGGCGAAAGCGATCGGCGTCTACGGCTTCGTCGCCTCGGCCGGCGGCTCGATCGGGCTGCTCGCCGGCGGCGTCCTCACCGACGCGATCAGCTGGCACTGGATCTTCCTCATCAACCTCCCGATCGGGATCGCCGTCGCCTGGCTGGCCCTGCGCCTGGTCGAGGCCCACGAGGGGATCGGGCTGCACGAAGGCGCCGACTACCCCGGCGCGGCGATGATCACCTCCTCGCTGATGCTGGGGGTGTTCACGATCCTGCAGATCACCGAGTGGGGCTGGGGCGACACCCGCGTGCTCGTGCTCAGCGCGATCTCCGCCGCCCTGCTCGCCGCCTTCATCCACCGCCAGGCGACGATCGCCAACCCGCTGATGCCGCTGCGCCTGTTCCGCTCGCGCAACGTCGCCGGCTCCAACGTGCTGCAGGCGCTGCTCGTCGCCGGGATGTTCGGGATGTTCTTCCTCGGCGCCCTCTACCTGCAGCGGGTGCTCGACTACACCCCGCTCGAGGTCGGCCTCGCCTTCCTGCCGACGACGATCGTGATGGGCGCGCTCTCGCTCGGCTTCTCGGAAAAGCTGATCATGCGCTTCGGGCCGCGCACGACCCTGATCCCCGGCGTCTGCATGGTCGTCGTCGCGCTGCTGCTGTTCGCGCGCACGCCGGTCGACGGCAACTACCTGACCGACCTGCTGCCGCCCTTCCTGCTGATCGCGGTCGGGGTCGGCACCTCGTTCCCGGCGATCATGACCCTGGCGATGTCGGGGGCGACGCCGGCCGACTCCGGGCTCGCCTCCGGCCTGGTCAACACCAGCATGCAGGTCGGCGGTGCGATCGGGCTGGCGGTGCTGGCGACGCTCTCGACCGAGCGCACCCAGCAGCTGCTTGACGATGGGGTTTCCAATGCATCGGCGCTGACTTCCGGCTACCACGTCGCCTACCTGATCGGCGCCGGCCTGGCCGCGATCGCCGCGGCGATCGCGATCTTCGTGCTGCGCGACGCGGCGCCCCCTGGGCACGGCGCGCCTGAAGGCGACCAGGAAGACGCACGGCGGCAGGACGAGCCCCAGCCGGCCTATTCAGAGGCCGGCTGAGCGTCGACACCCGGGTTTGTTGAATTCCAGCCCGGAAGCGGGCTGGAAATGGTCAAGGAAAGCCCGGGGGGAGCCGATTGAAGTCGCGTGCCGGCAGCCCTCGACGACAGCCCGCCGCGACCCAGGACCTTCGCCGAAGGCCCCTCCGAGCGCTCCCGGATGGGGCGCATCTCCGGCTACCTGTGGATCGTCGGCGCGCTGATCGGGGTCGGGGCGGCGTTCCTGCCGGGAGCGGTCCACGAGGGAATACCCTGGATCCTCGGCCTCAGCGCGCTCTCCTTCCTCTACGGGCTCGGCAGCGTCACCGGGCTGCTGGGCTGGCAGTACGCGTCGATCAACGCGCTGGCCTTCGGGATGGTCGTGACGATCCCGGTCGTCGGCCTCGCCCTCTACCTGACCGGAGGCTCGCTCAGCTACATCGAGCCCTTCCTCGTCTGCTCGCTCCTCTACGCCGCCTTCTTCTTCCCCGCCCGCTGGGCCTGGCCGCTCTCGATCGAGCTGATCCTGGTCGCGGGGACGCCGCTGCTCTACGACCCGACCGCGGTCGAGAACGCCTTCCCCTCGCGCTACCTCGGGCTCGCCGCCAGCTACCTCGCCGCGACCTGGGTGATGGTCGGGCTGAAACGGCGTCTGGTCGACGCGGAGGTGCGCCAGCGCGGCTTCGCCAACCGCGACCCGCTGACCGGGGTCGGCAACCGCCGCGCCTTCGACGCGATCTTCCGCCGCGAGCTGGCGGCGCGGACAAGGCCGGCCGGCCGCCGCGGCGCTGACGACAGCCCCCTCGCCCTGCTGATCCTCGACATCGATGACTTCAAGGGGATCAACGACGAGCACGGCCACCAGGTCGGCGACACCGTCCTGCGCGAGGCGGCCGACCGGGCGCGGGGGATCCTGCGCTCGACCGACACCCTGGCCCGGATCGGCGGCGACGAGTTCGCGGTGATCGCCCCCGGCGCCCAGGGCGAAGGCGCGCAGCGGATGGCGGAAGCGATCGGGACCGCGGTCAGCCTGCCCGAATCCGACCGCCACGGACCGGTCCCCAACGCCTCGGTCGGCTGGGCCGTCTTCCCCGAGGACGGCCACGACTTCGAGACGCTGATGCAGGCCGCCGACGGGCGGATGATGGCGCTGAAGCGTGATGGCGGCGGCCATCTCGGCAACGGCGTGCGGGTGGCCGCGAAGCCCTGACGCACCTTTAGGCGGCACCGTGCTTTTGCGTCCGCGCGGACTCGACTTCTTTTCGTTTCCAGGCGGAAAGCGAACGCTTCTAAAAAGTCGCGGGCTTAATGGCTCAACTCTCTTGACCGTGTAGATCACGGTCGACTAAGAGTGTGCGGGACGAGTTGAGCTCTCGGCGGCGAGCCAGCTGCCGGGACCAACGCCAATTCCAACCGGCCTCGACACTGTTACGTCGACCCGGTTGGGCAAACCGGAGGTCAGAAATGAAACGAGTAGCGATTTTGGCCGCGGCGCTTGCAGCCGTTACCGCGCTGGCGGTGCCGACCGCCGCGTCGGCGACGTGGAAGCACGGACACGTCAACCCAATTCAACAAAACGTACAAATTGGTTTTACAGGCACAAACGTCAAATTCCAGAGCGGAATCGGTGGCGTCGAATGCCAAACCACATCAAGTGTCCAATTCTTGGCTGGACAAACAACAGCCAACATAGATACGTTCGTGCCGCACCCAACCGATGCGACAACGAACTGCAAAGGCACCGGTGGCCTGGCCTTCTGTCAAATCCACAATGTCCAACCCACAAATACCCCTTGGGTGCTGCACACAATCCCCGACACGACAGAAGTCGAGATTACAAGCGGCGACATTCACAGCACACCGACAGGAGGTTTTTGCCCGATCGAATGGATCACAGTCACACCGACGGACACCGTGCATAAGATCACAGGTAAATCGCAAACGCACACAGTCAGCACACTCGAACTGAGTGGAGAAGTGGTCGTTCATGTCCAAACAAAAGGTCAACCGAATCAATCGAGCCCCCATCCTCGCAACGGACCGCCCGACGCCCTCACAACGACGGTGAGCGGCCTCCTCCACGTCGAGGAGCCAAATGTGAACACATACTCGATCTAGCAAGCGGGCAAGCCTCGCGAGTTAGCTGAGATGGGCGGGGCGTCTGGCGGCGCCCCGCCCTCGTATGCACGACAGATACGCAATTGTTCGCTATCCTGCAAGCGCGCGTACCAAGCTCGGCGCGCGCCTTGGGACCCTGGGAGGGGAATCTGATGCAAAAGCACACCGGCTGGGCCCTGGGCATCGCCTGCACCCTGGCCCTGCTCCTGGCGCCCGCGGCGCGGGCCGCCTGCCCGGACGAAGCTCTCCGGGCGGCCGCCCCGAGCTTGCCAGGGTGCCTCGCGGTCGAGATGGTGAGCCCAGTACGCAAGTATTCCCAGCCAGCGATCCTGCCCTCCTTCTCGCGCGATGGAGGGCGGCTCCTAGTGACGATCCAGACCGCTCTCGCCGACACCCCCGGCTACCAGTACTACGGGGGCGACCGCTACGTCGCCACTCGAGGCGCCGCTGGCTGGGCGATCGCCTCGACCTCACCGCGCGACCCGCTGCTGATCGGCGGCGGGGCAAGGTGGGGAGGCCCGGCCACCTTCACGCCGGACCTCAGCCGCTGGACGCAGTTCGGTGCCACCCAACAGCAGATCCAGATCGGCACCTCACGCCTGTTCGGCGGCGGGCTCGACGGCTCCTTCGAGCCGCTCTCGCCGCTACTGGCGCCGATCGACAACAGCGGCAGCCCGCTGATCCAGTTCGCGGTCGTCAACGCCCTCCTCGACGGCAGCTCGACCGCGCTTACGACCAGCGTCCTGCGCCCAACCCTCCCCTCGACCGCCTTCCTGGCCGGAGACCCGACCAGCGAAACGACGATCGGCGGCCTTCGCAACAGCTATGTGGTCAACTCCGGTCTGGGCAGCGAGCCCATCGAACTGCTCGCCCGCGACAAAGACGGCGCCGTCTTCGGCGGGCGCTGCGGCACCTTCCTCGGCGGCGACGACGCGATCTTCAACCAGGGCGCGATCTCCCCCGATGGGCAGCGGATCTTCTTCAGCACGCGTCCCAACCAGCCCTGGGACCCCGAGGCAGAAGAAGAACCTCCCTGCAACAGCGCCAACCCGCTGCGGGTGATGCAGCGCACGATGACCTCCGAGGGCCCGGTGATCGCCGAAATCGCACCGGGAGGCGGTGGCCCTTCAGCCGCAGGCGACGACCTCTTCCAGGGTGCCTCCGCGGACGCCTCCAAGGTCTACTTCACGAGCCCCCGCAAACTGACCGGCTCCGACGTCGATGCAAGCGCCGACCCCTGCTTCTTCACCCTGGGCACCTCCAAAGGCTGCGATCTCTACCTCTATGACGAGAGCCGCCCCGAAGGCGACCGCATCGTCCATGTCTCCGCCGGGGACGGGCCTGGGCCGGCCGACGTGCTCAACTCGATCACGGCGATCTCGGGCGACGGCTCACGCGCCTACTTCGTCGCCCAGCACCCGCTGAACGCTGACCTCAACCCCGAAGGCGCCGCGGCCCAGGACGAACAGCCCAACCTCTACCTCTTCGAGGCGGGGACCGGGGAGCTCTCATTCATCGCTACCCTCGCCGCCGAGGACGGGGGAGGGCTGTGGGGCAAGAAAGGCAGCTTCTACGGCGACGCCTACGCAGTTCCCCTCTACGGACCCGACCTAGAAGGGGGAGGTGATGGGCACATCCTCGCCTTCGCCTCCAAAGCCCCGATCACCTCCGAGGACGGCGACGGGGGGGCAAAGGACGTCTTCCGCTACGACGCCGTCGCCGACACGATCGAGCGCATCTCCAAGGCGGCGGAAGGGGGCTCTGACAACGGGGGCTTCGATGTCGATGTGAACCCCGCAATCGCCGAGATCCTCGAATACAACTTCGGCGAGGCGACCCGCTGGGCCTCTGAGGACGGTCAGATGATCGCCTTCGCCACCGCCGAGCCGCTTCTCCCCGGCGACAGCGACGAAGCGGTCAATCCCTACATCTGGGACGAGGGAGAGCTCGGTGCCGTCTTCGGCCCGGTCAGCGAACCGCCCGCCGTCGCCCCGGTCGGCGAGCAGTTCGTCTTCGCCACCACCGCGGCGCTCTTGCCCAGGGATGGCGATCTCGCCCAGGACGCCTACGTCGCCAGGGAGGGGGGTGGCTTCCCTGAACCGGTGGCGCCGCCTGCCTGCGACCCGCTGGTCGAAGGGAGTTGCAGGGGGGCGGCGAGTACGAAACCGCCGCCCGCACCCTCACCCCCCACCGGCCCCTCTGGCAACCTCACCCAGCCGCCCAAGAAGTGCAAGAAGGGCCAGGTCAAGCGCAAGGGCAAGTGCGAGAAGAGGGGCAAGGCCAAGCCCGACAAGCAAGCTGCCACGAAGCGAGGAGGCAACCGATGAAGGCCCGAAGCGCTCCCGAGGCCCTCATGGCGCTCGCCCTCACGGCGATCGCCTCGCTCCTGCTCGCCGCAACCGCCGCCGCCGAGCCGCTGCTCGACCTCGAGCTGACCCGCACCGCGCAGCCGACCCACGTCGGCGACGAACGCCTCGCCTACAAAGCGACGGTCTCGAACGAGGCGAGCGCCGGCGCCGGCGTCCCGACCGAGCTGACCTGCAAGGGCACGCCCGAGGACGGAGTGACCTGGTCGGCTACCCCCCCTCCGACCTTCGCCTACGCCTGGCTGCGCAACGGCGAACCGATCCCCGGCGCAACCGAACGCACCTACACCACCGTCTCCGCCGATGCGGGCAAGTCGGTGCAATGCGTGGTCACGGGAACGAATGATCCCGATGAGGTCCTCGCGGGAGGGAATCTCTACGCGCCGGTCGCCTCCTCGACCGCCTCCTTGCCGCCTACCCTGATCGACCCGCCTCCAGCGAGCGCGCCGCCGACCGGCAGCTCGGGGCCAGGCCAAGCGGGACCCCTCATGGCATCGACGCCGAGTGGCACGGCAACCCTGACCGAAGGCTCGAAAATACTCGCCGACGTGGTGACGTCAGAAGGTAGCGGCACGTTCAGCAACGGCTCTACGGTCGTAACCGGGGTGACGGCGACCGCCGGCGTTTTCGAAGGATTCCAGGCGGTCGGGGGCACCTGCGTGGCACCGGAAACGACGATATTCAAAGTCGAGGAAACCGCGCCCGACGTCCTCCAGGTAACGCTCTCCAAACCGGCGAGCTGCTCGGGCTCGGGGATCCTGGAAGCCGGAGCACAGCCCTTCAGTCTCGGACAGGAAATCAGCGGCGAGTGCATCCCGGCTGGTGCCGAGATCATCAGGGCGACCAATCAGGGATCTCCGGGGGAACCGACCGTGCCGTTCATCGAAATGGACGAGGCAGCCACCTGCTCGAAAGCCGGCGTTGCGATCACGGCCACCTCGACGCTGACGTGTAACGCCCCCTCCGGCTGGACCGCCGGCAGCGCCATCACCTGGAGCTTCCAGTGGCTGCGAAACGGCGCCCCGATCCCCGGCGCCAACACCGTCCAGTACACCGTGCAGAGCGCCGACACCGAGCCGCCTTCGGTGCTGCAGTGCCAAGCGACGGCCGAAGACGCACAGGGCCAGAAAGCAGTGGCGGTCTCGACCCCCAGGTCAACTAGGCCTACTCCACCCAGCCCATATGGGTTCCCAGGGGGACTGACCCCCGCCGTCGACTTCGAAAACCAGACCTCGGGGGAGGTGGCCCTCAGCCTCGAAGCTCCGGCCGGGCCTGACATCAACATCTTTACCGTAAAAGGAGCGGGCTGGAGCTGCGTAAAAACTCCAGCGGAATCGTCGCTGCCCCCGACCGCCTCCTGCAGCCGCGATGACACGCTGGCCCCACAGGACTCCTACCCACCGCTGAACCTAGTGGTGGCATTGGGCAAACAGCCGCCGACCACGCTCGTGACCAAAGCCGAAGCCTCAGGCGGAAACGCTCTCTCACCGGCAACCGCCGAAGACGAATACACGATCCCGGAGGACCCGCTCCCCTTCGGCTTCGAGTTCTTCGAAATCGAGGTTCTCGACGAGCTTGGCAACGACTACACGCAGGCCGGTGGCCACCCGTTCTCGGCGGGGGCGAGCATCGCCTTCAACACCCACATGCGGGCCGAAGCCGACGGGGTCTTCGCCGAGGCGGTGAACGGCTCGCCGAAAGCGGTACGGACCGAAACGCCGGCGGGCTTTACCGGCAACCCGCTGGCGGCCGGGGAGATCTGTGCCGCCTCGGCAGGGAGCCTCGGTGCCTGCCCCGACGAGAGCGCGGTAGGGACGATCTACGTCAGCACCCCTGTCTCACCTTCGGAGTTCACGCCGACCCCGATCTACGCGATGCAGCCCGAACGCGGCCAGCCTGCCCAGTTCGCCTTCCAGGTCGCCGAATTCGCCTTCACCCTCAACCCGGAGCTGCGGCCCGAGGACAACTACGCGATCGACCTCGTGACCCAGCCCTTGCCGAGGTCTCCGGAAGTCCTTCTCTCCGAGGTGGCACTCTGCAGCTTCGGGGTGATCATGAACGGCCCTGAGCCCGAAGGCTGCCGCGAGGCCGACGACCCCGAAGCAACGGAGAAGCCCTTCCTCACCAACCCGACCGACTGCACCGCCCCGGCACCGACCACGAGGATCACCGCCGACAGCTGGGAGGAACCGGGAAAATTCGCCACCGCTGAAGACGTTTCGCCCCCGCTCACCGGCTGCGAGGAAGTCGACTTCGAACCCTCGATCAGCTTCAAACCCACCTCCAGCCAGGCCGACTCCCCAACCGGGATGCAGGTCGAGCTCACCATGCCGACCGAGGGCTTGGAAGAAAAGGAAGGCGTCGCGGGGGCCAACCTCAAGGGCACCACCGTGCTGCTGCCCGAGGGCATGGCGGTCAATCCCTCCTCGGCCGCAGGCCAGGAGGCCTGCTCCTTGGATCAGATCGGCATCGCCCAGAGTGGCGTGCCGAACGATCAGCCTGTGAGCTGCCCAGACGCCTCCAAGCTCGGCACGGTCGAGGCCACCACCCCGATCCTCGACGAGCCCCTGAACGGCACCGTCTACCTCGCCCAGCAGGGAAGCAATCCGTTCAACTCATTGTTGGCCCTCTACCTGGTGATCGACTCCCCAGACAAGGGCATCCTGATCAAGCTCGCGGGCAAAGTCTCCCCCGACCCCAACACCGGCCGCCTGACCGTCTCCTTCGACGAGAACCCCCAGGCCCCGATCGCCAACGTCAAGCTCAACTTCGCCGGCGGCAACCGCGCGGCCCTGATCAACCCGCCCAGCTGCGGCACCTACGACATCCAGACCCGGATGACCCCCTGGGGCGATCAGCCCCCGGTGGAGGTCACCTCTTCCTTCCAGGTCACGCAGGGACCGAACGGAGGGGCCTGCCCCTCCGGGGCGCTTGAGCCGAAGCTCCGCGCCTGGCCCGCCGACTTCAACACCGCTGGCAAGACCACCCCCTTCGTCCTCGACCTCTCAAGGGAGGACGGCACCCAGCGCTTCCGCTCGATCTCCACCACCATGCCCCCGGGCCTCACCGCCTACCTCAAGGGCGTCCCCTACTGCCCCGACTCCGTCCTCAGCTCGATCCCCACCGCCCCCGGCACGGCAGCCGCCCAGATCGCCTCTCCCGCCTGCCCCTCCGCCTCCCAGGTAGGAACGGTCACCACCGGCGCCGGTGCCGGCCCCGACCCCCTCTTCCTAGACACCGGCCGCGCCTACCTGGCCGGCCCCTACAAAGGCGCCCCACTGAGCCTGGCGATCGCCGCCCCGGCGGTCACCGGCCCCTTCGACCTCGGCAACGTGGTTGTGAGGACCGCCCTCAACGTCAACCCGGCAACGGCCCAGATCACCGCCGTCAGTGACCCGATCCCGACCATCCTCGAGGGCATCCCGCTCGACATCAGGCAGGTCCGGGTCAACGTCAACCGCCCCAACTTCACCCTCGCCCCGACCAACTGCGAACCACTGAGCACCACGGCCACGGTCACCGGCGAGAAAGGCGCCACCGCCACCGTCAGTGACCGCTTCCAGGTCGGGGGCTGTGACAAATTGGGCTTCAAGCCATCTCTGAAGCTGAAGCTCAAGGGCTCGCCGAAGAGAGGCGCCTACCAGCAGCTCACCGCCACCCTCAACGCCAGGCCAGGGGACGCCAACATCGCCCGCGCCTCGGTCGCCCTGCCCCATTCGATCTTCTTGGCCCAGGAGCACATCAGGACGGTCTGCACCAGGGTGCAGTTCGCCGCCGATGCCTGCCCCAAAGGCTCGGTCTACGGCCAGGCCACCGCGATCAGCCCCCTGGTCGACTACCCATTGCAGGGCACCGTCTACCTGCGCTCCTCCTCCAACCCGCTCCCAGACATGGTGATCGCCTTCAAGGGCCCCGCCCACCAGCCGGTCGAGATCGAGCTCGCAGGCAGGGTCGACTCCGTCAACGGCGGCATCCGCAACAGCTTCGACCTCGTCCCCGACGCCCCCGTGAGCAAGTTCACCCTGAAGCTCAGAGGCGGCAAGAAGAGCCTGCTCGTCAACTCCCGCGACCTCTGCAAAGGAAAGAAGCAGAAGGCGACGGTGAAGATGGCGGCGCAGAACGGGCGCACCCGTGAGTTCCGGCCGGTGGTGGCGGCTTCCTGCAAAGGGAAGAAGCCGGGTAAAGGCAAGGGGCGCTAGCGCAGCAGGCGCCGGGGCCGTTCAGTCCGTCAGCGCGGCCGACTCGAGGATGCCGAGCAGCTGGGTGACGCGGCAGACCAGCAGGCGCTCCTCGTCGACCTCGACCCAGGCGCCGGCGGCGGAGGGGAAGACGACGTGGTCGCCCGGCTGCACCGGCATCTCGACGCCGGCGCCGGCCCACCAGTCGAGCCCGGGGCCGACCGCGAGCACGATCCCCTGCTCGGGCGGCGGCTCGTGCGTGCCCGGCGGGACGACGAGGCCGGAGCGGCGCACCCGGTCCTGGTCGAGCTCCTTGATCACCACCTGGTCGAACAGCGGTCGCAGCTGGTGGCGGACCGACTCGGTCGGGTCGGGTCTCTGCGCGGTGCCCACCACGCCATCTTGAAGCATCCGGCAGGCGACCGGGGAGAGGAAGCTAGCCGCCGCTGACCGGGAGCACCGGGGTGCAGAGGAAGCCCGGCGGGTGCGCCGGGTCAAGGGCGGTGAGGACGTCGGCGGCGACGATGTGGTCGTAGGGCATCGAGAGGTGGTCGCCGAGGTCGAGCAGGCACTGGTTCTGGAGCAGGATGTTTTTGACGCCGGGCCCGCTGAGGAAGGCCGAGGTGTAGGGGGTGACGACCTGGTCGAAGCGGGTCTGGACCACCGTGTAGGCGACGCCGGGGACGGTCTCGCCGCCCGCGTTCAGCTGGGTCAGGAAGGGGGAGCCCGCTTCCTGCTGTTCGCAGGCGGGGCAGGTGCCGAACAGCCCGTTGGCGCCGGGGAAGAATTTGCCCAGCGTGAAGAGGCCGTTGAGGGTGGTGCCGTGGTTGGAGGAGGAGAGGCCGACGAGCGCGTTGGCCTCGGCCGCGCCGCCGAGGTTCTTCAGGTAGTAGCGGGGCATCATCCCGCCCTGGGAGTGCCCGACCAGGTCGACCTCGGCGGCGCCGGTGGCGGCGAGCACCTGGTCGACGAAGGCGTCGAGCTGCTGGGCCGACTGGGTGATGTCGCCGACGCCGTAGACGCCGATCGCGCCGCTGCCGTTGTGGGCGCCGTAGTTGAGCGCGAACACGCAGTAGCCGCGGTTGTGGAGCAGCGGCGAGATCGCCTGCCAGCTGTTCGACATGTCGGCGAAGGTGCCGTGGACGAGGACCACCGGCCGCGGGTGGGCGGAGCTCGGCTGGCAGGACCAGTCGTTGGCGCCGGGCGGGCTGGCGGTCGGGTGGGTCTGGGCGTAGCCGAGGACGCCGTTGTAGACGACCGGCAGGGTGTGGGCCGGGGCCGGGGCGGCGGAAAAGGCCGCAAGGACCGCGGCGAGCAGAAGGGCGAGGACGGCGGAGGGGAGAAGGTGGCGCGGGCGAGCACTTGGGAGAGGCATGATCCGATTGTGCCTACCCGAAACTGGGTAAGTCAAGCCGGCCACTCATAGTCACGCGGGTTTGCAACTAACTTAATTGAGCATATGGGTAAGGCCGGGGAGACCGGGCAGGGACACCCAAGCTGGAAGGAGAGGTAATGAACACGTTGACCATGCCCCGCTCTCGGCAGGGCCTGAGACTGCTCGCCACCGCCGTCGTGGCCCTGGCGATCCTCGTCGTCGGCGCCGCCGGGGCGCGGGCCGCCAACTACGTCGCGCTCGGCGACTCCTACACCGCCGGGCCGCTGATCCCCAACCCCGTGCTGCCACTCGGCTGCCTCAAATCGAGCAACAACTACCCGCGCCTGGCGGCGCCGACGATCGGCCTGCAACTGCGCGACGCGAGCTGCAGCGGCGCTCAAACCGAGGACATGACGCAGCCGCAGAACGTCGACCCCGACGGGCCGAACCCACCGCAGTTCAACTCGCTCGACGCGCAGACGACGGTGGTCTCGATCACGATCGGAGGCAACGACATCGGGTTCTCCAGCGTCGCCCAGGACTGCATCACCGTGAACCCGTTCAGCACCCCGTGCAAAGACAAATACGCCTCCGGCGGCAAAGACCAGCTGGCGGAAAGGATCGCGGCGACGGCGCCGAAAGTGGCGGCGGTCCTGCAGGGCATCAAAGCCCGCTCGCCGCTGGCGAAAATCTACGTCCTCAACTACCCGGCGATCTTCCCCGAGACCGGGTTCGGTTGCTGGCCGCAGATGCCGATCGGGTTCGGCGACGTGCCCTACCTGCGCTCGACCCAGAAAAGCCTGAACAGCATGCTGGCGACGCAGGCTGCGGCGAACGGAGCGACCCTGGTCAACTGGTACGCGGCCAGCATCGGCCACGACGCCTGCAAAGGCAGCTCGACGCGGTGGGTCGAACCGCTGGTGCCGGGTGAACTGGCGGCACCGATCCATCCCAACAAAGCGGGCATGGTCGGCGCGAAGAACGTCCTCCTCGCGGCGGTGAAATAGTCGTGTGATGCGCATCGCGAGCCTCGTCCCCTCCGCGACCGAGATGCTGTTCGCGCTCGGCCTCGGCGGGGACGTGGTCGCGGTGACCCACGAGTGCGATTACCCGCCGGCGGCGCGGGAGCTGCCGCACCTGACCGCGACGGTGCTGCCGGAGGGGTTGAGCGCCGGCGAGATCGACGCCGCAGTGAAGTCGGTGGTCGGCGAAGGCCGGGCCCTCTACAGCCTCGACGAGGAGCGGCTGGCCGAGCTGGCCCCGGACCTGATCGTCACCCAGGCGGTCTGCGACGTCTGCGCCGTCTCCTACGAGGACGTGGTCGCGGTGGCGGCGCGGCTGCCGGGCCGGCCGCGGGTCGTGCAGCAGAACCCGAGCGGCCTCGGCGAGGTGCTGGAGGACGTGACCCGGCTCGGCGCGGCGGCCGGGATCGAAGGACGGGCGCGGGAGCTGCGGGAGGAGCTGGAGCGCCGGCTGCGGGCGGTGCGCGGCGCGGTCGAGGCAGCGCCGCGACCGCGTGTTCTCGCCCTGGAGTGGCTCGACCCGCCCTTCGTCGGCGGCCACTGGATCCCCGAGATGATCGCGATCGCGGGCGGCGAGGACGTCGCCGGCAAGGCCGGGGAGAAGTCGCCCGAGGTGAGCTGGGAGGCGCTGGCGGAGCTCGCTCCCGACGTCGTCGTCGCGATGCCCTGCGGCTGGTACCTCGAGGACTCGCGCGCGCAGGCCGAGGAGCACCGGCAGCACATTGCCGCGCTCGCTCCGGAGCGGGTCTTCGCCGTCGACGCCGCCTCGACCTACTCGCGGCCTGGCCCGCGCCTGGTCGACGGCACCGAGCTGCTCGCCCACCTCTTCCACCCCGAGCTGGTCGACCCGCCCGAGGGCATCGGCTTCGCGGAACTCCCCCCACACGTTCTTCAGAGCTCGAACTCGAGCTCGTAGAAGAGCATCGAGGGACCGTCGGGTGAGCCTTCCCGGTTGGTGAAGCCCATGCTCTCGTAGAGCCCCCGCGCCGCGGTGTCGGTTTCGCCGGTGTTGAGGTCGACCCCCGCCGCCCCGGCCTCGCGCGCACGCTCGATCGTCGCCCTGAGCAGGGCGCGGCCGATGCCGCGGCCGCGCAGCGCCGGCACCACGTAGAGCTCCTGCAAATAGCATTCGAGCCCCTCCGCCCAGAGCCCCGGGCGCAGGCGGAACAGGGCGATCCCGTCGGGCCCGTCACCGGCCAGCAGCACGGTCGCCTCGCCGGCCTCGAGCAGCCGCCGCACGCGCCCGGCGAGCGTCGCGACGTCCGGGGTCGGTTCGTCGAACTCGGTGTTGAAGTCGTGCAGCAGCCGCGCTATCGCGGGGACGTCGGCGGCGCCGGCGCTGCGGACCGCGCTCTGGTTCTCAGCCATAGTCTTTGATTCCAGCATGATCTCCGAGGAAGTTCGCGCAGCCTGCGCCTGGGTGGCGGAGCGGGCGGGCGTGGTGCAAATCGAGCTCGGCGCCGTCGAGGAGTACGCGCGCGCCCTGCCGGAGGCCGAGGCTCCCGGCGACAGCGACCCGGCCGCGCCGCTCGGCGAGGCCGATCGCGAGACCCGCGCTGCCTTCGTCCTCTGCCTCGACGCGATCAACTTCGGCTCCGGCTGGTGGCCGACGATCCGCAAGCGGCCGGGGCTGAGCGGCTACTCGACGGTCGAGACCGGGATGGTCGAGCGGTTCCTCGGCCACGGGCCCTGGTCCATCACCGAGCTGATCGAGCTGGACCCCGCCGACGTCGCCGATGTCCTCGGCCAGGACCCGGCCCACCCGCTGATGGAGGACTTCGCCCGCTCGCTGCGCAACGTCGGCGCCCATGTCGGCGTCGAGCTCGGGGGGCGCTTCGCGCGCCTGGTGGACGCGGCGGATGGCTCGGCGCTTGCGCTCGCCGACCGCCTCGCCTCCTGGAGCTCCTTTGCCGACGCCTCCGAGTACGAGGGCCGCCGGGTCCCGTTCTTCAAGCGCGCCCAGCTCGCCGCCGCCGACCTCGACCGCGCCGGCGTCGCCTCCTTCGAGGACCGCGGCCTGCTCACCGCCTTCGCCGACAACCTCGTCCCCCACGTGCTCCGGGTCGACGGCGTGCTGCGGCTCGACCCGGCGCTGGAGGGTGCGATCGAAGCCGGCGAGCTGCTCGAGCACGGCTCGCCCGCGGAGGTCGAGCTGCGCGCCTGCACCGTGCACGCGGTCGAGCTGCTCGCGGAGGCGAGCGAGGGATGCCTCTCCCCACCCGAGATCGACGCGCTGCTCTGGGACCGCGGGCGCGACCCCCGCTACAAGGCGCTCCCCCGCCCCCGCTGCCGCAACACCGCGTACTGATCTCAGACGAAGCGCCTGACGAACTCGAGCGCGGTGTCGCAGACCTCGCGCCAGCCGCTGTCGATCGTCAGCGAGTGGCCGCGGTCGGGGATCTCGACGATCTCGGTCACGCCCGGGTTCCGTTTCTGTTTCTTGTAGGAGGCGTTGGCGATCGCCCAGGGCACGGTGTGGTCCTTCTCGCCGCTGATGATCAGCAGCGGCCCGCGCTCGGGGTTGCGGGTGTCGGCCCTCGCCTCGGTGAACGGGTTGAGGTTGGCGTTCGCCATCTGCATCAGCGCCACCCCCGGGGCCGCCACGTGGAAGGTCTCGTAGAGGTCTTTCGCCTCCTCCTCGGAGAGCGCGTTGGCCCAGCCGTACTTGAACTGGTCGAGCGTCAGCGTCACCGCGCGGCCACGGTTGAGCGGGTTGGCCAGCACCGGTTTCGCCGAGCGCAGGGCCGAGAGCGGCAGCGGCAGCACGCCGCGGAACGGCCCCGGGTCGATCGCGACCGTCGCCGCCACCAGGCCGCGCCCGGCGAGCATCTGCACCAGCAGGCCGCCGGTCGAGTGGCCCATGATCGCGGGCTTGCGGTCGAGCGCCTCGATCACCTCGGTGGTGTGGTCGGCGACCTGGCCCAGCGTCTTCTTCGCGAAGACGCCGGGGTCGGTGCGCGCGTCGGCGATCGTCAGCGGGTCGTCAGGCCAGGTCGGGGTCAGCGGCGCGTAGCCCGCCTCCTCGAACACGCCCGCCCAGCGGTCCCAGCTGCTCGGCAGCAGCCAGAGCCCGTGGACGAAGACGACCGGCGCCTTCCCGCTCGCGTTCGCCGCCTCGATCTGCCCCGCCTCGTACTCGGTGATCGCCATCGTTCGCCTCTTCCGGTGGTTGGACAAGGAACCCGTTCCGGTGATGATGGCAGCGCCCGGCTACCGGCCGCGGCGGCCGAAGCTGTGGACGGCGGGGGCGACGGCGCGCAGCTCCTCGATCGCCAGCCTGCGGCGGTCCGGGCGCGGCGGTCGCTCGCTGCGCTCGAGCGGCTCGACCGCGGAGACGAGGACGTTGACGACGCCCTCGCGGCGCTCGAGGCGGCCGGCGGCGCGGACCATCGCGGCGCCGCGCACGGTCGGGCGGTCGCGGTCGTAGACCTGGCTGGGGACGACGAGGTTGACGGTCCCGCGCTCGTCCTCGATCGTCATGAAGACGATCCCCTTCGCGGTCTCGGGGCGCTGGCGGGCGACGACCATGCCGCCGACCTCGACCCCGCTGCCGTCGTCGAGGCGCTCGAGGTCGGTGCTGCGGGCCAGCGCCGGGTCGAGCTCGGGCCGCATCAGCTCCAGCGGGTGCTTGCCGAGTGCGATCCCGGTCGAGCCGTAGTCGGCAACCGTCTTCTCCCACTCCCCCAGCGGCTGCAGCCGCGGCGGCTCGGGCGGCTCCAGCGGCAGGGCCAGCTGGGTGCTGGCGCCGACCCCCTGCCCGGCGGCCGTGACCCCGACCCGCCACAGCGCCCCCCGCCGGTCGCTGCTGCCGGCGGGGACCTCGTCCAGCGCCCCCGCCCAGGCCAGCCGCTCCAGGCTCGCCTGCCCCGCTCCCGAGCGCGAGGCGAGCTCTGCCACGCCGCGGTAGGGACCGCCGCGCTCGCGCTCCGCCACCAGCGCCTCCATCTCCTCCCTCGCCACCCCCTTCACGTAGCCGAGGCCGATTCGCACCGTCGGCCCGCCGCGCACCCGTTCGACGTGGCAGAGGACGCGGCTGCGGTTGGCGTCGGGGCGGGCGATCCACAGGCCGCGCCGGCGCGCCTCCTGGACCAGCGAGTCGGGCGGGTAGAAGCCCATCGGCTGCTCGTTCAGCAGCGCGCAGAGGAACTCGGGACCGCGATGGACGCGCAGCCAGGCCGAGTGGTAGGCGAGCAGGCCGAAGGCGGCCGAGTGCGCCTTCGGGAAGCCGAACCCGGAGAAGCCCTGGATCTTCTCCCAGATCCGCTCCGCCAGCGCCGGCTTCGCCCCGTGCATCCGCGCGGCGCCGGCGAGGAAGCGCTGGTGGTGCTCCTCGATCGCCTGCTCGGAGCGCTTGCGGCTCATCGCCCGCCGCAGCCCCTCGGCCTCCGAGGAGCTGAAGCCGGCGAATGTGATCGCCACTTCCAGCACCTGCTCCTGGTAGACGATCGTCCCCAGCGTCTCCCGCAGCGCCGGCTCCAGCGCCGGGTGCTCGAAGGGGACGCGGAAGGCGTCCCCCTCCTCGCGTTGGCGCTTGCGGCGCTCTATATAAGGGTGGACGGCGCCGCCCTGGATCGGACCGGGCCGGATCAGCGCCACCTGCACGGTGAGGTCGTCGAGGTTGCGGGGGCGGGTGCGCGGCAGCATCTGCATCTGCGCCCGGCTCTCGATCTGGAAGACGCCGGTCGTCTCCGCCGCCCGGATCGATTCGTAGGTCTGCTCGTCGTCAAGCGGGATCCGCGAGAGGTCGAGCCGCTCCCCCCGCGTCTCTTCCAGTTCCTCGACGCAGCGCTCGACCGCCGAGAGCATCCCCAGCCCCAGCAGGTCGATCTTGAGGAAGCCGGCGTCGGCGCAGGAGTCCTTGTCCCACTGGACGATCTGGCGCCCCTCCATCGCCGCCGGCACGACCGGACAGACGTCGACGAGCGGTTGGGTCGCGATCACCATCCCGCCGGAGTGCTGGGAGGCGTGGCGGGGTAGGCCCATCGCCTCCCCGCTCAGCCGCAGCAGCGCCTGCCAGCCGGGCGAGGCGGCGCGCTCGGCGCCGAGCGAGGCGATCGCGTCGCGGGCGAGCTCGCCCTTTGACTCGTGGAACCCGACCGTGCGCGCGACCTTCTCGATCTCGCTCGGCCACAGCCCCAGCGCCTTGCCGAGGTCGCGGACGGCGCCGCGCGGGCGGTAGGTCGGGAAGGCGGCGACCAGGGCCGAGCGGTCGGCGCCGTAGCGCTCGTGGATGCGCGGGATCAGCACCTCGCGGACGTCGCGGGGGAAGTCGAGGTCGATGTCCGGCACCGATGAGATTTCGTCGTTGAGGAAGCGGCCGGAGAAGAGCCTCGCCTTGACCGGGTCGACGTGGGAGAGGCCGGTGAGGAAGCAGACGATCGAGCCGACGCTGGAGCCGCGGCCGCGGCCGGGCGGGAGGACGGCGCGGGCGGAGTCGCGGCCGCGCACCTCGGCGGCGACCTCGCGGGCCAGCTCCAGCAGCTCGTGGTGGAGGAGGAAGAAGCCGGAGAGGCCAAGGTGGCGGATCGTCCCCAGCTCCTCTTCCAGGCGCGCCGTCGCTTCCTCCCGGCCGCGCGCCGGCTCGTCGCGGTAGCGCTCGGCGAGCAGGCGGTGGCAGAGCCCGGCGAGGTCGCGGTCGGCGCCGGGCTCCTCGGAGCGCGGGTAGCGGTAGCCGAGCTCCCTGGTCAGGTCGAAGCGGAGGCGCTCGGCGAGGCGCAGCGTCTCGGCCACCGCCTCCGGGTGCTCGGCGAAGCGCCGCGCCATCGCCGCCGGCGCGGCGAGGACCGAGCTGCGGTTGCCGCGCCGGAACGGCTCGCACTCCTCCAGCATCTCGCCGCGGCGGACGGCGACGAAGGCGTCCTGCAGGTCGGCGCGGCCGGGATGGTGGGAGTGGACGTTGCCGGTCGCCACGCAGGGGACGCCGAGGCGGGAGGCGAGCAGGGCGAGCCAGCGGTTGCGGGCGCGGTCGTGGCGCCAGTAGGGGCGCTGCAGCTCGACCCGGAAGCGCTCGCGGCCGAAGGCGGCGAGCAGGCGGCGGGCGAGCCGCTCGCCGCGCTCGGTCTCCCCGCGCTCGAAGGCGCCCCCCACCGCCCCGTCGCGGGCGCAGCCGGAGAGGCAGACGAGCCCCTCGGCGTGCTCCTCCACCTGCGCCAGGGTCGCCCACGCCTGCGAGGCGGTGCGGGCGGTGTTGTCGCGGGTGTGGGCGTGGGCGGCGGTCAGCAGCCGGCAGAGGTTGTGGTACCCGGTCGCGTCCTCGACCAGCAGGGTGATGTGGGCGAGGCCGTCCGCGAGCGCCGGCGCCTCCCCCTCCAGCCTCACGGTCAGCTCGGCGCCGAAGATCGCCCGCACCCCCAGCCCCCGGCACGCTTCCGCGAACTCCATCGAGCCCCAGACGCCGTCGTGGTCGGTGAGCGCGAAGGCCGGGTAGCCGTGCGCGGCGGCGGCCCCGGCCAGCTCGGTCGGGGTCGAGGCGCCGTCGAGGAAGGAGAAGGCCGAGTGCGCGTGCAGCTCTATGTAGGGAGGGGTGGGCACGGCCGCGCTCAGGCCCGCTGCCGGTACCAGCGGCCGTTGGAGACGCAGCGGAAGACGGCGGCGGAGCTGCCGTCGGCGAGCGCGAGGTCGAAGTAGCGACGGCGCAGCGGCTTCGGCGTCCACCAGCGGTCCTCCACCCGCCACTCCTCGCGCACCGCCTCGACCGCGACGCCGTCGACCGCGCGCGGCACGCCGGCGCGATCGGCCTCCACGCTCACGCTCCTCGGGGTGTAAAGGCGCCGCAGCCCGGGCATTACCGGGCTCGCTGCGAGCTCAGGTCAGATGGTGGATCGCGCCGCGACCTCGACGGTGACAGCACGATCGGGGGCGGCAAGAGCAGCCGTGGCGGCGGCGGTGAGGGTCTCGAGGTCGAGCTCGTACCGCTCGGCCACCGCGCGCAGCGGCTCGTCGATTCCGAGGTTGGGATAGAGAAGCTCCAATGAAACGGGCTCTCCGTCTCGAAGGGCGACGATGGCCCGTTTGTGTCGCTGGTCCGCCCGGTCCGCAATAGCGCTATCCACCAGAGTGATCGCGATCGCGTTTGCTTCCTTGTCGTAGTCGGAATGCATCTCAGTCGTCGGGGAAGGTCGTGATTACAAAGTTGTAGTGCCTCATCTGGTTTGTCGCGTGTCGTCTGAAGCGCACTCCCCTCCAAGGCCTGCCGTCCCATCAGCTCTCCTCCCAGCCCCGGTTAAAGCTCCGGAAAGGCGGTCAGCGCCGCCCAGCGCTCGGGGACCCGCGAGTCGGGGGCCACGGGGAGGACCTTGAGCAGCGCTTCCGTGCCCTGGGCGGAGCGGACCTCGCGCACCGCGGCGCCGAGCAGGCGGCGGCGCGGCTCCGAGCCGCCGACCGCGAGCGCGAGCTGGTCGACGGCGGGCGGGCCGAGGCCGACCGCGTGCAGCCGCAGCTCCGTCGCCGGGCCGGGCAGGGACTCCAGTCGCGGCGCCAGCACCGAGCGCAGCACCCGGGCCGAGGCGCTCGGGCGGCCGAGGCCCTGCTCGACGCTCCAGCTGCCGCCGGCGGCGAGCACGGCGCCGAGCCGGAGGCCGAGCAGCGTCCGCCCCTTCCGCAGCGGCGCCGCGAGCAGGCGGTCGACCAGCAGGCCGAGGGCGCGGTCGAGCTGGCTGCCCGCCGTCCCCTCCGGCAGCTCGACCCGCTCGGCCAGCTCCTCGTGGGGGTGCCGCGGGCGCAGCGGCTCTTCCTCCCCGCGCGCCAGCCGCAGCGCCTCGAGGCCGAGGGCGCCGAAGCGGTCGGCCATCTGGTCGGCGGAGATCGCGGCCAGCTCGCCCAGCGTCTCCACCCCCAGCCGCTCCAGGGCGACGACGAGGTCGTCCGCCTCGCGGCGCGGCGGGTCGAGCAGGAGCGGCAGGACCGAGACTCGCAGCGCCGCGGCGAAGGCGCGCAGCGAGCGCGGCGGCACCACCGTCGCCCCGGCCGGCCCGCTGAGGTGGCGGGGCGACTTCCAGGCGGCGGCGAAGGCGGCCAGGCGGGTCGGCGCGACCCCGACGCGCCCCTCCCGCCCGACCGCCCCGCGCACCGCCGCCAGGACCCCGGCGCTGTCCCCACCGTGGATCCCCCGTAACCCGTCGAGCGCGAAGAAGGCCTCCCCCGGCCGCTCGCTCTCGACCGCGGCCCCGATCTCCTCGAGGCGCCGCACCATCGCCTCCGTCCTCTCCGCCGCCTCGACCGGATCGGGAAGCGAAGGGCGCCCGGGCCGCAGCCCCCCGGAGCGACCCGGGCACGTAGGAGTCGCCAAGCGACCATCGATGACGCAGGCGATCTCCATACGAACGTATGTTCGGGTAAGAGCCCGACCGAAGTCAAGAAATTGACCGGAAAAAATCGAAACAGGCGGAAATTGCGGAGGTCAGGCGCTCAACAGAGCGACGAGCTCATCCTCGAGTTCGGGCAGCCGCGCCGCCTCGCCCGCCATGACCCGTTTGCCGATCAGCATCGAGGCGCCGGCGGCGAGCGGCCACCCGGCTCCGGACCGCTCCGCGAAGGCGGCGATCGCCGCGTCGTTGCGCTCCGAGCCTGCCGGGCCGAGCGCCAATACCTCGGCCGTCAGCAGCCGCGCCGTCGGCGGGTCGGCGGCGAAGAGCTCGAGGACAGTACGGATCCCCGTCCGCAGCTTCGCCTCGCGTCCCTCCGCCTCGCCGCAGGCGCCGTCGACCTCCTCGAGCAGCCGCTCCAGCAGCTCCCGGTGCGCCTCCAGCCCGCACTCGAGCTTGCCGCCGAAGAGCTTGTAGAAGGTCGCAGTGGAGACGCCCGCCCGTTTGGCAAGGTCGGCGACCGACGTCTCCGCGTATCCCTGCTCGGCACAGGCCTCCGCCACCGCGGCGACCAGCCGTTCGCGCTGGTTGCGCTCGACCAGGTCGTCTGGGAGTCGGTGGCGGCCGCTGGGCAGCCGCTGGGATCGCTCGTCGCCAGACATCCCGGCCATTCTCCGCGAACGAGCCCCGGTTAGCGAGGCCTGCGGGGAATGAGCCGCGGGCACCCGGCCCGCGGCTCATCTCCTTCGGACCTAGTCCATAACTCCGCTCAGGACAGTGGTGCCCTGGTAGGCGGCGTTGGCTTTGGCTTCGCCGCAGTTCACGGCGTTGCCGGTGACCCGTGAGTAGGCGAGGTTGGTGACGCCGAAATCGAGCGAGATAGCTGCTTCGGCTCCCGCGCCGACGTTGCTGATTCCGACACCCGAGACCCCCGACTGCGAGGAGACTCGGTAGACGCACAGCGGAACGCCTTCGGCCTGTTTGGTCGCGTTCTGGAACGCGGTGATCACGATCGCGTCTGCTTCGCTGTCGCAAGCGACACCGAGCGTGCCGGCCGCAGCGACCTGATAGTCGCAGGCGCTCGAGTTGACCGTGGCCGGCAGGTTGCCGGCGCCGACGTGGATCGCGCAGCCCGCGTACTGTGGAGCAAGCGCAAGCGTCGAGGACGGACCGGCGAGCTGACCGCTGAGATCGGCGGTGGCGCATTTCAGCGCCCGGCCGCCGGCCAGGGTCAGCACGTGCTGGTCAGCCGCGTCTTGGCCGCCGCTCACATTGACCGGGTAGGCCGGCGTCTGAGCAGTGAACGTTCCCTCTTCGAGAGAGATGCCGACCTTGCTCGTGAGCGCCGAAAGCGAACCCGAGCTGGGCGCCACGTTCCATTTGCCGGTGTAGGTGAGGGTTCCGTTTTTGCAGCTCCCGCCGGCTTTTACCACCGTGTACGAGAGGTTGGCCGAAGCCGTGGCTTTGACCGAGCCGCCTTCGTTCGTAAAGGTGGCCGTCCCACCCTGCGGCGAGATCCGTTTTTCGCAGCTCGCGCTGTTGACCTGAACCGTCCCGCAGCCGCCGATCGAGAACGTCCCGTTCAGCGGGGAGCCGTCGTTGCCGGGCTGCAGGGTGACTTTGCAGCCGTTCCATTTCCAGCTGACCGCTCCCTCGCTGCTGGAGGTGCAGTTCATGTCGGCCGGCACGGCGCCGAGCTGCTCGTCGAGATTGGCGACCGTCCCGGAGAACCCGCCGCCGCTCGCGCAGTTGCCGACGATCCCGCCCGGCTGGCTGAAGTCCTGCGCGGTCGAGTTCGCGGTATAACCGGTGCTTCCCGCGGTGGCCGAGAAGTACCCGGCGAAGGCGCTCGGCGCCCCCGCGATCGCCACCAGTGCCATTGCCGCGGCGAGCGCCGCGACCACTTTCTTGGTGCGTTGCATGTGTTGCCTCCCTTTCCGGCAATGACTGGCGCCGGAATCGGTTGAGTTTCACCCGGCCGTGGTGGCCGGATCCCCTCCACGCACCTTTCCACCGGGGTCGATCCGTTTTGTGGTCGATGTGGCTCGAATGCGCGCGCTAACCGCGCACAGTGATGAACTGGTCCTGCTCGTCGATGCGCAGCGCCACGGCCAGCTCTTCCGAGGCGGTGCTGAGCGGCCGCTCGAGCGCCTTCTCGATCGCCCGCAGCCGGTTTGCAACGGTCGAGCGGCTCACCCCCAGCGCCTCCGCCGCCGAAGAGACGTTGCGGTCGGCCTCGAAGTAGGCGCGCAGGGTGAGGCGCGCCATCTCCCCGCCGTCGCGCATCTGCGCAAGCGGCACCAGGTAGAGCTCGCGCAGCGAGTCGACCAGGACCTCGTCGCGCAGCATCGAGGCCTGCAGGGCGACGTCGACGTAGCGGACCGGGGTGCCGGGGCGGCGCAGGGCGATCGGCAGGGCGGCGAGCGCCTGGCGGTGGCTGAGCCGCCAAGCCGTGGGACCCTGACCGACCTCGCCGATTGCCAGGGCGAGCTCTGCGCAGGTCTGGGCGCCGAGGGAGGCGAGCGCCTCGCCGACCCCGAAGCGCAGGCGTGAGCCAAACCAGGCCCAGGTCGTGTCCTCGCCGCGGCGCACCGCCATCGTCTGCAGGTCCAGAGACCGTGCGGCCTCCTGCAGCCCTGAGCTGCAGTCGGGCCCGAAGGCGATCAGCCCGACGTGGAACTGCTCGGGCTCATAACCGAACTCCGGACCGAGCACGCGCGGGTCGAGCAGCTCGCCGTCGAGCAGTCTCTGCACCAGGGTTACGCGGCGCTGCTCGCTGGAGGCGGGGATAGAGGCCTCGCGCTCGTACTCCTCGCTGACCGCGGCCAAGAGGCGGTCGAAGAGGCCGGCCTGGGTTCGCAAAAGGCGCTTCAGCGCCGCTCCTCCCGCCATCCCGCTCCGCTCGGCCTGCTCCAGGACGAAGTCGCCGAGGATGCTGTAGCCGGCGAAGTAGCGGCGCAGGACGGTGTCGAGGTTGACCCCGCAGCGGGCGGCGAGGCGGGCCTGGGAGAGAAGCAGGGTGGGGATCGGTGGCGGGGTGCCCTCGGAGCGCTCCAAGGCCTCGATCCCGTGCTGGATCGCAACGGTGACCGCGGCCCGCAGACCTTCGGTGTAGAGGGGGTCTTTGACCTCGGCGGGGTCGCAGACCCCATAAACGCGGACCAGGACAGCCTGCTCGATCTCGGGCTGGCATCTGCGCAGCCCGCGGACCAAGTCACCGCGGACCTCTTCGATGCGCATCGCCATCTAAACCCCCTGCCTGCCCTTCTCCGCGGGGGCTGATCAGCCCCCTCCCCTGCTCAGCGCCCCGCTCGCGCGCGTCCTTTCCTGGGCTTGCCGCACTTCGCCTGCAGCACCGGCTTGAGCGTCGCCCGCCGCCCGTTGTGGGCACTGAAGGCGGCGTTGGCCCGCTGCTTCTTGGCGCAGAGGTTGACCGAGTTGACGATCAGCCCCTTCCTGCCTCCGCGCATCGAGACCACGACTTTGGAGAGCGGTGCATCGGGGGTTCCTTCGAAGGTCGCCCTGATCCCGCCGCCTTTGGAGTCGATCCGAGCCACCGCTTCGACGTCGACCAGACCGCGCAGGTCGGCGACCAGGTCAGGGAGCGGGTTGTTGGAGGAGCGCAGATACACCGGGCCTTCCAGGGGCGCCTCGAGGATCGGGGTCCAGGCTTTCGCGGTCCCGTAGATCGCCGCCTGTGGGCAGGCTTTGGCGGCGAACTGCGGGCGGGTGCAGATCGTGCCGATGTGGGCCTGTTCGAGGAAGGCGGAGTTGGGCATGCGCAGGACGAGGCCCGCGAGGTTGGCGTCGCCTGCGCGCGGCACGTAGGTGCCAGTGAGGGCGGGGAAGTCGCCGCGCTTGGTCCCCCCCTTCAGCTTGAGGGTCAGCTTCGGGCTGAAGCCGAGGTTGGCGCAGTTTGCCGCCTGGAAGCGGGTGGACAGGCCGACCGGGTTGTCGTCGCCGCTTCCGAACAGATCGTTGCCGCTTCCCCACAGCGTCGCTCCCACCGCAAACGGGTCGCAGGACGTCGGGTTCAAGGTGAAGTTCGGCCGATCTACGTTGGCCCTGATGTCTCTCACCTTCAGCGGGATGCCGGCGAGGATGTGGGGGATCGGATCGGAGGATGAGCCATCGACCGATACCTCGGCGCTTCTGGGGTCGATCCGCAGGGCGAGCTGGGTCACGACGGTGCCGACGTCGAAGGGGCCGGCTACCGCGGGGACGATTCCCACCGCCGAGAGCGGGGCGCCTTTATAAGGACCCGCCAGGTAGACCTTGCCGGGGACGTAGGTGAGCTCGGAGCCGACCCCCGAGCCGGCGATGACGCTGCCGATCTCTGAGGAGAGCGGGCAGCTGGGAGAGGACTTCTCAGCGAGGCCGGTCTTCGACCTCGCGGCGTCGATCGATGCCTGCGGGCACTGGCTTGCACCGGCCAGCTTCGCGATCACGCCCGGCGGCAGCTTGGCGGAGAAGCGGGTGATGTCCTGGTCGCCGTCGCGGCGGGTCCAGCGCATGTCGAAGGGCGAGTAAGAGCCGGCGTTGTTGTTGCGGGTCCCCGCTTCGAAGCCCGGCTCGAAGGGAGCGGTGGCTCCCGTCGGGCAGGGGCGCCCTTCTGGTCCGGCGATCACGTCGAAGGTGGAGGTGGAAGTCACAGGTGCGCCGCCGGCCCACGGAGTCAGGACTGCTTTCACCGTGTGGGTGCCGCAGCGCTCAGGGCTGATCAGGGGAGAGCGGGCGCCCTCGCGGAAGTCCAGTTCGAAGCTCGAGAAGGGGAGCTGGGGGATGTCCTTGGCGATTCCCTGCAGCTGGCCGGTCACTGGATCGGCCTTCACCTCGATCGGCTGGCGCACGACGATCCCCAGGTTCGGGTTCTTGATCACCACATAGAGGCCGATCAGGGCATCGTTGGCGAGATTGTTGTAGGGCTCGGCCTGGTAGAGGGCGCCGTCGAGGGTTTCGTCGAGCAAAGGCGTCTTCACCCTGACCGAGCCGATCTTCGACTGCTCAGGGCAACCGTCGCCCGGTCGCGAGGAGGCAGTCTCTCTCGCCAACTCCGCCTCGCTGCACACAGCCAGGCCTTCTGCCACCGAGGGGTTGGCGGTCATCCCCTCCGGCAGGGTGACCACCGCTTCCTTTACGTCCGACTGCGCCTGCCCATCGGGGTTGGTCAGCCCTTCGTCCTCGACCGTCAGCGAGACGTCGAGGCCGGTCGGCGACGAGGCCGCTTTCGAGCTCGGCTTCGCCGCGATCGTCGGGGCGAAGTTGAGGTTGCCGCAGCCGATCATTCCCAGCGGGTTGGGTGGATCGGCATCGTCGTGGGTGAGGATCGTCTCCGTGTCGGTTGAACCCGCCCAGGAGGCGGCCTCGAATGTGGTCGGCAGCGGGCCCTCGCAGGCTCGCGGCAGGGTCAGGAACGGCTTGGCGGCGATGTTCGTCGAGCAGCCGCCACTCCCTCCACAGCCGATCCGTTCGGAGTCGTGCGCTTTCGCGCCCGGCACACCCCACAGAGTGACGACCGACTCGTAGACCGGCACCACATTGGGGATGTTCTGCAGCGAGGCAACGACGTTGTGGGGGTAGGTTTCGCTCACCCTGGCGTTGACGGTGACGGGGACATTCAGTGCAGAGACGTGCCAACCGATGGTCAGCGCCACGCCGGGAGGCGGCGCGAGGCTGTAGACGGGTTTGAGCTCCCTGGTGCCTGGTACCTGGTATTCGATGTCGACGACCCCAATCTGGGAGCTGACCGGGCAACTTTGAACCGCGAAGTCCACGCTCGCACAGGGCGGCACCGCGTTGGGATCGCCGATGAACCCAGGCACCTGGGCGATCACGATGTCGCGTGGTTCCTCGTCGGGGACCTCGAAGCCGAGCACTTCGTCGACCCGGGTGTTGAAAGCCACGGTCGTGCTCATCTGGAAGGGATGGTCACCGGCCTGCACGGCCATGCTCCCATCTGCTCCTTCGAAAGCAACGTCTAGGTCTCTGAGGCCGAAGGCGGCCTGCGCGGGAGCGGGAAGGGTGCCCAACGCCCCCAGCAGGAGCAGGAGCACGGTGCGCCGGATCATCGTGCACCCCCCTTCGTGCCGGCGCCGGCTCTCCCACCCTTCCTGGAGTGCTTCTTCTTCCCGGCTTTGCGGTTCTTGACGCACACCGTCTTGCCTCCCCTCCTCGCCTTGCCACGGCCTTTCGGGCAGCGGTTTCGCGACGGCGCTGGTCGAACATTGCCCGGGCCGGAGAAGCTGGCTGAGGCAGGCGTAACGCTTTGCGGCGGAGCCAGCGGGTGCTGGCAAGCGTCGCCCTGGCAGCCCTGGCCGGGAGACGTGCGTGAGGCGAACCCACCGTAGACCCGCGCGTCGTAGACGTCGCGCTGGCCGTAGTCCCCCGCTACCAGGTCTGCCGAGGTGTTGAAGAACACATCGGAGCCGCTTGGGGTGGCATCGAGGAATTCGGCGTCGTCGGACCCCTGGCCGGAGCTGATCAGGCGGACACAGCCTTCGCTTGACTGGCTGAATGCCGAGCTTTCTTCCGTGCAGCCTCCTTCGCCAGACGCCTCCCACTGGTACACATCTGCACGCCCATTGCTATCACCGGGAACCAGCGAGTCGTAGGCGTTGAAGAAGATTCGCTTGCCGTTGTTCGCAAGAGCGCGGGTTGGCTGGTACTCGGAGTTCCAGCCCGGGATCATCGCGGCCACCCAGAGGTCGTCCTGGGGACCGGCTATGCCACCGTGAACCAGTCGACCCGACGGCCGTGCGCCACTTGGGTTACAGGAGACACAGAGCAACTCTCCGGCGTCCCCGCCCGCTCCCGCAGCGTAGCGATAGACCTCCGCGTTCGCTTCGTCACTCGTGGCGTCGCTGTTGTCGTAGCCCGTCAGATTCGCGACCGAGGTGAAGGCGAGGTGCAGTCCGTCCGGGCTGACCCGAGAGGTCCGCAGATTTGGACCCACGGCTACCGGCGAGGGAGCCGACAGCTGTCCTGGCCTGGCTTCGCCTTCCCGTGCATCGTTGGCAGCGAGGGTTGCAACGAAGTCGACGTCTGCACCTTCTTCGTAGAAGTAGAGGTTCGGTTGACCCACGACAGCTTCGTCGCCCCGGTCATTCGGCTCGCTGGACAGGACGTTTCGCGACACGAAATAGATGCGGCTCGCGTCTTCGCTGGCCCCCATCACGCCGCGGACGCCTGCGGCGATGAGCTCCGAGCTGATGGTCGGTTCGCCCCCCGAGACATCGACCTCGCCGGTGAAGAGCTGAAGACCTTCGGCCGGGTCGGAGACGCCAGTCATGTAGACCACCCGGGAGCCCTGCGGGTTGGCGGACACGAAGCGCGCGGCGTCTGATGGCGAGACCGAGATCGTGCAGGCTTTGGTGATCTCGGTGCATTTGCCGCCCGAGATCGCACTCTGCGGCTCCATCGCATTAAGGCGAAGGTAGAGCTTCCCCGGCCCGGTGCCGTTCTCCGTAGGAGACTTGTGCACAGTGGCAGTCCAGAAGATCCGTTCCGCATCGTCGGACAGAGCCCGATAGACGGCGTCTTCGCGAGCGTTGCTTGCCTGTCCGATCGACCACGCGGTTCCGGCCGACGCACTTTCGCCTGAGATTGCCGCGCCGTTCGGCAAGACGCTCGCCAATCGCAGGGCGCTCCCAGACGCGACATAGAGCTGGAAGTTGGCGTGCGTGGTAGCTCGCGGCTGTGGAATCGCAGGCTCCGGGTCACCGATGGCGATGCTGCGACTGAAAGCAACCGCGGAGCCGCCGGCGTTGGTCCCGGTCAGCCGGCACTGCAGGCCCGCTCCGTCATCGGCGGGAGCCGCCTCATAGGTGGCTTCCGTGGCCCCCGCAACCGCGCTCCCGTCCCGAAGCCACTGATAGCTGAAGCTCGGGTCGCCTTTCCAGGGCCCCGGTTTGCAGGTCAGGGTGGCACCGACTTCGGGTAGACCGGAGATTGACGGCGTCCCGGCGATGGCGAGGCTGCCGTCCGCAGCGCCGGGATTCGGCGGGGCGACGTGCGGAGCCGGCACGACCTGGACGGTTTCGCTCGCGGCGATGCTCGTCCTCCCCGACGCGGTCGCCGTCACCTGGCACTGAAGAGTCTTTCCGATGTCGGCCGCGACGTAGGTGTAGGTCGACTGGGTAGCGCCGCCGATCGGTGCGCCGTCGCGCAGCCACCGGTAGGAAATCGAGCCTCCATCCGAGGCTACGAAACATGAGAAGGGGGCCCGCGGACCACCCGCCGAGGCCACGAGCGCTGCATTCGCACGGAACACAGTTCGGCTCGAGTCGTCAGAGAATCCTTGGACGGTTGGAAAGTAGAAGGTCTTATACGGCAGCGTCCAGAAGCCGGCCGGGGGGCTCGATGTGATCAGTTCGTAACCCTCTTTGCCGCAGTTGTCACGGCGATAGAGGTTCGGAACCCCCACAGGCGCCGCGCTGGTAAGCAGCGTGGGATTGTCCTGCAGAACCCAGCCGCTGCAAAGGTCGGCCGAGAGGGCTTTGAAGAGATGCCCTTCGGTTGCCGCCCCGAGGGGATAGAGCGTGGGAACACTCCGCGGCGGCGAGATCGACCTGGTCGCCCAGCCATCGCTCTGGCGTTCAGCCAGGTACTGACTTGACAGCGGAGCTCCCTCCGGTCCCGCAAACGCGCTTTGGGAGCTAAAGCTCATCCGCAGCCCAGCAAGGTCGGCCTGAGTGAGGTTGTAGTCGAAGGTTCTGGCGACGTCACCACTTCCTTTATCGAACGGACTTACGAGCTCATAGGCGCGGCAATCGGGCAGTGCCGCCGAGCGACCGGTGCGGAACAGGTCGTTGGGACAGCCTGCCTCTGAACTTGGGCCTCGTGAGGTGATAAACGTACCTTCCTCGCCGACCACCGGATCGCCGCCGTCGCTGTCGGCAACAAACCGGTAGTGGTACCTCGTCCCCGGCTGCAGGTCCGTGAGCACCACTGCATTGGTGAACACGCCTACATCGAGGACCTCGGCCGTAAGCAACGACCCGGGCGGCGTCGGCTGGGTCGACGTGCAGTTGCCGTCGGAGCATTTGTCGGTGCCGTACTCGACAAAATAGCGGGTGTCGGGCCAGAAGTGGGGATTGATGCGAGCCTTCAGCGTTGCGCTCTCAGTGTCAACTGATGCAGCGAACTGAGTGAGAATGGTCGGTGGTACTTTCGGCTGAGGGCAGATGTCGGGGTCGGGCGTCCCTCCATAGATGTTTATGGAGTTGTCTGACCCGAAGACTGAATAGCTCCCCACGGTCAGCGTCGGCGACGTAAGGCCGCAGGTCGGAGCATTGGTCGTGGTGATCCCCGTACCTTCTTTAAGCACCCCTTCGCCGACACCAAGACTCGGCGCATCGGGGTTGAGGTCAATTGCAGACCCGGCCACGGTGAACCCAAGGACTTTCGACTGTTCGAGCGAGAAGTTCGTGTCAACGACATATAGGTTGCCCTCGGAGTCGGTCGCGAGACCACGTGGATTTGCTACGGTCAGCTGACCGAGTTCGGTCCCACTTGAATTAAGGTGGCGCACGTTCGCCTTTGAAACTACATTGGTGCTCGCGGACGCGTCTACGAAGGTGACGTAGAGTTCGCCTTTTGGCCCTATGTCCAACGATTGGACGATCTCTCCAGCAACGGCACCGCTGATCTGATCGAGGAACACACCCTCGGAACTGAAGTGCTGAATGCGGTTGCTATCACCCACATAGACAGTGTCGTCCGGCCCGACGTCTATGAAGTCCCCTAGGACGCCCAGAGAGCTAGCCCAAGTCCCGAACTCTCCTTCTCCCGGCCCAGGGGTTCCAATGGTTCCCGGTACACATACGTCACCCCCGTCGATTTGGGCGGCCGTGCAGAGGTCTTCACCAGTCGTTTGGTTAACACTGCCACCAAACATCAGCAAAAAGGTTCCAGCGGAGCCATACTTCTGCACTCGATGATTTTTTCGGTCAACGACATAGACATTTCCAGAGGAGTCGACCGCAATTCCCTGTGGACCAATGTTGCTGCCCGGATTGCCGCCAAACTGGCCCGGGTGTGAGCCGGGTGAGCCCGCACGACAGACGTCTCCGTCCGCAGGCACGCAGATCTCGTAATTTCCGCCGTCCTGGGTCACCGTAAGGGTGGCCGAAGCTCCACCGCCGGAAAGCCCTTCACTCTTCGTTTCGAGCACGAAGGAGCCGCCGCCAAAATCGGTATCGGCATACCGGCCCGTGGATTCGATGTTCCAGGGTCCGCCAGCTGGTCCCGAGACGCTTAGGTCTTCTGAAAGGAAGGGATCCGTCAGGGTGGGGAACGGGGCGCCAACGAGCGCCGCCTTCAATTCTTCCGCCGTAGGTTTTATCCCTGGTTCGAACGCGATGGCGGCAGTTTCCGCCGCGGTGAACGAGGCAGGGATACCGTACCTAAGTTTGAAGGTTCCTCCGGTGGCCGACACCGTGAGCTGCTGAATCTCGTTTTGCGGTTTGTTGCCTGGTCCGGAGGCGACGACTCCCCATCCGAAGGCCTTGACGAACTGTCCCCAGGGCGTGAACTCCTGGACCCGATTGTTCCGTGCGTCGACCTCGAAGACGTTGCCGTTTATCGGCGAGCTGGCGAGGCCGGATGCCTGCGCGCACTGCCCACCGGCTTCACCAGTGGGACAGATCTGAGCGAACTGAGGGAACGGCTCAGCAGCCCGCACGGTTGCTGCGGCGTTCAGGAGTAGAACAGAGGCCGCTCCGACCGCCAGCAGCGTCGCCGTCAGGCTGCGTTGCGCGCTCCCCGATGCTTTCATCTCACCCTCGTCTCTTTTCACTGTCGAATTCATCCCGGCCTTCGAGGAACCCGGTGCGCTCTGGGCGGGCCGGGTTCCTCGTTACTCAGAGTTCAGAAGACGCTCCAGTCACCGCCCAGGTTCCAAAGGCGTAGGCGCCGGGAGTACCTCCCACGTAGACGAGAGCACCCATCGGCAGGGCGCCCGGCCCAGCGGCGTCAGGCTTTGATACTTCTGGTCCTTCGGTCACACCGGCGGTTTTTTCGGTGACGTAAAGGCAGAGGTGCCCTTCGGCCGCTTTGGGTTCGCCAAGGGTGCCGGGACAATCGGGGTCGGGCGCAATATCCACTTCCGGTTCGTCCGCGAGCGGGATATTGAACGAGATCGGCGTGAAGGAAAACCCTTCGGCAGCGACGAATGCGGCCCAGGCGCCAGCCTCGGTCTTGCCTTGCGGCAGGACGTCGGTGAACCCGGTTTCGCCGTTGCAGACGATGCTGAGTTCGCCGGAGTCTTCGACTTCCACTTCGAGGCCGCCGAATTCGTTGCACGGTTCGCCGCCCGGTTCGGTTTCGCCGTCGAAGGGGGTCACCGTGGCGCTTTTGCCGTCGTCTCCGGCAGCGCCGGCGCTGCCGGTCGGACCCGTCGCGCCGTTGGAGCCGTTGCTTCCATTCGAGCCCGCGGAGCCGTTGTCGCCCTTCGCGCCTGCGGGCCCAGCCGGTCCCTGCGGTCCCTGCGGTCCCGGGTCGCCCTTCGGGCCCTTGGGGCCACGTGGTCCCTTCTTTGCCTTCGCCGAGGCGGTGGCCTTGCCGTCGCCCGCGCCGCCGTTGGCTGCGATCGCGCCGCCGGCGAGGGCGACGGACAGCGCCACGATCGCGACGATCAGTCCCGCCGTTCCGAGGTGCTCGCGGAGTCTCGAGAGCTTCAAAGTCTTCTCCTTGTCCCGTGAGCCCCTCTGCCGGCCACTTCCCTTAGCGGCGCTTCCCTGAGGCTCGGTTTGTCCCTGTACTTCCTGTTTCCCTGATGTCGCTTGGTGGGTGTGGATAGTTCCTAGAAGGTGCTAGTCGTACCGCCAAGCAGCGCCAGTGAAGCACCCCGTCAGGGGGTTGTCAAGGAGGAGTTCCCAAAAGAAAAGGTTGGTTCCCAGATCGGTTCCCGACCCGGTACGTGCCGGTACCGGAAGGTGGCCGCTAGGCGGCCGCGGCGGAGAGCCGTTCCGCCTCCTCGGGCCCCAGATAGGGCGCGAGGATGAACTGGGCGACGTCGGGGAGAAGATCCTCGAGCTGGGCGGCCTCGCCCGCGGCGACCTTGCGGCTCGCCAGCGAGACGAGGGCGCCGACCGTCGACTCCTCCGTCGACTCCGGCAACCGCTCCGCCTCGGGCCGCTCCTCCCTGCCCAGCCGCAGCGGCGCCACCAGCCCGCGGACCGCCGCGTGGAAGCGGCCGGAGATCGCCGGGCCGGCGCTCTGCGCTTCGACCAGGCAGAGCCGCGCCAGGTCCGGCTCGGCTGCGAGGAAGGCGAGCACCTCGCGCGCCGCCGCGATCGCCCGGTGCGGCCAGTCGGGCGCCGCCCCCACCGCTTCCGCGACCAGCGCGCCGACGTGTCCGACCACGGCGTCGAAGGCGGCGAGGAAGCACTCCTCCTTGCTCTCGAAGTTCTCGTAGAAGACCCGCCGGGAGACCTTCGCCTCCTTGGTGACGTGGGCGATCGTCACCTCGGCGTAGCCGTGCGCGGCGACCGCCGTCGCCATCCCCGCGAGCAGCCGCTCACGCTGGCTGTGGGCGACCTGCTCGCGGCTGAAGCCGTGGCGGCCGGCGGGGAGAGGCCCCAGTTCTTCCTCGGGCATGTGCAGAGACTAGGGGTGAAAGTGACGAAATTCCTGAGATAGCAAAATCTCTGTATCTTTCTATTGGACCTGAGTGGAACCGATATATGCTGGGAGTGATTGCGATCGCCAGACAGAAGACCTCATTGGAGATCGACATGGAAAAAGTGAAAGCCGCAAAAGAGATCCTGGGGACGAAGACGATGACCGAGACCGTCGACGCGGCCCTCGATGAGATCGTCAAAAGGCGGCAGCGGGAAAAGCTGCTCGAGCTGCTCGACTCCGGGGCGCTAGAGCTCGACGACCCCGAGGTCATGAAAGGCGCCTGGCGGCGCTCCTAGCCATTCGGATGCCGTCGTTCTTGGTCGATACGAGCGCCCTGGCTCGTCGCCGGACCCGGGCTGAGGTTCGCGACGTGCTGGATCCATTGCTGCGCCAGGGACAGGTCGCCACCTGCGGAACCGTCGACTTGGAGACGCTCTACAGCGCCAGGAGCCGAGAGGACTACCGAGCCACGGTCGAGTCGCTGGCCGGGATGCCGAGGGCACCGTTGAACGAGGAGTGCGTGGGTCGGGCGCTCGAGGTGCAGGCAGCCCTGGCAGAGCGGTCCCAGCACCGCGGGGTGCAGCTGTCCGATCTCCTCACTGCCGCATGCGCGGAGCGGTCCGGCCTCACCGTCCTCCACTACGACGCCGACTTCGAGCTGATCGCCTCGGTCACGGACCAACCAACCCGGTGGGTCGTCCCGCGCGGCAGCGTCTCTTAGCGCTTCAGCCCGACGCCGCCAGCTCGGCCTCGCGCGCCGCCCGGTCCTCGCCTACGTAGGGGCGCAGCACGAACTCGATCGTCTCCGGCAGCAGGCCGCGCAGCGCCTCCGCGTCGCCGGCGACGAGCCGCTGGTTGAGAACCCAGAGGACGCCGCCGACCAGGGTGTCCTCGAGCGTGTCCGGCAGCTGCGCCCGCCGCGGGTTGAGCTCGCGGCCTGGCTTCAGCAGCGGGATGAACTCCTTCAGCAGCGCCTCGTGCTTCGCCACCGCCTCGGGGCCGGCGGTCAGCGCCTCGACCACGCAGGCCCGTCCCACGTTCGGGTGTTCGGCGATCGTCTCGAACAGCGCCCCGAGCCCCGCCGCGACCCGGTCGGGCCACTCCTGCTCGCGGTCATACGCGCGCCGCACCCGGTGCACGGTCACCCCGTAGGCGGCGTCGAGCAGGGCCAGGTAGCACTGCTGCTTGTCCCCGTAGGACTTGTAGAAGGTCGCGTAGCCGACCTTGGCCCGGCGCACGATCGCCTCGATCGTCGCGGCCTGGTACCCGTGCTCGGCGACCAGGTCGGCGGTCGCCTCGAGGATGCGGCGGCGCTGGTCGGCGGCGGCAGCCGTGCGAGTTACCGGCTGGGGGCCGGGAGGCTGCCGAGAAGCCTTTCCGGGCAGGGCTCGCACCCCTCCAGGATAGCGCGGGTTCCCATTGGTACGAGGTCAGTACATAAGGTGAAGCAAGTTCCCAAATATGGGCTACAGTACCTCGGGTGGAAGGGCCGCGCACACTCCGCGCCGTTCGCTCTTGGCAAGAGGCGATCCCCGACCGCAGCGGCGACGAGGGCGTGCTGGAAGCGATGCTGCTGACGGTCGGCGCCCACGGCTACGAGGCCGCCTCCGTGCAGGAGGTGGCGCAGCGCAGCGGCATCAGCCGCGACCGCTTCCACCGCCACTTCGGCAGCAAGGACGAGTGCTTCGCCCAGGCCTACGAGGAGGCCGCCGCGCGGCTGCGGGACGACGTCCTCGAGGCCGGCGCGAGGGAGCCGAGCTGGCGGCTCGGCTTCCGCGCCGCGCTCACCGAGCTGCTGCGCTTCGTCGCCGAGCAGCCGCTGCTGGCGAAAGCGCTGCTGCTCGAGGTCCGCGCCGCCCGCGGCCGCGCCTGGGCGGCGCACCAGCAGGCGGTCGAGCGCTTCGTCGCCGCGGTCGACCGCGCTCGCGAGGACGACGAGGCGCTGCCCTCGGCCTCGCCGACCACGGCCGGGTTCATGGTCGGGGCGATCGAGGAATCGCTGGTGCTCGAGATCGGCGCCGGGCGGGCGGGCGAGGTGACCCGCCTGCTGCCTGACCTCTGCCACCTCGTCGTCCTCAACTACTTCGGCGAGGACGAGGCGTGGCTGGAGCTGCGCTCCGAGGGCTCGACGGCACCCGCCAGCTGAGCAAATTTTCGGAAAACCGAGCCGTTTGTTCAGAAAGTCTTGCGCTATTGCTAGAGGTGTGTAAGTCTGCTGGAAGATGTTGGCCAAACATCGCGAGGCGCGGGTAGGCACGGCGGCGCCAGCGGCTTAGGCCGCGACCCAGGTGGCGCTAGCCACCGCCGTCGCCCCCGGCGCCTCGGCAAGCGCCAAGGTCGTCCCAGGATCTCCCGGCTTAGTCCTCGCGGGCGATCTTGGCTGCCTCGTCGCCACCCAGGTATGGGGTGAGCGTGAACTCGACGAGATCGGGCAGCAGCGACTCCAGCTCGCTCGCCTGGCCGGCGATGATGCGGCGGGAGATCAGCGACATCATCCCCCCGACCAGCGCCTCCTCCGTGGTCGCCGAGAGGCGGGCGAGGACTTCGGGCGAGCGGCCTTCGCGGCCGCCCTGGAAGTAGGGCACGAAGCTCTGGATCGCGGCGTCGTAGCGCTCGACCACGACCGGCCCGGCGACCAGGGCCTCGACCATGCAGAGGCGGGCGAGGTTGGGCTCGGCGGCGAGGAAGTGCAGCATCGCGGCGATCCCGGCGCGGACCGCGTGCGGCCAGTCGGCCTCCTGCTCGAAGGCCTGGGATACCCGCTCGCGAAGTTCGGCCATGACCGTGTCGTAGGCGGCGACGAAGCACTCGTCCTTGCTGGCGAAGTGCTCGTAGAAGGTGCGCCGCGAGACCGCCGCGTGGCGGGTGATATGGGCGATGGTTGTCCCCGCGTACCCGTTCTCGGCGATCGCCTCGGCGAGGCCGGCGATCAGCCGCTCGCGCTGGTTGTGGGCGACGAACTCGCGGGGGAGGCCGTGGCGGCCGGGAGGGAGCCGCGAAAGCTCGGGCGGGTACTCCTCCTCACCTTTCCCTACAGACGAGTTCGCAAAGGCCACAGGGCGACGATACCGGTCTGGATAATTCGACTTTCGATTCAGCTCCGCCAGGGCCGCCTCTACCCCCAGGTAGGGCATCACGGCCGCCGACATCAGCTGCGGGACCAGATCCGGCAGCTCCTCGGTGTTCCCCCGCACGACCTTCGCGTAGACCTGGCCGTAGGCCGATCCGGCCAGCGCCTCGGCGGTGGTGTGGGGGACCGACTCCGGGTCCTCCATCTCCTTGCGGCCGGCGTCGATCAAGGAGGCGATCACCCGCATCGTCATGTCGCGGCGGGCGCGGGCGGCGTCGCCGGCGGCCAGCACCTCGACCGCGAAGCAGGCCCGGCTGGGATCGTTGCGGAGCGAGACGACGACGGCGTCGGCGACCGCGCGCAGCCGGTCCGGCCAGTCCTGCTCGCTTTCGTAGGCGTGCATCACCGTCAGCATGCACTCCTCGTTCATCTCCTGCCAGGCGCTGAGGAAGCCGTCGTACTTGCCGCGGAAGTGGCGGTCGAACGCGGGCCGGTCGAGCCCCGCGCGGGTGAAGACCATCTCGATCGTGGTGTCCGCGTACCCGCGCTCCGCGGCGACCTCGATCAGGGCCTCGATCAGTCTCGCCCGCTCCGAGGAGGACGCGGTGCGAGCCTCGGTTTCGAGCACTAGGTCACGGGACCCCCGATCCCCACCATCTCGAGCTCAGCCGTCCGCGGCTGAGGACTGCTCGGCCACCGCCCGCTTCGCTGCCTCGGCACCGATGTAGGGCGTGAGGGAGAACTCCACCAGCTCCGGGAGCAGTTTCTCGATTTGCTCCGTTTGGCCCATGATGATTCGCTGGTAGAGGATCCAGAAGATGCCGCCGATGATCGTTTCCTCCAGGGTCCCGGGCAGCTCGTCGCCGTGCGGCGAGACCTTGCGGCCGAGGCGGAAGAGGGGGACGAAGGCCTGAATCGAGCGCTCGTAGCGCTCGACCGCGGCCGGGCCGGCAGAGAGCGCCTCGACGATGCAGGTGCGGGCCAGGGCCGGCTCGCTGGCGACGTAGTGGAGGAAGGCGGCGAGGCCGGCGTCGACCCGGGCGGGCCAGCTCTCGACCTTGGTGGCGGCGTCGACGACGCGGCGCAGCGCCTCCTTGACCGCAAACTCCGAGGCGGCGAGGAAGCAGTCCTCCTTGGAGGAGAAGTTCTCGTAAAAGGTGTTGCGGGCGATGCCCGCGCGGCGGACGATGTCGGCGACGGTGACGGCGCGGTAGCCCTTCTCGACCGTCTCCTCCGCCAGGGCCGTGATGATGCGCGCTCGCTGATGCTGGGCGATGAACTCTTTGGGGAGAGGATGACGACCCGGAGGTGGTCGCATCGTCGAAGCGTGATCGGCCACGAACGCCAGAGTACCTCGATGTTCTCGGGATTCCAAGGTGGACGAAACCGCGGTATACCGCTAATGTACCGGAAGCCAGACATCCGGTTTCCCCAAATCAACCGCAGGAAGGGGTAAATGGGAAAGCGCGCCGACACCGAGGCCCTGGCAGGGGTCGAGAGGGCCGGCGTTTCGGGGGACAGGCCCCGAACTCGCAACGTTCCCGAACTAGAGCTCGTGACCGCGCCGAAGCGGCAGGCGATCCTCGACGGGATGCTCGAGGCGGTGGGATCGGAAGGCTACGAGCAGACTTCCGTGCGCACGGTCCTCGACCGCACCGGCGTCTACCGGCAGGCGTTCTACGACAACTTCGCCGACAAGGACGAGTGCTTCCTGCACGCTTTCGAAGCGGGCGTGGCACGGGTCGAAGGACTTGTGCTCGCCGCCGCCGCCGGTGAGGACGGGTGGGCGAACCAGCTGCGCGCCGGGCTGACGGCGCTGCTCGGCTTCCTCGAAGCGGAGCCGGACATCGGGCGGGCGCTGATCGTCGAAGTCCACGCGGCCGGGCCGGAGGCGCTGGCGAAACGGGCGGAGGTGCTGGAGCGGATCAACGCCTTCCTCGACAGCGCTCGCGAGGAGGCGGCCGACGGTGAGACCCCGCCGACGATCGCCGGCGAGGGCATCGCCGCCGGCATTCACGCTCTGATCCACTCGCGCCTGGCCAACAGCACCGGCGGCTTCCAGGCGCTGCTCCCGGAGTTCATGTACTTCGCGGTCCTCCCCTACTTCGGCGGCGAACGGGCGCGGGCCGAGATGCAGGCCGCGGAGGCCCAGCTCTAGAGCCGCTCCAGGTTCTTCGCGTCGAGGTCGCGGGTGACGCCGCGGAAGTCGATCGTCCGCGGCGCCGTCGCGACCACCGCCGCGTAGTCGATCCCGGGGTGGGCGGTGACGATCGCGACCAGGTCGGTCGAGGCCAGGGCCGGCTCCAGCTCGACCGAGGCGAGGTCGAACTCGGCCAGCTCGGGAACGAAGGGGTCGTGATAGGAGACGTCGGCCTCCAGTGCCCGCAGCAGGCGCAGGATGGTCAGCGCCGGCGACTCGCGGGTGTCGCCGCTGCCGGCCTTGTAGCCGGCGCCGAGCACGAGCACCTTCGAGCCCTTCACCGGCTTCGATGCCTGGTTGAGGAAGCGCTCGATCCGCTCCACGCAGAAGGCCGGCTGGGCCTGGTTGATCTTCCCGGCCAGCTCGATGAACTCCGGGTAGAAGCCCTGCTCCTTGGCCCGGTAGCCGAGGTAGAACGGATCGACCGGGAGGCAGTGCCCGCCCATCCCCGGCCCGGGGTCGAAGCGCATGAAGCCTAAGGGCTTGGTCGAGGCGGCGTCGAGCACCTCCCAGACGTCGATCCGGAGGCGGTCGCAGAGCTGGGCGAGCTCGTTGACGAAGGCGATGTTGACGGAGCGGAAGACGTTCTCCAGCAGCTTCGAGAGCTCGGCCGCCTCGGGGGAGGAGACGACGACGACCTCGTCGCAGACCAGCGCGTAGAGCTCACGGGCGCGCTCCGTGCAGGCGGGCGTCATCCCGCCGACCAGCTTCGGCGTGGTCCTGATCGTGTAGTCGGTGCGGCCGGGGTCGATCCGCTCCGGCGAGAAGGCGACGAAGAAGTCCTCGCCGTGCGTGAGCCCGGACCGCTCGAGGATCGGGGTCAGCTGCTCGCGGGTGGTGCCGGGGTACGTCGTCGACTCGAGCACGACGAGCTGGCCGGCGCGCAGCACCGCGGCCAGCGACTCGGCCGCTTCGAGCAGGAAGGTGAGGTCGGGCTCGCGAGAGACGGTGAGCGGGGTCGGCACGCAGACGATCGCCGCCTCGCACTCGCCCAGCTCGGCGTAGTCGGAGGTCGCCCGCAGGCGCTCGCCGAGCGGCCCCAGGACTTTGTCGGGGACGTCCTCGATGTAGCTGCGGCCGGCGTTCAGCGCCTCCACCTTGGCCGGGTCGAGGTCGAGCCCGGTCACCTCGTTCCCCGCTTCGGCGAAGGCCACCGCGAGGGGCAGGCCGACGTACCCGAGACCGACTATTCCGATCTTCATCGCCGCAAGCATAGGCGCGGTTGGACACGTCGCCGCGACTGCCTTACGCTGGACGGGATGGATTCACGGACTTCGAATCCACACTCGGAGATGGGAGCGAGCCAGGCGCTACCCAAAGCGTACGCGGTCCGCTCAGAGCGCGAGCGCATGCTCGAGGCGATGGTCCGGGTCGCGGCGGCCAAAGGGTACGAGGCGACCACCGCGGCTGACGTGGTCGAGGCATCCGGGGTCAGCCGCGAGACCTTCGAGGCGACCTTCGTCGGCAAGGAGGGGTGCTTCCTCGAGGCCTACGACGCCGTCATCGACGTCCTCGTCGCCCACGTCTCGACCGCCTTCGAGAGCGCCGGCGGGCTGCCCTGGCCGGACCGGATCGTCGCCGCCCTGCGGGCCCTGGTCGACCTGCTGGCCCGCGAGCACGACATCGCCCGGATGGCGATGGTCGAGGTGACCGCGGTCGGCGAGGACGCGCGGATCCGCTACCGGGCGGCGCTCGGCCGCTTCACCTACTTCCTCGAGGAAGGCCGCACTTTCTCCTCCCAGGGCGAGGAGCTGCCGGCAGACACCGCGCGCTTCGCGATCGGCGGCGCCACCTCGATGATCTTCGACGAGGTCCGGGCCGGGCGCGGGCCGGACCTGCGCCGGATCCTGCCCGACCTGGTGTTCGCGGTGCTGATGCCCTACGTCGGCCCGGAAGCGGCCGAGGACGAGATGCGCCGGGTCGCCCGCGAGGGCTGAAACACGAGTCAGCCAACACGGAGGGTCAGACGCCGCTGCCGCCGCGGCCCTCGCCGGCCGCGAAGCGGGCGGCTCCCTCGACCGCGACCGCCAGCGTCTCGCGCCCGAGCCGGTGCTCGAGGGCGAGGCCCTCGGCCAGCGGCAGGCCGGCCCCCTCGATCGCGGCGCGGCGATCGGCGAGCATCGTCTCCTGCGGGAAGGCGGCGATCCGCTCGGCCAGCTCGAGGGCGCGCTCGAGGTGGGCGCCGGCCGGCACCACCTCGTTGACGAGCCCGATCCGCAGCGCCTCCTCGGCGTCGACCGGGCGGCCGGTGAGGATCAGCTCCAGGGCGCGGCCCATCCCGAGGACGCGCGGCGCCCGCTGGGTGCCGCCGTCGATCAGCGGCACGCCCCAGCGCCGCTCGAAGAAGCCGAAGGTCGACTGCGGGGTGGCGAGGCGCAGGTCGCACCAGAGGGCCAGCTCGAGGCCGCCGGCCAGGCACCAGCCGTCGACGGCGGCGATCGCCGGCTTCGAGGGCTTCAGCCGGCTGAAGCCCATCGGCCCGCTCGGGTCGTCGACGTCGAGGTCGATCGCCTTCAGGTCGGCACCGGCGCAGAAGGCCTCGCCGCCGGCGCCGGTGAGGACGAGTACGCGGGCCTCCGCGTCGGCCTCGAAGTCCTCGAAGCCGCGCCGCAGGCCGGCCGCCGTCGCCGCGTCGACCGCGTTGCGGCGCTCGGGCCGGTCGATCGTCAGCACCGCCGCCGCGCCGACGCGCTCGTAGCGGACCTCGCTCATCGCGCCATCCTCGCAGGTGAAAGTGGGAGCGGGCGGGCTAGTCGCGGCGAGACGTCCGGGGATCGCGGCGACACCCAACTCCCGGGGGTGCGCCCCGGTCGCGGGCCGGGAGGGGCAGGTCTCCCAAGGCCAGCGCGCACGCTAGGCGGCGGATCGGACGGCGCCGGGGGACGCCTCCTCGCCGCCTAGCGGTACATCGCAACCGGAACGCAAACGCGACCGGGGATGACGCTCGGTGCCTGCCTCGCGCGTAGCCTTCGCGCTTAGAAGCTCGTCACGCCACCTTCGAGCCCGCTCCCCGCTTGGCTTCCGCGGGGCCCGGTCTCTCCCGGTCGCAGAGCGAACTTAGCCACTCCGTCCCGGCCGGCGCAAGGGGTGTTAGGGCAGCGATCCCGCAAAGTCCGGGGTAAAGGAACCGCTCAGACAATTCAATGCATGTCCGGCCGCGGCGTATAGGGTCCGGGCCGGGATGAACGAGGGAACGGAGGCGTCGGCGCGAAGGGCGCGGCGCAACGTCGTGCTCACCGCCGCGATCGCCGGCCTCGGCGGTTTGCTCTTCGGCTACGACACCGGCGTCATCGCCGGCGCGCTGCTCTTCATCAAGACCGACTTCGACCTCGGCAGCTTCGCCCAGGGCCTGGTCGTGGCGGCGGTGCCGATCGGCGCGGTCGCCGGAGCGGCCTTCGCCGGCCCCGCCGCCGACCGCTACGGGCGGCGGGTGATGATCCTGCTCGCCGCCGGCGTCTTCATCCTCGGCGCCCTGGCCAGCGCCGCCGCGCCCGGGGTCGAGGTGCTGGTCATCGCCCGCGTCGTGATCGGCGTCGCGATCGGGCTCGCCTCCGCCGCCGCCCCCGTCTACATCTCCGAGGTGGCGCCGCCGGAGAGCCGCGGCCGCCTCGTCAGCTTCTTCCAGCTGGCGGTGACGATCGGGATCCTCGTCGCCTACCTGGTCGGGCTCGCCTTCGACGCCAGCGAGGGCTGGCGCTGGATGCTGGGGCTCGGCTGCGTGCCGGCGCTGGCGCTCGCCTTCGGGATGTGGCGGATGCCGCAGAGCCCGCGCTGGCTGGTCATGACCGGCGACGACTTCAAGGCGCGGGCGACCCTGGCGAAGATCCGCGTCGACGACCCGGACACGATCGACCGCGAGCTCGAGGAAATCAAGGAGAGCATCGACGAGGAGCCGGGCGCCTGGAGCGAGCTGCTGCAGCCGCTGGTGAAAGCGGCGCTGGTGGTCGGGGTCGGGCTGGCGGTCCTGCAGCAGGTGACCGGGATCAACACGGTCATCTACTACGCGCCGACGATCGTCGAATTCACCGGCGTCGACTCCTCCGCCGGCTCGATCCTCGCCGCGGTCGGGGTCGGGATCATCAACGTCGCCTTCACCGTGCTGGCCCTGCGCCTGCTCGACCGGGCCGGCCGCCGCACCCTGCTGATGATCGGCGTCTCCGGGATGGTGATCTCGCTGTTCGCGCTCGGCGCCGCCTTCGAGGCCGGGGCGGGGGGCACGCTCGGCTCGGTGGTGGCGATCGCCAGCCTGATGACCTACGTCGCCAGCTTCGCGATCAGCCTCGGGCCGATCTTCTGGTTGCTCAACGCCGAGATCTACCCGCTCAGCGTGCGCAGCAAGGCGGCCGGGATCGGGACGATGGCCAACTGGACCTTCAACTTCATCGTCTCGCTCACCTTCCTGCTGCTGATCGAAGCGCTCGGCCAGAGCGGCGCCTTCTGGTTCTACGGCTGCGTCGGCATCCTCACCCTGATCTTCTGCTGGAAGCTGGTCCCGGAGACCAAGGGCAAGCGCCTCGAGGAGATTCAGGCTTACTTTCAGGCGCGGGCCGACCGCCACGCTTGAAGCGCCGCTGAGTACCCTCAGCGGATGCGGATCGACGAGATCATCGCCGCGCAGGCTCCGACCTTCTCGGTCGAGTTCTTCCCGCCCAAGAGCGAGGAGGCGACGGCGCAGCTCTACGCGACGGCGCGCGAGCTGGCCCCGCTGGAGCCCGACTTCGTCTCCGTCACCTACGGGGCGGGGGGGTCGACGCGGGAGGGCACGGTCGAGATCACCAAGGCGCTGAAGGACGACCTCGGCTTCGAGACGATGGCCCACCTCAGCTGCGTCGGCGAGACGACCGAGGGCCTGGGCGAGACCCTGGACCGGATCGAGGCGGCGGGGATCGAGAACGTCTTCGCGCTGCGGGGCGATCCGCCGCGCGGCGAAGAGGACTTCGTCCAGCCCGAGGGCGGGCTCGGCAGCGCCGCCGAGCTGGCTTCCTTCATCTCCTCCGGCTGGAGCTTCGCGGTCGGCGGCGCCTGCTTCCCCGAGGTCCACCCGGAGGCGCCCGACCTCGAGACCGACCTCACCTACCTGAAGACCAAGGTCGACGCCGGCGCCGGCTTCCTCATCACCCAGCTCTTCTTCGACAACCAGGTCTACTTCGACTTCGTGCAGGCGGCGCGGGCGCGCGGGATCGAGGTCCCGATCCTCGCCGGGGTGATCCCCGTCGCCAGCTTCGCCCAGACGAAGCGGATCTGCGACCTCTGCGACGCCTCGATCCCGCCCCGCCTTGAAGCCGCCTTCGCGGCCGCCGGGGACGACCCGGAGCGGGAGTTCGAGCTCGGGGTCGCCTACGCGGCGCAGCAGTGCGCCGAGCTGCTGATCGCCGGGGCGCCGGGGATCCACTTCTACGCGCTCAACAAGGCGCCGGCGACGCGGGCGGTGCTCGGCTCGCTGCGCGCCTCGCGTCCCTGGGAACGGGTCCGTGGCGACACCGCGGCGCTGACCGGCAGCGCCGAGCAGCCGAGTCACTAAGCTGCCCGGCCGATGGCCGAGCCCGGGGACGACCAGAAACGCAACCGCCTGATCCTCGGGTACGCGATCGCTTCGACCGTCGTGCTGGCGATCGCGGTGCTGGTCTTCGTCCTCGCCTCCGGTGGCGAGGACAGCGAGGCCGCGGAGGGGGACGCGCACATCAACCTCAACGCCGAAATCGGGTCGACCAACGGCGTCGAACCGGACAGCCGGGCCGGGACGCCGCCGCCGCCGGTGCAGGTGGCGAAGCTCGCGGCCGCTGCGAAGAGGGCGGGCTGCGAGCTGCGCCTGAAGCTGAGGGACGAGGGGCACGACCACATCCCGCCCGGCTCGCCGCAGAAGTACGGGACCAACCCGCCGACCTCCGGCGACCACGTCGTGCCGCCTTACCAGCAGGCCGACGGGGCCTACGTGGAGACGCCGGCTGAAATCGACCTCGTGCACACGCTCGAGCACGGGCGGCTGGCGATCCAGTACTCGCCGGACCTGCCCGAAGCCGAGCAGCTGGAGCTGAAGGGCCTCTACGACACGATGTACGGGGCGACGCTGCTCTTCCCCAACGACCGCATGCCCTACGCGGTGGCGGCGACGACCTGGACCAACATGCTCGGCTGCCCTACCTACGAGGGAGCGGCGACGCTGGACGCGGTCCGCGCCTTCGGCAAGGCGACCTGGGGCCGCTACGGCGGCGAGCCGCCCGAATACTTCCCCTTCTCCGGGCCGACCCCGGTCGAACCGGCGGAATAGGGCGCGGCGCCCTTACGGGGCGCGGTAGGCGGGAAAGAAGCCGCCGGCCTCGCGGCCGGCGCCGAGGCGCTGGTAGGCGTCCGGGTCGCAGACGATCTCCGAGGTGCGCCAGGTCTCCTGCCGGTTGGCGAAGCCCCGCTTGAACTCCTCGAGCGCGTCGCCGGGGCGGAGGCCGCCGCCGAGGTTGAGCGGCAGCTCCAGCTCCTGCGCGAGCTCGACCAGGCGGGCGACGACGTTCTTCATCGGCGAGTCGCGCAGGTGCGAATCGGCGCTGCCGCTGAGGTAGTAGTGGAGGTAGCCGTCGCTGACCGCGGCCAGCGAGGCGGCCGCGAGCGTCCCGTCGGGCGCGGTCGCGAGGGCGAGCCAGGTGCGCTCGGCCGTCAGGACGCGGTCGAAGTAGGAGGCGCCGAAGAAGTAGTGGGCGGCGGCCTCGGCACGGCGCATCGTCTGCTCGTAGACGTCGAGGAAGCCGGCGCGCTGGGCGGCCGTCGTCTCGGCCCCGGGGACCAGCGCCAGCTCGTACCCGTCTTCGAGGTTGCGGCGGACCTGGCGGCGGTCGCTGGGCCGGCTCTTCGGCGCCAGCGCCGGGTCGGCGATCTGGACGACGTTGCGCTCCGTGGCATCGGCGAGCGGCGGCTCGCCGAGCGTGTGGCGGAGGAAGATCGAGACGAGGCCGGTGCCGGAGAAGTCGACCCCGCGGGGATCAAGCGGGGGGGGAGTCGAGGGCATGTCCGGCGGAGCGACAGCGGGGAGGCTCCGGC